>NZ_JBIAHN010000014.1:0-281618 GCF_042870555.1 Streptomyces sp. NPDC006487
CCCCCCCCCCCCCCCCCCCCCCCCCCCCCCCCCCCCCCCCCCCCCCCCCCCCCCCCCCCCCCCCCCCCCCCCCCCCCCCCCCCCCCCCCCCCCCCGCCCCCCCCCCCCCCCCCCCCCCCCCCCCCCCCCCCCCCCCCCCCCCCCCCCCCCCCCCCCCCCCCCCCCCCCCCCCCCACCCTTCCGCGCACCACCCTTCCGCGCACCACCCTTCCGCGCACCACCCCCCGCCAGCGATCGCCCCGGCTCACCCCCTCCCCGTCCGGCCCGACTGGAGAACCGCCCATGCGTACCCGCACCCTCCTCCTCGGCCTGCTCCTCGGCCTCGCCGCCCTGCTGCTCCCGGCCCTTCCCGCGACGGCCGCGGACAACGGCACCTGGGGCGTCTTCCCGACACCCCCGGCCGGTGCGGCGATGACCGACCGCGCGTACTTCTTCCACCAGGGCGAGGCCGGCACCACCATCAGCGACAGCGCGACGATCGTGAACTCCTCCGACAAGGAGCTGACGTTCCGGATATTCGCCACTGACGCCGTCAACACCCCGGTGGGCGGCGGCTTCGCTCTGCTGCCGGTGGAGACCAAGCCCAAGGACGTGGGCACCTGGGTCGCGCTGCCGCCCGAGACCAAGGCCACCGTCACCGTGCCCCCCAAGGGCCGCAAGGACTTCCCGTTCTCCGTGAAGGTTCCGGCGGACGCGACACCCGGTGACCACGTGGGCGGGATCGTCGCCCTCAACACCGCCGTCGAGGGCATCCAGCAGGAGGGCAAGGTCCAGGTCGGGGTGAAGCGCCAGGTCGGTGCCCGGCTGTACTTCCGGGTCCCGGGGCCGGTGACCCCGGGGCTGAGCGTGGAGGACGTGAAGATCAGCCGGGCGGCGCCGCTGCTGCCCTGGGTCAAGGACGCCCGCGCCAAGATCACGTACTCCCTGGTCAACCGGGGCAACGTGGTCGTCGAACCGAAGGTGACGGTGTCCGCCGAGGGGCTGTTCGGCCGCCGGGTGCTGGACCGGCCGGCCCGCGAGCTGAAGCTCGTCCTCCTCCCGGGCCAGCGGATCGAGCTGACCGAGGAGTGGGCGGACGCACCCCAGTCGGACTGGGTCACCGTCGACATCACCGCCGGCGCCTCGGCCTACCCCGACCTCGCATCCTCCTCGGCCACGGATTTCCTCGCGGTGCCGTGGACCGCGCTCGGCGCCCTCCTGGTGCTGGCCGGCGCCGCCATCGCCGCCCGGGCACTGCTCCGGCGCCGCCGGGCCGCCGCCGAACGGCCGGAACAGGCACCGGACTTGGCTGGAGTGCGCTGATCGGCAAAGGTGTCCCCAGGGGACGGCATCCGGCCATCCCCGGGCAGGGGCAGGCGCCCGGGAGGCACCACACATGGCACGACAGCACGGCGAAGCGGAGCCCGGCCGGCCCGCGCACGGAACCCCCGCGGGCCGGCCCGCGGATCCCGCCGACGCGGGGATCGGGCTGCTGGCCCTCGTCGAGCGGACCCTGGGCACCGGCACCGCGGTGTACGTCCCGGGGGACGGCTGGATCCGGCTCACGCTCCCGCGCGAGGACGGCGGTCCGGCCCCGGTCACGGTGGACGTGATCGCGGACACCCGCCGGACCCCGCGCGGGATCGCGTACCTCCTGCCGGGCGGCGGACTGAACTTCGGCTCCGTCTTCTTCACCCCGTCCGACCTGAACCTCGCCCACCGGCTGCGCCGCGAGGGCCTGCTCGTCGTCGGCGTCACCCCGCGCGAGGACGCCGCGACCGCGCAGGACATCGGCCCCGACTGGGGGCTCGCGGCGCACCGCCGGGATCTGGCCGCGGTCGTGGAGGCGCTGGAGGCGGCATTCGGGCTGCCGTACCAGTACGTGGGCCACTCCGCCGGGGCCCTGCTCGCCCTGGACGCCGCCGCGCACGACGACTCGCCCCGCCTGACCCGGGTCGTGGCCCTGGACACGACCGGGCCCTACTCCGGCGACCTGGCCGTACGGGCGGCCCAGACCCGGGACGCGTACGCGGCCGGGATCGCGGAGGGCGCGTACGCGACCGATCCGGGCCTGGCGGCGCTGGTCGCCCGGGCCGTCACCGACCCGGCGGGCCCCTCGGATGTTCCCTGGCCCCCCGATCCCGGGCTCCGCTTCACCAACGCCGGGCTCGCCCACTACGCGCTGGTCCGCACTTCCCTGCTGCCCGGCCCGGCGAACTGGATCCACACCCAGGGCCACGCGGCGGGCTCGTACGCCTTCGGAGCCACCCCGGCCGGGGACCGCTTCGCCCTCGCCCATGCACCGCTCGCCACCTGGCACGCGGCGGCCACGGCCCTGGGCAGCGGGCTGATCCCGACCGCCCTGATGCGGGACCTGGCCGCGGTCTGGGCGGGCGACGAGAAGACGTACGCGATCGACTGGGAGCGGATCTCCGCCGAAGTGGTGTGGATCAACACCGAGCTGGGCCGCGGCGACCACGCGCGCGGCCCCCGGCTGATCCGGGCGGGCGGCAACCGGCGGGTCCGCTTCACCGTCCTCCCGGGCTACGGGCACGGCGACCCCGTCTGGTCGCAGACGGCGGCGGCGGACGTCTGGTCGCTGCTCTGAGCCGCACCGTGCCGGGCTGATCCGAGCCGGGCCGGGAACGGGCTCGCCCCCCGCGGTGAGGGTTGCGGGGGGCGAGCGGTCCTACGAGGCGTGCGCCCGGCCGGGGACTCGGGCCGGGGACTCCCGTCAGTGGTTGCGCGGGAACCCGAGGTCCACGCCGGCGGGGGCGTCCGACGGGTCGGGCCAGCGGGTCGTGACGACCTTGCCCCGGGTGTAGAACTGGATGCCGTCGTTGCCGTAGATGTGCAGGTCGCCGAAGAGGGAGTCCTTCCAGCCACCGAAGGAGTGGTAGCCCACCGGCACCGGGATCGGCACGTTGACGCCGACCATGCCCGCCTCGATCTCCAGCTGGAAGCGGCGGGCGGCGCCGCCGTCGCGGGTGAAGATGGCGGTGCCGTTGCCGAACGGCGAGGCGTTCATGAGCGCCACGCCCTCCTCGTAGGTCTCGACGCGCAGCACGCACAGCACCGGGCCGAAGATCTCGTCGCGGTAGGCGTCGGAGTCGGTCTTGACGTTGTCCAGCAGCGAGAGGCCGATCCAGTGGCCCTTCTCGTTGCCCTCGACCGTGTAGCCGGTGCCGTCCAGGACCACGTCGGCGCCCTGCGCGGCCGCGCCCGTCACGTACGAGGCGACCTTGTCGCGGTGGGCGGCGGTGATCAGCGGACCCATCTCGGAGGTCGGGTCGTTGCCGGGGCCGATCTTGATCTTCTCGGCGCGCTCGCGGATCTTGTCCACGAGGGTGTCGGCGATGGAGCCGACGGCGACGACGGCCGAGATGGCCATGCAGCGCTCGCCGGCCGAGCCGTAGGCGGCCGAGACCGCTGCGTCGGCGGCGGCGTCCAGGTCGGCGTCCGGCAGCACCAGCATGTGGTTCTTGGCGCCGCCCAGGGCCTGTACGCGCTTGCCGTTGGCGGAGGCGGTGGTGTGGATGTGGCGGGCGATCGGGGTCGAGCCCACGAAGGAGACGGCCGCGATGTCGGGGTGCGCGAGGAGCGCGTCGACGGCGACCTTGTCACCGTGGACCACGTTCAGCACGCCCGCCGGCAGACCGGCCTGGCTGGCGAGCTGCGCCAGCAGCGTGGAGGCGGAGGGGTCCTTCTCGCTCGGCTTGAGGATGAAGGTGTTGCCGCAGGCCACGGCCAGCGGGAACATCCACATCGGCACCATCGCCGGGAAGTTGAACGGGGTGATGCCCGCGACCACGCCGATCGGCTGGCGGATCGAGGAGACGTCCACGCGGCTGGACACCGAGGTGGACAGCTCGCCCTTGAGCTGCACGGTGATGCCGCAGGCCAGCTCGACGATCTCCAGGCCGCGGGCGACCTCGCCCAGCGCGTCCGAGTGGACCTTGCCGTGCTCGGCGACGATCAGGTCGGCGATCGCGTCGCGGTTGGCGTCCAGCAGGGCGCGGTAGGCGAACAGCACCTTGGTGCGGGCGGCCAGCGAGGACTGCCCCCAGGACAGGAACGCCTCCTTGGCGACTCGTACGGCCGCGTCGACCTCGTCGGCGGACGCGAGGGCCACCTGCGTGGTGACCTCACCGGTGGCCGGGTCGGTGACAGGGCCGTAGTTGCCCGACGCGCCCTCGACGGTCTTGCCACCGATCCAGTGGTTGACGGTCTTCATGCCTAACTCCTTCACAGATGGCGACGTCGCTGCGCGGCTTGCCGGTCGTACTCTTCTCGGGCCCGGGCCGCCGACGCACGGGTCGCGGTCTCGGCCACAGGTACATCCCACCACGCCTGTGCGGGGGGTGGGCCCGACACAGTGTCGGGTGTTCGGGTCTGTGCGTAGACACATGTGGGACGGTCCGCCACCCGCGCCTCGGCAAGGGCTTTGCGCAGGTCACCGAGGGTGCGGGGGCGGAGGACGGCCATCCCGAGGGAGGCCGCGTTGGCCGCGAGGTCCAGCGGCAGGGGCGCACCGCTGTACGAACCGTCCACCGCCCGGAAGCGGTAGGCGGTGGCGAATCCCTCGGCGCCCACCGCGTCCGAGAGGCCGCCGATCGAGGCGTATCCGTGGTTGTCGAGGATCACCACCTTGACCGGGATCCCCTCCTGTACGGCGGTGACGATCTCGGTCGGGTTCATCAGGTACGTCCCGTCGCCGACCAGCGCCCACACCGGCCGCCCGGGGGCGGCGAGCGCGGTGCCGATCGCGGCGGGGATCTCGTAGCCCATGCAGGAGTACCCGTATTCGACGTGGTACTGGTCCGCGGAGCGGGCCCGCCACAGCTTGTGCAGGTCCCCGGGGAGCGAACCGGCGGCATTGATCAGGATGTCGTCACCGTCGACGAGGCCGTCCAGCAGACCCAGCACCTGTGCCTGCGTCGGGACGGCGTCCTCGTCGGGAGCCGCGTACGCCCGGTCGACCAGCCGCTCCCACGCCCTCTTCCCTTCTTTGTACGCCGCCTCGTACGGGGGGTCCACCCGGTACCCGGCGACCTCGGCCCGGAGTTCTTCCAGGCCCTCCCGCGCATCGCAGACCAGAGGGCGGGCGGCGAGTTTGTGGGCGTCGTACGGGTCCAGGTTGAGCCCGAGGAACCGCACGCCGGGGTCCTGGAACAGCGTCGCGGAGGCGGTGGTGAAATCGGTGAGCCGGGTCCCGGCCGCGATCACCAGATCGGCTTCGCGGGCCAGCGCGTCGGCGGTGGCCGTGCCGGTGTGCCCGATCCCGCCCACGTCGGCGGGGTGGTCCCACGGCAGGGCCCCCTTGCCCGCCTGGGTGGAGGCCACCGGGATCCCGGTGGCCTCGGCGAACCCCGCCAGCGCAGCGCCCGCGGCGCTGTGCCGGATCCCGCCGCCGGCGATGATCAGCGGCCGCGCGGAGCCGCGTACGGCGCGGGCCGCCCGCGTCAGCTCGGTCCGGTCGGGGCGGGGCCGGCGTACGCCCCACACCCGCTCGGCGAAGAACTCCTCCGGCCAGTCGTACGCCTCGGCCTGGACGTCCTGCGGCAGCGCGAGGGTGACGGCGCCGGTGCTCACCGGGTCGGTGAGGACCCGTACGGCCTGTAGCGCGGCCGGAATCAGGGCTTCGGGACGGGTGACGCGGTCGAAGGAGCGGGAGACGGGGCGCAGGGTGTCGTTGACGGAGACATCACCCGCATGGGGGACCTCCAGCTGCTGGAGGACGGGGTCGGCGGGCCGGGTCGCGAAGGCGTCCCCGGGCAGCAGGAGCACCGGGATGCGGTTGATGGTGGCGAGGGCGGCCCCGGTGACGAGGTTGGTGGCGCCCGGGCCGATGGAGGTGGTGACGGCGTGCGCGGACAGCCGCCCGCTCTGCCGCGCGAACCCGACCGCGGCGTGCACCATGGCCTGCTCGTTGCGGCCCTGCAGGAACGGCATCTCCGCGCGGCCGGTCTCCAGCAGGGCCTGGCCGATCCCGGCGACGTTCCCGTGCCCGAAGATCCCCCAGGTGGCGGCGATCAGCCGCCGGCGGTGTCCGTCGCGCTCGGTGTACTGCCGGGAGAGGAAGCGGACGAGGGCCTGCGCGACGGTGAGCCGGACGGTCGGTGTCATGCGGAGTCCTCCGCTCGGTGGTGGAAGGGCAGTCGGGGGTCGACGTCCCGGCCGGTCCAGGTGGAGCGGATCCACCCGTGATCGGGGTGGTCCCGGATGAGCCATTCCCGGGTCGCTCCGGGTCCCGCCATGACGTTGAGGTAGTACATGTCGTGGCCGGGCGCGGCGATGGAGGGGCCGTGCCAGCCGTCCGGGATGAGGACCGCGTCGCCGGTCCTCACCTCGGTGAGGATGTCGGTCTTCCCCGCCGGGGACGGGCTGACACGCTGGTAGCCGAGGCCGGGTGTGTCCCCGTGCGGGGCGATCTCGTAGTAGTAGATCTCCTCCAGCCGGGATTCCACGCCGGGGTGGTGCTCGTCGTGCTTGTGGGGCGGGTACGAGGACCAGTTGCCGCCGGGGGTGAGCACCTCCACGGCGATGAGCCGGTCGCAGTCGAAGACTCCGGCGGCGGCGAAGTTGTTGACCTGGCGGGAGCACTGTCCGGCTCCCCGGAGCTCCACGGGCACCTCGGCGGCGGCCCCGTACCGGGCGGGGAGACGCTGCTCGCAGCGGGCGCCGACGAGCGCGAAGCGGCCGCCGCCGGGGGAGGTGACCTCGGCGTGGCCGTCCCGGGGCAGGTAGGCGAAGTCGGTGGGACCGTCGAACACCCCGCGTCGCCCCCGGAGTCGGAACACCTGCGGTCCGCTCCCGGGGCTCTGCCCCGGACCCCGCTCCTCGAACGCCGGAGGGGCTGGATTCCGGCCGGCGTCAGCCTGCGTGTGCGGGTGACCCGCCGTGCGCCCTCGCGGGCCGGGGGCAGCGCCCCCGGTTTCGGGAAGGGGCGGGGAGGGGGACGGCTCCGCGCAGCGGACCTCGCAGCCGCCCGACAGGGGGAGCACGATCCACTCCGACTCCCCGCACGCATGCGCGTACGCCTCCCCGGGCGCGAGGTCGAGCACGCGCAGCCCCGTCCACTCCATCGCCCACTCAGACACCACCGGCACGGCCGAGCACCTCCTCCACTTCCGCAGCGAACGGCATCGCCGTCGAACACGCCAGCCGCGACGCCACGATGGCCCCGGCCGCGTTCGCGTAGCCGATTACCCGCTCCAACTCCCATCCCGAGAGCAGCCCGTGACACAGGGCCCCGCCGAAGGCGTCCCCCGCGCCGAGCCCGTTGACGACGGTCACCGGTACCGGGGGGAGCTCCGCCACCGTCCCGTCCCGGTGGACGGCCAGCACACCCGCCGGGCCCCGCTTCACGACCGCCAGCTCGACCCCGGCGCCGAGCAGCGCCCGCGCCGCCGCGTACGGCTCGGTCTCGCCGGTGGCGATCGCGCACTCCTCGGCGTTGCCCACGGCCACCGTGGCGAGGGACAGCGCCCGGCGGTACCACTCCCCGGGCCCGGCGGCGCCGCCCCCGTCCCCGGAGGGCCAGAGCATCGGGCGCCAGTCCAGGTCGAACACCGTCAACGGGCTCCTGTCCCGTGCCTCCAGCGCCGCCAGGGTGGCCGTCCGGCTCGGCTCCGCGCTGAGCCCCGTGCCGGTCATCCAGAACACCCGCGCCGCCCGCACCGCGTCGAGGTCGAGCTCGTCCGCGGCGATCTCCAAGTCGGGCGCCTTCGGGTAGCGGTAGAAGTACAGCGGGAAATCGTCCGGCGGGAAGATCTCGCAGAAGGTCACCGGCGTCGGATAGGCCGCCACCTCACCGGCCCACCGGTCGTCCACCCCGAACCCGCGCAGCTCCGCCCGGAGATACGCGCCGAAGGGGTCCGCTCCGGTCCGGGTGATCACCGCCGTCCGCCGTCCCAGCCGGGCCGCCGCGACGGCGACGTTGGTCGGGGAACCGCCCAGGAACTTCCCGAAGGTGTCCGCCTCGCCGAGCGGTACGCCCGTCCTCAGGGGGTAGAGATCCACCCCGATCCGCCCCATCGTGATCAGGTCGAACGCCAACGGATCCGCAGCCATCACCACACCATTCCTCCCGACCGAGTGCTCCCCGCACCCAAGAGCCTCGCACCCTAAGGTGGCCGTATGACGTCCTCACCGCCCGCGTTGACCCGAATCCGCGTCGGTTCGGCTCCGGACTCCTGGGGGGTCTGGTTCCCCGACGATCCCCGGCAGACCCCGTGGGAGCGGTTCCTCGACGAGGTCGCCGAAGCCGGGTACGAGTGGATCGAGCTCGGCCCCTACGGCTATCTCCCCACCGATCCCGTCCGGCTCGCCGACGAAGTCGGGGCGCGCGGCCTGCGGGTCTCCGCGGGAACCGTCTTCACCGGACTCCATCACGGGCCCGCCGTGTGGGAGGCAACCTGGGAGCACGTGTCGCGGATCGCGGAGCTCACCCGGGCCATGGGAGCGGCGCACCTCGTCGTGATCCCCTCCTTCTGGAGGGACGACAAGACCGGCGAGGTGCTGGAGGAGCGCACCCTCACCCCCGGGGCCTGGCGCGAACTGACCACGCAGACCGAGCGGCTGGGGAAGCGGGTCCAGGACGAGTACGGGCTGCGGATCGTCGTCCACCCGCACGCGGACACGCACATCGACACCCCCGAGAACGTGGCGCGGTTCCTCGACGCCACCGACCCGGCACTGGTCTCCCTCTGCCTGGACACCGGGCACTACGCGTACTGCGGCGGCGACAGCGTCCGGGCGATCGAGACCTTCGGCGAGCGGATCGGCTACCTGCACCTCAAGCAGGTCGATCCGCGGATCCTCGCCGAAGTCGTCCGGGACCAGGTCCCGTTCGGGCCGGCCGTGGCCCGTGGGGTGATGTGCGAGCCGCCGTCGGGGGTACCCGCGCTCGAACCGGTGCTGGCGGCCGCCGAGCGGCTCGGCGTGGACCTGTTCGCCATCGTGGAGCAGGACATGTACCCGTGCCCGCCCGACCGGCCGCTGCCGATCGCCCGCCGCACCCGCGCCCACCTGCGCTCCTGTGGCGCCCGCTGAACCGGATCCCCCGGCCGTACGCACCCTCGTGGAGGAACAGAACATGACCAGCACGCTCGGCATCGCCGTCATCGGTACCGGGAAGATGGGCTCCGACCACGTCCGCCGCTTCGGCCGGACGGTCGGCGGGGCCCGGGTGGTGGCCGTGGCCGACCCGGACGGGGACCGGGTCAAGGAGGTCACGGCCGGTCTGGAGGCGGCGAGCGCGCACACCGATCCGGCGGCCGCGATAGCGGCGCCCGGGGTGGACGCCGTACTGATCGCCTCGCCCGGGCCCGCCCATGAGGAAGCGATCCTGCAGGCGCTGGAGCGGCGGCTGCCGGTGCTCTGCGAGAAGCCGCTGACCCCCGATCCGGCGGGCGCCCTGCGGATCATGGAGGCGGAGGCGCGGCTGGGCCGCCGGCTCGTCCAGGTCGGCTTCATGCGGCGCTACGACGCCGAGTACGCGCGGCTCAAGGAGCTGCTCGACGCGGGCGGCATCGGACGGCCGCTGTTCCTGCACTGCCGGCACCGCAACGCCTCCTCGCCGTCCTTCTTCACCAGCGACATGCTGATCAGCGATTCGGTGGTGCACGAGGTGGACGCGGCCCGCTGGCTGCTGGGCCAGGAGATCACCGCGGTGACCGTGTTCTCCCCGACGCCCGCCTCTGCCGCCCGCGAGGGGCTGCGCGATCCCCGGTTCGTCCTCATGGAGACCTCCGGCGGCGCCGTGGTCGACGTGGAGATCTTCGTCAACTGCGGTTTCGGCTACCAGGTGCAGTGCGAGGCGGTCGGCGAGTCCGGCACCGCCCGGATCGGTGACGGCCACGCGATGGTCGTCCAGTCGGCGGGCCGCTGGGGCGGGGAGATCGACCAGGACTTCACGGTGCGGTTCGCCGACGCCTACGACCGCCAGCTCCGCCGCTGGGTCGCCGCGGCCGCGCTGGGCAGGGTGGACGGTCCCGACGCCTGGGACGGCTACGCGGCGGCGGCCGTCTCCGAGGCGGGCCTCGCCGCGGCCCGCAGCGGCGTGCGGACCCTGGTGGAACTGGCCCAGCGCCCGGCCCTCTACCGCTGATCCACCCGCCCCGGCCTCAGGACCCTCGATGACGCGCCCCGGCCCCCGGGCCGGTACGGCCGCCCTCCTTCCCCATGTGCCACCCGTGTCACGAGGGTCGCCCTTGTGTCACACATGTCCGCATTACGCGGGTCTTCCGTCACAGCCGGACGACAGCCCCTCCCCTGGCCTCACCCTGCGTCGTTCCCCGGGCACAACCTGAGTGATCGTCAGTGTCCACGCGCCGGCTCCCCCGACGGCCTCCCGGCCGGCCCTGCGGCGTGGACAAGGAGGTGTCGAGGATGAGCGACCGACAGCTGTGGTCGTACAAGGAGATCGCCGCTCACATCCGGGTCCAGCCGGACACGGTGCGCTCCTACCGCAAGCACGGGCTGCTGCCCGCCCCCGACCATGTGGAGGGCGGTAAGCCCTACTGGTACGCCGACACCATCCGCACCTGGGTGGCGCGCCGGCCCGGCAACCGCGGACGCCGCGAGGACTGACACGGCGTCCGGTCCAGGGACGGGACCCTCCCGGGCCCCGTCCGCTAGCGGCTCCCGGCGGGCACCGGCTCGGGCTCGGGCCGCTCGGCGGCCGGCGCGGGCTCCCCCTCGCTCAGCCCGATGCGTGCGTGCAGTCGGCGCAGCGGAGCCGGCGCCCACCAGGTGGCCTTCCCGGTCAGCTTCATCACCGCCGGCACCAGCAGGCTCCGCACGACCATCGCGTCCATCAGTACGGCCAGCGCGATCCCCAGGCCGAGCATCTTGGTGTTGGTCACCCGCGAGCTGCCGATGGCCACCATCACCACCGCCAGGATCACGGCCGCCGCGGTGATCAGTCCGCCCGTGCGGGTCAGCCCGGCGCGCACCGCCCCCTCGTGGTCTCCGGTCCGGTCGTACGCCTCCTTGATCCGGGATATGAGGAACACCCCGTAGTCCATGGAGAGTCCGAAGGCGATGCAGAACATCAGCACGGGCAGGGTGGTCTCGATGTCCCCGGTGGAGGTGAAGGAGAGCAGTCCGGAGAGGTGGCCCTCCTGGAACACCCACACCACCGCCCCGAACATCGCGGTCAGGCTCAGTGCGTTGAGCAGTACGGCCTGCACGGGTATCAGCAGGCTCCCGGTGAGCAGGAATACCAGCAGCAGCGTCGCCAGCACCACGACGGCCAGGGCCAGGGGCAGCTCCTCGGCTATGGCGTCGCGGGCGTCGACGAGCACCGCGGCCTGTCCGGTCACGGCGGTGTCGAAAGGCGCGTCCACCGCCCTGACCAGGCCCACCAGGTCCTGGGCCTGCTCTCCCACTTCCTCGCCTTCGGTGAGCACCGAGAAGTAGGCGTATCCGCTGCCGGCGGCGGAAGCGACCGGCCCCTCCACCCCCAGCACTCCGGGCAGGGCTTCGACCTGTCGCTTGTAGGCGTCGAGGTCGGCGGCGCCGGGGGCCCCCTCGGTGAGTACGGTCAGCGCTCCGCCGGGACTGCCGGGGAAGCCCTCGCGGATGTGCTGCTGCACCACGTGCGATTCGGCGGTCGCCGGCAGCTGCCGGTCGTCCACGGTGCCGAACTTGACGCCGAGGAAGGGCAGTCCGAGGAGCAGCAGCCCGGCCGTCGTGGCCACGGCGAACACGGGGGCCCGGCGCATGACCAGGTCCGTCAGCCGGGCCCAGCCCCGCCCGCCCCCGGTCCGGCCCGGATCGCTCCCGGCCGGTCCGCCCCGGCGCCACAGCCGGCGCAGGTCGAAGGAGTTGACCCGCTCTCCCAGCAGCACGAGCGCCGCGGGCAGCAGGATGAGCGCGGCCGCCGCGGCGAGCAGGACCACCGCGACTCCGGCGTAGGCGAAGGAGCGCAGGAAGTACATCGGGAAGAAGAGCATGGCCGAGAGGGCGACGGCCACGGTCAGCGCCGAGAACAGGACCGTCCGCCCGGCGGTGCGCAGGGTGACTCCGACGGCCGCCACCGGGTCGCGCCCGGCGGCCAGCTCCTCGCGGAACCTCCGCACGATGAACAGGGCGTAGTCGACGGCGAGTCCGAGCCCGAGGGCGGTGGTCAGGTTCTGCGCGAAGACGGAGACGTCGGTGATCTCGGTGAGACCGCGCAGCACGGCGTTGGTTCCGATGATGGCGACGATGCCGACACCGAGGGGCAGCAGGGCCGCCACGGCGCTGCCGAAGACGAGGACGAGCAGGACGAGCGTCACGGGCAGGGCGATCAGCTCGGCGAGCAGCAGGTCCTCCTGGATGGTGGAGGTCACCTCGCGCTGGACGGCGGCCGGACCGCCGAGGGTGACCTTCACCGGTCCGTGCTCGCCGCGGTAGCTCGGGACGATCCGGTCCAGGACGGCGTTGGCCGTCTTCTCGTCACCCAGCACCCGGGCGGCTATCAGGGCCTCGCGGCCGTCCTGGGAGCGCAGGGTGGGCAGCCCGGTCCGCCAGTACGAACCCACACCGGTCACCCCGGGCTCGGCGGCGAGCCGCGCCGTCAGCCGCTCCGCCTCGGCGGCGACGGCGGGGTCGTCCACCCCGGCCGTCCCGGCGGCGGCCCCGGACTCGACGAGCAGCAGCAGATTGGGCTGGGAGCCGGGAAACTCGCGCTCCAGCGCCTTGGTGGCATAGGTGGAGCGGGCCCCGGGATCCTCCCAGCCCCCGCTTCCCAGTCGGTCGGCGACGCCTCCGCCGGCGAAGACGGCCAGGGCCGTGACCACGAGGGCGAGCAGCAGTGAGAGCCTCGGCCGTGTGGTGACGAACCCCGTCCACCGGCCGCCCTCCCCAGGCGACGGCGGTTTTTTGACTTCGGACATGTCTCGGTGTCCCCTTCACCGTGGTTGCCAGGCCACTTAGACTGGCAAACACGAGCAGTCGCTCGCGTTTTTCAAGAATGCGAGCGATCTCTCGTGTTTGTCAATCACCCACGGGAAGCAACGGGAAGCAAGGGATTGGACATGCGGGAGACCTCTCGGACCAAGAGCGCGGACAAACCGGATGAATCCACCGCGGAAGCGGAGGGGGCAACAGTGGCGGCAACAGCGACAGAAGCCGCCCCCCGCCGCCGCCAGGCCCGCGGCGAGCGCCGGATCGCCCAGCTCCTGACCGCCGCCGCCGGGGTGTTCTGCCGTACGGGTTACGCGGCGGCCAGCACCAACGCCATCGCCCGCGAGGCCGGCGTGTCCCCGGGCACGCTCTACCAGTTCTTCCCGAACAAGGAAGCCATCGCCGTCGAGCTGGGCGGCCACCTCCTCCAGCGCGCCCACGAGGCGCACGGCCGGGCCTTCCTCCCCGAGAACCTGGACCGGCCGCTGCCCGAGCTGCTCGACGCGGTCCTGGATCCGGTCATCGCCTTCAACTGCGAGAACCCGTCCTTCTGGGCGCTCATGCACGGGTCCGGCATCCCCGGCATCGCCCAGGAACACGACGAGCTGCACGCCGGAATGCAGACCCGCGTCGAGGGGCTGCTGCGCGCCTGCGTCACCCCGGCCGCCCCCGGCGCCCCCGCCACCGGGACGGAGCTCAGCCACGTCGCCCACATGGTGCTCGGGATCGTGCAGACCTCGCTCGAACTGATCCTGGCCAGCGAGGGGGCGGAACGGGCCGCGTACGTCGCGGAGCTGAAGACCGTCCTGTTCCGCTACCTGGACCCGATGATCACCACGCCTCCTCCTCGCTGACCATCTTCCCCACGTCCCCGGGCCCGCCGGAGCCCGCACCGGAGCCGGACCCGTCACCGGCTCCCGCCCGCAACCGCAGCCCCGCCAGCGGGAAGACCAGTACGGACACCATTCCGGCCCCGACCAGCGCGGCCGCCTCGCCCGGCCCCAGCTTCCCCTCCTCCACGCCCAGGGTGGTGATCGCCACCACCAGCGGCAGCGCCGTGGAGCCGAACAGCACCAGCGCCGACCGGTCCCGGCGTCCGAGGTCCCGGGGGGCCAGCAGCCACATCGGCAGCCCGCGCACCACGAGGAAGAGCAACAGGAACACCGGGAGCAACAGCAGCACCCGCCCGCCCGCGAGCAGCGCGTCCAGGTCGAACTCGATCCCGGTGACCACGAAGAACAGCGGCACCAGGAAGCCGAAGCCCATGGCCTCCACCTTCGACAGCACGGCCTCGCTGCTCTCCGGCGCGGCCCCGTGCAGCACGAGCCGGGTGATCAGCCCGGCGGCGAAGGCTCCGAGGAGGACATCGAGGCCGAGCACCTCGGACAGCGCCAGGAACGCCACGAGGATCAGCACCACCAGGCGCACCGCGAACTGCCCGCTGCTGTGCAGGGTCTTGGCGATGACCCGGGCGAACCAGGGCGGCTTGGGCCGCATCGCCCAGAACACGGCGGCGGCCGTCAGCACCGCGAAGCCGATCAGCAGGGCCGCGGACTGCCCCGGCGCCCGGCCGCTGAGCAGCAGGGCCATCGCGATGATCGGCCCGAACTCGCCCACCGCGCCCATCGCCATCATCACCGAGCCGAACCGGCTCTGGAGGTCCCCCGAGTCCCGCAGGACCGGCAGGATCGTGCCGAGGGCGGTACTCGTGAGCGCGGTGCCGATGTAGACGCCCTTCTCGAATCCGCCGCCCGACAGCAGCAGGCCGAGCCCGAGCCCGAGCGCGAGGGCGGCCATCCAGGCCCACACCGACCGCTTCAGGGTGTCGCCCTTGACCTGGGCGAACTGGATCTCGTAGCCGGCCAGGAAGATCAGCATCGCGAGGCCGAGCTCACTGAGCACGTCGATGACATCGGTGGAGTGCGCCCAGCCGAGGACGTCGGGTCCGACCAGAACGCCCAGGACGATCTCGAAGATCACCAGCGGGACGGGAAGCCAGCGCGAGACCCCGTACGCGAGCAGGGGCGCGAGGACCGCGATCGACATGATCAGGATGAGAGTGATCCCCGAGTGCGCCATGTGTGTCATTTACATACGCTTCGCCCCGATTGTCCACCGCAAAAGATCTCGCGGGATGCTCGCATTGATACCCCCTAGGGGTATAGTCTCGCAGTGTCGGGATGAACGGTGGATACTCCACGAGCGATCCGCCGCCCCTTCCGGCCCCCCGGAAACGCCCTTGAAGAGGAGAACGACATGAGCGCCGACACGGACACCCAGACCACCACCGTCTACCGGGTGACCGGCATGACCTGTGGGCACTGCGAGGGCGCGGTGACCACCGAGCTCTCCGCCCTGGCGGGCGTCAGCTCGGTCAAGGCCGTCGCCGCCACGGGCGAGGTCACCGTGGTCTCGGCGGCCCCCCTCGACGAGGCCGTCGTGCGCGCCGCAGTCGACGAGGCCGGCTACGAGTTCGCCGGCCAGGCCTGAGCCCTCCCTCTTCGGCCGTACCCCGCAGTACCCCGCCGGGCCGTACCGGCCAGCTCATACTGGTTCCGTACGGCCCGGCCCTCCCCCTGGAGCCGGAACATGAGCAGCAGCACAGTGCACGACGGACCCATAGCGGCGGCGCAGGCATCGGCGGCAGCCTCGGGCACCGCCGAGGTCGAGCTGACCATCGGCGGGATGACCTGCGCCTCCTGCGCGGCCCGCATCGAGAAGAAGCTGAACCGGATGGACGGGGTCACCGCCTCGGTGAACTACGCCACCGAGAAGGCCAAGGTCTCCTACGGCGCCGACGTGCAGGTCGCCGACCTCATCGCGACGGTCGTCAAGACCGGCTACACCGCCGAGGAGCCCCCGCCGCCGGAGCCCGAGACCGAGACCGGGCCCGAGTCGCAGGACACCGGGGCGCAGGAGGCGCGCGACCCCGAACTGGCCGCGCTGCGCCAGCGCCTCCTGGTCTCCGTGGCGCTCTCGCTGCCCGTCGTCCTGCTCGCGATGGTCCCGGCCCTCCAGTTCGACAACTGGCAGTGGCTCTCGCTCACCCTCGCCGCCCCCGTCGTCGTCTGGGGCGCACTCCCCTTCCACAAGGCCGCCTGGACCAACGCACGGCACGGCGCCGCCACCATGGACACCCTGGTGTCGGTGGGCACCGGGGCCGCCTTCGCCTGGTCGCTGTGGGCCCTGTTCTTCGGCCACGCCGGAATGCCCGGCATGCGGCACGGCTTCGACTTCTCGGTCTCCCGCACGGACGGCTCCTCGGCGATCTACCTTGAGGTGGCCGCCGGAGTCGTCAGCTTCATCCTGCTCGGCCGCTACCTGGAGGCCCGCTCGAAGCGGAAGGCCGGCGCGGCCCTCAAGGCCCTGATGCGGCTCGGCGCCAAGGACGTGGCGGTCCTGCGCGGCGGGGCCGAGGTACGCATCCCCGTGAGCGCGCTCGCGGTGGGCGACCGGTTCCTCGTCCGGCCCGGCGAGAAGATCGCCACCGACGGCACGGTCGTCGAGGGCAGCTCCGCCGTGGACGCCGCCATGCTGACCGGCGAATCGGTCCCGGTCGAGGTGACCGTGGGCGACACCGTCACCGGAGCCACCGTCAACACCTCGGGCCGCCTCGTCGTCGAGGCCACCCGTGTCGGCGCGGACACCCAGCTCGCCCGGATGGCCAAGCTGGTCGAGGACGCGCAGAACGGCAAGGCCGAGGTCCAACGCCTCGCCGACCGGATCTCCGGCGTCTTCGTCCCGGTCGTGCTCGTCCTGGCCCTGGGCACCTGGGTCACCTGGCTGCTGATCACCGACAACCCGACGGCGGCCTTCACCGCCGCCGTGGCCGTCCTGATCATCGCCTGCCCGTGCGCCCTGGGCCTGGCCACCCCGACCGCGCTGATGGTCGGCACCGGCCGGGGCGCACAGCTCGGCATCCTGATCAAGGGCCCCGAGGTGCTGGAGTCCACCCGCCGCGTCGACACCGTCGTCCTGGACAAGACCGGCACCGTGACCACCGGCAAGATGACCCTGACCGGCACCCACCCGGCCGAGGGTGTGGACGCGACCGAACTGCTGCGCCTGGCCGGTTCCCTGGAGCACGCCTCCGAGCATCCGATCGCCCGGGCCATCGCGGCGGGCGCCGCGGAACTCCCCGGCGGCCTGTCGGCCCCGGAGGACTTCGAGAACCACGGCGGCCTCGGCGTGCAGGGCGTGGTCGACGGACACGCCGTCCTGGTGGGGCGCGAGAAGCTGCTCGCCGACTGGTCGATCGCGCTGCCCCCCGCCCTCGCCGAGGTCAAGAACGCCGCCGAGGCCGAGGGTTCGACCGCCGTGCTGGTCGCCTGGGACGGGGAGGCCCGCGGGGTGCTGACCGTGGCCGACGCCGTCAAGGAGACCAGCGCCGAGGCCGTGTCCCGGCTGCGGGCCCTGGGTCTGACCCCGGTCCTGCTGACCGGCGACAACAAGGCCGTCGCCCGGACGGTGGCCCGCGCGGTGGGCATCGAGGAGGTCATCGCCGAGGTCCTCCCGCAGGACAAGGTCGACGTCGTACGCCGGCTTCAGGCCGAGGGCCGTACGGTCGCCATGGTCGGCGACGGGGTCAACGACGCGGCCGCGCTGGCCCAGGCCGACCTGGGCCTGGCCATGGGCACCGGCACCGACGCGGCGATCGAGGCGAGCGATCTGACGCTCGTACGGGGCGACTTGCGGGTCGCGGCGGACGCGATCCGGCTCTCGCGCCGGACCCTGGCCACCATCAAGGGCAACCTCTTCTGGGCCTTCGGCTACAACGTCGCGGCGCTGCCGCTGGCCGCCGCCGGACTGCTCAACCCGATGATCGCGGGGGCCGCGATGGCCTTCTCCTCGGTCTTCGTGGTCACCAACAGCCTGCGGCTGCGGTCCTTCCGCTAGTGATCACCCTTCACGTCTCGCGCACAGCACCTTCACACGAGACGCAGATCACAGGGACCCCGGCGTAACCTTCGGGCAGTCGCGTGGGTCTAATGGGGCGATGCCGGAAACGTGTTGGGACGACTACACGTTGCGCCGGCACGCAGACACCCGGTCCGGGTCCCGTGGGGGGAATCCGTTCCGGGGTAAGGAAAGCGCCCCGACCTTCGACCCGTGGGGGGATCGATGGCGGGGCGCTTTTCCTGTTCGGGTGCTGCTGCTCCTACGGGTACTGCGGCTCGACCCTCGGGTCAGCGGGACTCGACCGGAACGAAGTCGCGCAGGACCTCGCCGGTGTAGATCTGGCGCGGGCGGCCGATGCGGGAGCCGGGCTCCTTGATCATCTCGTGCCACTGCGCGATCCAGCCGGGCAGCCGGCCGATCGCGAAGAGCACGGTGAACATCTCGGTCGGGAAGCCCATGGCCCGGTAGATCAGGCCCGTGTAGAAGTCCACGTTCGGGTAGAGGTTGCGCTCGACGAAGTACTCGTCGGCCAGCGCGTGCTCTTCCAGCTTCAGGGCGATGTCGAGGAGCTCGTCGTCCTTGCCGAGCGCCGAGAGGACATCGTGCGCCGCCGCCTTGATGATCTTCGCCCGGGGGTCGAAGCTCTTGTAGACGCGGTGCCCGAAGCCCATCAGGCGGACGCCGTCTTCCTTGTTCTTCACCTTGCGGATGAAGGCGTCGACGTCGCCGCCGTCGTTCTTGATGCCCTCGAGCATCTCCAGAACCGACTGGTTGGCGCCACCGTGCAGCGGACCCCACAGGGCCGAGATGCCGGCGGAGATCGAGGCGAACATGTTCGCCTGCGAGGAGCCGACCAGACGCACGGTGGAGGTCGAGCAGTTCTGCTCGTGGTCCGCGTGCAGGATCAGCAGCTTGTCGAGCGCGGCGACCACGACCGGGTCCAGGTCGTACTCCTGGGCCGGCACGGAGAAGGTCATGCGCAGGAAGTTCTCGACGTAACCGAGGTCGTTGCGCGGGTAGACCACCGGGTGGCCGACCGACTTCTTGTACGCGTAGGCCGCGATCGTCGGGAGCTTGGCCAGCAGCCGGATCGTCGAGAGGTTGCGCTGCTTCTCGTCGAACGGGTTGTGGCTGTCCTGGTAGAACGTCGACAGCGCGCTGACCACGGAGGACAGCATCGCCATCGGGTGCGCGTCGCGCGGGAAGCCGTCGTAGAAGCGCTTGACGTCCTCGTGCAGCAGCGTGTGCTGGGTGATGTCGTTGCGGAACGACGCGAGCTGGTCGACGGTCGGCAGCTCCCCGTTGATCAGCAGGTACGCGACCTCGATGAAGGTCGAGCGCTCCGCCAGCTGCTCGATCGGGTAACCGCGGTAGCGCAGGATGCCCTGCTCACCGTCGAGATAAGTAATGGCGGACTTATAGGCGGCGGTGTTTCCGTAGCCGCTGTCCAGGGTGACCAGCCCGGTCTGAGCCCTGAGCTTCGAGATGTCGAAGCCCTGGTCACCGACGGTGCTCTCGACCACCGGGTAGGTGTATTCACCGTCCGCGTACCGCAGTACTACAGAGTTGTCGCTCACGTCATCCCTCACCGACGTAGTGCCTCTTCTTCGAGGTGCCCTGACTGCCTCTACCTTCCCCCATTTGGCGCAGGTGAGTGCACTCGGGGTCGAGCTTTGGTGTTTTCGACGGCACTCAGTGCCGCCAGCGTGCACATCCTGCCCCCTCCGGAACCGTTGTAGGAACCCCAAATGATCGATCATCTAGGTGATGTTTCCCACCGGTATCCGGCCGGACAGCCTGGGTGCGACGGCCGTGTACCTCCTGCCTGCGGAAACGGTACGCACCGCCTGAGCCAGGGCCTTGCGGGACCCGACCAGGACGACCAGTTTCTTCGCCCGGGTGACGGCCGTATACAGCAGGTTCCGCTGGAGCATCATCCAAGCGCCGGTCGTGACCGGGATCACGACGGCCGGATATTCACTCCCCTGGGAGCGGTGGATGGTGACGGCGTACGCGTGGGCCAGCTCGTCGAGCTCCGCGAACTCATAGGCCACTTCCTCGTCTTCGTCCGTGCGCACCGTCAGCCGCTGTTCCTCCAGGTCAAGGCCGGTGACCACGCCGACCGTGCCGTTGAAGACCCCGTTGGCGCCCTTGTCGTAGTTGTTCCGGACCTGGGTGACCTTGTCGCCGACCCGGAAGACGCGGCCGCCGAACCGCTTCTCGGGCAGGTTCGGCCGGGCCGGGGTGATGGCCTGCTGGAGCAGCGCGTTGAGGTTTCCGGCGCCGGCCGGGCCGCGGTGCATGGGGGCCAGGACCTGGATGTCCCGCCTCGGGTCGAGGCCGAATCTGGCTGGAATACGACGGGCGGCGACGTCGACGGCGAGCTTTCCGGCCTCCTCGGTGTCCTCCTCGGGGAAGAGGAAGAAGTCGGGCAGCCCGTCGGTGATCGGCGGCAGGCCGGTGTTGATCCGGTGGGCGTTGGTGACCACACCGGACTGCTGGGCCTGGCGGAAGATGGTGGTCAGCCGGACGGCCGGGACCGGCCCGCCCTCGGCGAGCAGATCGCGCAGCACCTCGCCCGCCCCGACCGAGGGCAACTGGTCCACATCCCCGACCAGCAGCAGGTGGGCACCCGGTGCCACCGCCTTGACCAGCTTGTTCGCCAGCAGCAGGTCGAGCATCGAGGCCTCGTCCACGACGACCAGGTCCGCGTCGAGCGGCCGCTCCCGGTCGTACGCCGCGTCCCCGCCCGGCTTGAGCTCCAGGAGCCGGTGCACGGTGGAGGCCTCGGCCCCGGTGAGTTCGGCCAGCCGCTTCGCCGCCCGGCCGGTGGGGGCGGCGAGGACGACCTTGGCCTTCTTGGCCCGGGCCAGCTCCACGATCGAGCGGACGGTGAAGGACTTCCCGCAGCCCGGGCCGCCGGTGAGGACCGCGACCCGGCGGGTGAGGGCGAGCCGGACCGCGTCCCGCTGCGCGGGGGCCAGCGTGGCTCCGGTCCGGCCGGCGAGCCAGCCCAGGGCCTTGTCCCAGTCCACGTCCCGGAAGGCGGGCAGCCGGTCCTCGTCCGCGTTCAGGAGGCGGCGGACCTGACCGGCCAGGGACAGCTCGGCGCGGTGGAACGGCACCAGGTACACGGCGGTGAGGGGGTCCGGGCCGCCCTGCGGGTCCGGCACGGATTCCCGTACGACCCCTTCCGGATCGGCGGCGAGCTCGGCCAGGCAGTCGATGACCAGCCCGGTGTCCACCTGGAGCAGCTTGACCCCGTCGGCGATGAGCCGGTCCTCGGGCAGGAAGCAGTGCCCCTGGTCGGCGGACTGGGACAGGGCGTACTGGAGCCCCGCCTTGACCCGCTCCGGGCTGTCGTGCGGGATCCCGACGGCCTGCGCGATGCGGTCGGCGGTCAGGAAGCCGATGCCCCAGACGTCGGCGGCGAGCCGGTACGGCTGGTTGCGGACCACGGAGATGGAGGCGTCGGCGTACTTCTTGTAGATGCGCACCGCGATGGAGGTGGAGACGCCGACCCCCTGGAGGAAGACCATGACCTCCTTGATGGCCTTCTGCTCCTCCCAGGCCGCGCCGATCAGCTTGGTGCGCTTGGGGCCGAGGCCGGGCACTTCGATCAGCCGCTTCGGCTGCTCCTCGATGACGTCGAGGGTGTCGAGGCCGAAGTGCTCCACGATCCGGTCGGCGATCTTCGGGCCGATGCCCTTGATCAGGCCGGAGCCGAGATAGCGCCGGATGCCCTGGATGGTCGCGGGCAGCAGCGTCGTGTAGTTCTCCACGGTGAACTGCCGGCCGTACTGGGGGTGCGAGCCCCAACGGCCCTCCATGCGCAGCGACTCGCCGGGCTGGGCACCCAGGAGGGAGCCGACGACCGTGAGCAGGTCCCCGGCGCCACGGCCGGTGTCCACCCGGGCGATCGTGTATCCGCTCTCCTCGTTGGCGTAGGTGATGCGCTCCAGCACCCCCTCGACCACCGCCGGCGCCACGGCCGCGTTCGTCGTCATGGCCCGAAGCTACAGCCCGGGTGCGACAGGCCCGCGCCGACTGTGGAAAAAGTGCGGCCACCCCGGAAGCGCCAACCAAAAGGGGGTCCTGCCTTCCGGCCGGACCCCCTCACGGTTACCCCTCCCTCATCGGACTTCCCGATCCCCCCGGATCCCCCCCGGAAGTCCCGACGCAACATACGACCCGCGACCCCTGCCCGTGGTTGCACGCGGATTCGGAACTTTACCTTTCCATTACTCAGGGGGGTTCCGGGCGCCATCCGAGGTGCCGCCGAATCGCCGCAGAAGTAGCGTTTCAGACATGAGCGAACCTACCTTCCAGGACGACGTGCTGACCGAACTCGGCGACGACCGGCTGACCGAGATCGCCGGCCTCCTCGGCACCGACACCAACGGCGCCCGTGACACCGTCGCGGCCACGGTCGGGGCGATGACCGGCGACCTCCAGCAGAAGGCCGACGCCGATGACGACGACGGCAACGAGGTCCGCCAGGCCTTCGCCGAGGTCACCCAGGCCCCGCTGGAGGGCGTGGCCACCCTCGGCGGCGGCCTGGGCGGCATGCTCAGCGGCGGGATGATGGCCGGGGTGCTCGCCAAGGTGAGCAAGCCCGTGGCCAATGCCGTCTCGAAGAAGACCGGCATCCCCGCCCCCACCGTCGCCCGGGTCATCGAGCTGCTGATCCCGGTCCTGTTGGCGGTCTTCGCCAAGCGCGCGGCCGCCGGGAAGGCCGGCGGCGGAGCCCCGGCCGCGGCCGGCGGCGAGTCCCCGATCCCCTCCCCGGGAGCGGTGCCGGGTGCGGCGGGCGCCGCCCCCGCGGGTCCGGCCGGCGCGGCTCCGGCGGCCGGCGGCGGCCTGGGCGACCTGCTCGGCCAGATCCTCGGCGGCGGCAAGAAGTAGCGCACCTCACCCGTTCGGACGAATCAGCCCCCGGCGGTCCGGACCCGGCGGTCCGGACCCGGCCGCGGTCAGATCGCCGGTATCAGATCGCCGGGCGGTAGAAGAAGGTCTTGCGGCGCTCGATCCTTCCGTCGCGCACGAGATAGGTGTCGGCGAAGGCCTCGTCCAAGGTCTTGCCGTCCTTGTCGGCGCCCCGGAAGCGTCCCCAGCAGGCGGCCGCGGCCAGTCCCCCGGTCACCTGGCTCACCTCGTGTGCTCCCGAGGTGATGATCCGTTCGTGCTCGTAGAACCGGCGGATCCGGTCGAGACCCTCCAGCGCCGGGTAGCCCGGCCGTTCGTACACGGCGTCCGGCGCGAAGACCTCGCCGAGCCGTTCCCACGAGCGGCTGTCGATCACCTGGAACAGCCGGGCCACCAGGGATTCGGCGGTCACCGGTGCGGGCGACGTCGTTGTCACTGCCTTGCTCCTCGGGGGTGTGGACGAAAGTCGGAAGACGGTCCGTCGGCGAGGGCCTTTTCCCAGGCCGCGGCCAGCCGCGATACCCCTTCGCGGCGCTGCGCGCCGTCCAGGGAGGCGAAGGACAGCCGCAGGACCCGCGAGCCGTCCTCCTCCATGCAGAAGGGCGTGCCGGGCACGATGGCCACTCCCTGCGCCAGCGCGTGCCCGTACAGCGCGTCCGAGCCGACCCGGGGGTCGGTCAGCCGGCACCAGAAGAAGAGCCCGCCGCGCGGCCGCTCGAAGTCCAGCCAGGGCAGCCGCTCGCGCAGCAGCGTCTCCATGGCGCGGGCCCGGCCGCCGTACAGCGTGCGCAGGCCCGCCAGATGGGCCGGCAGGAACTCCGGGTCCCCCAGCAGATCGGCGAGGAGGTACTGGCCGAAGGTGTTGGTCTGGAGGTCCCCGCACTGCTTGGCGGCGACCAGTTCCCCGATCAGCCCGGCCGGGGCGACCAGACCGGCCACCCTCAGGCCCGGGCAGACCGTCTTGGAGAGGCTCATGAGCCGGACCACCCGCCCGCTGTGGACGTCGGTGGACGGCAGCCGGCTGCCCTCATAGGCCAGGTCCCCGTACGGATCGTCCTCGACGACGAGGAAACCGAACCGTTCGGCCAGCGCGGCCAGGTGACGGCGGCGTTCCTCGGAGAGCACGGCTCCGGTGGGGTTGTGGAAGTGCGGTACGACGTAGACCAGTTTGGGCCGGGCCCCGGCGAGGAGGCGCTGCTCCAGTGCGTCGGTGCGCATCCCCTCCGCGTCGCCGGGCACCGGCAGCAGCCGGGCGCCGGCCCGCCGGAAGACCTGTACGGCGCCCAGGTAGCTCGGGTCGTCCAGGGCCACCTCGTCGCCCTCGTCGACGATGGTCCGGGCGACGAGGTCCAGGCCCTGCTGGCTGCCCGCGGTGACCATCACCCGGTCGGGGCCGACGGGGGCGCCGGTCGCGCTCGCCCTGGCGGCGATCACCTCGCGCATCGGGCCGATGCCGTCCGTGGGGGCGTACTGGAGGGCCCGTACGGCCGGCCCTCCCGGCCCCGCGAACAGCCGGTCGGTGGCCTCGGCGAGCCGGGCGACCGGGAAGCTGTCGGGGGCCGGGATCCCGCCCGCCATCGAGAGGACCCCGGGGGCGGAAGCCGCCGCGAGGATCCGGCTCACGGCGTCGGAGCGGCCCCAGCCGGTCCGGCGTGCGAGCAGGCCCTCGATGCCGCGGGGGGCGGCGGGTTGCTGTGCTGCGCTCACCTTGCGTCCGCCTTCCGCGGCTCGGCGACGATCTGGGGCGGGAAGTCCTTCAGTCGCCACACCGGCGATTTCAGGACGACCAGGACCGCGGTAAGGAAGAGCGCGGCCGTGACGAAGAGCGTTTCCCGCAGCCCGATGAGGTCGCCGAGCCAGCCGCCGAGCAGGGCGCCGAGCGGCAGCGTGCCCCAGGAGACGAAGCGGTACCCGGCGTTCATCCGGCCCAGGAGGTGGTCCGGGGTCATGGACTGGCGCAGGCTGATGATGTGGATGTTGGCGATGGTGCCGCCCGCGCCGATCAGGGCGAACGCGGCGACGAACAGGACCAGTGAGAGCGCCCCGCCGTTCGCCGGTGCCGCCGGGATGGCCACCGGGGCCAGGCAGCACAGCAGCAGGGCCGTCAGGATGGCCGGGCCGAGTCCGGTCCTGCGCTTGAGCCACTGGGCGGCCATCGAGCCGGCCAGCGAGCCCACCGCCCCGGTGCCCAGCAGCAGGCCGATGCCGCCGGGCGAGATGCCGAGCGTGCGGGCCGCGTAGAGCACGAAGACCGTCTGGAGGGACATCCAGCACAGGTTGTACAGCCCGGACTGGAGGGCGCAGGCCCGCAGGTGGGCGCTGTCCCGGATGATCCGGATGCCCTCGGCGATGCTGGTCCGGATCCCGGTCCGCTCCTGCTGGGGCACCGGCTCCGGCTCCACGCGCCGTACGGCGAGCAGCGTCAGCACGGAGACGAGGTACGAGATCCCGTTGATCAGCAGCGCGTAGGGGGCGGTGACCCAGCCGATGAGCAGCCCGGCCAGTCCGGGACCGCCGATCTGGGCCAGCGAACTGGTGCCCTGGAGCTTACTGTTGCCCTCCACCAGGTGTTCCTTGCCGACCAGGGTCGGCAGGTAGGACTGGTAGGAGACGTCGAAGACCACCGTCAGGGTGCCCACGAGCAGCGCGGCGACGTAGACGTACTCGATGCGGAGCAGGTCGAGCACGGCCAGCAGCGGCACCGCGCTGACCAGCAGCGCACGCCCCACGTTGGCCATGATCATCAGGGGCCTGCGGCGCACCCGGTCGACCCAGACGCCCACCAGGAGGGTGACCATCAGGAACGGGGCGTAGGAGGCCGCGTTGACCAAGCCCACCTGGGAGGAGCTGGCGTCGAGCGTCAGCACCGCGGTGAGCGGCAGCGCCAGGGTCGTGACCTGGGCCCCGACCTGTGAGATCGCCTCCCCGGACCAGAACGTGAGGAACTCCGGGTCCCGCCAGAGCGTGGCAGGTGCGGCGGCGGCCGGTGGTGCGGCCGCCGTCGCCTCCACCGGCTCGGCGGCCCCGTTCCCGGTGTCGGTCACTTCGCTTCCACTCCCTCGGCGGCCGGGTCCACGTGGAACGCGCAGCCGATCTGGGCCCCGCGCAGCATGCTCACGATGCCCACGGCCGGGTCGGTGACTCCGCGGGCCAGCGTGCCGGCGTAGCGTCCGTCGACCATCAGCGTCCCGTAGGCGACGGCCATGTCCTCGCAGGTCTCGCCGTCCTCGGAGAGGAACCGCTCGGTGGTGGGCAGCAGGCGGTGCTGGAGGACGTACGGGCCGTCGACGGCCTGCCGGAGCTTGGCCACCCACTCCTTCTGGTCGGTGGTCCAGCCGGGTGTGACGCCGACGCCGCCGTAGAGCAGGGTGGGCTTGAGGACCAGGTGGTCCTTGTTGGCGATGGCGTAGGGCAGCAGGTCGATCTTCTCGCCGCCGAAGGTGACCTTCTCGTCGCGGACGAAGCGGGTCCAGGGCAGGATCCGGTCGATCAGCTCGCGCTCGGCCCCGGTGAAGACGGAGCGGTTGCGCTCGTCGCTGAGCATCGCGAGGCTCCCCTTGTTGCCGTACAGCTCGCAGTCGAGCGGGGCGAACAGCTCGACCGTGCCGGCCTCGACGGCGTCGAGCAGCGGGTTGACGAGGTCGTAGGTGCGGGGCTCGTCGGGCATTTCACCGGGCAGGAACATCCGGTAGACCACGTCGACCTTGCGGCCCTCGTGGAGGACGTTGCCGTTCTCGTAGGCGAAGTCGCCCAGGTGGCAGACGACGGTCTCGAAGCCGAGCCGCTCGAAGGCCGGTACGACGAACTCCATCCAGCACTTGGACTTCTCGAAGCCCTCGGGCCAGTCGGTGATCGCGAGCAGGGGCCGCTCGACGCCTTCGAGGGAGGGGGCCTGGCGGCGCAGCACCTCGGTGATGCGGGCGAGCGGGTCGGGGTGGACCAGGCCCTCGGTGGCCGCGAACTCGGCGAACTCGGCATCCTGGATCAGGGCGCGGGCGAACTCGCCCATCTGCCAGCCGCCCAGCGAGGAGCCGGTGTTGAGCTCCATGACGCGGAAGCCGCCGGTCTCGCGGTACAGGTCGGCGCGGGAGAGCGGGGCGAGCTCGTCGACGGAGCCGCGCAGGACCAGGTCGGCCTGGGTGGGGGACATGCCGACGGCGGTCGCGAAGGCGCGCAGGTCGCCGCCGAAGAGCCGGGCGGGCACGGCCTTGAGCAGTTCGAAGAGGCCGTTCAGGTCGTTCTCCAGGCCCGCCACGTCGGCCTCGCTGAGGAAGACGGGGCGGTTGAGCCCCTCGCCGCCGCCGGCTCCGTAGCGGAACCACTCCACGCCGCGGACTCCGGACACGGTCTGGCGGCGGGCGGTGCGCTCGTGGTCGAAGAAGCGGCGGGTCACGGCGTTCTCGACGCGGGCGCCGAGCCGGTGTGCGGCCACTCCGGAGACCTCCGTACGGGAGAGGGCCTCGGCGCGGTCCAGGGCGCGGCGGGTGCCGGCCGGGGTCGCGCTGACCGCGATGAGCGCGGCGGAGCGGGGGGTCAGGCCGCGGGGCGGGAGCAGCAGCTCGTCGCCGGGCTCGACCAGGGCGACGGCCTCGGCGAGGTCCTCGACGTCCTCGGGGGCGGGCAGGACGACGCGGTCGACGGCGCCGTCGTAGGCCGGGTAGAGGAAGCGGACCTCGGCGCTGAGGGCGCGGGTGGGGGTGATGTCGGGGGTCTCTTCGAAAGCGATCCTGGCGGCGGCCAGCGGCAGGTCCACGCCGGTGGCGAGCTTGTTCAGGTGCGGGATGAGGTCCCCGCCGAGGCGGCCGTTGAGCTCGATCAGGCGGGGGCCGTCGGCGGCGACGCGCAGTTCGGTGTGGGTGACGCCGTAGTCGACTCCGGCCGCGCGGTGGGAGTCCTGGACCAGCCGGGTGACGGCCTGCGCCCAGGGCTCGTGGCGCCAGTCGGTGACGAGGTGGCCGACCTCTTCGAAGTACGGGTGGGCGCCGAGGCGCTTGCGGGCCACGCACACCGGGGTGGCGACGCCGTCCACGACGACGCTGTCCACGCTCAGTTCGGGGCCTTCGACGAACTCCTCGATCAGGACGGAGGCGGTGGTGCCGGCGCCGCGCAGCCGGCTGGTGGAGGCCAGCCGGAAGGCCCGGCGCAGGCCGTCGACGTCGCGGGCCATCATCACGCCGAAGCTGCCGCCGAGGGTGCGCGGCTTGACGACGACGGGGAAGCCGATGGACTCGGCGGCGGCGACGGCCTCTTCCTCGGTGGTGGCCGGGACGTAGCGGACGGCGGCCATGCCGGCCGCTTCCAGGGCCTGCCGGGTGGCGTACTTGTCGCGGCAGATCCTGGCGGCCGCCGGGTCCATGGCCCGCATGCCGAGCTTGGCGGCGACCGAGGACACGGCGACCAGCGACCACTCGTCCCAGGTGACGATCGCCGCGTCGGCGACCTCCCCGCGCAGGTCGGCGACCGGGGCGTACAGCTTGGCGGCGTCCGTGGTGTCGGCGATCCGGTGGATGTCCACGTAGCGGGCCTGCCACGTCGGCGCCTCCGGCGCGACGAGCGTCACCTCGTAGTTCCGGGCGAGGGAGGCCAGGGCGTACTCCCGGTACTGCTGTATGCGGCTGCCTACGAGGATGACGCGCTGGCGTTCGGAGGTCGTGAAAGCCACGGTGGATTCCTTTCCGGTACGGGGCGTGGAGCGTGTTCGCCCCGGAGAACGGGGGGTGCGAGAGGTGGTGCGAGAGGTGTGGTGGGGCGGGTCATCCCCCGTCGGCGGGCGGGGCGCCGACCGGTAGGCAGGTCAGGCGGAAGGAGTCGGCGGACTCGGTGATGGCGGCCTCGACCTCCCGGGTGGAGGCGCCGCGGAAGCGGAAGCGGGTGCCGACGTGCTCGTAGCCGCTGATCGCCGGGGCCGTGGAGCCGACCGGGGTGTGCTTGACGGCGTACGGGAGCCGGCCGGGCGCCGGTTCCCGTACCCAGCCGGCCGCTTCGACCCGGCAGGGGGCGGGCACCGGAAGCGGGAGCAGCAGGTAGCCGCCGACCTCGCCGGTCTTGAGCGGCGGCAGGACCGGGGTCAGGCCGAGCTGGATGTCCACGGCGGCCGCCATCAGGTCGACGCCGTGGACGTCGCGCCAGGTGAAGGGGATCTCCCCGCCGCCCACCCGGGCCCCGCACTCCAGGAACACCAGCGCGGGCCCGCCGTGAGGATCCGGGGTGACGAAGGCCTCCAGGTGGAAGACCCAGGGCCGGGAGCCGCCGAGGGCGGGGCCGACCGCGGCGGCGAAGGCCTCGACGGCCTCCAGCAGTGCGGGGTCGTCCTCCTCGACGGAGCCGAGCCAGGTGCCCTGGGTGAAGTCGGCGCAGGTGCCGCCCACGTAGCGCGAGACGGTCCAGCTGCCGAGCGAATCGCCTTCCCACAGGCCGTCGATGTGCAGGATCGGCCCGTCCACGTAGCTCTGGACGAGGTGCGGTTCGGCGGCGAGCGCCGCGGCCTGCCCGGTCAGCTCCTCCAGTTCGGCGGCGGAGTCGATCCGGATCACGCCCCGGCTGGCGGTGCCGCGGTGTGGTTTGACGACCAGCGGCCAGCCGTGGGTTTCGCCGAAGGCGAGCACGGCGGCCGGATCGGGAGCGGGGGCGAAGGCGGGCACCGGCAGGCCTGCGGCCTCGGCGGTGCGGCACATGGTCAGCTTGTCGCGGAACACGGCCAGTTCGGCGGTGTGCTGGCCGGGGATCGCGAACTCCTCGCGGAGCAGCGCGGCCGTGTCCAGGTCCCCCTCGTTGAGGGCGATCAGCCGCGCCGGGGCGCCGAAGCGGGCGACGAGCCCGGTGACGGCGGCCCGGACGGCGGGCAGGTCGTCGGTCAGCGCGACCGTGGCCACCGCGGCGGCGGCCTCCGGTAACGAGGCGCGGCCGAGCTCGGTGCTCACGTAGGTGACGTGGGCGGTGGTGTGGTCGAGGTAGTCGGCGTAGTGCGCGTGGGTGTCCCGCCAGCGGTGCAGGACGACGATGTGCGGCCGGTCGGCGCTCATGCCGCCTCGCCCCCCTCACCCGAGTCGGTGTCGGCGACGGCGATGACGGTGGGGTTCGCGGCGAGCCAGGGCAGGGCGGCCGTGGCCATCGTCCGGACGCCGACCGACAGTGCGGGTCCGGCGACGGGCGCGAAGGTGGAGGAGTGGTTCTGCGGGAGCTCCTCCAGCTTGCCGGCGGCGAAGGCCTCGCCGAAGGCCTGCGGGTCGAGGCCGCCGTAGAACCAGTACACCGAGGGGACTTGGGCCGCGGTGGCGAGGAGACCGAAGTCCTCGCTGGCGGTGGTCGGGCCCATCGTCATGACGGCGCCGGCCCCGAAGTGCTCGCGGTGGGCGTCGGCCACCCGCTCGGCGCTCGCGGTGTCGTTGACGGTCATCGGCAGGTGGTAGACGGAGGTGATCTCCGGGTCGGCGGTCGCGCCCGCGGCGGCCGATTCGGCGCGGGCGAGGCGCTCGATGGCCGCGAGGACCTTCTCGCGGACCGGCGCGGAGCTGGTGCGCACGTTGATCCCGAGCTCGGCCGTGTCGGGTATGACCGCGGCGGTGGTGCCCGCGTGCAGTTTTCCGACGGTGACCACCACCGGCTCCTGGGCGGCGATCTCGCGGGAGACCACGGTCTGGAGCCGCAGCACGAGCGAGGCCGCCATCACCACGGGGTCGACGGCCGCCTCGGGCTTGGAGCCGTGGCCGCCGCGCCCGAAGAGCTTGACGGTGAGGGAGTCGGTGGCGCCCATGACGGTGCCCGGCAGGGTCGCGATGAGGCCGACGGGACCGGGTCCCACGTGCGAGCCGAGGATCACGTCGGGGCGCGGGAAGCGCTCGAAGAGGCCGTCCTCGACCATCTCGCGGGCTCCGTAGCCGCTCTCCTCCCCCGGCTGGAAGACGGCGACGACGGTGCCGCCCCAGGCCCCGCGGTTGCGGGCGAACAGGGCGCAGGACCCGATCAGGGCTGCCACGTGCAGGTCGTGGCCGCAGGCGTGCATCACGGGGACCTCGGCGCCCGCTTCGTCGGTGGCGGTCTCGGTGCTCGCGTAGGGCAGCCCGGTGGCCTCCTTGACGGGCAGCGCGTCCATGTCGGCGCGCAGCATGACCACCGGTCCGGGGCCGTTGCCCAGGACCGCGACCACGCCGGTGCGGCCGACGCCGGTGGTGATCTCCCAGCCGCCCTGGGCGGCCAGCCGCTCGGCGACGAGGGCCGCCGTCCGCTTCTCCTGGAAGGCGAGTTCGGGGTGGGCGTGCAGGGCGCGGTAGTCGGCCTCGAGGGCCGGCATCAGCGAGTCGAGACCTTCGAGCAGTGCAGTCATGACGTCCTTCTCAGGCATGAGGGGTTACGGGCACGGGGTGCTCGCGGCCGGGGTGTTCGTGTACGGCCCACGAGGCGGCCAGCGCCGCCGCGGCGGTCAGTGCGGGCCACCACGGCAGCCAGGAGTTGTGGCCTGCCGACCTCAGGAGCTCCGCGAGCACCGGGAACGTGCCGCCGAAGAGGCTGATCGCGGCCGCGGTGGGCAGGCCGACGGCGACGGCGCGCACCGCGGGCGGGAACAGCTGCCCCGCGAAGACGTTGCTCACCGCGAGCGGGAGGCCCAGCAGGAAGAGCAGGACCACGGTGACCGGCTGGACGGGGATCCGTCCGGAGGTCATGGCCGCCAGCAGCGGCACCGTGCCCACGGCGAGCCCGGCGAAGCCCAGGCGCAGCACGGGCAGGGCGCCGAACCGGTCGGCGGCCTTGCCTCCGCCGAGCATGGCCGCGAGGAGCGCCACCATGCCGAGGAGCAGTGCGGCGGAGGTCTCCTCCTTGCCGGCGGCCCCGGCGCTCTCGGCGTACGAGGGGAAGTCGACGGTGACGAAGTAGAAGGTGGTGGTGACCCCCGAGGTGAGGGCGAACACCAGGGCGAGGCGCCCGAGATGGGCCCGCAGCACCGGCCAGGGGCTCGGCGCCCGGGTCTTCGGCTCCTTCGCCGCCGTGAAGACGCCGCTCTCCGCCGCCCCGCGCCGGATCCACAGGGCGGTCAGCCCGAGCAGTCCGCCGAAGACGAAGCCGTAGCGCCAGGCGCCGTCCTCGACGCCGCTCTCCCCGAACACGCCGAGCAGGACGTTCATGACGATGAAGGAGAGCGCGCTGCCCAGCACCACGCCCCCGTAGGAGACGGCGCTGTAGAAGTAGCGGTGCCCGGCCGGCGCGGTCTCGGTGACGTACGCGGCCACGCTCGGGTTCTCCGCCCCGACCGACAGCCCCTGCACCAGCCGGGCCCCGACCACCAGGAGCGGGGCCGCCAGGCCGATGGAGGCGTAGCCCGGTATGACGGCCAGGCACAGGGAGCCGGCGGCGATCAGGCCGACGGTGAGGGTCAGTCCGTAGCGCCTGCCGCGGGTGTCGGTGAGCCGGCCGATGAGCACGCTGCCCAGCGGGCGGACCAGGAAGCCGAGGGCGAAGCCCAGGTAGGCGGCGATGAGTTTCGCGGTGGGCGAGGTGCCGGGGAACAGCGCCTCGGCGAAGTAGGGGGCGAGGATGCCGTAGACGGTCCAGTCGTAGGCCTCGACGACCGAGCCGGCGGTGGCGGCGGCCAGTTCCCTGCGGGGGCGCCGGGCCGGCGCGGGGGCGGTGGTGGCCGCCTCCGCGCCGGCCGCCGGGAGGCCGCCCCCCGCGTGACGGCCGGTCTCAGTGGTGGTCATCTGTTACTCCGTAGACCCTGATCAATGCGGTGTCCTGGCCGGGGAAGGGCACGGCGTGCAGCCGGACCCCGGTCGCCGGGAGGGCTTCCAGACCGGTCAGGCCCGTGAGGGCGGGCAGGCCGGCGGCGGCGAGCGCCGTCGCCGCCGGACCGTTGCCCTCGCGGCTGTCCGTGGCCACGAGGAGCGCGCCCTGCTCGGCGAGCAGTGCCACGGCGTCCTCGGTGAGGTACGGGCCGGCCGCGCGGCCGGTCTGCACGACGACCGCGTGCCCCGCGAGGTCGAAGGGCGCCAGCGCGAGCCGGTCGGCGACCGGCGCTCCGGCTCCGAGGAGCCGGACCAGGACCACGGGAAGGTCCACCAGGCGGGCCAGGCCCGGTGCGGCGCCGCCCGGGCCCGTCGGCCAGGCGGCCCGGGTGGCGGGGCCGGTCAGGTCCGTCGTGGTGCGGCCCGAACCGGCGGAGCCGGTGTTCCGGGAGCCCTTGTGGGGCTCCCGGAGCAGCTCCCGGCGGGTGATCTTCACGCTGCCGACCATCAGCAGTCCGAGGTGGCGGACGATCAGTTCGCCCAGTTCCCCGTCGGTGATGTCGTCGCCGGGGATGTCCAGGCGGAACCCCTGCATCTGCAGGGCGCCTCCGTTGCTGAAGACGACCTCCGCGTCGAAGTCGACCCGCCGCTCACCGCTGTTGTTCGTTCCCGTGGCCATTGCCATGTTCGCTGTCCCTACTCTTCGTGGATCCGTGCTCTGCCGTGCCGGACCGGCTTCTCCGGCTCAGGCGCAGTCGATCAGAGCTTTCTCCAGCGCCGCCGCCATCTCGTGGATCTCCTCGTCGGTGATCACCAGTGGCGGGAGCAGCCGGAGGACGGCGCCGTGCCGGCCGCCGCTCTCCAGCAGCAGCCCGTGGTCCAGGCAGGCGCGCTTGATGCGCTTGGCCCGGGCCCCGTCGGCGGGCAGCGCACCGAGCCGGTCGGCCGGGCGCGCGGGGTCGACGATCTCGATGCCCCACATCAGGCCCCGGCCGCGGATCTGCCCGATCTCGGGGTGGCCGGCGGCCAGCCGCCCGAGCAGGGTGGCGATCGACTCGCCCTTGGCGGCGGCCTTTTCGATCAGCCCCTCGGACTCCGTGACCCGCATGGCGGCGAGTCCCGCGACCAGGGCGATCTGGTTGCCGCGGAAGGTGCCCGCGTGTGCTCCGGGCGTCCACTTGTCGTACTTGCCGTGGTAGAGCAGCAGGGACAGCGGGAAGCCGCCGCCGGCCGCCTTGGACACGAGCACGGCGTCCGGTTCGATCCCGGACTCCTCGAAGGCCCACATGGTGCCGGTGCGTCCGAAGCCGGCCTGGATCTCGTCCAGGACCAGCGGGATGTCCAGCCGGGCGGTGATCTCCCGCAGGCCGCGCAGCCAGGAGGCCGGTGCCGGGATCACCCCGCCCTCGCCCTGGACGGCTTCGACGAAGATCGCGGCCGGTGTGGTGATGCCGCTCTCCGGGTCGGTGAGCAGCCGCTCGATGTAGGTCAGGCCGGCCTGGATGCCCGCCTCGCCGCCGATTCCGAAGGGGCACCGGTAGTCGTAGGGAAAGGGCAGGTGGTGGACGTCCGGCATCAGGGAGGGCACCGGCTCCTTGGCGCCCAGGTTGCCGGTGAGGGCGAGGGCGCCCGCCGTCATGCCGTGGTAGGCCCCGTGGAAGGAGATCACCGTCCGGCGGCCGGTGGCGATCTTGAACAGCTTGATGGCGGCTTCGGTGGCGTCGGCGCCCGCCGGTCCGCAGAACTGCGTCTTGAAGGTGTCCGCCATGGTGCCGGGCAGCCGCGCGTACAGCGCCCGGAGGTACTCGTACTTGGCCGGGGTGGTCAGGTCCAGTGCCTGCTGGACCTGACCGGAGGTGAGGTACTCCCCCACCGCGGCCAGTACGCCGGGGTGGTTGTGCCCCAGGGCGAGGGTGCCCGCCGCGGCGAGGCAGTCCAGGTACTCGCGGCCGTGCCCGTCGCGGATCCGCGCGCCGCGGCCTTCGGTGAGGAGCTTGCCGAAGGCGTTGGCGTAGGTCCGGGCGCCCGATTCGCGCGCCTCGACGAAGGTGTACATCTCGTCCGGCGTGAGGGTGGTCACGTCGTCACTCCTCTTCGGTTCCTCAGGCGTGAGCGGGCGTCCGCGACCATGACCTGGCCGAGGGCGATCCCTCCGTCATTGGTCGGGACGAGCCGGTGGACATGGGTGTCGAAACCGTCGGCGGTCAGCCCGGTCAGACAGTTGAGCAGCAGGAACTCGTTGAGGAACACGCCTCCCGAGAGGGCGACCTGGTTGACCCCGGTCTCCTCCCGCAGGGCCTCGCAGCGCTCGCGCACCATCGCGACGACGGCCGTGTGGAACCGGCGGCTGATCCGGTCCACGGGCAGTCCGCCGGCGATGTCGGCCGCCATCGCCCGGATCACGGGCCGCGGGTCCACCTCGGTCAGTCCGTCGGACGCGTAGGCCCCGAAGCGGTACGAGGCATGCGGCTCCGGGGCGGCGTCGCGGTCGAGCAGCCCCTCCAGCTCGATCGGGCCCTGGGCCTCGTACTCGGCCCTGGCGCAGACCCCGGCGAGGGCGGCGGCCCCGTCGAAGAGCCGCCCCATGCTGGAGGTGGACGGGGAGTTGATCCCCCGGGAGGCCATCGTGGCGAAGACCTGCCGGCGCTGCCCGTCGAGGGCGGCGAGGGCCGGGAAGCCCGCCAGGGCCCGGTCCGCGTCCCCGTCGTAGGCGTCCAGGGCGAGTGCGTACCCGGTGCGGATGGGTTCGCGTACGGCCTGGTCCCCGCCGATCAGCGGCAGGCCGCGCATCCGGCCGACCCGGCGGTAGGCGGCGTAGTCCCCGAGGAGGAACTCCCCGCCCCAGACCGTGCCGTCCTCGCCGTAGCCGAAACCGTCGAAGATCACGCCGAGGGTGGTGCCGCTCACGTGGTTCTCCGCCATGCAGGAGGCCATGTGGGCGTGGTGGTGCTGGACTTCCACGGTGGGGAGCGCCGGGCCCGCGCCGTCGTCGTCCAGGGCGGCGCGGGTGGAGCGGAACTGCGGGTGCATGTCGTGCGCCGTGACCTCCGGCTTGAGCGCGTAGAGCTGCGCCAGGTGCCGGGCGGTACGGTGGTGCGCGGCGAAGGTCTCGTCGTTCTTGAGGTCGCCGATGTGCTGGCTGAGGAAGACCTGGGAGCCGTTGGTGAGGGCCACGGTCGTCTTCAGTTCGGCGCCGAGGGCGACCACGGGGACCACCTCGCGGCCGACGTCCACCGGGTAGGGGGCGTAGCCGCGGGCCCGGCGGATGAACTGGAGGAGCGGCTGCTCGAGTTCGGGGTGGTCGGAGAGGCGGACCACCGAGTCGTCGACCCGGATCTCGATGTCGCGGTCGTGGTAGAGGATCACGTCCGCGATCTCGAAGAGCTGCTCCAGGGCCTCCTCGTTGCGGTAGGCGATGGGGTAGCCGGAGATGTTGCCGCTGGTGGCGACGAGCGCTTCGAGGCCGGGCTCGTCCAGCAGCAGGTGGTGGTGGGGTGCCGAGGGCAGCATGATCCCCAGGTTGGGGTTGCGCGGGGCCACGGACTCCGGGAGGGAGCCCGCGCGCTTGCGGGCCAGCAGGATGGGACGGGCCGGCGAGCGGAGGACGGCGATCTCCGCTTCGGAGAGGTCCACCAGGCCCTGCGCCGTGGCGAGATCGCGGACCATCACCGCGAACGGCTTGGAGTCGCGCCGCTTGCGGCGGCGCAGCAGCGCCACGGCTTCCGCGTTGGTCGCGTCCACCACGAGGTGGAAGCCGCCCACGCTCTTCATGGCCGCGATCCCGCCGTCCGCGAGCACCCGGGCGGCGTGCAGGAGCGCCTCGTCCCCTTCGGCCGTGTTCCCCACGCGGTCCCGGAGCAGCAGCCGGGGGCCGCAGTCCGGGCACGCGTTGGGCTGCGCGTGGTAGCGCCGGTCCATCGGGTCCTCGTACTCGGCCTTGCAGACCGCGCACATGGTGAAGGTGGCCATGGTGGTCATCGGGCGGTCGTACGGCAGGTCCCGGATGATCGAGTACCGGGGCCCGCAGTTGGTGCAGTTGATGAAGGGGTAGCGGTGCCGGCGGTCCTTCGGATCGCGAAGTTCCGCCTGGCAGTCGCCACAGACGTGGGTGTCCGCCGGGAGCAGCGCGGACCGGGCTCCGGTGTGCTCGCTGTGCACGATGGTGAACGGGCCCGCGGGCACGGCGGCGCGGTCCGGTCCCCGGGTCGTCCGGACCTCGTCCACCCGGGCGAGCTCGGGGGCGCGGCCGCTGAGGCCCGCCGCGAACTCCTCCAGGGCGGTGACCGGTCCGGACGCCTCCACCAGCACGCCCTCGGGGTCGTTGCGAACCCAGCCGGAGAGGCCGAGTTCACGGGCCAGTTTGTAGACGAACGGCCGGTAGCCGACGCCCTGGACCACGCCGGTGACGCGGATGCGCCACTCCTCGACGGCGCCCGAGGCGCTGCCGGCGCTGCCGGTCCTGTCGGTCCCGTGGGGCGTGTCGGACCTGTGGGCCGTGTCGGACCTGTGGGCCGTGTCGACCCCGTCGGAACGCTCCGTGACGGTCTGCTCGGTGCTCATGGCGGTTTCCTCGGTCCCTTGTCTCAGCAGAGCCTGGGGAGTTCGGCGCCGAGGAGTTCCTCGAGCCGGGTCTCGCGGCCGTCCTTGTCGCGCAGCAGCACCAGGGCCTCGGTGTCCTCGGAGATCTCGCCGATGGTGACCGCGTGCTTGCCGTAGGGCAGCGAGCGCAGGGCGGCCAGTACGTCGGCCTCCGCCTCCGGTGCCACGAAGACCGCGAGGCAGCCCTCGTTGGCGCAGTGCAGCGGGTTGATGCCGAGCATGTCGGCGGCCATCGCGGTCTCGTGCTGGATGGGCAGGTCGTCCTGGGCGACGCGGATGGTGCGGCCGAGCTTGTGGGCGTACTCGTGGAGCACGGCGGTCAGGCCGCCGCGGGTGACGTCGCGCATCGAGCGGACGGCGCCGGCCGCCACGGTCGACAGGACCGTGTCGACGAGGCCGTTCAGCGGCGCGCAGTCGCTGTCCACGCGCTGCTCGAAGCCGAGGCCCTCGCGGATGGAGAGCAGGTGCACCGTGTGGTTGCCGATGGGGCCGCTGAGGATCACCTTGTCGCCGGGGCGCACGTCGGTCATGGTGAGCGGCTCGCGCTCGAAGACCCCGACGCCCGCGGTGTTCAGGTAGATCTGGTCGGCCTCGCCCTTGCGGACCACCTTGGTGTCCCCGCCGACGATCTGTACGCCGGCCTCGCGGGCGGTGTCGCGGATCGACTCCAGGACCTGGACCAGCTTGGGGATGGCGAGCCCGGTCTCCAGGATCATCCCGAGGGTGAGGTACTTGGGCCGGGCGCCGGCCACGGCCAGGTCGTTGACGGTGCCGCAGACCGCGATCTTCCCGATGTCCCCGTTGCCGAAGAACGGCGGGTCGATCACGAAGGAGTCGGTGGTCATCGCGATGCGGTCGCCCTCGATCTTCAGGACCGCGCTGTCCTCCATGATGCCGACGTACACGTCGCCGAGGGTCGCCGCGATCAGCTGGACCAGGTCCTGGCTCAGCTTCGCGCCGGTGCCGTGGTCGAGGACGATGAATTCGGTGGGATCCACGCTCGTGGTCATGCCGGTTCGTTCCTTTCGTGAGTGGGGCCGGAACGGGGAGTTGCGGGCGGGGGCGTGGTCACGGGGTCTTGATGTTCTTGCGGGGCAGCCCGCCCTCGGCGTCGAGGACCCGGATCACCTCGGTGGAGTCGGTCACGGTGGCGCAGTAGCCCTCCAGCCAGTCCAGGGCGCGCTGCTTGTCGTCCGGGCGGGCCGAGACGACGCAGTCGGAGGGGACCCAGATGTTGTAGCCGCGGAAGAAGGCGTCGGCGGCGGTGGTCTGGACGCATATCTGCGTCTGCATGCCGGTGATCAGCACGGTGTCCACGCCGAGGGCCTGGAGGCGCTCGTGCAGGTCGGTCTCGTAGAAGCCGGAGTCCTTGCTCTTCTCCATGACGACGTCCTCGGGGGCCAGGAAGGCCTCGATGACGTCGGCGCCGTGGGTGCCGCGCTGAACCGGGAGGTGACCGTCGTAGCGCTCGGCGTTCGGGTCGTCCGGGTCGTTGACGAGCTGGAGGTGGAAGACGTGGTGGCCGCGGCTGCGCATCTCGTCGAGGAAGCCCGTGAAGTGGGGGGTCGCGGCCTCGACGGCGGCGACGCGCTCCGGGTTCTTCTCGACCAGCTCGTACTGGAGGTCGTTGGTCAGGACGGCGATCTTGGACATGGCTGTGCCCTTCGGTGGAGTGGTGTGGTCCCGGAGCCCGGCCGGCGCACGGCGGCGTACGCCCCGGCGGGCGGTGGGTGAGGCGGGAGGAGCACGCACCGGCCGGCGGCCGCGAAGGGCCGTGGCACACGGGCGGATCGGCCCGCGGCGGTGCAGGGCGTGCTCGTTCGGCGTGCTCGGTACGGCGTGCTCGGTACGGCGTGCTCGGTACGGCGTGCTCGGTAGGGGGGCCTGCGCGGCCGATCGGGCGGCGCGGCGGTCAGAAGGGGCGCGGATGCGGGTGCGCGGGGAGTGCCTCAGGCCTGACGCGCGTACCAGGTGCGCGTACGGCCTGCCGGTGGGGACGTCAGCTCGCGACCGCGACGCGGTCGGACTCGAGCTCGTGCAGCCAGGTGCCGGTGGCCTCGAAGTGGGCCGTGACGTCGGAGAGCCGGGCGTGCATGTAGAAGCCGGTGACGGGGCGGCCGTCGGCGCGGGCGTAGTCGGGCAGCCGGCCGTACTCGCGGAAGCCCAGGCGCTGCCAGAGCACGGAGGGGCCGTCGTCGCGGACTTCGAGCGTGATGACGTCGCAGCCCATCTCGCCGACCTTGCGCAGGGCCTCGGCCCAGCCTTCGAGCAGGAACTGCCCGCGGTGGTCGGGGGCCACGACGCAGCGGCGCATCTCGACGATGTGGCGCCGGGCGGGCAGCGGGGCCCGGGCGAGCGTCACCATGCCGACGATGCGGCCTTCGTCGTTGCGGACGTGGAGGAGGTCGACGGCGCCCTTGCGCAGGTCGGCCTCGAAGGCCCGCATCAGGGGCAGGCCCTTCTCCAGGCCCACCGGTTCGTAGAAGCCGAGGGTCATCTCCTTGACCGCGACGGCGTCCATCAGCTCGATCATTTCGCGCATGTCCTGTTCGGACAGTTCGCGAGGCCACGAATAGTGCATCGTCTTCCTTGGTGAGTAGACGGGTGGAGCAGCCGGACCCCGGACATCGCGGCACCGCCCCGTGGGGGCCGTGCGGCACATCTGGAACGCAATGCCCGGGATCGCCGGACTGCGGGAGTGTCGGCCCTTCGGCCCTCGGCACCTCGGCACCTCGGCCTTTCAGAGCGTCGCCGGCAGGTGTGGGCCCGTCGGTCAGACCGAAGCGGTGGCCTTCGTCTGCAGGTTGGTCTGTACGGCGGCGGCCGGTGCGGCCTGGGTCAGCAGCGAGGCGTCGGCGCCGGCGCCGAGCACGGTGGCCGCGTAGACCTCGACGAAGTAGGACACGAACAGCGAGTTGATCTTGATGAGGTGCTCGACGAAGCGCTCCTCGCCGGCCTCGTCCTCGATGATCCGCATGATGAGGTTCCAGACCATGTCGACGTGGTCGTCGTCCTCGTCGAGGGCCAGGTGGGCGCGGGCACCCTTGGTCTTGTCGGCGCCGACGTGCTGCTCCATGATGTCCAGCCAGTCGGGCTGCGTCTTGCCCGCGATGTACTCCAGGTAGAACCCGCTGATCATCGCGGCCAGAGGCCCCTCGGTGGCCATCGTGTAGTAGAAGTAGCCGTTGAGCAGCTCGGTGGCGAAGGTCGGACGGATCGCGTAGATCTCCTCGTCCGTCATGCCGACCTTGTGCAGGTCGCCGGCGAACATGCGGTCGTGACGGCCCTCTTCCGCGCCGTACAGGCCCCACTCCTTGCAGAGCTGCGGGTCCCGGGTGGCCCAGTAGTTGGCGATGAGCGGGTCGACGGCGCGCTTGAGGCCGATCCGGATCATCGTCTCGACGTTGTGCCGCTTGTACAGCTCGAGGTCGAACTTGTCCTTGTCGAGCATCCCGTCGGCGCCCGCGCTGCGCTCGTAGAAGTCCCGCTCGAACTTCAGCAGGAGCTCGTCGACGCGCTTGCGGAACTCAGGGCGCTGCAGGTTGGAGTACGTGTTGTACGACTTACTTCGAGGCATCTCATCCCCAGCCGAGATCGTTGGTTACCTGACCCGGACCCCTGGAGCCGGCGATGTTCGCCGCACCACTGGTCGACGGGGCCAGGAAGACGGTCACCGAGAAAGTTGCCGCAATGGCGATGAGGAAACTCGCTATACGTGGCATGCTTGCCTGCCCCTCAAGATGTCTTGCGGTCCGGATCAGCTTCGGCCTCATCCTGTCGTTTCCACGACATCCGGAGCCATCCCTTTCTGGGATCATGTTGCCGCTGGCGAAAACATGACAGGGGGATGAATTGAACACAATCAGACAAGTCCACCCTTTTCCCGTGCCCCGGCTCACCCCTGCCGGAGATCGTCTTTACCGGTACTGCACACAGACACCGGGAACAACCCGCGATACGGCCGCCGCGGCACTCGGCATGACCCCCGGGGAAATAGAGGCGGCCGCGGCGTCCCTGGACACCCTGGGGCTGCTCAGCAGGTGCCCCGTGACCGAGATCTACACCCCGTACCCCGTGGAGCACGCACGCATCAAGGTCCTCAACCCGGCGCAGCACAGCCTGAACGAGACCCAGACCTTCCTCGATCAACTACGCGGGGACTTAGACCTGTTGACGCTCACGACGGCGCACCTTCAGGACGACACGGCACTGGAGTTGGTGCCGGGCGTAGGGGACGTCCGCAAACTCATCGCCGGCCTCGCCGTCGGCTGCCGCACCGAGGTGATGACCTCCCAGCCCGGCGGAGCCCGGGACACCGAGGTGCTCCAGGAGAGCCTGGAACGCACCGAACGCCTGCTGGAACGCGGCGTCCGCATGCGGACGCTGTACCAGCACACGGCCCGGTTCAGCCCGGCCACCGCGTCCTTCGTCGAGCGGGTGGCGCCGCTCGGAGCGGAGGTGTGCACGCTCGCACACGGTTTTCCGCGCTGCATCATCTTCGACAAGGAAGTGGCGATCTTGCCGCTTTCGGACGGCTCCCACGGTGCGGCGGTAACGAAAAACAGCCACCTCGTCTCGTTCCTCGTGGAGGCCTACGAGCGGGCCTGGAGCGCGGCCGAGAAATTCACCTCGGACGACGACCGGCCGGCCCGCGCGGCGATTACCTCGGATATCCAGCAGACGATCGTCTCGCTGCTCATCCAGGGTGAATCGGACAACCGAATAGCGCATGTGGTCGGAATATCGTTGCGAAATTGTCAACGCCACATTGCGAACATCATGAAGAGCATCGGAGCCCGCAACCGGCTGCACGCCGGATATCTGCTGGGCAAGGAGCCTTTCAACGGTGTCTGACCCTCCGTTCGCCCGGGTCGCGGGTCCGGCCCGGGCGGCCGGGGAGCCGTGGGCGTTCCCACTAGCGACCGCCCGCGACCGGAAGCGGAACCGGGCCGGGGGCGGCCGCGGGGGCCTCCGCGCCCTGCACCGCCGCCGCGGGCCGGGGCTTCGAGGGCACCAGCGAGGTCACCGCCACCCCGCCGACCAGCAGTACGGCCGCCACCCAGCGCAGCCCGCTCACGCCCTCCCCGAGCACCAGGGCCGCCGAGCTCATCCCGAAGACGGGTACCAGCAGCGAGAAGGGCGCCACCGAGGAGGCGGGATAGGTGCGCAGCAGGAACCCCCACGCCCCGAAGCCGAACACCGTGGTGATCCAGGCGAGGTAGAGGATGACCCCGGCCCCGCTCCAGTCGAGCCCGCGCAGCGCCGCCAGGTCCCGCTCCGGCCCCTCCAGCAGGAGCGAGAGCCCCGCCAGCGGCAGCACGGGCACCACGCTCACCCACACCATGAAGTTCAGCGCGTCGGGCGGGGAGGCCTTGCGGGTCAGCACGTTGGACACGCCCCAGCACGCGGCGGCGGCGATCACCATGACGAAGCCCAGCACCGGCCCGGAGGCGCCCTCGTCGACGGCGGCCACCGCGATCCCCGCGAAGGCCACGGCCATGCCCGCGATCCGCAGCCGGCCCGGCCGTTCCCGGAGCACGACGGCCGCGAACACGGCCGTGAACACCGCCTGCGCCTGGAGGACCAGCGAGGACAGCCCGGCCGGCATCCCGTTGTCCATCCCGGAGAACAGCAGCCCGAACTTCGCGATGCCGAGGACCACGCCGACCGCGATCACCCACTTCCACGCCACCTTGGGCCGGCCGACGAAGAACACCGCGGGCAGGGCGGCGACCAGGAAGCGCAGGGCGGACAGCAGCAGCGGCGGGAAGGATCCGAGTCCGAACTCGATGACGACGAAGTTGAAACCCCAGACCGCGGCTACGAGGACCGCGAGGGCGATGTGCATGGGTCGCATGACCCGAGCATCGGCTCATCAACCGTTTAGCACCAGCGCGAATGTCTTCAGGGTCGAATGTAGCAATGCTTCATCCAGAGTCCCGCGGCGCCGGCCGACGCGGGCCCGACGCAGGAAGACACGGACCCGGCGCAGGCCGACGCGGGCCCGACGCGGGCCCGGCCCGATCCGGACGGCACGCCCTAAGCTGACCGGCATGCTCGACCTCTCCCGGCTGCGCGCCCTGCACGCCGTCTCCGTCCACGGCTCGGTCGGCGCCGCCGCGGCCGCCCTCGGGTACACCCCCTCCGCCGTCTCCCAGCAGATCGCCAAGCTGGAACGGGAGACCCGCACCACCCTGCTCGAACGCCACGGCCGCGGTGTCGCCCTCACCGAGGAGGCCAAACTGCTGGCCGAGACGGCCCAGCAGCTGATGGCCATCTCCGAGCAGGCCGAGACCGCGCTGGAGGAGTCCCGCGGCCAGCCCATCGGCCGGCTGCGGGTCGCCGCCTTCGCCTCGGCCGCCCGCGGCCTGCTCCCCGGGGTCCTCGCGGACCTGGCCCGGCGTCACCCGGCCCTGGAAGTACGGCTCACCGAGATCAATCCCCATCTCTCGATGGACCTGGTCTCGCGCGGGGTCACCGACCTGGCCGTCACCCACGACTGGGACATCGCGCCGCTGCCCGCCCCCGAAGGCGTGGAGCAGGCCGTGATCGGGGACGACCGCTGCGACCTCCTCGTGCCCGCCGGGCACCCCTTCACCTCGCGCACCGTCATCCACCGCTCGGACCTGGGCGGGCAGCGCTGGGTCTGCCAGCCGCCCGGCCGCGTATGCCACGACTGGCTGGTGCGGACGCTGCGCACGGCCGGGTTCGAGCCCGACATCACGCACGTCGCCGAGGAGAACCACACCATCGTCTCGCTGGTCGCCGCCGGGCTCGGGGTGGCCGTCGTACCGCGGCTGGGCACCGGGACGCTGCCGCCCGGCGCGGTGGCCGTACCGCTGGAGCCGGGCCCCGTACGCCGGTTGTACGCCCTGTGGCGGACCGGGGCGGCCCGCCGGCCGGCGATCACCGAGGCCGTACGGACCCTGCGCGAGCACTGGCCCCTAGTCGCACCCCGTACGGGGGACTCCGCGAGTGTCCCCCACACCGGAGGCCCCGCCCCGCAGTAGCGTCCGGCGCGTGCCGAACCACGCCTCCCGCCGGACCCTGCTCACCGTGGCCGCCGTGGCCGCCGCCACCGCCGCGGGGGCCGCCTCCGCCGCGGTGGGCCCCGCCCGGAAGCCCGACGGCCCGGCCCCCGACGACCCCCGGCCGGGCGACCGCGCACCGAAGCACACCCCGGCCCCCCGGGTCCGGCCGCACGAGACGATGGCGCGGATGAGCCTGGCCGAACTGGTCGGGCAGCTCTTCGTATCGCGGGCGTACGGGCACGCGGCGACCGAGCCCGACGCCGAGGACGCGGCGCTCAACCAGCAGGCGTTCGGCGTGCGCACCCCCGCCGAGCTGGTCGCCCGCTATCACCTCGGCGGGATCGTCTACTTCGGCTGGGCCCACAACACCCGCTCCCCGCGCCAGATCGCCGAGCTCTCGGCCGGGCTCCAGCAGGCGGCCACGGCCCCCGTCAACGGAGCCGCCGGCATCCCCCTGCTGCTCTCCATCGACCAGGAGCACGGCGCCGTGGCCCGTGTGGGCCGGCCCGCGACCCTGCTCCCGGGGGCCATGGCGCTGGGTGCCCTGGCCCTGGGGACCGGCGGGTCCACCGCCGAGGCCCGCCGGGCCGCACGCATCGCGGGCGCCGAGCTGGCGGCCATGGGCATCCGGCACAACTACGCCCCGGTGGCCGACGTCAACGTCGATCCCGCCAACCCCGTCATCGGCGTACGGTCCTTCGGCGCCGACCCGCACGCCGTGGCGGCCCTGGTCTCCGCCCAGATCCGCGGCTACCAGGGCGCCGGGGTGGCCGCCACGGCCAAGCACTTCCCGGGGCACGGGGACACCGGCACCGACAGCCACGTCGGGCTGCCGCTGATGAAGCACACGCGCGCGCAGTGGGAGGAGCTGGACGAGCCGCCTTTCCGGGCGGCCGTGGAGGCGGGCGTGGACGTGGTGATGACGGCGCACATCGTCTTCCCCGCGCTCGACCCCTCGGGGGATCCGGCGACCCTCTCGCGGCCCATCGTCACCGGGATCCTGCGCGAACGCCTGGGCTTCCGCGGGGTGGTGGTCACCGACGCCCTCGACATGGCCGGGGTCCGCCAGAAGTACGGGGACGACCGGGTCCCGGTGCTGGCCCTGAAGGCGGGCTGCGACCAGCTGCTGAACCCGCCGGACCTGGGGCTGGCCGTCCGCAGCGTGCTGGCGGCCGTGGAGTCCGGCGAGCTGACGCGGGCCCGGATCGAGGAGTCGGTGCTGCGGATCCTGGAACTGAAGGCCCGTCGGGGCCTGTTCGACGCGCCGGCGCGGGACGCGGACGCGGCGCGGCAGAGGGAGGCGGTGAACACCGTCGACACGGTCGTGGGCATCCCCGCGCACCTGGCGGCGGCCGGGGAGATCGCGGACCGTACGACGACCCTGCTGGCCAATCCGGTGGGGCTGCTGCCGCTGGATCCGGCGGACCGGCCGCTGCTCCTGGTCACCGGGACCGATCCGGTCTCCCCCACGGGTACGACGGGACCCCCTACCGCGGTGCTGGCCCGGGAGCTGTCCGCGCTGGGCTGCCGGGCGACGGCCCTGCCGCCCGCGCGTGCGGTGGCGGCCGCCCCCGGCAACGCGGCCGTGCTCGTGTGCACGTACAACGTCCCCGAGGGCGAGAGCCCGCAGCGCGAGCTGGTCACCCGACTGCTGGCCACCGGGGTGCCGGTGGTCCTGGTGGCGATCCGCAACCCCTACGATCCGGCCCGGCTGCCGGCCTGCGCGGCCGAACTGGCCACCTACACCTGGTCGGACGTGGAGCTGCGGGCGGCGGCCCGGGTGGTCACCGGGGCCGTACGCCCCACGGGGCGCCTGCCGGTTCCGGTTCCGGGCCGCTACCCGCTGGGCCACGGGCTGGCGTACGGGTAGTCCCCGCACCCCTCCCGCGGCCCCACTGCGGAGCTGCTACGGGCGCAGCATCGGCTCGCGCTCGATGTCGCGCTGGTCGAGCTGCGCGTCCGGCTTCGCCAGGGGCGCCGCCTTCGCCGCACCGGTGGACCCGGCGGCCGGGGCCACTCCGGCCCACTGCAGGATCTTCGCGGTGGCCAGCGCCTTCTCGGCCTCCATGAGCTTGGAGACGTTGGCCCCGTGGTTGGCGCCCGGAGCGGTCATCACGTAGCTGTCGCGGGCCCCGTAGCCGAGGTGGAACGGTTCGGCACCCCACGGGTCGTTCTGCCCGTAAACGAAGAGCATCTGGTTGGCGTTGTTCTTCACCCAGGTGTCCACGTCCCGCATCGCCGCCGGCTGGAAGGTCATCGGGATGTCGCGGGGCACGAAGTTGCGCGGCGGCTGATAGCCGTAGCGGCTCAGGTTGCCCAGGTGGGACTGCTTGATGTCGGGGGAACCGAGCTGGGTGCCCGCCTGGTAGTAGTACGGCGTGTACGTCTCCAGGCCCTGGTCGGCGTAGGCCGAGAAGCCGGAGATCGTGTCGATCGTGTCCCAGATCTCCTGGTCGGTCGCGGTGGCGGCGGCCGGGATGGTGGCGCAGTCGGCGAGCAGGCTGTACTGCCAGAAGGCCCACACGTAGTCGAGCACGACGGCCTCGTAGGCCTTGTCGAGGTTGCCGACGGTGGTGAAGGTCCAGCCGTTCTCGGCGGCGGCGGCCGCGTACTTGGCCTCCAGCGGCTCGCGGCGCACGAGCGCCTCGCGCTGCACGGCGTTCAGCTTGTCGCGGCACTCCTTGGTGCCGACCTTGGCGAAGAACCGGTCGTAGGCCGAGTCCTCCTTGTTCACCACGTCGTTGGGGGCGACGTACGCCACGACGCCGTCCATGTCGCGCGGGTAGAAGCGCTCGAAGTAGGTGGCGGTCATGCCGCCCTTGCTGCCGCCCGTGGAGAGCCAGTTCTTCTTGTAGACCTTCTTCAGGGCGGTGAAGACGCGGTGCTGGTCACTGGCGGCCTGCCAGATGTCGAGGTTCGCCCAGTTGGCCGGGTCGGGGCGGGACGGGGTGAAGAAACGGTACTCCAGGGACACCTGGTTGCCGTCGATTATGGTCGTCGGCTCGCTGCGGCGCGGGTTGGTGTTGACGTTGTAGCCGGAGGTGAAGAACACCGTGGGCCGCGTGACGTCCTTGTGCAGCAGGGTCAGGCGCTGCTTGAAGGTGCCCTTCCACGGCGCGCGGTGATCGACCGGCTGCTCGTAGTTCAGTACGAAGAAGCGGTAGCCGGGGTACGGCTTCTCCTCGATCAGGCTCATCCCCGGGATCGCGAGGATCCGGTCCTTGATGTCTTCCGTGGCGGCCTTGGCATTCGTGACGGTGGCATCCGTGACGGCGGACGGTTCCGCGGCGGTGGCCGCTTGCGCCGTGGTGCCGGCCGCACCCGCGGTGCCGATCAGCACCGCGAGCGACAGCAGCCATCCGAGCTTCTTGCGCATTCACACTCCCCAAGAGTTCACATCGGTCGCCGTGAACCTAGCCGGGGGAACATGCGGCTGAACAGACCTAGTTGGGCCGGTCCATCAGCAAAGGATCCAGCCGGAATCCACCGATCCGGACCCCACGCTCCCTTTTACATACACGCAGCGGTTGATCGCGTGGACCCCGACGGGGCCGGCGTACCGGGTGAAGGGACCCGCGTCGCGCACCGGAAAGCCGCCGCGCGGCTGGATGCTCACCGACATCTGCCGCCGCCGGCCGGGCTCCCTGGCGACCGTCACGGCGCAGGCCCGGTCGCGGGTCTTGTACACGCGCACCTCCCCCGTGGAGAACGGCAGCGTCCGCACCAGGTTCCCGGCGCACCCGCCGGTCGCCGCCTGCGCCGGCTGCGCCGTCAGCAGTCCGGCCACGCCCAGCCACAGCGCCACCGTGATCACCAGAGCGCGGGCGGCCCATCGCCCGTTCCGGTTCCGCGCCTTCGACACCCTGCCCCCATCGGTCGTACGTACAACGTGCGTACGTTCGTACGACGCCGGACCCCCTCGAATGGTTGCGTGGAACAAGAACTCAGCCCGTGGAGCCCGCCCGGCCCGTCATCGCATGACGCCCGCCCCGTGGTCGAAGACCGACTCCCGCGGCCGGACCAGGGTGGCCACGGCGATCGACTGGAGGTGCGTGGTGCGCACGGCGGGCAGGTTGGCCTCGCCGAAGATGCCGCCCGTCGCTCCCGTGCCGCCGTTGTACGGGATCCCCGGCAGGCAGCCGATGTGCGAGTCGTTGACCTTCAGCATGCCGCCGTTGACCACCTCCTCGCAGAACCGCTCGACGACCCGCTCGTCCTGCGTCCACAGGGAGTTGCGCAGACCGTAGCGGTTGGCGTTGAGGAAGCCGATGGCCTCCTCCAGCCGGACCGGCGCCTCGGGCACCACCACGCACAGCAGCGGGAAGAAGGTCTCCTCACGGAAGGCGCGCAGCCGGGCGGCCCCCGCCAGCCCGTCCACCCGGACGACCGCCGGGCGGATGAACGGCCCCGCCGACGAGGGCTCGTCGTCCACGTCCACGAACTCCCCGCCGCACAGCAGTTCCCCGCCGGCCGCCAGCACCTCGCCGAGGACCTCGGTGAACTCGGCCCGCTTGACCACCGGGCTCAGCACCGTGCGCTGATCCTCCGGCGGACCGGGCCGGATCTCCCTCACCTGCTCCACCAGTTCCTTCAGGAGCCGGTCGGCCACCTCCGGATGGACGATGGCGAACTTCGGGGTCATGCAGATCTGCCCGGAGCCGTAGTACCGCTCGCACAGGGCCCGTGCGGCGAGATCGGTCTCGGCGTCGTGCCACACCAGCACCCCGTCGTTGCCCGACAGTTCGAGTACGGGCTTCTTCCCCGCGGCCACGCACTCCCGCTCCAGCTTGAGCCCCTGCTCGGAGCCGCCGAAGAAGACCAGGTCGTCGCAGTCGGGGCTGTCCAGCCACTGGCGCACCACGGCGCGGGCGTGCGTGCAGAGCACGTTGAGGGTGCCGGGCGGGGCGCCGAGCCGCTCCAGGAGCGGCGCCACGATCTCCCGGTAGACGAAGCCGACGCCCAGCGGGGCGGTGGGCGGCGCGTTGACGACCAGGCTGTTGCCCGCGGCGAGCGCCAGCACTCCGTAGAAGGAGTTGGAGGTCGGGGCGTTGCGCGGCGGGCTCAGGCACACCACCCCGTCCGGCTTGCGCACCATGCGGGTCCGCCGGCCGGCCGCGGTCCTCTCGGGCTCCCGCAGCCGTCCGGCGAAGTCGGCCACGGAATCCGGGTGGAAGGAGGCCGCCACGGAGTCCAGCTCCCAGCCGGCCAGCCGTACGGGGTGGCCCTCGGCGACCAGCAGGCCCGTCAGCTCCTCGCGCCGCTCGACCACGGCCCGGTGGATGCCGTGCAGCAGCTCCAGCCGGCCGGCGAGCGCGATTCCCGCCCATCCCGGCTGGGCGGCCCGGGCGGCGGCCAGGGCGCGCAGCCCCTGCTCGGGGGTGGACATGGCCACGCGCCCCGCCAGCAGCCGGTCGTCGTACGGCAGGTCCTCGCCTCGCTCCAGCCGGGCCTTGAGCCCGAGCACCTCGAACGGCTCACGCAGGAGTTGACCCACGCGCGGCCAGTAGATCCATCGGGTGCCCGGCTCCTCGGCGCCGTTGACCCATACCTCGTAAGAGTGCATCCACAACTTCCTAGCGGGATAACGGGAGTTCGTGATCACGCAGGAGATTACGCTAGGTGAACGAAAGACCCCGCACCGTAGCCGTGAAAGGCAACCGATATGACGAACGACCTGCTCGACCGCAAGCTGGACCGCGCCTTCGCCCACCTCGACGTCAACGAGGACCAGGTGATCGACGAGCACGACATCATCGGTCTCGGTTCCCGCCTGCTGTCGGCCCTCGGCGAGCCGGCGACCTCCCCCAAGGCGACCCGGGTGATGGGCGGGCTGGTCGACTTCTGGCAGGAGCTCTTCACCGAGCTCGACATGGACCGGGACGGGAAGGTCACGCCGGAGGAGTACAAGCAGGGCATGAAGCGCCTCTTCCAGGACGACCGCGCGGCGTACGACAAGTCGTTCCGGCCGATGGCCCACGCGATGCTCCTGGTCGCCGACAAGGACGACGACGGCCGGATCAGCCCCGAGGAGTTCCAGAAGGCCCAGACGGCCTTCGACACGAAGCTGAGCCACGCGGACACCGAGGCGCTCTTCACCCGGATCGACGCCGACCACGACGGGTACCTGTCCGTGGACGAACTCCTCGGTGCGGTGCGGGAGTACTACACCGGCACCGAGGAGGACGCCCCGGGCAACCTGCTCTTCGGCGAGCTCTAGGGCTACGCCGCCGCGGCCGGCTCGTCCTCGCCCGCGAAGGTGCGCCACAGCTCGGCGTACCGGCCGCCGCGGGCCAGCAGCTCGGCGTGGGTGCCGTCCTCCGCGACCCGGCCGCGGTCCATGACCACGACCCGGTCGGCGCGCGCGGCCGTGGTCAGCCGGTGCGCCACGACCAGGGTGGTGCGCTTGCCCGCGAGCCGGTCGGTGGCCTGGTTGACCAGGGCCTCGGTGGCGAGGTCGAGGGCGGCGGTGGCTTCGTCGAGCAGCAGCACGTCGGGGTCGACGAGCTCGGCGCGGGCCAGCGCGATCAGCTGGCGCTGGCCGGCGGAGAGGTTGCGGCCGCGCTCGGTGACGGTGTGCAGGTAGCCGCCGTCCAGGGTGGCGATCATGGCGTGCGCGCCGACCGCGTGCGCGGCGGCCTCCACCTGGGCGTCGCTCGCCTCGGGCCGCCCGTAGGCGATGGCGTCGCGGACGGTCCCCGGGAAGAGGTACGGCTCCTGGGGGACGACACCGAGGCGGTGGCGGTAGCCCGTCAGGTCCAGCTCGCGCAGGTCCACCCCGTCGGCGGTGACCCGGCCGGAGGTCGGATCGTAGAACCGGGCCACCATCTTGACCAGCGTGGACTTGCCGGCTCCGGTCTCGCCGACGAAGGCGACGGTCTGCCCGGCGGGGATGCGCAGGCTGATCCCGCTGAGCGCCGGTTCCTTCTCCCCGCGCTCCTCGGCCGTGCCGTACGAGAACTCGACGCCCTCGAAGGCGATCTCGCCGCGCAGCTCGGTGACCGGGCGGGGGTCGGCCGGGCGGGGGGTGCTGGTGGGCTCGCGCAGCAGGCCCTGGATCCGGCCGAGGGAGACGGTGGCCTGCTGGTAGCCGTCGAAGACCTGCGAGAGCTGCTGGACGGGGGCGAAGAACAGGTCGATGTAGAGCAGGTAGGCGACCAGCGCGCCGGTGGTGAGCGTGCCCGCTTCCACCCGGCCCGCTCCGACGATCAGGACGGCGGCGGCCGCCCCGGAGGACAGCAGCTGGACGAAGGGGAAGTAGACCGAGATCAGCCACTGACCGCGGACCCGGGCCTGACGGTACGAGTCGCTGCGCTCGGCGAACCGGACGGCGCCGGCGCGCTGGCGGCGGAAGGCCTGGACGATGCGCAGTCCGGCCACGGACTCCTGGAGGTCGGCGTTGACCAGTCCGACCCGGTCGCGGGCGAGCTCGTAGGCGGCGACGGACTTCCGGCGGAAGAAGACGGTGCCGATGATCAGCAGGGGCAGCGTGGCGAAGACGATCAGCGCCAGCTCCACGTCCAGGACGAGCAGGGCGACCAGGATGCCGAAGAAGGTGAGGACGGAGACGACGGCGGTGACGAGCCCGGTCTGCAGGAAGCTGGACAGGGCGTCCACGTCGGTGGTCATCCGGGTCATGATCTTGCCGGTCAGTTCGCGCTCGTAGTAGTCGAGGCCGAGGCGCTGGAGCTGCGCGAAGATCTTGACGCGCAGGGCGTAGAGCACGCGCTCGCCGGTGCGGCCGGTCATCCGGGTCTCGGCGAACTGTGCGGCCCACTGGGCCAGGACCACGCCGAGTGCGAGGAGGGAAGCCGCCCAGACGGCGCCGAGGGCGGCCGCTTCGACGCCCTGGTCGATGCCGTGCCGGATCAGGATGGGCAGGAGCAGGCCGGAGCCGGCGTCGAGGGCGACGAGGCCGAGGGATATCGCGAGCGGGGCCCAGAAACCGCGCAGCAGGCGGCCCAGGTTGTAGCTGTCCTCGGCGGAGGCGGCGCGGGTCTCGTCCACGTCGGGGGTGTCGGCGGCGGGCGGCAGTGCGGCCACCTGCGCGAGCAGTTCGGGGGTGGCGGACATCCCCGCGGCGGCGGTGGTCTTCTCCTCTTCCTCCTCCTGCCGCTGCCAGAGCTCGGGGGTGATCCCGCCGGCCACCCGGCGCTTGGCGTTGACGGGCTCGGAGTCGATCTCGGCTTCGAGCTCGATGTCCCGCTCGATGTCCCGCTCGAACTCCTCCATCAGCGGCGCCTCGGGCGTCCGCGGGGAGCCCGCGCCCAGCGCGTCCGGGTCGGTGAGCAGCCGCCGGTACAGGGCGGAACGGCGCTCCAGCTCCTCGTGCGTACCCACGTCGGAGAGCCGCCCGTGGTCCAGTACGGCGATCCGGTCGGCGAGCGCGAGCGTGGAGCGGCGGTGGGCGATGAGCAGGGTGGTGCGGCCGGCCATGACGGCGCGCAGCGCCTCGTGGATCTCGTGCTCGACGCGGGCGTCGACGGCGGAGGTGGCGTCGTCGAGGAGCAGCAGGCGGGGGTCGGTGAGGATGGCGCGGGCGAGCGCGATGCGCTGGCGCTGGCCGCCGGAGAGGGTCAGGCCCTGCTCGCCGACCTTGGTGTCGTACCCGGCGGGGAGGGCCTCGATGAACCCTTCGGCCTGGGCGGCGCGGACGGCGGCACGGACCTGTTCGTCGGTGGCGCCGGGGTGTCCGTACGCGACGTTGGCGCGGATGCTGTCGGAGAAGAGGAAGGAGTCCTCGGGCACCAGCCCGATGGCATCGCGCAGGGAGTCGTAGGTCAGCTCGCGCACGTCGTGGCCGCCGACGCGGACGGCGCCGCGGTCGGCGTCGTAGAAGCGCGGCAGCAGCAGCGAAACGGTGGACTTGCCGCTGCCCGAGGAACCGACGAGGGCGACGGTCTCCCCCTCGGCGATCGAGAGGCTGAACCCGTCGAGCACGGGCCGCTCGGGGTCGTACCCGAACCGCACGTCGTCGAACTCGACGGTGGCGGGCGCGTCCGCGGGAAGCTCTCGCTTCCCTTCCTCGATCACCGGCTCGGTGTCGATGAGCTCGAAGACCCGCTCCACGCCGGCGCGGGCCTGCTGGCCGACGGTGAGCACCATGGCGAGCATGCGGACGGGGCCGACGAGCTGGGCCAGGTAGGTGGAGAAGGCGACGAAGGTGCCGAGGGTGACCTGTCCCTTGGTGGCCATCCAGCCGCCGAGGGCCAGCATGGCGACCTGGCCGAGGGCCGGTACGGCCTGCAGCGCCGGGGTGTAGCGGGAGTTCATCCGGACGCCGCGCATCCGCCCGGCGAACAGCCGGCGCCCGGCGTCGCGGAGCTTGCCGGTCTCCTGCTCCTCCTGGCCGAAGCCCTTGACGACGCGGACGCCGGTGACGGCCCCGTCGACGACGGTGGCGACGGCGGCGGCCTGGCTCTGGGCGTACCAGGTGGCGGGGAAGAGCTTCTTGCGGCTGCGCTTGGCGATGAACCAGAGGGCGGGGGCCATGAGCAGCGCCACGACGGTCAGCAGCGGCGAGAGCCACAGCATGATGCCGAGGGATATCCCGAAGAGCAGGAAGTTGCCGATGGTCATGGGCAGCATGAAGAGCAGCCCTTGGATCAGCTGGAGGTCGGTGGTCGCCCGCCCGACGACCTGACCGGTGGACAGCTCGTCCTGGCGGCGGCCGTCGAGCCGGGCGATGGTGTCGTACATGTCGGTGCGCAGGTCGTGCTGAACGTCGAGGGCGAGCCGGCCGCCGTAGTACCTGCGGATGTAGGTCAGCACGTACACGAGGACGGCGGCGCCCACGAGCATCAGGGCCCAGGGCCCCATGGGCTTGCTGTGGTCGCCGATGACATCGTCGAGGATCACCTTGGTGACGAGCGGAACGAGCGCCATGACGGCCATGCCGCCGAGCGAGGATCCGAGGGCCAGCAGCACATTGGCCTTGTACCGCCAGGTGTAGGCGGCGAGCCGCCTCCCCCACCCCTGTTTGCTTCCAGCCGCCGTGTCCGCCGTCGCCGTAGCCACGTACTGCCTCCCCGTTCGTCCTGCCCTGCCGGAAGCGCCAACGCTCCGACCGGCGGATTTCATCCCGCCGCAACAATTCGAACTGGGTTCCGCGGGTTCCGCGCGCGGTGCTGGTCCTACGGGGGCACAGGAGGGCCCAGGGGGCTACGGGGGCTCAAGCGGCTACGGGGGCTACGGGGGCCTGCTGCAGGTCGCCCGATCCGCGCCCGGCCGGGCAGCCCTCAGACGTGGGTGGGTTCGAACATCTTCAGCTCGGCCGGAAGGAGCAGGAGCGAGGGGCCCGGGGTCTTCAGGGACGCGGCCAGGTCCTCGCGGAGGGATTCCGGGGTGGTCGTGGTCGCCGGAACGCCGAAGGAGGCCGCCAGGGCCACGAAGTCGGGGCGGGTCAGGCTCGTGCCCGTCTCGCAGCCGTACTCGCGCAGGATGCCGTAGCCGCCGTCGTCCACGATCAGCCAGGTGACGTCCAGGTCGTGCTGGCGGGCGGTGGCCAGGTCGGCGATCGAGTACATCGCGCCGCCGTCGCCGGAGACGGCGAGGACCGGGGTGCCCGGCTCCGCGACGGCCGCGCCGAGGGCCGCCGGGAAGGCGTAGCCGAGGCCGCCCGCGCCCTGCGCCGAGTGCATGGTGTTGGGGTGCTTGGCGTCGAAGGCCGACCAGGCCCAGTACGACAGGATCGTCATGTCCCAGAAGGACGGGGAGCGGGGCGGGAGAGCCTGCCGGATCGAGGTCAGGAGCTGCTGTTCCAGGGTCAGGTCCTGCTGGGCCAGGCGGGCCGCGATGTCGGCGAGGAGCAGGGCGACGCGCTCCGGGGCCTGCGGGTCGGGGCGTTCGGCGACCGTTTCGAGGAGTGCCTGCAGGGCGAGGCGGGCGTCCGCGTGGATGCCGAGGCCCGCGTGGTTGGACTCCAGCTTGCCGAGGTCCGCCTCGATCTGGACGACCCGGCCCTCCGGGAAGAACGTGTGGTAGTTCGAGGACAGTTCGCCCAGGCCCGAGCCGACCACCAGCAGGACGTCGGCGTCCTCCAGGAAGTCCGTCATGTGGCGGTCCTCCAGCCAGGACTGGAGGGAGAGCGGGTGGGTCCAGGGGAAGGCGCCCTTGCCGCCGAAGGTGGTGACGACGGGGGCGTTCAGGCGTTCCGCGAGCTGCTTCAGCTTGCCCGCCGCGTCCGAGCGGATCACCCCGCCGCCCGCGATGATCACCGGGCGCTCGGCGTTCTCCAGCCAGTGGGCCGCCAGTGCGGTCAGCTCCGGGCGCGGGGCCAGCTCGTGCGGGGTCGCGTCCATGCCCGTGACCTGCGGGATGACGGTTTCCGTGCGCAGGACGTCTTCCGGGATCTCCACCCACACCGGTCCGTGCGGGGCGGTCAGCGCCGATTCCCAGGCCTCGGCGATCACGGACGGGATCTGGGAGGGGGTCCGGGCCGTGTGCACGGACTTGACCACGTCCCGGAAGGAGGCCGACTGGTCGCGCAGCTCGTGCAGGTGACCGCGCCGGCCGCCGCCCAGGCCCGGGGTCGGTACCTGCGAGGAGATCGCCAGGACGGGCGCGGACGCCGCCGCCGCCTCGGCCAGGGCGGGGAGCGCCATGAGCGCGCCCGGGCCCGTGGACAGGAGGAGCGGTGCCGCCTCGCCCGTCATCCGGCCGTACGCGTCCGCGGCGAACCCGGCGTTGTTCTCCGTACGGAGTCCGACCAGGCGCAGGTCGGAGCGGCCGACGGCGTCGAAGAGGCCCAGCGCGTGCTGGCCGGGCAGCCCGAAGACGGTGGTCGCGCCGAGCGAGCGCAGCATCTCCACGACCAGGTCCCCGCCCGTGCGCCCCGGCGGGGGCGCGAGCGCCGCCGCCTTCTGGGCTTCGGTGGGACGGAGTACCAGGTCGTGGTCGTGCGTCACGCTCTTCGTTGCCCTTCGGGTTCGCCTTCGCCTCGCCTGCGCGCTGTGCCTAGCGGGCGCCGCGTGCCGCAGAGATCTGACGGCTCATGATCGTGGTCAGCTCGTACGCGGTGTGCGAGGCCGCGACCGAGGTGATCTCCGCGTGATCGTACGCCGGGGCGACCTCGACGACGTCCGCCGAGACCAGGTTGCAGGAGGAAAGCCCGCGGATGATCTCCAGCAGCTCGCGGGAGGTCATGCCGCCCGCCTCCGGGGTGCCCGTACCGGGGGCGTGCGCCGGGTCCAGTACGTCGATGTCGATGGAGATGTACAGCGGGCGGTCGCCGATGCGCTGGCGGAGCTGGTCGGCGACCTCGTCGGCGCCGCGGCGGTAGACGTCGGCCGAGGTGACGATGCCGAAGCCCATCTTGGCGTCGTCGTCCAGGTCCTGCTTGCCGTACAGCGGGCCGCGCGTGCCGACGTGGGACAGGGCCTCGGTGTCGAGGATGCCCTCCTCGACGGCGCGGCGGAACGGGGTGCCGTGCGTGTACTCGGCGCCGAAGTAGGTGTCCCAGGTGTCCAGGTGGGCGTCGAAGTGGAGCAGCGCGACCGGGCCGTGCTTCTTCGCCACCGAGCGGAGCAGGGGCAGTGCGATGGTGTGGTCGCCGCCGAGGGTCATCAGGCGGGAGCCGTTGCCGATCAGCTCGTCCGCGGCGGCCTCGATCGTGTCGACGGCCTCGTTGATGTTGAAGGGGTTCGCCGCGATGTCGCCGGCGTCGGCGACCTGCGCGAGCGCGAACGGGGAGGCGTCCTGCGCCGGGTTGTACGGGCGCAGCAGGCGGGAGGCCTCACGGATCGCGTTGCCGCCGAAGCGGGCGCCGGGGCGGTAGGAGACTCCGGAGTCGAAGGGCACGCCGACGACGGCCACGTCGGCCTTGCCGCCGACCTCGTCCAGGCGGGGCAGCCGGGCGAAGGTCGCGGGGCCCGCGTAGCGCGGGATGCGGGAGGAGTCGACGGGGCCGCGCGGCTGCGTGCTCATGGGGGGCCTTCCGGGGAGGTGTGCGGTGCGGTCCTTCGAGCGTAAACGGACACCTCGGGTCGGCGAAGTGTACGTTTCATCCATCCGGCTCCACCGATGTGTACGGAGTATCCACTCATGGAAGCCCCTCCCACCCCGCCGGTCGCGCTCGGGCGGCTGCTCGCCGACCACGAGCTGGGGCTGCGCCACCTGGCCGGGCCCGCCGAGGCCGAACTGCACGGGGTGCACGCCTCCGAGATGGCGGACCCGTCCCCCTACCTGCTGGGCGGCGAACTCCTCCTGACGGCGGGGGCGGGCCTCGCGGGGGCGGACGCCGGTCCGGCGGGAGCCGGGCCCGCCGATGTTCGCCCCGGCCACGGGGGCGCGGAGCACGCGGCCACCCGGCGCGCCCACACCGAGCGGGCCACCACGGACCCGGCCGACACCGGGCAGGTGGGTGCCGGGCAGGTGGGTGCCGGGCACGCGGCGGGCGAGCTGATCGACGCCGGAGCGTACGTCGCGCGGCTGGTCCGGGCCGGCGTCGGAGCTGTCGGGTTCGGGGTGACTCCGGTGCACGAGACCGTGCCCGGGGCCCTGATCGAGGCCTGCGAGCGGTACGGGCTGCCCCTGGTCGAGGTGCCGCCCGGGACCCCGTTCACCGCGGTCGGCCGGAGCGTCTGGCGGCTGATGGCCCGGGCCCGGACGGCCGAGCTCCGCCGGGTGACCGAGGCCCAGCAGTCCCTGGCGGCGGCCGCCGCCCGCCCGGACCCGGTCCCGGCCGTCCTGCGCCGGCTGGCGGCGACCCTGGGCGGCTGGGCCGGCCTCCTCCCCGCCGGCCGGCCGGAAAGCCCGGGGACCCCCGAAGCCGGGGCCGGTCCGGCCGCCCGGGACGCACCGCCTCCGCGGGGAGCCGCCGCGCCGGGCGGCGCGGCCTCCGCCGGGGAACCCGGCACCGCCGCGGCCGCAGCGGCCGGGCCGGGCCCGGCCACGCCGGGGGCCGGGCCCGGGCCGGGGGCATCCGCGGCGGGCGGACCCGGAACGTCCGCCGGGCCGGCCCCCGGCCCCGAGGTGCTGGACGCGCTCGGCACGCTCGCTCAGCGGGTGGCGGCCGGTGGAGCGGTCACCGCGACGGGTGCGCACGCCGGGCTCCACCTCGGCGTCCACGCCCTCGGCGGCGGCCGGGTCCTGGCCCTGGCGACCCCTTCCCGGGCCCCCGGGGACCACACCATCGCCTCGGTGGCAGCCGTCCTGCTGACCCTGCTCACCGCGCACCGCCCGGCCGGGGCCGAGGCCGCCCTGACCCGGCTGCTCCTCGGCGGGGACCCGGCCGGGGCACTGGGCCCCGGGCCCTGGTACGCCGTCCACGCCCGCGGCACCGGGGACCCACGGGCCCTGGCGGCCGCGCTGGGCACCGTACTGCTGGACCCGCGCGGGGACTCCGCGCCCGGGGATCCCGCGCGCGAGGGCTCTGCACACACAGGCTCTGCGCACCCGGGCTCCGTGCGCCTGCTCACCGACCGCGAGCCCACGCCGCAGCCCGGGTGGCGGCTCGGGGTGAGCGCCGCGGCCGAGCCGGGGGGCCTGCCCGGCGCCGACGCGCAGGCCGGGCGGGCCCTGGAGCGCGCCGAGGCGGCCCGTACCCCGCTGGTCCGCCACCGGGATCCCGGTTTCGCGGGCCTGGTCGGCGCGGCCGAGGCCCGCGCCCACGCCGAGGCCCTGCTCGGTCCCCTCTCCCCCGCGCTCCGGGACACCCTGCGCGGCTGGCTGGCCCACCACGGGAGCTGGGACCGCAGCGCGGCCGCCCTCGGGATCCACCGCAACACCGTCCGCCAGCGGATCGCCCGCGCCGCGGACCTCCTGGGCGGGGCCGACCTGGACGATCCGGACACCCGGATGGAGCTGTGGTTCGCATTGCGCTGGTCCCCCGCTCCGCCCGGCGCACCCCTCGGCTGACGCCGGCCGCGGACGGCCGCGCTCCTCGCCCCCGCCGATGTCCGGATCCGATCTGTCCGTGCCTGTCCATTACGGCAAGGATGTCCCCCGACCAGCAGTCGGCTCTCGCACTGTCGATCCGGGGGGGGATCCATGGGAACCAGAACGATGCGGGGCGGCCTCAGGGCGGCGGGGACCCTGCTCGCCGCGCTCGCGCTGACCGCTCCCGTACAGACCGCCGCCGCACGAGCGGCTTCGGCTCCGGTCCCGGAGGGGGCCGCCGCGCGCTGCACACCGTCCGTTCAGGTGCTGGAGAAGCTGCCCCGCGCGGAGGATCCGCACCCGAGCCCGTGGGTGCGCCGGACCGAGGTCACCGCCCTCGCCCCCGGGCCTTCGCGGCTGGCCGTCGGCATGAGCGGGTACGCCCCCGCCTACTGGGTCGGAACGAAGGTGTTCGCCGTACCGCTGCCCGCCGGCTCGAACGGCGCGGGCCGGGTGCTGGGCGTCAACCGGCACGGCCTGATGGTCGGGGAGCTGATCATCACGGGCGAAGGCTCACGGGCGTTCAGCTACCGGGCGGGCGCGCCGGCCGTCACGCTGCTGCCGGGCGGGAACACCGCCGTCGGCGTCAACGACCGGGGCGTCATCGTCGGCGGGTTCCGGGACGAGACCCGGCTGCGGACCGTCGCCGTGAGGTGGTCGGGCGACGGCCGGGTCCGCCGCGAGCTGCCCGCGCCCGCCGGATCCACCTTCTCCCACATGGCCGCCGTCAACAACGCCGGACAGATCGCCGGGAACGCCTACGTGCCCCACGAAGGCTTCAACTACGGCAGGGGGGCCCTGTGGCCCGCCGGCCCGGCCGCCGCCCCCGCGCTGCTCGCGACCGGCGGCGTCCCGACGGACGTCTACACCGTCCTGGCGCTGGACGAGTCCGGGCGGACCGTCGGCCGCCACCGGTCCGGCGGTGACGGCCGGGAACACGGGGTCGTGTGGCGCACCCCCGACGGGCCTCCCGCCGACGCGCCACTGGCCTCGGGTTCCGTGGGCAGCAGCTTCGAGGACGTCAGCCCGGTCACCGGGGTGGCGGTCGGCGTGGCCGACTTCTCCTACCCCTACCCGGGCTACCCGGACCTGCCGGGGTCCATGGCGGAGTACTGGACGGGCAGCGGGCCGATGCGCGTCCTGCCCGGGATCGGCGGCGCGGAGAACTACAGCACCGCGTACGCGGTGTCGGACGACGACCGGGTCGGCGGCGCCGCCCAGGACGCCCTGGGCGCCGTCCACCCGGTGATCTGGACGTGCGCCTCCCGGCAGGCGTACGTGCTGCCCGGTGATCCCGGTCCCCGGCCGGACCCGCTGCGGGCGCCCGCGGCGGGTCCGGCCGGGGACGGCGGGGACTAGGTCGTCTCTTTCGGATCTTGCCGGTCAGACCGGCCGTCGGCCCGTCACGGGTTGGCGGTCACCTCGAAGCCGGCGCCGAAGACGTCGGCGGGGTCCGCCGCGTCACGGGCGCGCAGGTCGGCCATGATGTTCGCCGAGCTCGTGTAGGCGTACATGGGGAACCCGAGGATGATCGCCTTGGTGATGCCCGCCCAGGGTCCCTGGGCCTGGCCGCCGTTGGCCTCGGACGGGTAGGCCGACCCCGGCACGTGCCAGATCGTGGGCCCGCCGGAGTCACCGGCCTTGTGCTGGGGGTGCGCCTGGTAGACGCCCCGGTCGTTGTTGGTGATCCGGCCGTACCAGACGCCGAGTTGGCCGGAGACGACCAGTTCGTTGTTGTTGAACCAGGCGGCGCCGATCAGCCGTTCGCTGTTCAGGGTGGGGGTGAGCGCGTTGGGACTGGGGATCCCGCCGGGCACCTCCATCACGCCGGTCTGCTTCAGGTGCGGGCCCTGGGACGAGAGGGTCACGCCCGCGACCAGCTCGATGACCATGTAGTCCTTGGTGAGGTGTCCCGTCGAGGAGCCCTCCGGGTCCTTGAACCAGCGGACGTACCCGATGGGCCCGTAGCCGATGTCCTGGCGGTGGTAGACCGGGATGACGTCCTCGCGGATCTCCCGGTCCGCGTAGGCGGGGCCGGATATGCAATGCCCGGCCGAGATCGCGATCTTCCGCCCGTAATCGTCGTTGCCGACGGCCCCGATGGTGCAGAAGGAGTCGGGGCGGGCGGGGTCGAAGGCGATCTGCATCGCGTTGTGCACGCGCTTCTCCTGCCGGGGCGCCTCCGCCCGCTGCCCCTGCGCGGCGCCGGCCGTACCCGCGCCGAGCACCACGGTGGCGGCGAGGGCCGCCGTAAGACTCAGGAGTCTCCTGATCATGCCGGTTCCTTCTCTGTCGGGGACGGTGTGCGGAGCCACGAGTCAAGCCGTGGGAGAGGTGACGGCAGAAGGGGGTATCCGGCCAGTCGCCCTTGGCCACGTCCCCCTTCCGGGGCCCGGTCCGCGGAAAGGTCCCGGGTCACACCTCCCCGCCCTGGACAGCTGGAGTGACCGCCGGGTAACTTAGCTATGAGCAAGCGCTTAGCTATGAAAGCGGCGGACCGCCGCGACCGAAGGGAGCCGGCCGTGCGCCGTACCGTTTTCAACGAGGACCACGAGGCGTTCCGCGAGACCATCCGCGCCTTCATCGAGGCCGAGGTCGTCCCGGTCTACGACGAGTGGTTCGCGGCCGGCCAGGCCCCGCGCGAGTTCTACTACAAGCTCGGCGAGCTGGGCATCTTCGGGATCAACGTCCCCGAGGAGTTCGGCGGCGCCGGCCTGGACACCCACAAGTTCGAGGCCGTCCTCTACGAAGAGACCTCCCGCGCGGGCGTCAACTTCGGCGGCTCCGGCGTGCACGTGCTGCTCGCCCTCCCCTACATCAAGATGCTGGCGAGCGACGAGCAGAAGAAGCGCTTCCTGCCGAAGTTCGTCTCCGGCGAGGAGATGTGGGCCCTGGCGATGACCGAGCCCGGCACCGGCTCCGACGTCGCGGGCATGAAGACCACCGCGAAGCTCTCCGAGGACGGCACGCACTACGTCCTCAACGGCTCCAAGACCTTCATCACGGGCGGCGTGCACGCCGACCGCGTGATCGTCTGCGCCCGCACCTCCGCCCCCAGCGAGGACGACCGCCGCTTCGGCATCTCCCTCTTCGCCGTGGACACCAAGTCCGAGGGCTACTCCATCGGCCGCAAGCTCGACAAGCTCGGCCTGCGCACCTCCGACACCGCCGAGCTGGCGTTCGTCGACGTGAAGGTCCCGGTCGAGGACCTGCTCGGCGAGGAGAACAAGGGCTTCTACTACCTCGGCGCCAACCTGCCGTCCGAGCGCTGGGGCATCGCCTTCGGCGCGTACGCGCAGTCCAAGGCCGCCGTCCGGTTCGCCCAGCAGTACGTGACCGACCGCACCGTCTTCGGCAAGCCGGTCGCGCACTTCCAGAACACCAAGTTCGAACTGGCCGCCTGCCAGGCCGAGGTGGACGCCGCCGAGGCCGTCGCCGACCGCGCCCTGGAGGCCCTGGACGCCGGTGAGCTCACCGCCGCCGAGGCCGCTTCCGCGAAGCTGTTCTGCACCGAGGTCGCGCACCGCGTCATCGACAAGTGCCTCCAGCTGCACGGCGGCTACGGCTACATGAACGAGTACCCGATCGCCCGCCTGTACGCCGACAACCGCGTGAACCGCATCTACGGCGGCACCAGCGAGGTCATGAAGTCCATCATCGCCAAGTCGATGGGCCTGTAAGGCATCTAGCCTTCCCCCATGAACGAGGCACTGACGACGCTCCTCGATCTGCTCGACCTCGAGCAGATCGAGGAGAACATCTTCCGCGGTACCAGCCGTTCCGCGCTGGTACCGCGGGTCTTCGGCGGGCAGGTCGCGGCCCAGGCCCTGGTCGCGGCCGGCCGTACCGTGCCCGAGGACCGCACCGCGCACTCGCTGCACTCGTACTTCCTGCGTGCGGGTGACCCCGGCGCGCCCATCGTGTACTCGGTCGACCGGATCCGCGACGGACGCTCCTTCACCACGCGCCGCGTCGTCGCCGTCCAGCACGGCCAGCCGATCTTCCACCTCTCCGCGTCCTTCCAGACGTACGAGGAGGGCCTCGACCACCAGAGCGCGATGCCCGACGCCCCCGATCCGGAGACCCTCCCCACGGCCGCCGAGTCCCTCCCGCACTACCGGGAGGTCTTCCGCGACCCGGGCACGGTGGAACGGCTCATCGAGGCGCGCGGAGCGGTCGACCTGCGATACGCGACGGTCCCGCCCTGGGGCAGCGTCGGCGAACCCGTCGAACCGCGCTCGCAGGTGTGGTTCCGTACCGCCGACAAGCTGGCGAGCGACGACGCTCTCCTGCACACCTGTCTGGCCACCTACGTCTCCGACATGACCCTGCTCGACTCCGTGCTGCTCGCGCACGGGAAGGGCGGATGGGCGGTCGGCGACGTGGTCGGCGCCTCGCTGGACCACGCGATGTGGTTCCACCGGCCGTTCCGCGCCGACGAATGGCTGCTGTACGACCAGGAGTCGCCCTCGGCGGCCGCCGGCCGGGGCCTGGGCCAGGCCCGGATCTGGACCCAGGACGGCAGGCTCGCCGTGACGGTCATCCAGGAGGGCGTGGTGCGCGTCCCGCGCGCGTAGTACGACCGTCCGACGTAACGTCACACCATGTCCAGCAGCGATGCGATGGTGAACGGCAGCGGAAGCGACGGCCTGGGCGAGGACCCGGGTGGGAACGAGAGCGTCGGCACGGTCGTCGTCGCCGTCGTCACGAACCTCGGCATCGCCGCGGCCAAGGCCGTGGGAGGAGTCGTCAGCGGATCGAGCGCGATGCTCTCCGAGGCGGCGCACTCGGTGGCCGACACCGTGACCGAGGTGATGCTCCTGGCCTCGCTGAAGCGGAGCGCGAAGCCTGCGGACGAGGCGCACCCGCTGGGCTACGGGCCCGAGCGGTACATCTGGGCACTCCTCGCATCGATCGCCACCTTCGTCGGCGGCGCGGTGTTCGCCGTCTACGACGGCATCCACACACTGGTCCACGGGGAGGACCCCGGCAATCCGACCCTGTCCTACATCATCCTGGCCGTCGCCGCCGTCCTGGAGGGCTACTCCCTGCTGGTCGCCTGGCGGCAGGTCAAGGGCGAGGCGGCGCGGATGCGGGCGCCGCTGGGCCTCTACGTGAAACACACCCCGGACACGGCCGTGAAGGCCGTCCTCCTGGAGAACGTGGCCGCGCTGATCGGGCTGGCCCTGGCGGCCGGCGGCCTGCTCGGCGCGCAGCTCACGGGCTCGGGCGCCTACGACGGGGTGGCCTCGCTCCTCATCGGGCTGCTGCTGGTGTGGGTGGCGTGGGAGCTGGGGCGCTCGAACGCGCAGTACCTGATCGGGCGGCCGCTGCCGGAGGCGATGCGGGCGCAGGTACGGGAGGAACTGCTGTCGGTGCTGCACATCGAGGGCGTGCTCGAGCTGACCACGATCGTGCAGGGGCCGTCGGAGGTACTGATCGCCGCGAAGGTCGACTTCCACGACCTGGCGTCCGCCGCGCAGGTGGAGGCGGCGTGCGAGATCGCCGAGGCGCAGCTCCGGGACCGCTTCCCGGCGATCCGCCGCGTCTACCTGGACCCGACTCCGACTACCCCTGCGGGCGGGCCTTGAGCTTGGCCCATACCGCTTCCAGCGCGGCGATGTCCGCATCGTCGAGCCGGTCGTCGAACACCTCGGCCAGCGCCTCGCGGCGGGTGGCGTCGGCCTCCTCGAAGGCGCGGCGCCCGGCGTCGGTCAGTGCGACGCGGATCGAGCGGGCGTCCGTCGGGGACGGTATCCGCTCGACGAACCCGCGGGCCTGGAGCGAGTCCGTGACGCGCGAGACCTGACTGCGGCTGAGCAGGGTCCTGGCCCCCAGCTCGGAGGGGGCGACCGGCTCGGGCTGGGACCGGAGCCACAGCATGACCTCGAACCAGGACAGCGGCAGGTCGTGGCGGCGGGTGAGGGCCTGGTCCACCCGGGCGGTGAGGGTGGTGCCCGCCCAGACGAGGCCGTAGAAGGCGTGGTCGCGGGGGGTGAGGGGGCCGAGGGTGAAAGTGTTGTCCGCCATGCGGCCAGGATACCCGTTTGCGTGTACGCACACACAACGGTAATCTGTGTGTGTACACGCGAAGGTTATTGGCGTGTCGCCCACCGCACCCTGGAGACCCTCATGACCCCCGAAGCGACGCCCGAGACGCCCCTCACCCGCAAGACCGTCCTCATCACCGGCACCTCCTCCGGCATCGGCCTCGCCGCCGCCGTTGCGGCCGCCGGGGCCGGCTGGCACACCGTCGCCACCATGCGCGACACCGGCCGCGCCGACGCCCTGCTCAAGGCCGCCGAGGAGGCCGGCGTCGGCGACCTCGTCCAGGTGAAGCGCCTCGACGTCACCGACGCCGCGGCCGTCACCGCCTGCGTGGCCGAGGTCGTGGCCGAGCACGGCCGCCTCGACGCGGTGGTGAACAACGCCGGAGCGGGCTCCGTGGGCACCGTCGAACAGCAGGGCATGGAGCCGGTCCGCTCCGCCATGGAGGTCAACTACTTCGGCGTCGTCGAGCTCACCCGCGCCGCCCTCCCCCACCTGCGCGCGACCGGCGGCCGCGTCATCACGGTCACCAGCGTCGGCGGAGTGGTCGGCCAGCCCTTCAACGAGTTCTATTGCGCGGCCAAGTTCGCCGTCGAGGGCTTCATGGAGTCGCTCGCACCCGTCGCCGCCACCGTCGGCGTCGCGGTCACCGTCGTGGAACCGGGCGCCGTGGCCAGCGAGTTCGTCACCAGCCTGCGGCTCGACGTCCCGGCCATGCTCGCCGAGGCGGGCCCGTACGCCCCCGCACTGAAGGCCTACATCGAGCGCACCACGCAGTCCTACGCCGGCGCCCAGACCCCCGAGGAGGCCGCAGCGCCGATCGTCGCCGCACTGACCGCCGAACGGCCGCCGTTCCGCGTCCAGACCTCCCAGTGGGCCCGCGACTTCGTCGCGCCGAAGCTCGCCGACCTCGACGGCTCGGCCGTGCAGACCCTCACGGGCGGCTGGGTCCGCTGAGCCGGGGGCCGGCCCCCGGGGCGCGGCGCCGCGCCCCGGCCTGACTACAGCAGGCCCGCCGCCGCGAGGAGGTACGCGACCACCGGGTCGTAGAAGCGCGGGTCGCGGACGTGGTCGTCCAGGGGGACCGCCACCTGGAGGGTGCCTTCGGCCTCGGCCAGGAAGAGCGCGGGGTCGTTGCAGTCGGCGTAGCCCACCGCGTCCAGCCCGCGCTGCGCCGCGCAGCCCGCCCAGCCGTGGTCGGCGACGACCAGGTCGGGCTGGGGGCGACCCAGCGCCGCCAGCGCGTCCAGGATGGCCGCCATCGGCTCCGGCGAGTGGGTGTGCCACAGCGTGGCGCCCCGCTCCAGGACGGCGACGTCCGCGAACTGCCACACCGAGCCCTCGTCGGCGACCAGCCCCGGCGGGATCACCACGATCTCGCAGCCCGCGGCGCGCAGCGCGTCGGCCGTGGCCCGGTGCACGTCGAGCAGCCCGCCCGGGTGCCCCGTGGCCAGCAGCACGCTCTGCCGGTCCAGCGCGGCCTTGCGCAGGCGCGCGGCCATCCGGTCCAGGGCGGACACGGTGAGTTCGGGGTCGATGGTGTCCTGTCCGACGCGGTGCGCGGGGTCGTCCACCACACCGCAGCGTTCCGCCATCACCGCGAGCACGTCCTGCTCGTCCGTCCAGCGGTCGCCCAGCTCCAGGCCCAGCCAGTAGTGCCGGTCGCCGTTGGCGAGCTTGCGGTAGTGGGAGAGGTTGTTGTCGCGCGGGGTGGCCACCTCCCCCGCGATCCGCGTGCGGACCAGGTGGTCGATGAGTTCGGCTCGGCTGGGGACAGGCGTCTCTATCGGCTTCGGCATGCGACCCATTCTGCCGCCGCGCGCCCGGAGCCGTCCCTTCCATCCCGCCCCCCGGACACCCCGGCCGCCGCGCCTCATCCCGACAGCGCCCCGAAGGCCCCGTTCGCGAGCCGTCGCAGCAGCGACTCCGTCGCGTCCCGGCCGAGCGCCGCGAGGTGCGGGGTGGAGTTCAGCAGGCCGAAGACCGCGTGCACGGAGACGCGTACCTCCGCCTCGCCCACCTCGGGGTGCAGCTCCCGTACGACGTCGACCCACAGCTCGACGTACTTGCGCTGCAGCTGCCGTACGAGCTTGCGGTCGGCCTCGCGCAGCCGGTCCAGTTCCCGGTCGTGGAGGGTGATCAGCGCCCGGTCGTCGAGCGCGAAGTCGATGTGGCCGTCGATGAGGGAGGCCAGTACTGCCGCCTGGTCCCCGTGCGGGGCGGCGGCGGCCTCCTCCACCCGACGGCGGCCGCCGGTGAGCAGCCGTTCGCTGATGCCGACGAGCAGCTCGGCGAGCATCGCGTCCTTGCCCGCGAAATGCCGGTACAGGCCGGGGCCGCTGATGCCGACGGCGGCCCCTATCTCGTCCACGCCCACGCCGTGGAAACCACGCTCGGCGAAGAGGCGCGCAGCCTCGCCGAGGATCTGCTCGCGCCGGGTCGGGACGGCCGCTCTGGTGCTCATGGGAATCCATTCTAGACAGGGCCGTTAGCGGTCGTTAACCTAAGTCCCACATGCGTTAACGCTCATTAACCGAATGAACCAGAGCGCACCGAGCAAGGGAGCTCGACCGATGCAGCAGGCACCAGTGCTGACGAGCGCCGCCGACCCGGCGTCCGATGCCTGGCGGGCCAACGAGGCCGCCCACCGTGAGCTCTCCGAGGGCCTGCGGGCCCGGCTGGAGGCTGCCCGGCTCGGCGGCGGCGAGAAGGCCCGCGCCCGCCACACCGCCCGCGGGAAGCTGCTGCCGCGCGACCGTGTGGACGCCCTCCTCGACCCCGGGTCCCCCTTCCTGGAGCTGGCCCCGCTGGCCGCCGAGGGGATGTACGGGGGCGCGGCCCCGGCCGCCGGGGTGATCGCCGGCATCGGCCGGGTCAGCGGCCGCGAGTGCGTGATCGTCGCGAACGACGCCACCGTCAAGGGCGGCACGTACTACCCGATGACCGTGAAGAAGCACCTGCGCGCCCAAGAGGTGGCCCTGGAGAACCGTCTCCCCTGCCTCTACCTGGTCGACTCGGGCGGCGCCTTCCTCCCCATGCAGGACGAGGTCTTCCCCGACCGGGACCACTTCGGCCGCATCTTCTACAACCAGGCCCGCATGTCGGGGGCCGGCATCCCGCAGATCGCCGCCGTCCTCGGCTCCTGCACTGCGGGCGGCGCGTACGTGCCGGCCATGAGCGACGAGGCCGTCATCGTCCGCGGACAGGGAACGATCTTCCTCGGCGGCCCGCCGCTGGTGAAGGCCGCCACCGGCGAGGTGGTCACGGCCGAGGAGCTGGGAGGCGGCGAGGTCCACTCCCGGATCTCCGGGGTCACCGACCACCTCGCGGAGGACGACGCCCACGCGCTGCGGATCGTACGGAACATCGTGGCGACCCTGCCCGAGCGCCAGGCCCTGCCCTGGTCGGTCGAGGCTCCCGAGGAGCCCAAGGTGGACCCGTACGGTCTGTACGGCGCGGTCCCCGTCGACTCCCGCACCCCCTACGACGCCCGCGAGATCATCGCCCGGATCGCGGACGGCTCCCGCTTCCAGGAGTTCAAGGCGGAGTTCGGACAGACCCTGGTCACCGGCTTCGCCCGGATCCACGGGCACCCGGTCGGGATCGTCGCCAACAACGGCATCCTGTTCTCCGAATCGGCGCAGAAGGGCGCGCACTTCATCGAGCTGTGCGACCAGCGGGGCATCCCGCTGCTCTTCCTCCAGAACATCTCCGGCTTCATGGTCGGCCGGGACTACGAAGCGGGCGGCATCGCCAAGCACGGCGCCAAGATGGTCACGGCCGTGGCCTGCACCCGGGTCCCGAAGCTCACGGTGGTGGTCGGCGGCTCGTACGGCGCAGGCAACTACTCGATGTGCGGGCGGGCGTACAGCCCCCGGTTCCTGTGGATGTGGCCCAACGCCAAGATCTCCGTGATGGGCGGCGAGCAGGCGGCCTCCGTCCTGGCGACGGTCAAGCGCGACCAGATCGAGGGCGCGGGACACGAGTGGCCGGCCGAGGACGAGGAGGCCTTCAAGGCCCCGGTCCGGGCGCAGTACGAGGAACAGGGCAACGCCTACTACGCCACGGCGCGGCTGTGGGACGACGGGGTCATCGACCCGATGGAGACCCGGCAGGTGCTGGGACTGGCCCTGACCGCGTGCGCGAACGCTCCCCTGAGCGACTCGGGCTTCGGCATCTTCCGTATGTGACGTGAGGACCTCACTGATGTTCAGCACTGTTCTGGTCGCCAACCGGGGCGAGATCGCGGTCCGCGTCATCCGCACGCTGCGGGAGCTCGGCATCCGTTCCGTGGCCGTCTTCAGCGACGCCGATGCGGACGCCCGGCACGTGCGGGAGGCCGACACGGCCGTCCGCATCGGCCCGGCGGCGGCCGCCGAGAGCTACCTGTCGGTGGAGCGGCTGCTCGACGCGGCGCGCCGGACGGGCGCCGAGGCCGTCCACCCCGGCTACGGCTTCCTCGCGGAGAACGCCGCCTTCGCGGCCGCCTGCGCGGACGCGGGCCTGGCCTTCATCGGGCCGCCGGCCTCGGCGATCTCCCTGATGGGCGACAAGATCCGCGCCAAGGAGACCGTCAAGGCCGCGGGCGTGCCGGTGGTCCCGGGCTCCTCGGGCAGCGGGCTGTCCGACGCCGAACTGGTCGCCGCCGCCGAGCAGATCGGCATGCCGGTGCTGCTGAAGCCCTCGGCGGGCGGCGGCGGCAAGGGCATGCGGCTCGTACGGGACTCCGTGCTGCTCGGCGAGGAGATCGCGGCGGCCCGCCGCGAGGCGAAGTCCTCCTTCGGCGACGACACCCTGCTCGTGGAGCGCTGGGTGGACCGCCCGCGGCACATCGAGATCCAGGTGCTGGCGGACGCGCACGGGAACGTGGTCCATCTCGGGGAGCGCGAGTGCTCGCTCCAGCGGCGCCACCAGAAGGTGATCGAGGAGGCCCCGTCGGTCCTGCTGACGCCCGAGCTGCGGGCCTCGATGGGCGCGGCGGCGGTGGAGGCGGCACGGTCCTGCGGGTACGTCGGCGCGGGGACGGTGGAGTTCATCGTCCCGGGCGGGGACCCCTCCTCGTACTACTTCATGGAGATGAACACCCGGCTCCAGGTGGAGCACCCGGTGACCGAGCTGATCACGGGCCTGGACCTGGTGGAGCAGCAGCTCCGGGTCGCGGCGGGCGCGGAGCTGGGCTTCGGCCAGTCGGAGGTCCGGCTGACCGGGCACGCGATCGAGGCCCGCGTCTGCGCGGAGGACCCGGCGCGGGGCTTCCTGCCCTCCGGCGGCATGGTGCTGGCCCTGTCGGAGCCGGACGGCGGCTCGGTCCGTACGGACTCCGGTCTGGCGGCGGGGGTCGACACCGGCTCCACGTACGACCCGATGCTGTCGAAGGTCATCGCCTACGGGCCCGACCGGGCGGCGGCCCTGCGGGTGCTGCGCGGTGCGCTCGCCGACACGGTGATCCTGGGCGTCCAGACCAACACGGGCTTCCTGCGGCGCCTGCTCGCGCACCCGGACGTGGTGTCGGGCGACCTGGACACCGGGCTGGTGGAGCGGGACCTGTCCCGGCTCCTGCCCGAGGGGGTGCCCGCAGAGGTGTACGCGGCCGCGGCCTTGCTGTCCGTCCCCCACCCCGCCCCTTCCCGAAACCCCGCCGGGGGCTCACAGGACGCCCGGACCGGCGGCTCCGCCGCCTGGGTCGACCCGTTCGACGCCGCCACCGGCTGGCGCCTCGGCGGCACCCCCGCCTGGACGGTCCACCACTTCCGCCTCCCGGGCCAGGACCCGGTCACGGTCCGCACCCGTCCCGCCGGAACGGGCCCGGACACGGAGCTCCTGCTGTCCACGGACGACTCCGTGACGCAGCCGAATCCCGGACCCGACGGCGGCGCCCGGCCGAATCCAGCCCCGCCGACCCCGGCCCGGGGCCGGATCGTGCAGCTCGCCCCCGAGCACCTCACCGTGGAACTCGACGGGGTCACCCACCGGTTCAGCCACGCCACCTCCCCGGAGGGGACCTGGCTGGGCCGCGACGGCGACTCCTGGCACGTGCAGGCGCACGACCCGGTCGAGGCCAACCTCCGCGGCGCGGGACGCGGCGGCGCCGACACCCTCGCCGCCCCGATGCCCGGCACCGTCACGGTGGTCAAGGTCGCCGTCGGCGAGAAGGTGACCGCCGGGCAGAGCCTGCTCGTCGTCGAGGCCATGAAGATGGAGCACGTCATCTCCGCCCCGCACGCCGGCACCGTCACCGAACTCGACGTCACCCCCGGCACCACCGTCGCCATGGACCAGGTCCTGGCCGTGGTGACCCCGGACGAGGAGGAGAAGGCCGAATGAACGGGCTTCCGATGAGCTTCCCGGAGGACGGCCTCCCGGCCCGGATCCGGATCCACGAGGTAGGCGCCCGGGACGGGCTGCAGAACGAGAAGGCGACCGTCCCGACCCGCGTGAAGGCCGAGTTCGTCCACCGGCTGGCCGCCGCCGGGCTCACCACCATCGAGGCCACCAGCTTCGTGCACCCCCGGTGGGTCCCCCAGCTGGCCGACGCCGAGGAGCTGTTCCCCCTCCTCGGCGACGTGCACGCCGAGCTGCCGGTCCTGGTTCCCAACGAGCGCGGGCTGGACCGCGCGCTCGCGCTGGGTGCCCATCGGATCGCCGTGTTCGGTTCGGCCACCGAGACCTTCGCCTCCCGCAACCTCAACCGCACGGTTGCCGCGTCCCTCGAGATGTTCGAGCCGGTCGTGGCCCGCGCCAAGGAGCACAAGGCGCACGTCCGCGGCTACCTCTCCATGTGCTTCGGCGACCCCTGGGAGGGGCCGGTCCCGGTCCACCAGGTGGTCGGCGTCGCCAAGGCCCTCCTGGACCTCGGCTGTGACGAGCTGAGCCTCGGCGACACCATCGGCGTCGCCACCCCGGGGCACGTGCAGGCCCTCCTCTCCGCGCTGAACGAGGAGGGCGTGGGCACCGACCGGATCGGCGTGCACTTCCACGACACCTACGGCCAGGCCCTGTCCAACACCCTCGCCGCGCTCCAGCACGGCGTGACCACCGTCGACGCCTCCGCGGGCGGCCTCGGCGGATGCCCGTACGCCAAGAGCGCCACCGGCAATCTCGCGACCGAGGACCTCGTCTGGATGCTCGACGGCCTCGGCATCGAGCACGGGGTCGATCTTGCCGCCCTCACCGCCACGAGCGTGTGGATGGCCGAGCAGCTGGGGCGTCCCAGCCCCTCCCGCACCGTCCGCGCCCTCTCCCACAAGGAGTAACGAAGACCATGGCCCTCGACCACCGGCTCACCCCCGAGCACGAGGAACTCCGCCGCACCGTAGAGGCGTTCGCGCACGATGTGGTGGCGCCCAAGATCGGCGATCTGTACGAGCGGCACGAGTTCCCGTACGAGATCGTCCGCGAGATGGGCCGCATGGGCCTGTTCGGCCTGCCCTTCCCGGAGGAGTACGGCGGCATGGGCGGCGACTACCTCGCCCTCGGCATCGCCCTGGAGGAGCTGGCCCGCGTCGACTCGTCGGTCGCCATCACCCTGGAGGCCGGCGTCTCGCTCGGCGCGATGCCCCTGTACCTCTTCGGCACCGAGGAGCAGAAGCAGCAGTGGCTGCCGAAGATGTGCTCCGGCGAGATCCTCGGCGCCTTCGGCCTGACCGAGCCCGGCGCGGGCTCCGACGCGGGCGGCACGCGCACGACCGCCGTCCGGGACGGCGACGAGTGGGTGATCAACGGCTCCAAGTGCTTCATCACCAACTCCGGTACGGACATCACCGGTCTGGTCACCGTCACCGCCGTGACGGGCCGCAAGGCGGACGGCCGCCCCGAGATCTCCTCGATCATCGTCCCGTCGGGCACCCCCGGCTTCACCGTGGCCGCCCCGTACTCCAAGGTCGGCTGGAACTCCTCGGACACCCGCGAGCTGTCCTTCGACGGCGTACGGGTCCCCCTCGCCAACCTGGTCGGCGCGGAGGGCCGCGGCTACGCCCAGTTCCTGCGGATCCTCGACGAGGGCCGCGTGGCCATCTCGGCGCTCGCGACGGGCCTGGCGCAGGGCTGCGTGGACGAGTCCGTGAAGTACGCCAAGGAGCGGCACGCCTTCGGCAGGGCGATCGGCGACAACCAGGCCATCCAGTTCAAGCTGGCGGACATGGAGATGCGCGCCCACATGGCGCGGATCGGCTGGCGCGACGCGGCCTCCCGTCTCGTGGCCGGGGAGCCGTTCAAGAAGGAGGCGGCCATCGCGAAGCTGTACTCCTCGACGGTGGCGGTCGACAACGCGCGCGACGCCACGCAGATCCACGGCGGCTACGGGTTCATGAACGAGTACCCGGTGGCACGTATGTGGCGCGACTCCAAGATCCTGGAGATCGGCGAGGGCACGAGCGAGGTGCAGCGCATGCTGATCGCCCGTGAGCTGGGGCTGTCCGTCTGACGACAGCCGGTCGGCAGTCGGTCGGCAGTCGGTGATGCGGTACGGGGCCTTCCGCCAGGAGGGCCCTTTATCGTTTCGAGCAAAGGTTAGGCTAACCTTCCTATCGAACATCCGAGCCGCCCGAGTACGTACGAAAGTGGACATTCCCATGCCCAAGTCCCGCTCCTCCTTCCTCACCCGTCGCGGTCTCATCGCGGCCGGCGGCGCCCTCGGCCTCGTGGCCGCGCTCACCGCCTGCGGTGGCAGCGACTCCGCGAAGGACGGTTCGGGCGACAAGGGCACGGGCGCCGCTTCGGGCGCGTGGAGCTTCAAGGACGACCTGGGCAAGGACGTCACCGCCAAGTCCGCGCCGAAGAACATCGTCGCCTTCACCGGCACCGCGGCCGCGCTCTACGACTACGGGGTCAACGTCAAGGGCGTGTTCGGCCCGACGAAGACCGCCGACGGCAAGCCCGACGTGCAGGCCGGCTCGATGGACATCTCCAAGGTCGAGATCCTCGGCAACGTCTGGGGCGAGTTCAACGTCGAGAAGTACGCGGCCCTCCAGCCCGACCTGCTGGTCACCAACACCTGGGACGACACGTACTGGTACGTGCCCGACGAGTCCAAGGACAAGATCCTGAAGGTCGCCCCGGCCGCCGCGGTCCGCGTGGGCGGTGACGGCGTGACCATGGACAAGGCCCTCGCCCGCACCGCGGACCTCGCCAAGTCCCTGGGCGCCGACCTGAACGCCAAGAAGGCCGTCGACGGCAAGGCCCGTTTCGAGGCCGCCTCCGCCAAGGTCCGAGAGGCGGTCAAGGCGAACCCCGGCATCAAGGTGCTCGTCGCCTCGGGCGACGCGGAGCACTTCTACATCTCCACGCCGAAGACCGCGGCCGACCTGAGCTACTTCCAGCAGCTCGGCGTCGAGTTCATCACCCCGGACAAGCTGGACGAGGGCAGCACCTTCTTCGAGAGCCTCAGCTGGGAGAACGCCGGCAAGTACCCGGCCGACCTGATCCTGCTCGACAACCGCAGCAGCGCCCTCCAGCCCGCGCAGCTGACGAAGGAGAAGCCCACCTGGGCCACGCTCCCCGCCGCCAAGGCCGGCCAGGTCACCCCCCGCGTCACCGAGCCGGTCTACTCGTACGACAAGTGCGCGCAGATCCTGGAAGACCTCGCGAAGTCCATCCAGAACGCCAAGAAGGTCAGCTGACCCCCGGCCGTCCGGCCCCGGCACCTCACCCAGGCGCCGGGGCCTTCCGCTTCGCCCGTCATCGCCGCTCCCAGGGGGACCCTCCGCATGACCGCCGACACCACCGGCACCGCCGACGCCACCGCGCCCGCAGCCTCGATCCCGCACTTCCGGTTCTTCGAGCTCGAAGTGCTCCGCACGCGCCGCCTGGGCCGCTCCTTCCTGCGGATCACCTTCGGCGGCGCCTCCCTGGCGGACTTCCGCTCGGGCGGCTACGACCAGAGCCTTTCCCTCTTCCTGCCGCCCGCCGGCCGGGAGCACACGGTGCTGCCGTCCACGGGCGAGGACACCTGGTTCGGCGACTGGCGGGCGATGCCGGACGAGGAGCGCCCGGTGATGCGCTCGTACACGGTCCGCGAGCAGCGCCGGACCGCCGCCGGGGTGGACGAGGTGGACATCGACTTCGTCCTGCACGGGACCTCTTCCCCCGCCTCGTCCTGGGCGGGCCGCGCGGTGACGGGCCGCCGGATCATGGCCATCGGCCCGGCCGTCGCGGACAACAAGTCCGTACGTTTCCAGCCGCCGGCCGCCACCGGCGCGATCCTGATGTACGCCGACGAGACCGCCCTGCCCGCGGCCTCCGCGATTTTGGACCGGCTCCCCGAGGGCACCCCGGTCAGGGCCTGGTTCGAGGTCCCGCACGAGGACGACCGGCTGTACCTGCCGACGTCCGCCGACGCGGACATCACCTGGGTCGTACGGGAACCGGGCGCCGGCCCCGAACGCACCGAGCGGGTTCTGGAGGCCCTCCGGGCAGCCGGACGGCCCGCCGCCGCAGCCCCGTACGCCTGGATCGCGGGCGAGTCCGCGACGATCCGCGCGGTCCGCAGGCACTTCGTCCGGGACTGCGGCGTCGACCGCCGCGCGGTCCGCTTCACCGGCTACTGGCGCCTCGGCGCCACGGAGGACCAGCTCCTCGCGGAGGCCTACGCGGGCCAGGCCCCGGACGAGGACCCGACGGCGGCGCTCTAGGGCCTGTCGTCAAACTCCCGTCAGGACCACGGCACCTCCGGCGTCCGGAAGAAGTTGACCTCCTGGGCGTCGAGGCGCGGGCCCTGGGCGGACAGGCGCAGGCGGTACGAGGTCCAGTCGCGGGTGGCGGCCGGGGACCAGCCCAGTTCCGCGAGGCTCAGGACGCGCGGGAAGGCCATCAGTTCCCAGTCCCCCCGCGTCGCGATGGTCTCCGTCCACAGCGGGGCCTCCACCCCGAGGACCGCGGACTCCGGAAGACCCGTCATATAGGCCCCCGGGTCCCAGTCGTAGGCGCGGCGCACCGGCACGTACCCGGCCCAGGCCAGGCCCGGCTTCGTCGCCTTGTCGTACTTCATGTCCAGGTAGAGCCGGTCCGCCGGGGACAGGATCACCGGGTTGCCGGCCTTGGCCGCCGCGGCCACCGCCGCCTTCTCGGCCGCCGCCGTGCGGTCGTGGCCCCAGTACTGGAGCACCGCCCCCGGGGCCGGCCGGGCCGTGGCGAGCTGGTGCCAGGCCACCACGGTCTTGCCGTGCCCGGCCACCACCGCCTGCGCCCGGTCCATGAAGGCCGCGTAGTCCGCCGCGGGCGTGGAGTGCGCCTCGTCGCCGCCGATGTGCAGGTACTTGCCGGGGGTCAGCTCCGCGAGCTCTCCCAGCACCTGGTCGATGAACGCGTAGGTCCGCTCGTCCCCCACGCACAGCGAGCTGAAGCCGACCTTGATCCCGGTGTAGGGCTCGCGCGCCTTCCCGTCGCAGTTCAGCTCGGCGTAGGCGGCCTGTGCGGCGTTCACGTGGCCGGGCATGTCGATCTCCGGGACGACGTCCACGTACCGCTCCGAGGCGTACGCCACCAGGTCCCGGTACTCGTCCTTGGTCCAGTGCCCGCCGGGCCCGCCGCCGACCTCGCTCGCGCCCCCGTACTCCGCCAGCCGCGGCCAGGAGTCGATCGCGATGCGCCAGCCCTGGTCGTCGGTCAGGTGCAGGTGCAGGGTGTTGACCTTGTACTGCGCGAGCTGGTCGACGTACCTCTTGACCTGCTCCACCGTGAAGAAGTGGCGGGCCACGTCCACCATCGCCCCCCGGTACGCGAAGCGCGGCGCGTCGGTGACCGTACCGCCCGGCACCGTCCCCGGACCGGCCACCGGCAGGAGCTGGCGCAGCGTCTGGCCGGCGTGGAAGAGGCCCGCGGGCGTGCGGGCGGTGAGGGTGACCCCGCCGGGCCCGGACTCCAGCCGGTAGCCCTCCTCCCCCGCCCCCTCCGCCTCACCGTCGATCCGCAGCCGGATCCCGTCGCCCTCCGCGCCGTCGACCACGGGCAGCGGCAGCCCGCTGGGGCCGCGCAACTGCTCGGCGAGGAGTTCGCCGACCTTGCGGACCTCCTCGTCGCCGGTCAGGCCGGTACGGATGACCGTGCCCGGGCCGAAGGCGTACCCCGGGCCTTCGGCGTGCGCGGAGAGGGGAGCGGGCAGGAGCCGTTCATAGGGCGCGAGCGCGACGGGCGGCTCGTCGCCCGGCCGGGCGTCGTCCCCCCTCGCGGCGCTGCTGCAGGAGGCGGCCGCGGGGACGGCGGCGAGGACGAGGAGGGCGGCGAGGACGCGTCGCGGGACTCTCATGGCCATAGGTATAGGCCAACCGGGCCCGTGGGGCCGATGCAAGAATCCAAGGATGGTGGAAATCATCCAGAAGGACGGCACATGGACCTTCGACGGGGACGCCGTGCGCATCGTGCCGGGCCGCGACAAGGGGGTGGGGCTGCTGCGCCGGACGCTGGGCGAGGTGCTCGTCCCGCTGCGCGCGCTGGCCGGGATCTCCTACGAACCGGGGCGCAAGGCGGGCCGGCTGCGCCTGCGGCTGCGTGACGGCGCCGACCCGCTGCTCCAGGTGACGGGCGGCCGGCTGCCCGAGGCCTCCGATCCGTACCGGCTGACCGTGGAGCCGGACCGCGGCGGCGTGGCGGAGTACTTCGTGGACGAGGTGCGGAACGCCCTGCTGCTGGACCGGGTGGATGCCGGGCCCGCAGACTCCTACCTGCTGCCGGGCCCCTCGGTGCCGATCACGGTCGGCGCGGGAGACGGGACGGTGGCCTTCGACGGGGACCGGGTGTCCCTGGACTGGAACTGGACGACGGAGGAGGCGAAACGGTCGGGCGGGGCACGGGACTTCCGGGTCGCGGACCTGCGGTCGGTGGAATGGGCCCCGTCCCGGGGGCTGGAGAACGGCTGGATCCGCTTCGCCCTGGCCGGCGCTCCCGCCCAGAGCCCGCCGCCGAAGTACGACCCGCACTCGGTGGAGCTGTTCGGCTTCAAGAAGGACCCCCTGATGGCGCTGGTCGCGGCCGCCGTGGCGGTCCGCATGCCGCATCCGGCGGCGCTCGCGTCCGTACCGGAGCCCTCGCCGTCGTCTTCACCTTCGCCCTCGCCTTCTCCCTCGCCCTCGCTCCCGGCCGGGTTCACACCGGCGCCCGGGCCGCCCGCCGCCCCGGCCCTGGCGCCGGCCCCGGCTCAGGACCACGACGCGCTGCTGCGCCGGCTGCGCGAGCTGGGAGAACTGCATCAGGCCGGGATCCTCACGGCCGAGGAGTTCACGACGGCGAAAGCGGCGATTTTGGGTCGTTTCTGAGCAGCAAAGACCGGAATCCACCCCTCCCCTGGTCCAGACCAGCGCATTCCTGCCCGATTTCGGGCAGGATTTTTGCGTTCTGCGGCTCGTACCGCCAATATCGACGGATGCCCGACCGCCGCCCGTCGCACGACGACCTCGTCGACCACTTGGTGCGCAGCACCTCGCTCCAGCGGGGCGAAGCCGCCCGAGTGGTGCTCGACGTTCTCGCGTACTTCGACGAGAGCACCGAGGAGTTCGTCCGTCGGCGCCACCGTGAGCTCCAGTCCGGGGGCGCGGTCAACGCGGACATCTTCGAGCGGATCGCGGCCGAACTGCCGCACCGCGCCGTATCACCGCCGGAGCTCTCGCTCCGGCAGCTGCGCCGCATCGTCTACGGCTGAGTCGCCCGCGGCCGGGCACCACCTGCCGGAGATCCGGACAGCGGCAAGAACAACCGAACTTCAGGAGGGGAAAGACCTTATGTGCGGAATCGTGGGTTACATCGGCAAGCGTGACGTGGCACCGCTGCTGCTGGAGGGCCTGCAGCGACTGGAGTACCGCGGCTACGACTCCGCGGGCATCGTCGTCAACAGCCCGAAGGCCGCGGCCCTGAAGGTCGTCAAGGCCAAGGGCCGCGTACGCGAGCTGGAGTCCCGGGTACCCAAGCGCTTCGCCGGCACCACCGGCATCGCCCACACCCGCTGGGCCACCCACGGCGCCCCGAGCGACATCAACTCCCACCCGCACCTGGACGCCGACAACAAGGTCGCCGTCGTCCACAACGGCATCGTCGACAACGCCTCCGAACTGCGCGCCAAGCTGGAGGCCGACGGGGTCGTCTTCCTCTCGGAGACCGACACCGAGGTGCTCGTCCACCTCATCGCCCGTGCCCAGGCCGACACCCTGGAGGAGAAGGTCCGCGAGGCGCTCAAGGTCGTCGAGGGCACCTACGGCATCGCCGTCATGCACGCCGACTTCCCCGACCGCATCGTCGTGGCCCGCAACGGCTCCCCGGTCGTCCTCGGCATCGGCGAGAAGGAGATGTTCGTCGCCTCGGACATCGCCGCGCTCGTCGCCCACACCCGTCAGATCGTCACCCTCGACGACGGCGAGATGGCGACCCTGAAGGCCGACGACTTCCGGACCTACACCACCTCCGGCACGACGACCACCGCCACGCCCGAGACCGTGGAGTGGGAGGCCGCCTCCTACGACATGGGCGGCCACGACACGTACATGCACAAGGAGATCTCCGAGCAGGCCGACGCGGTCGACCGCGTCCTGCGCGGCCGGATCGACGACCGCTTCAACACCGTCCACCTGGGCGGCCTGAACCTGGACCCGCGCGAGGCGCGCGGCATCCGCCGGGTGAAGATCCTGGGCTGCGGCACCTCGTACCACGCCGGCCTGATCGGCGCGGGCCTCATCGAGAGCCTGGCCCGCATCCCCGCCGACGCCGAGCCGGCCTCGGAGTTCCGCTACCGCAACCCGGTCGTGGACCCCGACACCCTCTACATCGCGGTCTCCCAGTCCGGTGAGACGTACGACGTGCTCGCGGCCGTGCAGGAGCTCAAGCGCAAGGGCGCCCGCGTCCTCGGCGTGGTCAACGTGGTCGGCTCCGCGATCGCCCGCGCCGCCGACGGCGGCGTGTACGTGCACGCCGGCCCCGAGGTCTGCGTCGTCTCCACCAAGTGCTTCACCAACACGGTCGTGGCCTTCGCGCTGCTCGCCGTGCACCTGGGCCGCATCCGCGACCTGTCCGTCACCGACGGCAAGCGGATCATCGACGGCCTGCGCAAGCTGCCCGCGCAGATCCAGGAGATCCTGGACGGCGAGGAGGACATCAAGAAGCTGGCCGCGGAGTACGCCGAGGCCAAGTCGATGATGTTCATCGGCCGCGTCCGGGGCTACCCGGTGGCCCTGGAGGCCTCCCTGAAGCTCAAGGAGATCTCCTACATCCACGCCGAGGCCTACCCCGCCTCCGAGCTCAAGCACGGCCCGCTCGCCCTCATCGAGCCCTCGCTGCCGACGGTCGCGATCGTCCCGGACGACGACCTGCTGGAGAAGAACCGCGCGGCGCTCGAGGAGATCAAGGCCCGCAGTGGCCGGATCCTCGCGGTCGCCCACACCAAGCAGGAGAAGGCCGACCACACGATCCTCGTGCCCAAGAACGAGGACGAGCTGGACCCGATCCTGATGGGCATCCCGCTGCAGCTGCTGGCGTACCACACGGCCCTGGCCATGGGCCGGGACATCGACAAGCCGCGCAACCTGGCGAAGTCCGTCACGGTCGAGTAGGTCTCGCGCACGAAGAAGCCCCCGGGGATCCCCCGGGGGCTTCTTCGTGCGGTGCGTGGTGCGTGGTGCCGGGTCCGTCAGCTCGCGGCGACCGCGCCGCGCGAACCCTTCCCGAAGGCCATCGGCCAGCTCGCCAGCGCCGCGGTGGCCCCGTACCAGGCCAGCAGTCCGGAGAGCGCCGCCACCCAGCCGGCCGCCTTGGCCAGCCCGTCGCTCTCGGCGAAGGTGCCTATCGCCAGGAGCAGCAGGGAGAGGGTGAACAGGCCGTACACGCCCTGACCGAACAGTCCGCCCGAGGCCGCGGCGGTGAGGGTCAGTGCCAGCATCGCGAACAGCACGAGGAACATTCCGGCCGCGTCTGCCGAAACCTTTCCGTCGGCCCCGTTGGCCCAGATGAACCAGAAGGTGCCGAGGCCCGCGAAGGCCGTGCCGTTGAAGCCGTTGCCGCCCCGGTACTCGAGGACTCCGAGCACGAACAGGGCGAGTCCGCCGAGGTACATGGCGAGCGACACGGAGTTGGCCGCGGTCACACCGTCGATGATGCCGGTGGTCCCGATACCGAACGCGAGAAGGGTGAGACCCAGGGCGATGTGCCCGAGGGTCGAAGTCGAGGCCGTGCTTCCCGCAGAGACACCATTGTCCACGGCGGGCTCCCTTCGATCTGCAGTTGTTTGCTGCGTCCCAGCAGCCTTTATCTACCCCTTACATGGGGGTGCACAACCGCACAATCGACATACAGTCGGTTACGGGATGACAACGACCGGTCGCTGCGCCCGCTTCGCCAGCCGGCCCGCCACAGATCCGAAGATCCGGCCGACGATGCCGTGCGTGGAGCCGACCACGATGGCGTCCGCCGAGTACTCCCGGCCGACCTCCTCCAACTCGTGGCAGATGTCGCCGCCCCGCTCGACGAGGATCCACGGGACCTCGGAGAGGTAGTCCGCGCAGGCCAGCTCCAGCCCCAGCACCTCGGTGCGGTGGTCCGGCACGTCCACGAAGACCGGCGGCTCGCAGCCCGCCCACACGGTGGTGGGGAGCCGGTTCGCGACGTGGACGATGATCAGGCCGGAGCCTGAGCGACGGGCCATCCCGATCGCGTACGCGAGGGCGCGCTCACTGGACGTGGACCCGTCGAAGCCCACCACGACCCCGTGCCGGAAGGCCGGGTCGCAGGGATGACGTGGTTGTTCCACCGCGCGCAGGTCGGCCGATTCTGGATCGGCGAGGCGTTTGCGCTTGCGGTCCGCGGGTTCGGAGAATTCGTGACCGGCCATGGGTGTCTCGGCGAAGAGGTCCTCAGGGGAAGGGACAAGCGGACGGGGCGCCAGTAGGCGGAAGCGACGATTCAAGCGGGACGATTCCAGAAAACGACAACTCAGTGTGACCGAGCTCTGTCCGGGAAGCATCTTCCCAAGCCCATACCCACCAGGGTACGGCGACACTCCTGTGGTGCACAGGTCATGCCGCCCTTGGAGAGCGTCCCAGGGAGCATGCCGCAGCCACGCCTCCTTGGCAATGTCCGCTGCCCCCTACAGCCAGTGACGAGGTGCACCCCATCGGGTGTGCGCCACCCGTGCGCGCAGTGACCGAGCCGCGTCGCACGCCGTTGGACAGGAGTCCGACCGTCCAGGAAGAGCCCGCAGGGAGCACGCCGTGCCCGGCCATCCGGTTCACCCCGTCCAGCCCGCTCAGTCGCCCGCTCAGCCGACGCAGTCCGTCCACATGCCACCTCCCCCTCTTCACTCGTCCGTGCAGGCCACCCGGCGGCCCCACGAGGACCCCGCGGGTGACGTGGTGCGCTGGGCGGCCTTCAGCTGCCTGCTCGTCCCCGTGGTCCTCGTCGTCTACGGGACCTCCTTCGGCGGGGCCGCCGTCGCCACCCTGGGCCTCGCGGCCGTCACGGCGGCCTGCCGGGTGCTGCTGCGCCGGTCCGAGCGGACGGAGCGGAATGCCGCCCGGGTCCTCGCCGAGGACCGATTGACGCCCCCCCATCGGGGCCGGCACTCGCGCGCCGGGGCCGGAAGCCCGCGGGGATGCCAGGTTTCCCCTGGGATGTCCCCTCAGGACTGACTCAATCGCACATCCACACCCGCATGTTTTCAGCCAACTTCCCGGCAGGTCACCCCCCTTGCCGGAATGTCCCCCCGACCCCCTCACCATCAGCGACTACGGCGCCACAGGGGGTCTTTGACCCTACGAGTACTGGCCATGGCCGGACAGTGCGCTTTCCACGCGGGTAGCGGAGTGGAACGCTTCCTGATCGAATGCTTTTCGCCAAGTTGCCAAGTCGACATAGCGCTGCGTGCTGAACTTGTCACGCCGACACCACGGGACGCAGTAGATTCGATCATGTATTTACGGCGGGGGAGCCACGTGCAAGGCCGAGGGGATACGTGCAGGTGCGACCAGACCAAGGAGTCGCGACACCCAAGGGGGGCTTAGCGCCATGAGCCAGGATTCCACCGCCGTCGTCGTAGACGGCAGGAAGCTCGCGGGGCGTCGCCGCAGGGAGATCGTCGCGGTGCTGCTGTTCAGCGGCGGACCGATCTTCGAGAGCTCCATTCCACTTTCCGTGTTCGGCATTGACCGGCAGGACGCGGGAGTTCCACGCTACCGATTGCTCGTGTGCGCCGGTGAGGACGGTCCACTGCGGACCACCGGCGGACTCGAGCTGACCGCGCCATACGGGTTGGAGGCGATCGCCCGGGCAGGCACGGTCGTCGTTCCCGCGTGGCGTTCCATCACCTCGCCTCCGCCGCCGGAGGCGCTCGACGCGCTGCGTCTGGCGCACGAGGAGGGGGCCCGGATCGTCGGACTGTGCACGGGGGCATTCGTGCTCGCCGCCGCCGGTCTGCTGGACGGCCGGCCCGCGACGACGCACTGGATGTACGCGCCGACGCTGGCCAAGCGCTACCCGTCCGTCCACGTCGATCCGCGCGAGCTGTTCGTCGACGACGGCGACGTGCTGACGTCCGCGGGCACCGCGGCCGGAATCGACCTGTGCCTGCACATCGTGCGCACGGACCACGGCAGCGAGGCGGCGGGAGCACTGGCCCGCAGGCTCGTCGTCCCGCCGCGCCGCACGGGTGGCCAGGAACGCTATCTCGACCGGTCGCTGCCGGAGGAGATCGGCGCCGACCCGCTGGCCGAGGTCGTCGCCTGGGCACTGGAGCACCTCCACGAGCAGTTCGACGTGGAGACGCTGGCCGCGCGCGCCTACATGAGCAGGCGCACGTTCGACCGGCGGTTCCGCTCGCTCACCGGCAGTGCGCCGCTGCAGTGGCTGATCACCCAGCGGGTGCTTCAGGCGCAGCGGCTCCTGGAGACCTCCGACTATTCGGTCGACGAGGTCGCCGGACGCTGTGGGTTCCGCTCGCCGGTCGCGCTGCGCGGGCACTTCCGCCGCCAGCTGGGGTCCTCCCCGGCCGCCTACCGCTCCGCCTACCGGGCACGCCGCCCGCAGGCGGACGTGGTCCAGGTGGCTCAGCTGTCGGATTCGCCGGTCCCGCACCAGCGCACTCCGCAGCCGCAGCGGGCGGCCGCGGCACTGGCCGCGTCCGGTCCCACGGTGACGGAGCTGTACGCCCCGGGCCGGGTGCTGCGCGAGCACGCGTAACGAGGTCCTGTGAAGGTCCCCCGCACCAGTGGTCACCTCGGTGGTCACCGTTGCGGGGGACCTTCCGCATAAGGTGGGGCGCATGAACGATCGCATGGTGTGGATCGACTGCGAGATGACCGGGCTCTCGTTGACGGACGACGCACTTATCGAGGTGGCCGCACTGGTCACCGACTCGGAGCTCAACGTGCTCGGCGAAGGCGTGGACATTGTGATCCGCCCGCCGGACGCCGCCCTGGAAACCATGCCCGACGTGGTGCGCGAGATGCACACGTCGTCCGGCCTGCTCGACGAGCTGGCCGGCGGGACCACCCTCGCGGATGCGGAGGCACAGGTCCTGGCCTACGTACGGGAACACGTGAAGGAACCCCGCAAGGCTCCGCTCTGCGGAAACACGGTCGGCACCGACCGCGGATTCCTGCTGCGCGACATGGCCGCCCTGGAGGGGTACCTGCACTACCGGATCGTGGACGTGTCCTCGATCAAGGAGCTGGCACGCCGCTGGTACCCGCGCGCCTACTTCAACAGCCCGCCGAAGAACGGCAACCACCGGGCGCTCGCGGACATCAAGGAGTCCATCGCCGAGCTGCGCTACTACCGGGAGGCCGTCTTCGTACCGCAGCCCGGTCCGGACTCGGACACGGCGCGCACCATCGCCGCCAAGCACGTCGTCCCCGGCGCCTGACACCCACCGGAGTGGGGTGCGGGAAAAGGGGGGAGCGAGCACCCTCCCGGACCCTGTACCCTTTTCTTCGGCCGGTCGGTTTTCCGACCGGACATGGTGGGTGTAGCTCAGTTGGTAGAGCACCTGGTTGTGGTCCAGGTGGCCGCGGGTTCAAGTCCCGTCACTCACCCTGTGGGAAGGCCCCGATCCGCGAGAGCGGATCGGGGCCTTCCGCGTTTCTCAGAACAGCAGGTTGTACCTGTCGAAGCCGGTACCGGCCTTCACCCGCGAGGCGAACGGCTTCGCCGCGACTCCCGTGCCCCGGTACAGCCACAGGGCGCCGGCCTTGTCCCGCGCCACCAGGTCGGCCTTGCCGTCCGAGGTGAGGTCACCCGGAGCGACGACGGAGTTGTAGATCTGCCAGCCGGTGCCTATCTGCTGCCTGCTCGCCAGCGGCTTCGCGGCCACCCCCGTGCCCGGGTACAGCCACAGCTTGCCGTCCTTGTCCCGGGCCACCAGGTCGGCCTTGCCGTCAGCGGTCAGATCGACGCCGCCGACGAGCTGGTTGTAGATGTTCCAGTTGGTGCCCACCTTCGCCCGGCTCCCGAACGGCGTCGTGTTCAGGCCCGTGCCCGGGTACAGCCACAGGCCGCCCCCGGCGTCCCGCGCCAGCAGGTCCACCTTCTTGTCGCCGGTCGCGTCGGAGACACCGACCAGCGTGTTGTAGGTGTTCCAGCCGCCGCCGACCCGTATCCGGTCCTTGAAGATGGAGCCGTCACCCGAGGTCGGGTGGAACCACAGCACCCCGGCCTTGTCCCGCCCCACCGCACCGCGCCCGGTGCCCTGCACGGTCACCGGCCCCAGCCGGGTCAGCGCGGTGTACTGGTTCCAGTCGAAGTTGCCGCCGACCGGGTCGACCCAGGGGAACGGCTCGGCGGCCTTGCCCGTGCTCCGGTAGTCCCACAGCCAGCCCTCGGCGTCACGGGCCAGGAGCCGGAAGCGCTGGGTCACCGGGGTCGAACTGGCAACCGCGAAGTCCGACGTCTTCTCCGGGTTGCCCGTGCCGAAGGTGTACACCTCATAGACCGCGCTGGTGCGCAGCTTCCATGCCGGTGCGGTCGCCTGCGCCTTCAGCGTGTAGGTGATCGTGTAGTCGCCGGGCTTGTCGACGTCACACCAGACGCCGCCGAAATCCCCGAGCGGGTGCCCGCACTCGGCCCCCGCGGCGCCGCCCGCGTCGATACCGTCGGCGGTGACCTTCAGCTCGCCCTCGTCCCAGCGCCGGAAGCCCGGTGCGGGGGACGCGCTCACGTTCAGGCGGCCCTTGTCGACCGCGTGCAGCTTCACCGTGTGCTTGACCGAACCGCCGGCCGGCAGCGTGGGCGTCGAGAGCACCATCGTGTTCTGTGCGACGTGTGCCTTCGTCTTCACCGTGACGGTCGCGTGCGCCCGACGGTTGCCGATCGGCTGTGACCCCGCGGTCTGCGCCTCCTTGATGCCCGCGTCGACGCTGGCCCCGCGCGGCACGTAGACGAGTCCGTAGTAGACCGTCGTGCCGTCCGCCGTGGTGCTCGCCGCAGACAGCTCGGGCGCGGGGAAGCCCATCCACTTCAGGTCACACAGGTACACCCCGGCCAACCCGGCCTTCGGCGCGCATTCGTCCGTCGGGTCCACTCTCAGCCCGGCCGGCACCCCGCCGCCTGACCAGCCGGCGTCCGTGAGCGGCTTCTTGCTCACCACGTAGACGTACGTGCCGTCCGGTTCCCCGCTGTTCTGTCCGCCCGAGCCCTGCGGTGCGATCCCGACCCGGCCCTCGCCCGGCATCAGCACCTTGTCCTCGACCGGGTCGAACCAGAACGTCGGATCCCCGGCCGCCACGGCCGCTCCCGCACCCACCACACCTGCGGTGAAGAGCAGTGCCACCGCGCTGCCGATGCTCAAAAACCTTCGCATGTCCCCCCCTGCAATCGATCAATCGGCGGACGCTAACACGCAGCTCTGCCAGCGGAAACAGCCGGGGCCAAGGAGGAAGGCCTTACGCCCGGAAGGCGTCCGCATGGTCCGCGCACCACGTCTCGAAGGTGCGCGGCGCGTGTCCGGTGAGCCGCTCGAGGTCGGCGGTGAGGTCGACGGGCAGGCCGTCCGAGGCGGACCAGAAGTCGAGCAGGGCCTCCGCGTACGGGCCCGGTATGTAGCCGTCGACCTCGGACTTCCACTGCTCGCGCGACACGGCCTCGAAGGGTATGGGCCGGCCGAGAGCGTCGCCCAGTACGGCCAGCTGGGCGGCGAAGGTCAGCGTCCGCGGCCCGGTCAGGGTGTACGCGCACCCTCCGAGCGAGGGGTCGGTGAGAACGGCGAAGGCGGCTTCGGCAAGGTCGGCCTCGTGGACCGGGTCGCTGTACGCACCCGGGTAGGGCAGGTGGACCGGGCGGCCGGATCTCATCGGCCAGGCCCATCCCAGGGCATTGCTCGCGAAGGATCCGGGGCGCAGCAGGGTGGTGCGCAGCGGGGAGGCGAGGAGGGCCCGCTCCACCGCGAGGTGGGCGGCCGCGAGGGGGCTGTCGGCGGCGCCGGGGGCCAGAACCGAGGAGGAGGACAGGAGGACGACGTGTTCCACGCCGGCGCTGACGGCCTCCTTCGCAAAGGCGTCGACGGCGGCGGCCTCGGCGTAGAGGAAGACGGAGCGGACACCGGCGAGGGCTTCGGGGAAGGTCGCGGGGTCGGTGAGGTCACAGTGGACTGTGCCGGGTGTGTCCGGCTCGCGGGATGCGAGGCGGTGCGGGACGCCCTGGGCGGTGAGGAGGGACGAGAGACCCCGGGCGACGGCGCCGCGGCCACCGGTGACGAGGACCTCCGGCGTGCTCAGCGTGCTCGGCGCATGCGACGTGCTCGGAGTGCTCGACGTGTTCGACATGGCGGATTCCTGCTCTTCCTACTCTAGACTGAGTACGTGACGCAGATTCTGCGTGGCGCAATCTCTGCGCCACACAGATAAATTTGGAGCACGGAGAAGCCGATGTCAACCGATTACGCTCGTTCGAGTGATGAGTGGACCCGCGCCGAGCTGCTCGCGCGCATCGTCACCGAGAGCCAGCGGCATTACGCCGACTACTCGCTCTTCAACCAGGCCATGGCCGACCACGTCGGCCTGCACCCCACCGACATGCAGTGCGTCGCCCTCCTCGACATGGAGCCCGGCCCGGTCAGCACCGGTGACATCGCCCGCCTCACCGGCCTGACCTCAGGCTCCGCCACCCGCCTCGTGGACCGCATGGTGAAGGCCGGCATCGTCGAGCGGCACGCCGACCCGAACGACCGCCGGCGCTCCCTCGTCGCCCTCTCCCCCGCCGCCCGCGACCGGATCGGCGCCGCCTGGGAGACCCCCGGCCGCGCCTTCGGCGCCGTTCTGGCGAGCTACTCCGACACCGAACTGGCCGTCATCGCCGACTACCTGCACCGTGCCTCCGAGGTCGGCCGTGCCCAGGCCAAGCGGCTGAACTCCAGCGACACCGACTGACACCCGGCTGCCCCCCCGGCGGCCCCGGTCGCTCCCCGGCCGACCGGGGCCGACCCCCGGCCGCCCCCTTCCGAACCCGCCGTTCCCGCGTTAGCGTCCGCCCCAACGGGCAACGGCGCGCGCCGGAGAAACGGGAGGGTCGGCGTGCGGCTGGAGGTTGTCCATGCCCACGCCCACGCCCCTGCCCGCGCCCACGCCCCCGCCCGCCCCCGCCGGCTACCGCGGGGTCTTCGCCCTCGGCGGCCGTGCCCTGCCCGTCCACGGGTTCCTCGCCCGGCTCCCCGCCGCACTGTGCCCCATCGGCACCCTGCTGCTCATCAACGAACGCGACGGCATCGGCGACGCCGGAACCATTGCCGCCGCCCTCTGGCTCGGCCAGGCCCTCGGCGGCCCTGTCATCGGCCGGCTCGCCGACCGGCGGGGCCACCGGCCCGTCCTGCTGGTCGCCTGCGCCGCGAACGCCGCCGTGCTCCTCGCCCTCGTCGCCGCCGTCCTCGGCGGACTGCCGCTCGCCGCCCGCCTCGTGCTCGCCGTCGCCGCCGGTCTCACGGCCGCTCAGGTCGGGCCGCTGGCCCGGGCCCGGTGGGTGCGGCTGGCCGGAGGGGACAAGGCCCTGGTCGGGGCCGCGCTCTCCTTCGACACCACCCTCGACGAAGTCGGTTTCATGGTGGGGCCCGCGCTGGCCGGCATCCTCGCGGTGACCGTCCATCCCGCGTCGGCACTGCTCCTCGCAGCCACCCTGGGCCTGGTGTTCGGAACGCTCTTCGCCCTGCATCCCACGGCGCCCGGCCCGACGGAACCGGACCCTGCCGCGCGGGGCGACGTACGACTGTGGTCTCCGGGGCTCGCGCTGCTGTTCGTCGTGGCCGTCCTGCAGGGCGCCGCGTGGAGCGGGGCCAATACCGGGGTCAACGCGCTCGCCGTGGCGGTCGGATCGCCCGGGGCCGCCGGGCTCGTATGGGCCGCCATGGCCGTGACCAGCTCGGTCGCCGGCTTCGTGACCGTGGCCCGGCCCGGGGCGGCCGGCCTGACCGTCCGGCTGCGCCGGACCATCGCCGTCCAGGCGCTGCTGACGCTCGCGCTGCTCGCCGTCTCCGGCCTGTGGGGCGCGGCCTTCGCCGTAGCTGGCATCGGACTGGCCGTCGCCCCGCACCTGATCGCTCTGTTCGGCCTCGTGGAACGGACCGGTCCCGCAGGGCGGATGGGCGAGGCCATGACCGTGGCCGGCAGCGGTCTGATCATCGGCCAGGCACTGGCCGCGGCGGCCGCCGGTCCGCTCGCCGCGGCCTACGGGTACCGGGCGGCCTTCGCCGTCTCGTGCGCGGCCGCGGCCGCCTCCGCGGTGCTGGCGTGGGCGGCCGCCGACCGGGTCCTGGGTCCGGGGCTCAGCCCGAACTCTTCATCGCCGCCAGCCCCTTCGCCAGGTCCTCGGCGTTCATCACCGGGGCGACCTCCAGCTCGGCGTTGAACTGGAGGAACAGGTCCTCCATCAGGGGCGGCATCTGGGCGCTGTCCTGGAGGTCGAAGACCATCCAGCAGGACCGGACACCCTCGTGGAGGCCGAAGTAGGCGGCCTCGGGCTTCACGGTCTCCATGAGCTTCTTCATGGCATCGGGAAGGGCGCCGCTCTTGATGCCCTCGTTCGTCGCCGCCGTGTCCATATGGGCCCTGAGCATGACTCTCATGCGCGGCTCCTTTCGTCACGGCCACCCTGAGCTCGGGTACCGGAGGCGGCAACATCTCCGCCTCCGTCCGGGCGCCGGGCTACTCCGTCCGGTTCGCTCCCTGGATGTGGAAGTTGAAGTCCGTGTGCCCGAGGGTCCCCATCAGCCGGAGCCAGACCGGCAGCAGCATCTCCGTACCGCGCGCCGTCTCGATGCCGCCCAGGTCGATGACGCTGTGCTCGCGCCAGTCGAAGGAGTACAGGAGCTCCCGTACGGCCTTCTTGGCCTCGGCGTCCTCACCCGAGAGGAAGACGGTGTGGTCGCCGGGGACCCTGGCCGGGTCGACCATGACCTGGCAGTTCATCGTGTTCAGCGTTTTGACCACGCGCAGCCCCGGGAAGGTCCGCTGGATCAGCTCGCCCAGGCTGTCGCTGTCCACCGGGTCGAGCCCGGGCGGGAACCCGTGGGAGAAGTCCAGCGGGTTCGCGATGTCGATCAGGATCTTGCCGTCCAGGTGCGCGGCGTCCGCCTCCGTCAGGGCGGCCACGCTGACCTGCCCGCCCGTGGCGTTGACGAGCGTCTCGCCCAGCCGCGCCGCCTCCGCGAAGCGGGCGAGCCCCGCCGCCGGGTGGGCCTGCTGCCAGGTGGCGTACTCGGTGCGCTCGAGGGTGGCCCCGGGGTCCCGGGTGCCGATGACGACCTCGTGGCCGAGGGAGAGCAGCCGGGCGGCCACCGTGCGGCCGACGATCCCGGTGCCGAGGACTGCGTAGCGCATGACGGCTTCCCATCGCATACGGAAGGAATCGGAGAGAACGAAGAAGGGCGGACCCACTCAAGCAGGTCCTGCGGATTCCCGCGCACGGGGCGTCAACTCCACGCCAACCTCAGCTAGTCCAGGATCCCCACGTCGTAGAAGAACTGGTAGCGCGTCGGGTCGTCCGGCAGGAACCAGTGGAAGCCCTCCTCCAGGAAGACGGCCACGAGGTTCACGGCGATCACCAGCCCCAGGAACCACAGCGCGGCCGTCCCCACCGCGCGGTACGGTCCCGGGTCCTCCGCCGGGACGGCCCGGTCCGCGGTGGCGTGCGCGAAGGCCAGGACGATGCCGACGGCGACCACCGAGGCCTGGAAGAGGATCAGCGCCCAGACGTAGAGGTGCAGGCCGAACACCTCGCTCCCGTACCCCTTGTCGCCCGGCAGGACGTGCAGCATCGTCTGCCGCCACGAGGCGAACGAGCCCGCGGTCACGGCGACCAGGGACAGGCCCCAGCCCATCATGTAGTCGCGGCCGGTCACCGCCCCGCGCGACAGCGCCGTCCGGATGATGTGGGCCGCCCCCATCGCCGCCATCAGCATGAACATCCGCTGCACGACGCAGAGCGGGCAGGGGTACTCCCACATCCCGAACTGGTAGAAGAGCCCGCCGCACACCACCCCGGTCCAGCCGATGGCGAAGGCGCACGCGAACCAGAACTGGACCCGGCCCAGCAGGCCGCCCTCCAGCTGCGCCTCCGGGAGGAGGCTGGACATCGCGGCCACGGTCAGTAGCTCAAGGTGAGGGCGAGGCTGCCGGTGATGTGGTGCGCCATCAGCAGGATCACGGCGAGAAGCATGAGCCACCAGGCGCCCAGCACGACGAACCGCGGGGCGTCCCGGTACATCGCGATCAGCGTGGCGAGGAGGCCGCCGAAGATGAGGGTGTCCATGGCGCGGACCGTACCGACCGGGGGACATACCGGACGCGCGGCGCGCCCCCGCCGGCCCCGGGGTTACGTCGGTTGCGCCGCCGCCGGCATCAGTTGCTTCGCCGCCGCTTGCGTCGGCTGCGTCCGGCGCGCCCCGAGTCTCCCCGCGCCCGCCCGTCCAGCGCGATCCACACCCGCACTTCGGTGCCGCCGAGCACCGAACGCCCCAGCCGCACGTCCCCGCCCGTCGACTCCGCGACCCGCCGGACGATGTCCAGCCCCAGGCCCGTGGACCCGTCGCGGCCGCCGTCGTTGCCGCGTCGCAGGGCCGCGTCCGGGTCGGCGATGCCGCCCCCCGCGTCCGAGACGAGCACGATGACCGCGTCCCCCGCGTCGTGGACGTCCACCGCGAAGGGGGTGCCTTCGGGGGTGTGCCGGAACACGTTGCCCAGCATGGCGTCCAGCGCCGCGGCGAGCTCCGGCCGGGCCACCGGGATCCGTACCGTACGGTCGACCCCCGCGAGCCGCACCTCGCGGCCCTCGTCCTCCGCCAGCGCCGACCAGAACCCCATCCGGTCGCGGATCACCTCGGAGGCGTCGCAGCCGGCGCCCGGCCCCTGCGCGGCGGCGGGCCGCTGCTCGCGGGCGGTACGGATGATCGTGTCGACCTCCCGCTCCAGCTGCTCCACGGCCGCCCGGGTGTGCTCCGCCGCCGGGCCGTCGCCGAGGGAGGCCGCGTTGAGCCTCAGGACCGTCAGCGGGGTGCGCAGCCGGTGCGAGAGGTCGGCGGCCAGCTCCCGCTCGTTGGCCAGGAGTTCCACCACCTGGTCCGCCATCGAGTTGAACGCGACGGCCGCCGAGCGGAGTTCCTTCGGTCCCTCCTCCGGGACCCGGGCCCCCAGCCGCCCCTCACCGAGCCGGTGCGCGGCGTCCGCGAGCCGCTCGGCCGGCCGCACCAGGCGGGCGCCGAGCCGGTCCGCGACCGCCACCGAGCCCACGACCAGGGCGAGGCCGACGCCCGCGAGGACGACCCAGGCGGTGGCGACGCCATTGCTGACCTCGCTCTCCGGCACGAGGATCTCCACCACGGCGATGTCTCCGGAGCCGAGCGCCACGGGCTGGAGCAGCGCGAAGCCGCCGCCCGCCACCGGGACGGTCGCGGCCCGCCCGATCCGCCGGGTCTCGAAGACGGCGCGGTCGCCGGCCCAGCCGTCGCCGATGTCCACGCGCGGGTCGTCCCCGACGGCCGGCACGTGGACGGCCATCCGCCGGTCGGCGCCCATCTGCGTGGACTCCACGGCCTTGCGCAACTGCACCGGGTCGGTGGTGATGGACAGCGTCGGCCCGATGGTGGCGGCCTGCCGCTCGGCGTTGGAGAACGCCCGGTCGCTGGCCATCTCCTGGACGACCAGCCCGAGCGGTACGGCGAAGGCCACGACCACCATCACGGTGACCGCGAGGCACACCTTGACCAGCGCCCACCTCATCGGCGCATCACTGCGGCGGCTCCAGCTTGACTCCGACACCCCGCAGCGTGTGCAGGTAGCGCGGGCTGGCGGCGGTCTCGCCGAGCTTGCGGCGCAGCCACGACAGGTGGACGTCGATGGTCTGGTCGTCGCCGTACGACTGCTGCCAGACCTCGGCGAGCAGTTCCCGGCGGGCCACGACCACGCCCGGCCGCCCGGCGAGGAAGGCCAGCAGGTCGAACTCCCGCCGCGTCAGGTCCAGCACCGCCCCGTCCAGCTCGGCCTGCCGGCGCAGCGGGTCGATGGCGAGTCCGCCGACGCGCAGCACGCGGGAGGGCGGTTCGGCCCCGGCGGAGGAGCGGGCACGGCGCAGGACGGCGGCCATCCGCGCGGAGAGGTGTTCCACGGAGAAAGGTTTGGTCAGGTAGTCGTCGGCGCCGTCGTTGAGCAGCCGGACGATCTCCGCCTCGTCGTCCCGGGCGGTCGCGATGATGACGGGCACGTCGGTGATCCCGCGCAGCATCTTGAGCGCCTCGGCCCCGTCCAGGTCGGGCAGTCCGAGGTCGAGGATCACCACGTCGAAGCGGTTGTGGGCGACCTCGCGCAGCGCCTCCAGGGCGGTGCCGACGCTGCGCACGGTGTGCGAGGCCTCGGTCAGGTGCCGGATGAGGGCGGAACGTACGAACTGGTCGTCCTCGACCACGAGCACACTAGCCATGGCCCGCACCGTAGCCCATTCGGGGGACGACGAGGGGTGCCGGTCCAGGTCTGGGGCAGGTGGTGCAGGATGTCCCCCGATGCGACGAGGACATGTCGGTAGAGCAGTCGGCCATGCGGGGGCCTGGACCCTGGCGACCGGCGCGGCGGTGACGCTGTCGTGGTGGGGCGTGCACTCGGTCATGTCCGGTACGGCCTACGATCCGCCGCTCGCGGTGCCACTGGCCGCGCAGCCCCTCTCCTCCTCCACCCACCGGGCGCAGCCGCCGGAGCCGACGCCTTCCCCCGCGCTGTCGCCGTCGCCCTCCGCGTCCGTGTCCACCGCGCCGGCCTCCCCTTCCGCCTCCGCGAAGTCCTCCGCGCCGCCCACCCCCCGTTCACAGCGGCAGGCACACCCGGGCGAGAACGTGAAGGCGTACAGCGTCTCGGGCGGCCGGGTCGTCTTCGATCTCGGCGCCGCCCCCGGCGAGCTGGTATCGGCGACCCCGCTGGCCGGCTGGCGGATGCAGGTCTGGAAGCAGCCGTTCTGGATCCGCGTGACCTTCACCCGGGACGGCCGCGAGGTGTCGGTGTTCTGCACCTGGCACGACCACCCGCCGCTGGTGGAGATCGTCGACCCGTAGGGCCCGTCGTCCCGACCCGGGCCGCCGGATACCGTGGCGCCATGAGCACCGGCGCGCGGTACGTCACCGACCTGATCGACGCCTGCGAGCGGTACGGCGACCGGCCCGCCTTCGGGTCCGGGTCCTGGGTCCTGACCCATTCCGAGGTGCTGGCCTGGACGTACCGGCTGGCGGGCGCCCTGGCCGAGCTGGGGATCCGGCGCGGCTCCGGGCTGGCCTGCGTATCGGCGGGCAATCCGCCCCGGACCCTGCTCGTACGGCTGGCCGCGCACGTGCTGGGGGCCCGGCTGACCCACGTGTGCGTCGGGCCCACCACTCACGGGCTCGACCACCTCCTACGGGACTGCGAGCCCGCCCTGATCGTCCACGACACCCCCGTGCCGCCGGGCCCCGCGGCCCGCATCGGCCTGGACGCGCTGCTGGAGCTGGCCTCCGCCCGGGAGGCCCTGCCCGTCGCGGTGGCGGCGCGCGGCGAGGACGTGGCCCGGGTGACCTACACGGGCGGTACGACGGGCCGGCCGAAGGGGGTGGCCTCGACGTTCGCCGCGATGGCGGCCCGTACGGCCACCCGCGCCGACTCCCCGGACACCGCGGGCTCCGCACCGCTGACGTTCGTATCGACCGACTCCCTCTCCCAGCGCTCCGGCGGCCGGTGCCTGGAGCAGCTGCGGGTCGGCGGCCGCTCCGAGATCCTGCACCCCTTCGGCACCCGGGAGTTCGCCGAGGCCTGCCGGCGGCTCGGGCCCGCGGCCACGTACCTGACGCCCTCGATGCTGTACCGCCTGCTCGACGACCCGGAGACCGCCGACGGAGTGCCGGGCCTGGTACGGGTCTCCTACGGCGACTCCCCCGTCCACCCGGAGCGGCTGCGGCGGGCGCTGACCCGGTGGGGTCCCGGGGTGCGCTGGACCCAGGGCTACGGGATGAACGAGGCCGGGGTCCTCAGCCGGCTCTCCCCGGCCGACCACGACGCCGCGGCCACCGACCGCCCCCACCTGCTCGGCTCCGTCGGCCGCCCGGCGCCCGGGGTGGAGGTCGAGGTACGGGGCTCCGCGCCGGGGGCCACCGGGGAGGTGTGGGTGCGCTCCCCGATGGTGATGGCCGGCTACCGCAACCAGCCCGCCCTGACGGCCGGGGTCCTGCACGACGGCTGGCTGCGCACGGGTGACGTCGGGCACTTCGACGCCGACGGGTACCTGTACCTCGACGACCGGGTCAAGGACGTGGTGATGGTGCACGGGGCGAACATCTACTGCGGCCCGATCGAGACGGCCCTGACCCGGCATCCCGCCGTGGCCCGGGCGGCCGTCGTGGGGCGGACGGACCCGGTCACCGGGGAGGCGGTGTGCGCCTTCCTCGTCGCGGCCCCCGGGCACGCCCCGACGGAGGAGGCCGCGGACGGGGCGTGCGCGCTGGTCGCGGCGGAGCTGGCGCCGGGGCAGCGGCCGGCGGCGGTGTTCTGGCTGCCGGCGCTCCCGCTGACGGACCGCGGCAAGCCGGACAAGCGGCGCCTGCGGGAGCTCGCGGCGGCCTCCGGGGAGTAGCCGGGGGTCAGCGGAAGACCGACGGCGGGGGCTCCGGCGAGGCCACCGCCGAGGCGTCCGAGACGGGGACGGCGCCGCCCGCGAAGTCGATGAGGGCGCGGCCGTGTTCGACCCGGCCGGGGTGCGGGTCGCTCGCCACCCGCCGGGTGAACTCCGCGACCGGGAGCTCCCGGTCGGCGGCCACCAGCACGGCGTTGCCGAAGCGTTTCCCCCGCCACACCACGGGGTCGGCGGCCAGCGCCAGTTCCGCGAACCGGGACGCGGCCGTGGCGATCTGGGCCCGCAGGTGGGAGAGCGGCGGACCGTCCGCCAGGTTGGCCACGTACCAGCCGCCCGGCGCCAGGGCCCGGCGTACGTCGTCCAGGAACTCGGCGCTCGTCAGGTGCGCCGGGGTGCGGGCCCCGCTGAACACGTCGGCGATCACCAGGTCGGCCCAGCCGTCGGGGATCTTCGCCAGCCCGGCCCGGGCGTCGACCGCGCGGACCCGGACCCGGGCCTGCGGGTCCAGCGGCAGGTGTTCCCGTACGAAGGCCACGAGCCCGGCGTCGATCTCGACGATCTGCTGCGTCGAGCGGGGGCGGGCGGCGGCCGTGTAGCGCGCGAGGGTGAAGGCGCCGCCGCCGAGGTGGAGCACGTTCAGGGGCTGGCGGGCGGGGGCGAACAGGTCGATCAGGTGACCGATCCTGCGCTGGTAGGCGAAGTCCAGGTGCCCGGGATCGTCCAGGTCCACGTGGGACTGCGGGGCTCCGTCGATCAGCAGGGTCCAGGCGCCGGGCCGCTCCCGGTCGGGCTCCAGCGCGGCGTGCCCGCCGTCCACCGGCCCGGCCGGCGCCTCGGAGGCGTTCCGGCCGCCGCGCCGCTTGTCGTTGCCCTTGTCGCTGCTTTTGCTTTTGCCCTTGCTCGCCACGCCCTCATTATGGCTGGTCAGGGCCCGACAGGCTCTAGGGCCTGTCGTCAAACTCCCGTCTGCCTCGCGACGCCTGGCACGCGCTCTCGCCGCACCGGACGGCAGCCAAGTACGTCCATACACGGGCTTCCGCCCGGCACGCCGAGAGCACGCACCAGACGCCGCGAGGCCGCCCTTCGGGCGACGACGGGAGTTTGACGACAGGCCCTAGCGGCAGTTGTCGGCGGCCTCGATCAGCCGGGCCGCCTCGCCGAGCGCCGCCCGCAGCACCTCCGGGTCGGTGACCGGCCCGACGGCCTCCGGCGGCAGGAGCCAGCCGGTGTCGCCCGCCGTGGGCGAGGTGTCGCCGAAGCGCATGCCGCGCCCGTTGGTGTGCGTACAGGCGCTGCCAGGGAGGTCCCAGGCGTCGGCCGTGCCGGGTGGGACGAGGAACCCGAGGGTGCTGCCGGAGCCGTCGTGCAGGACCGGGCCGACGCCGCCCGCGCGGCTGGCCTGACCGGCGGCACGCTGGATGATGTCGACGGCCTCCAGCCCCTGCCGGGTGGGCACGGTGACCAGGTCCGGGGCACCCAGGGCGAAGGACGCCCCACCCTCCACGAGGGACGCTCCGGTCCTCAGGGGCGCTCCGGGCTCGGGCGCGGTGTTCGTGTCCGTGCTCTCCATGCCGCCTTCCACCAAGGGAACCCCTCCTCGATCCGCGTACGAGCATCGCGGGAGCGGTTCCGGAAGCCGGCGGGCTTCCTCCCACTCCGCATGAGTTCAACGCACGGGAACGTCAACAGGTGCGGCGGCAAGACGCTGCAAAGGATGGCAGTTCATGGCGGATCGCGGGTGAGATATCCGTTTTGTAGCCAAACACCGCGTCAACCGACCACCGCTGGCGGTACGTTCATGCCCGCCGGGCAGCGCGTCACAGGCACCACACAGTCACCGGCAGCGCAATCACTTGCCCAGAGAGGCCGCGTCCATGGCGACGTCCCCCCACTCACCCAACACCCCCTTCCGGCGACTGCGCGGTCAGCACTCCCCGGCCGAGTTCGCCGCGTTGGTGCGCAGGGCGGCGAAGGAAATCGGAGAAACGGTTTCCTGCGACGCCCGTTACATCGGCCGGGTCGAGTCCGGCGAGATCCGCTGCCCCAACTACGCCTACGAGCGCGTCTTCCTCCACATGTTCCCGGGTCGCACCCTGGCCGACCTGGGGTTCTCCCCGCGCGAGACGGTACGGGGCCGGCTGGCGCAGCGCGAACAGGCGGCATCCTTCTCCGCCTTCGCCCCGCACCACCCCCACCCCCATCCCACGGGCTTCCCCGCCCCTTCGCGTTCCAAGGAGAGCGACGTGCTGCGTCGCGCGTTCATGGCGGGGGGCTCCGCGACCGTGGCGGCCGCGACCCTCAGCCTCACCCTGCTCGGCGACACCCGCCGGCTCCCCTCCCGCGCCGGCGAGTCCGAGGCGGCCGCCGTCGAGGACGCCGTACGCCAGATCCGGCTGCTGGACGACCGGCACGGCGCCGACGCCCTGTACCGGCGGGCCGCGGAACCCCTGCGCACGGCCTACGCGTTGCTCGACGCGGGTGCGACCCGGCAGTCCACCGAGGACCGGCTGCACGCGGGCGCGGGCGAGCTGGCCATCTCGGTGGGCTGGCTCGCGCACGACTCGGGCCGCTTCGACGACGCCCGCTCGCACTACGCGGAGGCGCTCGCCACGGCCAGGGTCTCCGGGGACGCCGGCCTGGAGGCGCACGCCTTCAGCAACATGGCCTTCCTCGCCCGGGACTGCGGGCGGCCCCGCGAGTCGGTACGGGCGGCCCAGGCGGGCCGCCGCGCCGCCCGTTCGCTCGGTTCCCCGCGGCTGCTGTCGCTGCTCGCCCTGCGGGAGGCCGGCGGCTGGGCGGGACTGTCCGACCGCAAGGCCTGCGAGGAGGCGCTGACCCGGGCGCACACGGAGTTCTCGCGCGGTGAGGCGGGGGCGGACCCCGAGTGGATGTCCTTCTTCGGCGAGGCCGAGCTGGAGTCCCTGGAGTCCCGCTGCTGGGCCGCGCTGGGCGAGCACGCGCGGGCGGCCCGGCACGCCCGCCGGGCGGCGGATCTCCAGGATCCGCACTTCGCCCGCAACGTCGCCCTCTACACCGCCGAACTGGCCGACAACCTGGCCCACGCGGGCGCCCCCGACGAGGCCGCCTGGGCGGGCGGCCGGGTGCTGGAACTGCTGGAGGAGGTCCAGTCGACCCGCATCCAGTCGATGCTGGCGGCGACGGCCCGCACGCTGGTCCCGCACCAGCGCTCGCCGCGCGTGGGCTCGTTCCTCGCCCGGCACGCGTCGGCCTGACTCTCCGGAGGGGCGGACAGGGGCGGCGCGCTGCGCACGAGCCCCTGGGGCTCCGCCCCGGAACCCGCTCCTCGAACGCCGGAGGGGCTGGATTACTCCAGGTGTCCCGTGTCGTTCCAGCGTTCCAGCGCGGGGGCACCGTACGCCCAGCCCAGGACCGACAGCGAGGTCGGCTCCAGCCGGATGCGGGCGCCGAAGGAGGCGTCGAAGCCGAGCCAGCGGGCGGCCAGGGTGCGCAGGATGTGGCCGTGCGCGAAGACGAGGACGTCGCGTTCGGCCGAGCGGGCCCAGGTGACGACCTCGTCCGCGCGGGCCGAGACGTCCGCGACGGACTCGCCTCCCGGGACCCCGTCGCGCCAGATCAGCCAGCCGGGCCGGACCGCCTGGATCTCGGCAGGGGTCATGCCCTCGTAGTCGCCGTAGTCCCACTCCATCAGCGCGTCCCACGGGTCCGCCTGCATGCCGAAGCCGGCCAGGTCGCAGCTCTCGCTGGCCCGCACGAGGGGGCTGGTGCGCACCTCCAGCCCGCGCAGGCTCGCCCAGGGGTCGCGGGCGAGGCGCTCGCCGAGCAGCTTCGCGCCCCGCTTCCCCTCCTCCAGCAGGGGCACGTCCGTGCGTCCGGTGTGCTTGCCGAGCTGGGACCACGCCGTCTGGCCGTGACGGGCCAAGAGGATGCGGGGGGCCATATGAGTTCTCCCGGTCGAGGGGGCGAGTGGGGTGGGAAGATCAGGACGGTCGGGGCGGTCGGGACGGTCGGAGAACCGGCGGCCCGACCATTCGCACTGCTTTGCGGTGGTTCCGCCACCGCTCCATCATCCATCAGGTGAACGCCACGCAACCCTCTCGTCTTCACACACGTCATACGCCGTATGACTAATAGGCGGCAGCCTCCGCGTTGGTGGGCCGAACTGCTGATCCTGGGCATCGTCTACGCCGCGTACTCGGGAGGCAGACTCCTCGCCCGGGGTGACGTCGGGCTGGCCGTGGACCACGGGCTCGCGATCCTGCGCATGGAGGAACTCCTGGCCCTCGATCTGGAGCGGCCGCTCAACCGGCTGTTCACCGGCCAGGCGGCCCTCGGCATACCCGCCGACTTCGTCTACGCCTCCCTGCACTACCTCGTCACCCCGGCGGTGCTGGTCTGGCTCTACCGGCGCCGTCCCCAGCAGTATCGATTCGCCCGCACCTGGCTGATGCTCTCCACCCTCCTCGGGCTCGTCGGCTTCGCCCTGGTGCCCACCTGCCCGCCCCGGCTGCTCGACGCCTCGTACGGCTTCACCGACACGATGGCCCACTACAGCGCCTACGGCTGGTGGGGCGGGGAGGCCAGCGCCCCGCGCGGGCTCGGCTCCTTCACCAACCAGTTCGCCGCCATGCCCAGCCTGCACGTGGGCTGGGCCCTGTGGTGCGGGGTCGCGCTGTGGTGCTGCGCGCGCCGGCCGCTGGTCCGGGCGCTCGGGGCCGCCTACCCCGCCGTCACCACCGTGGTGGTCATGGGCACGGCCAACCACTACTTCCTCGACGCCGTCGCCGGGGCCGCCGTGATGGGGGCCGGCTACCTCGCGGCCCGCGCCCTGCCCGCCGGAATCGCCCGGGTCACCGGCGCGACCGGCGCCACCGGCGCCACCGGCGCCACCGGCGCCACCGGCGCCACCGGCGCCGGACTCCCCTCGTTCGGCGGGTCCAGCAGGTCCGCCGCGCCCGTTCCGCACACCACCCGAACAGCGGGTTTCCGCGGTAAGTCCACGATTGTCAGTGGCGGATGGGAGACTTCCGCGGGTGAGCTCCTACCCGTCCAGCGGTCAGCCGCCGCAGACCCCGCCGCGGTCCCCCGGGCCGACGGCGCAGCCGGCGGCATGGCGGACCGCGCAGGCCGCGCAGGCACCGCAGGCCGCGCAGCCGATGACTCCCCCGAATCCCCCGAAGACGCTGCGGCAACGGCTCGCTGATCTGCGCGGCCCCGACGTCGCACCGCGCCCGCTCGACGCCCGCGCACTGGCGGCCCTCGCCGCCAACCCGGGCTGCGGCAGACGCGCCCTGCTCGACGGCGCCGGCGTGGACAAGACCGTCCTCGCGGCGTCCCTCGGCTCCCCCGCGGCCTTCGGGCAGTCACAGTTCGCCATCGTGCGCGGCAACTCCTTCGAGGCCAAGGTCAAAGGCGACGGCGGAGCCGAGCTCCTGCGGCTGGTGTACGAGCACCTCGGCGCGGGATCCGGTGGCGCGGCCGACCCGCCCGGACCGGACGCCCTCACCCCCGACCTCACCGCCGCCGGCCCCCAGGGCCGCGCCGCCCGCACCGCGCTCGCGCTGCGCGAGGCGACCGCCGCCGGGGCCTGGACCCTGCTCGACCACCCCATGCTCGCGCTGGAGGTGGCCGGCTCCCCCGCCTACCTGGAGCCGGACGCCGTCGTCGTGCACCCCGACGGGCGCTGGACCGTGGTGGAGATCAAGTCGTTCCCGGTGATCGACGGGTCCGCCGACGCCGCGAAGGTGGGCGCCGCCGCCCGCCAGGCCGCGGTCTACGTCCTGGCCCTGGAGACGACCGCCGCGAAGGTGGCCGGCGCCGAGGTCGGACACACCGTGCTGCTCGTCTGCCCCAAGGACTTCTCCAACCTGCCCACCGCCGCCCCCGTCGACATCCGCCGCGAGCGGTCCGTGACCCGGCGCCAGCTGGAGCGGCTCACCCGGGTCGAGGAGCTGGCCGGGGCCCTGCCCGAAGGCCTCACCTTCGATCCGGCGTGCTCCGCCGAGGAGCTGACCGAGGCCGTGTCGGCCGTGTCCGCCTCCTACGCCCCCGAGTGCCTGGCCGCCTGCGAGCTGGCCTTCCACTGCCGGGAGCGGGCGCGCGGGGCCGGCGAAGTGACCGCGCTCGGCCGCTCCGTGCGGGGCGAGCTGGGCGGGCTGACCACGATCGAGGCCGCCCTCGCGGCGGCCTCGGGCGCCGCGGCTCCGGACGGCACCGCTCCCGATGACGCGGCCCCCGAGGACCCCACGGCCGCCGCGCTGCGCCGGGCCGCCCGGCTGCGCGCCGAGGCGCTGGAGCAAGCCCCCGCCCGCATCCGCCCGAAGGTCGTCGCATGTCCCTGCTGAACACCCTGGCCCGGCTGGAGGCCGTCCGCGCAGGGCGGGCCCAGCCACTGGCGACCGTACGGCACCGGCACCTGTCGGAGCGGCCGCTGGTCTTCGTCCCGCTGACCACGGCGGGCGAGGCCGGGGCTCCGCTCGGCGCCATGGTCGGCACCGATCCGGACCGCCCGCACGTCCTGGCCATACCGCAGCCGCGCGACCGGGACCTGCGGTGGGAGTTCCTGGCGGAGCTGGCCGGGCACGTGGTCCCGTACATCGAGGGGTACGCGGACGCCGTCGAGCCGGTGGAGCGCACCGAGACCGACCCGGAGTCGGGCAAGCGGGTCAAGGTGGAGGCCGAGCTGTGTCTGGACGCTCCGCAGCTGATCGTGCCGAGCCGCGCGGGCATCGAGTACGTCCGGCTGCTGGGGCGGTCCATGCGGTTCCGGCGGACCGCCGAGGAGGACCCCGAGCACCCGTACCCGGCGCCCGCGCAGGTGCCGCTGCTGGGGCGCTGGTTCACGCACCTCGCCGAGCGCTCGCGGGTGCCCGGTTCCTCGATGCTGCTGTCGGCGACGGACCTTCTCTCGCGGCACTGGGCGACCGGTCAGAGCAATCTGGAGGACCAGCACCTGGGCGCCCTGCTGGCGTGGATCGACCCGCCGGAGGGGGAATCGGGCGCCGAGCGGGCGCTGCGCGCGGAGCTCGGCCGGGATCCGCAGGGCCTGCTGCTGTTCCCGCCGGCCGGTCCGGCCACCGATCCGGCCTTCGACAACAAGCTGCTGGCCCCGGCGATCGCGAAGTTCGACGCGGCGCGGGCGGCTGAGGCCGCGGCCACGGGCGGGAACGGCGACGGACGGCGCGCGGCCGCCGAGCAGGCGGTCCGGCGGCTGGTCGTGGAGCAGATGGAGGGCACCTGGCGGGCGGTCTGGGAATCGATCGCCCTGCTGCGCGAACTGCCCCCGGGCCGGCGGACCGAGGACCGCTGGACCGGTGACCGCTGGTCGTACACCGGCCACCGGGACCGGGTCCGGGCGGGCGAGGGCCCGCAACCGCGCCGCGACGACGCGGTGACGGCCGCTCGCAAGCTCGCGACGCGGGAGACCGAGCAGGTGCGGCTCGACGCCCAGGAGGCGCTGGACGACCTGCTGGTGATGGCGGGGCGGCGGCTCTCGGGCGAGGCCTTCGCCGGGGAGGTCACCGAGGTGGTCATGGAGTGGACGGAGTCGAAGCGGCCGAGCCCGCGCCCGCTGGTGTGGGTGGCGACGGAGGACCGGCCGCAGCTCACCGACGGCGGCGAAGGCGGCAGCGGCGGCGGCAGTGTCGGGGGGCCGAAGGTGTACCGCTCGCTCGACGGGCGCCCGCAGAGCGCGCAGTTCGTGCGCCGGGAGGAGGACGGCCGGCTCGTGCTGCGCGTCCTCGACAAGATGGGCCGCGGCAAGGACCCGGAGCCGGGCTCGGTGCCGGAGAAGGGCGACCGGGTGTGCTGGACGCTGTTCGAGCACGATGCGCGCGGCGGCCCGAAGCTGCCGGACGCCGAGCGGACCCCGTGGACCCACGGCGGGCCGCCCGCGCACCTGACCGGTGACGCGCCCGCGCTGCCGCTGCCCGATCCCGTGACCGCCGAGGACCTCCTGTGAGCACCGCGAGCACCGCTTTCGATCCGGGTGCGGCCGCCGGCCGGGCCACCGATGCCATCCTGCGCGACACCCTGCACGGCGGGGCCCGGGGCGTGGTCGTCGACTCCCCGCCCGGGGCCGGGAAGTCCACCCTGGTGGTACGGGCGGCCCGGGACCTGGCGGCGGCCGGGCGCCGGCTGATGGTGGTCGCGCAGACCAATGCGCAGGTCGACGACCTGGTGCTGCGACTGCACGCGAAGGATCCGGAGCTGAAGGTGGGCCGGCTGCACAGCAGCGAGGGCGACGCCTACGATCCGGCCCTGCGCGAGCTGGACTCGGTGGTCCTCTCGGCGAAGCCGGGGGACCTCGCGGGGCTGCCCATCACCATCTCGACGGCGGCCAAGTGGGCGTGGGTCAAGGACGTGGAGCCCTGGGAGCACGCCATCGTGGACGAGGCGTACCAGATGCGTTCGGACGCGCTGCTGGCCGTGGCGGGGCTGTTCGACCGGGCGCTGTTCGTGGGCGACCCGGGACAGCTCGACCCCTTCAGCGTGGTCGGCGCCGAGCAGTGGGCGGGCCTGTCCTACGACCCTTCGGCGTCGGCGGTGTCCACCCTCCTCGCGCACAACCCGGACCTGCCGCAGCACCGGCTGCCCGTGTCCTGGCGGCTGCCTGCTTCGGCCGCGCCGCTGGTCTCCCGCGCGTTCTACCCGTACACGCGGTTCCGCAGCGGTACGGGGCCGGGCGAGCGGCGGATGTCCTACGGGGTCGCGGGCGACGGATCGGGACCCGACCGGGTGCTGGACGAGGCCGCCGAGTCGGGGTGGGGGCTGCTGGAACTGCCGGCCCGGCACACCCCGCGCACGGACCCGGAGGCGGTCCGGGCGGTGGCCCTGGTGGTGCGCCGGGCGCTGGACCGGGGTGCGGTGACGGTGGACGAGCAGGCGGGCGGCCCGTCCCCGCTGACGGCTGACCGGATCGCGGTGGGCACCGCCCACCGGGACCAGGCGGCGGCGGTCCGGGGGGCGCTGTCCGCGCTCGGGGTCACGGGGGTCACCGTGGACACGGCCAACAGGCTCCAGGGCCGCGAGTACGACCTCACGGTGGTCCTGCACCCCCTGTCGGGCCGCCCGGACGCGACCGCGTTCCACCTCGAGACGGGCCGGCTCTGCGTCCTGGCCTCCCGGCACCGGCACGCCTGCGTGGTGGTGGCCCGGGCGGGGATAGCGGAGCTCCTGGACGCCCACCCGTCCTCGGAACCGGTGCAGTTGGGCGTGACCATGAAATTCCCGGACGGCTGGGAGGCCAACCATTCGGTGCTGGCCCACCTGGCGGAACACCGGGTGGTCTGGCGGCCGTAGCCCGGCGGGTCAGCGGGTCTTGCGCTCCACGCCGAGGCGGGTGCGGAGCAGTTCGCCCACCTCGGCGAAGGTGCGCAGCTGTTCCGGGGTCAGGATGTCGATCAGGTGGCGGCGCACGGATTCCACGTGGAGCGGGGCGGCCGTCGTGATCGTGGTGACGCCCTGCTCGGTGAGCACCACTTCGGCGCCGCGGCCGTCGTGGGCCACTTCTTCGCGGCGGACGATGCCCCGTTGCTCCATCCGGGTGAGCTGGTGGGAGAGCCGGCTGCGGGACCACTGCATGAGGACGGCGAGGGCGCTGATGCGCATGCGGTGGCCGTCGGTGGAGCCGAGGACGGACAGGACGTCGTAGTCGGCTTCGGAGAGCCCGCTGTCCTGGGTCAGGTCGCGCGCGATATCGGCGTTGACCAAGGGGAACATCCGCCGCCAGGCGTACCAGGCCTGCTGTTCGGGCTCACTGAGCCAGCGCGGTGCGGTCCCGCTCTCGTTTTCGGTCATGGTCGAAGTCTAGACCGGTACGTGACACGTCACCTACCTGGTTGACACGTCACCCACCTCTGCGCTCTCATAGGTGACACGTCAACAAAACCCTCTCCACACCACCGCCCCGGCCGCGAGGAGCCCGTCATGAACTCCCACCCGATCCGCCTGCACGTCATCTCCGCCTCCGTCCGCCCCACCTCCGCCGCCCGCCCCCTGGCCCGCTGGGCCGCCGACCAGGCCAGCGCACACGAGGAGGGGCGCTTCGACGTCACCCCGGTCGACCTCGCCGAGATCGCCCTGCCCTTCCTGGACGAGCCCGAATACGCCTCCACCGGGATCTACACCCACCCCCACACCCGCGCGTGGAGCGCCCTGGTCGACTCCGCCGACGCCTTCCTCTTCGTCCTGCCGATGTACAACGGCGGCTTCACCGCCCCCTTCAAGAACGCCATCGACTTCCTCTACGGCGAATGGCAGGGCAAGCCCGCCGGGCTGCTCTCCTACAGCGCGGGCGGCTCCGGCGGCGCCCCGGCCGGCCGGATGCTGCGGCCCGTGCTGGAGGCCGTCGGCATGGTGCCCGCGGAGGCCTCGGCGGCCGTCCCGGGCATCGGCGGGCTGGTCACGGCCGAGGGGTTCCGGGCGCCGGAGGGCCTCGCGGGCGAGCTCGCCGCCGTACTGGACGAGCTCGCCGCCCTGGCGAGGACCCCGGTCAGCGCGTGACGGGGGCCGTCAGCGCGTGACGAGGGCCCCCGTCAGATGGTCGTACGCGGCGTGCGCGTGCAGCCGTACGCCCGTGATCAGGGTGTCGTCGTCGGCGTAGAAGGCGGGGTGGTGGTTGCCCACCAGACCCCGGCCTCCGGGTACGGCCACCGGTTCGCCGCTCGCCGGGTCCAGGGCGGTGTCCTGGACGCCGAGCATCACGTACAGCCCGCCGAAGCGGGTGATGAATTCGGAGACGTCGTCGTAGCCGAGCGTGCCGCCGACCTCCACCACCCGGTCGGAGCCCGCGACCCGGCGCAGCGTGGGCAGCGCGGCCTCGACCCAGGCCGCTTCGTTGCGTACGGCGGGCACGTCCTGGAGCAGCTCGACGGTCGCAGAGGCGCCGTAGGCCTCGGCCGTGTGCTCGGCCAGCACCGTCAGGCGGCGTTTGACCTCGGGCATGTCCCGCTCCTCGGCGCAGCGGATCGTGCCCCACAGGGTGACGCTTTCGCCGATGACGTTGTACCGGCCGACGTCCTCGATGTGGCCGATGGAGACCGTGACCGGGGAGAACGCCGAGACCTGCCGGTAGAGCTGACCGATCCCGGTGAGCAGTGCCCCGACGGCGGGCATGGGGTCGATGCCGTGCCAGGGCGAGGAGGCGTGGGACTGCCGGCCGGTGACGGTGACGCGGACCAGGCAGGAGGCCCCGTACATCGGGCCGGACTTGTACCCCACCCAGCCCTTGGGGTGCGGGGTGACGTGCATGCCGAAGGCCATCGTGGGGACGGGGTCCTCGAAGGCCCCCTCGGCCACCATCAGCCGCGCCCCTCCCTCCTCGCCGACCGGCGGGCCCTCCTCGGCGGGCTGGAACACGAACAGCACCGTTCCGGGCAGTTGCTCCCGCACCCGTACGTCGGCCAGTGCGCGCGCGGCTCCGAGGAGCATCGCGGTGTGGCAGTCGTGGCCACAGGCGTGCGAGGCCCGGCCGGTGGCGGCGAAGTCCGTGCCGCAGCGGTCGGGGACGGGCAGCGCGTCCATGTCCGCCCGCAGCGCCGCCACCCGGTCCCCGGGGCGGCCGCCGCGCAACACCCCGACCACCCCGTGCCCGGCGATGCCGGTCCGCACCTCGTCGAGTCCGAACGCGGCGAGCTCCCGCGCCACGAGCCGCCCGGTGGCGGCCTCCCGGTTCGGCAGCTCCGGATTTCGGTGGAGGTGACGGCGCCAGCCGATCACCTGCTCGATGCCCTCGTCGCAGAGCTTGTCCAGCGTCTCGTGCACACCATCGGTCATACGCACGTTCTAGCCCATGGGCCGGGACCCTCGGGCGCCCTTGCGCGAAGCTGGACAATGGACGGTGGCCCGGAAGCATTTCCCACGTCCAGCAGGAGGACACGCATGGCAGAGCCCGAGCGGACCGAGCGGAGGCTGCGGCCCGCGCAGTTGCTCTTCGAGCCGTCGGAGACCGTCACGGACCCGGAGCACTTCTTCGACCTCGAATCGATCGACGACCCGCGGGAGCTGCTGGCCCGGGCGACGGAGCTGACCCTGGCGTTCCGTGCCGCCCAGGAGCGGGCGGTGGAGTTCCAGGCGGTGGCGGCGGCGCAGCTCGCGGATCCCCGGCGGTTCGACCGGCTGCCGGCGGCGGCGATCGCGGAGCAGGCGGAGTGGACCGAGGACTACGCCCGCAAGATGATCGAGTTCGGCGAGTCCCTGCTGCGGGGCACCACCCCCGAGGGCGCCTGAGGACCCGCCCGGCCGCGCCCCCCGCCGCGCCCCCCTGGCATATGCGGGGCGCAACATACCCCAGTCCGGCCCGGCCTGTCCCGGTTTCCCGTAACTCCCGGAGATCGGTTCGCTACCCCGGGTAGACCTGAAGGCATGACGACCCTGACCGGATGCCCCGCGCTCGACCTGCGGACGACGACGACCGCCTCCGCGACCCACGTCACCCCGGCCGGCGCCGCCTGGCTGGCCTCGGCCTCCGCCCAGCCCGGAGGCACGCTGGCCGCCTGGCAGGCCCGTCCCACCGCGCCGGCCGTGCTGCCCTGCGGGACCGCCTTCGACGTCGTCAACGTTCCCCTCGTCCTCGGGCGCCGGATGCTCGACCTGCTCTGGGCCGAAGGCCCCGGCTCCGGGCCGGCCGCCGTGCACCGCGGGCGGACCCTGCTCTTCGCCGCCCCCGGCACCGCCCACCGGCTCCCGGCCCTGCTGGCCTGGGAGGAGTGGAGCACCCCCGTGCCCGCCCCGCTCTGCCACGGCCGCGGCGATGCCGTCACCGTGCCCCCGCTGGCCGCGGTCGGAGGACCCTCGCGCTGGCTCGTGGCGCCCGACACCCGGCTGCCGTGGCTGCCCGGACCGGAGGCACTGCTGTGGGCGTTCGTCCGTGCCACCCGAGCTGCGGATATCGATTTTTCCGATCCCCGGTCGGGGTGCTAATGTCTTCCTCGTCACCAAGCGCCGCTAGCTCAGTTGGTTAGAGCAGCTGACTCTTAATCAGCGGGTCCGGGGTTCGAGTCCCTGGCGGCGCACAGACGGAGAAAGACCCCCACGCGAGTGGGGGTCTTTTTCGTGTCCGGGATCCCGCGCCGCGTCCGGAACCCCCCGCGCCGCGTCCGGGACCCCGCGTCCCTCCCGGCGCTCCTACCGGTCCTCGCGCGTGATCTTCACCGTGTACGCACCCGACTGCGTGCGGTCCGCCACCTCCACGGTGATCCCCTCACCCGGGACGGTGAAGGTCTCCCCCACCTCCAGCGGGGCGTCCGCCAGCGGCGGGTACACCGAGCGGTCCCAGCAGGCCTCGGTGTCGGGGTGCGCGTCCACGACCTCGATCGGCCCGCCGCCGGAGGCCGCCTCGTTGCGGACCCGGTAGACGAGGACCCCTTCGGTGCAGGTGTCCCCGTCGTTGCCGGCGGAGCCCCGCGCCTCGACGGCGATCGCGCTGCCGGCGCCCGTACGGACCACCGCGAGCCGGGTGCCGCCCGTGCCGCCCGGGCGGGGAGCCTCGGACAGCGGCTGGAGGGTGTGCAGGGAGGAGCCTGCTCCCACACAGTCCACCTGGGAGGCGTCCAGCCAGCCGAGCTTCCACTTCTGCCAGGCGAAGAGGTCCGGGGCCATGCCGAACTGGCTGCCCATGACGTCCCAGTCCCCGACGTACGTGTCCCAGTCCCCCTTGCCGTCCGAGGGCCGGTGGTAGAGGTCCGGCAGGTCGAAGACGTGCCCGGTCTCGTGGGCCAGCACGTTGCGGTCCGGCGGGTGCTTCTCGAAGACCGTGACGATGCGGCGCAGGTCGGTGCCGTCGGCCCGGATCGGCTGCTCGAAGTTGACGACCTTGGTGGCATCGGAGTCGACGCCGGGCGCCTCCGGGTCGGCGACGAAGTAGACGACGTCGTACCGGCCGAAGTCCACCGACGGGTCGGCTCCGGCCACCGCGTCGCGCAGGTAGGCGGCCCGGTCCGCCGGGGCCCAGTCGCGCTGTATGCCGTAGGCGGCGGACGGCTTCGGCATCTGGACCCACTGCTTCTGCGGGTGCGGGACCAGGCGGAAGCGGCCGTAGGAGGCCCGCTCGAAGAAGTCGCTGGTCGCCGGGAAGTAGTCGGCGGTGAGTTCCTCGGTGGTCAGGGTGGGGCGGTGGTCGGGGAAGGAGAGGAAGACCATGACCGCGTTGAGGGTGCGCTCGGGCTTGGGGTAGGCGCCGTTCCAGCTGTCCAGGCCCAGGGAGTGGTGGGCCGCGGTACGGGTCAGCGCACAGGGTCCGGCTCCCGGAGCGGCGACCGCGGGTCCCGCGACGAGCGACATGGCGGCGAGCGCCGTCAGGGAAGTGAGCGCCGCCGCCGTGGTTCGCATGCGGGAGCGGTCCACTCCCCCGGGTGTCTGCTGTCGCGGCACATCGACCTCCGGTGGTGGATTAGTACCTCTTCATCCACCTTGGGGCGATTGTCTTACTAATGCCCTGTTCCGCTGCCCCACACGAGTGAGCACTAGGGCAAGCCGGTGACGCCGGGTTTCGCACATGTGCCTACAGAAAGTCACGACCGATCAGGTCGGATCAGTGGTGGGCGCCGGGTGTTCACAGCCGTGCGGAAACGATCAGTCGCCGACACGTCGACGATCCGTCATCACGCCGAACTCCCGCGCCCCACACGGCGTCGCCGCTGGATAGGGCCGTCCGGGAGCCTCTATGATCGGCACACTTTCCTGCACGGACACTCACACGCACTGCGGGAGCCAACGGTGAGCGGAACCCCAGATGGAACCGGTTCGGCGGCCGACAGCATCCGACCGGCCATGACGCAGCGTCACACGGCAACGCCGGCGACGACGGCAACCCCGGACCGCGCCGACCTCCAGGCCGATTACCGGGCCGACTACCGGGCCGCCTTCAACGCGGCCCACCTCCCCATGGCCGTCGTCGACCGCACCGGCCACATCGCCGGAGCCAACGAGGCCCTCGCCGCGCTCCTCGGCTCCGAGCCGCACCTCCTCGCCGGGCAGTCCGCCGCCGAGCTGGTGGACCTGGCCTCCGAAGCCCGGACCTGGCACGCCTACCAGGAGGTGCTGCGCGGCCGGCAGGCCCGGCTCCGCTGCACCCGCCGCCTCAAGCACCCCGACGGGCACTCCCTGTGGACCGAGATCACCCTCGGCCCCGTACCCGGCACCGACGCCGGTGACGTCCTGCTCTCCGTCGCCGACATCAGCGACCGGCGCGACCTCCAGGCCCGGCTGCGCCACCTCCAGATGCACGACCCGGTGACCCGGCTGCCCAACCGGGCGCTGTTCTTCGAGCGGCTCTCCACCGCCCTGGAGGCGTCCTCGTACGGGCAGAGCGGCACGGGCCGGATCGGGCTGTGCTACCTGGACCTCGACGGGTTCAAGGCCGTCAACGACACCCTCGGCCACCGAGTCGGCGACCGGCTGCTGACCGCCGTCGCCCAGCGGCTCACCCAGTGCGCCGACCAGTCCGGCTACGGGCGCACCGGCGGGCACCTGGTGGCCCGCCTGGGCGGCGACGAGTTCGCCCTGCTGGTCGAGGAGTCCACCGGCACCGAGCAGCTCGCGGACCTGGCCCGGAGCGTCCTGGCGGCCGTACAGGAGCCCTTCGACCTGGCCGGGCAGCGACTGTCGGTCTCCGCCTCCATCGGAGTCGTCGAACGGGCGGCCGCCGGGACCTCGGCGACCGGCCTGATGCAGGCCGCGGACACGACGCTCTACTGGGCCAAGGCGGACGGCAAGGCCCGCTGGACCCTCTTCGACCCGGAGCGCAACGCCCACCGCATGACCCGCCAGGCCCTGTCGTCGACGCTGCGGCCGGCCGTGGAGCGCGGCGAGTTCAACGTGGAGTACCAGCCCCTGGTGGACCTGGAGAGCGGGGCGGTGCGCGGGGTGGAGGCCCTGGTGCGCTGGAACCACCCGCAGTTCGGCACGCTGACGCCGAATCGGTTCATCGGAATCGCCGAAGAGGACGGATCCATCGTCCAGTTGGGCCGCTGGGTCCTCCAGACCGCCTGCCGCCAGGCCCGGCGCTGGCAGATCGAGCAGCCCAGCGACTCCCCCGTCTTCGTCTCCGTCAACGTGGCCGTCCGCCAGGTCTGGGACTCCGACCTCGTCGGCGACGTCGCCGAGATCCTGGCGGAGACCGGCCTGGCCCCCCAGCTCCTCCAGCTCGAACTGACGGAGTCGGCCGTCATGGGCTCGGCGGGCCGCCCGCTCCAGGCCCTCCAGGCACTGAGCGACATGGGGGTGCGGATCGCCATCGACGACTTCGGCACCGGCTACTCGAACCTGGCCTACCTCAGCCGCCTGCCCGTCTCCGTCCTCAAACTGGACGGCTCCTTCGTCCGCGGCTTCCGCTACGAGGAGGGCTCCCACCCGAACCCGGCCGACGAGACCATCGTCGAAGCCCTGGTGCAGCTCGCCCACCGGCTGGGCCTGACGGTGACGGCCGAATGCGTGGAGACCGCCGGCCAGGCGGCCCGGCTGAAGCGCGTCGGCTGCGACACGGGCCAGGGCTGGCTGTACTCCCGGGCGGTGGCGCCGGAGGCGATCGCAGCCATCATCAGCCGGCAGATCGCCGAAGCCGCGGCAACGAGCCCCGGCCAGCCGGAGGGGCCCGCGCCGCATCCCGAGGTCTGAGTCAGAGACTCCGGACGAACGCTCCGAACGCCTCCGGCCTCACGGTGAAGGCGGGGCCGTCGGGGCGCTTGGAGTCCCGGACGGCTACGCGGCAGGGCTGGGCGGCGATCTCGACGCACTCGCCGTCGCTGGCTCCGCTGTACGAGGCCTTGCGCCAGGCGGCGTCACCGAGCGGGGCGCACTCGACGCACTCGCCGCCGGTGGTCCCGCTGTACGACGACTTACGCCACAGCGCGCCCGCCAGGTTCTGGTTGCTTCCCATAGCGTTCCTCCATCACCCGAGCGATCAGCGCCGCCGAGCAGTCCGGTGAGAGCGCCTCGGCTTGCAGCCGAGCGTATCCGACCGAACGCTCCCTGATCACTGGCGGATTGGCTGTCATGTAACCCTGCGCGTAGCCCTCTTCGTAGATCAGATCCGGGTCACCATCGAAGCGCAGGAGGGTGAACGACCCCTGCATCCCGGTGTGCGCTCCGGCCGAGAAGGGCAGCACCTGGACCTGCACCCAGGGCCGGTCGGCAAAGCCCAACAGGTGGGTGAGTTGCTTCCGCATGACCTCGCGGCCGCCGACCTCTTGATGCAGCACGGCCTCGCCGAGGACCACCCACAGTGCGGGCGGCTGCTCGCGCTTCAGGATGCGCTGCCTCTCCATGCGGGCCGCCACGAGCTCGTCGATCTGGTCGGGGCGGTCCACACCGATCAGGGCGCGGGCGTACGACTCCGTCTGGAGGAGCCCGTAGACCAACTGGCACTGGAAGGTGGAGATGTACTCGGCCCGGGCCTCCATATCCGCGTACGCCTGAAACCAGTGGGGCAGCTGGCTCCGCAGGACCAGCCCCACCAGGCGGGAGAAGTGCCCGTCCGTGCCCAGCGCAGCGTCGAGCCTCTCCGAGAAGTCCCGGGTCGGCACCCGTTTCGTGTTCTCGATCATGCCGATCAGCGAGCCCGAGCAGTAGATGATGTCGCCCAACTGGGCTTGCTTCAGCCCGGCCGCCTCTCTCAGGCGGCACAGCTCGTACGCGTAGTAGTCCAGCGGCGAGGCGCTGGGATCGAGAGCGCGGATGTTGACCATGGGCGGTCACCCCCATGAGGACGCGTGCGGATCCAACTCGTCGCCGAGCGTAGCGACCACCGCACGCTCCGGTACGGGGAATTCCGCAACCATGTCACACGGCAGCCCCCGCACCCTGGGAGGGGAGTGCGGGGGCTGCCGGTCGCTCGGCGCGGGGTGGGGGGATCAGCAGGCGCCGAGGTCCTTCCAGACACCCCATTCACCGGTGGTGCCGGGCACCTCGTTCTGCGTCCACCACTGGGCCTTGTACTTGCGGCCGTTGTACGACACCTCGGTGCCACCGGTGTAGATGTTGCCCGGGACGTAGGCCGCGGCGGTGCAGCCCGTGCTGGGCGGCGTCGTCGGAGGCGTGGTCGGCGGGGTCGTCGGCGGCGTCGTGGGCGGGGTGGTGGGAGGCGTGGTCGGCGGGGTGGTCGGCGGCTGGGTGGTGCCGCCGAGGGAGTCCGAGATCTGGTTCAGCAGGGTCGCGTTGGCGTCCAGGCCGAGCAGGGAGTACATCATCGCGCCGGCCAGGCCGCGCTGCTTGCCGTAGTCGACACGGGCCTGGATGGACTTCTGGTTGAGGCCGGTGAAGAACTCGCCGTCCTTGTAGAAGTACGAGGCCTTGGCCTGGTCGTCCCAGAAGGTGGTCGCCGGGTTGTCGACGATGCCGCCGAGCTCCTTGTAGAGCGCGATGCCGGCCTGCTGGCTGGTCGGACGGGCGGCGGAGGCCAGGGTGGCGGGCTGGGCGAGACCGTTGGTGGTGCCGGGCTGCACGCCCTTCCAGCCGCGGTAGTAGAACTCGTAGCCCAGGACCAGCTTGTTGGCGGGGAAGCCGCCGGTGATGCCGTAGGCCGCGTTGCCGTCGATCCAGGAGTCGATGGCGTTCTTGATGCTGTACTTCTCGGTGCCCGGGGCGATCGCGTCGGTCGGGTCGGCCGACGAGGGCAGCAGCGGGGACTGGTGGTACGTCGGACCGTCCGAGTCCCAGGCGCCGTGCATGTCGTACGTCATGATGTTCGCGTAGTCGAGGTACGCGCCGATCTTGTCCGTCTCGATGTACTTGATCTTGTCCTGGCCGGCCGGGAGGGCGGAGGTCAGCAGGTACTTCTTGCCGCCGTTGGCCGTGCCGTAGGCGTCGAGCTGGCTGCGGAACTCCTTGAGCAGGAGCGTGAAGTTCTGCTTGTCCTCGGGGGCGTAGTGGTTGCCGAGGTGGCCGCCCGACGAGCCCGGGTACTCCCAGTCGATGTCGATGCCGTCGAAGATGCCGGCCGCGCTGCCCGCGCCGCCGTAGCCGCCCTCGACGGGCAGGTTGCCCTTGATGTACTGGTCGATGCAGGAGGAGACGAGCTTCTTGCGGGAAGCGTCGGTCTTGGCCGCGTCGCTGAAGTACTTCGAGTAGGTCCAGCCACCGAGCGAGATGTTGATCTTCAGGTTCGGGTACTTCGCCTTGAGCTGCTTGAACTGGTTGAACACGCCGACGATCGGCTGGTCCCACTTGTCGGCGACGCCGCTGACGCTGTCGGCCGCACTGAAGGACTTCTGGTAGTCGGCGTACGAGTCGCCCGCACCGTCACCGGCGTTGGGGTTGTTGTCGTCGCCCGCCGCCTTGTTCGCCTCGAAACAGGTGAGGTTGGTGGGGTGGATGTTGCCGAACGAGTAGTTGATGACGTCCAGCTTGCTCGCTATGCCACGGGTGTCGAGGTGCTTGGGATAGAAGGCGTTCCCGTACACCGACCACTGGTCGTAGTAAGCGATCTTGACGTTGCCGGCCGAAGCGGTGGTCCCGGCCTCGGCGGCCGAGGCGGTGGTGAGTCCCGCGAAGGCGGCCAGCGTGCCGCCGGCCAGCGCGGCCGTGGCGGCGGCCGCGATGAGGGATTTACGGATGTGCATGAACTGCCTCCGGGGAAGTGGGAGGGGAAGGCAAGACTTCAGGTGGGGATAGTGATAGCGATCACGCCGGTCCCGAGTCAATGGTTTGGACCAAAGAAGGACTAGACCACTCGCGACCCAGAACCCCACGTCAGCGACGTGGGACCACACCAAAAATCGCTCGCCACCCATGGTGACGAGCGATTTAAGGCTGCCTTCATTCACCCTCCGGCAAGGTTTCAGCAACAAACCAGCCAAACTCCGGATGTCATCTCATGCGAGCCCGTCCGGGCCGGTGCGCATCCGTAAACCCTTCCGGGCGGGTGGGATCTCCGGTCCGTGACGGGGCCCGCGGGGCGGCCAGGTCAGGCTCCGAGGGCCGGCATGCCGTACGCGTCGGCGACGAGGGCGTACGAGCGCAGCCGGGCCTCCCCGGAGTGGGCGTTGGCGGTCAGCATCAGCTCGTCCGCGCCCGTCAGCTTCGCGAGGTCGTCCAGGCCCGCGGTGACCTCGTCGGGGGTGCCGTGGACCACGCTCGCGAGGCGGTCGTCCACGAACTCCCGCTCCATCGGCGTGTACGGGTACGCGGCCGCTTCCTCGGGCGTCGGGACCAGCCCGGGGCGCCCGCTGCGCAGCCGGAGCATCGACAGCGCGCCGGTCAGCACCTGCGCGCGGGCCTCCGCGGCCGTGTCGGCGGCGAGGGCCGCGACTCCGATGACGGCGTACGGGGCGTCCAGGACGGCCGAGGGGCGGAAGGACTGCCGGTAGAGGTCGAGGGCGGGCAGGGTCCCGGCCGGGGAGAAGTGGTGCGCGTAGGCGAAGGGCAGCCCGAGTCCGCCGGCGAGGCGGGCGCTGAAGCCGGAGGAGCCGAGCAGCCACACCGGCGGCCGCGCGGCGGGGCCCTGTACGGGGCCCGGCACGGCGTGCACGCGGGCGTACGGGTGTCCGTCGGGGAAGTCGTCGTCGAGGAAGCGGATCAGCTCCGCGAGCTGCCGGGGGAACTCGTCCACGGCCTCGTCACGGCGCCCGGGCCCGCGCAGGGCGGCGGCGGTGTGCCCGTCGGTGCCGGGTGCGCGGCCGAGACCGAGGTCGATCCGGCCCGGGGCCAGGGCCTCCAGGGTGCCGAACTGCTCGGCGATGGCGAGCGGGGCGTGGTTGGGCAGCATGACCCCGCCGGAGCCGAGCCGGATCCGGGAGGTGTGGGCCGCGAGGTGGGCCAGGATCACGGCCGGGGAGGAGCTGGCGACGCCGGGCATCGAGTGGTGTTCGGCGACCCAGTGGCGGTGGTAGCCGCGGGACTCGGCGAGCCGGGCGATGTCGACGCTGGTGCGCAGGGAGGCGTGGGCGGTGCTGCCGGCGCCGACGGTGACGAGATCGAGCACCGAGAGCGGCACGGGCGCCCGCCCGAGGGCCGTCCCGCGGATCTCTCCCCCGACCGGTCCGTCGGCCGGTCCGTTGGCCGGTATCTCGCCCGATCCGTCGCCCGGGCGATCGGCTCCCCGTCGTCCAGCGTCCCCCGCGCCTCCGGTGTCACTCATCGTCTCTCCCGCTCCGCTCGCCCGTCCGTCCTCGTCCCTACGAAGAACCCGAACCGCGCGGCCGGTCCGGGCATTCCCGGCACTCTCGGACACCACCCATGACCTTGGCATATGCCAGAGGAGTAGATCCAGGCAGAGCGGCGTAATTGAGCCATCAATCTCATCAACAGGCGCTCCACACGGGCCTCTTGATGGCTATCGTGTGAGAGCAAGCGGTAACAACCTGCTAGGGGGAAAACCGTGGCGCTGAAGCCCGAGCCGACCGCGCCGTTCCACTCGGTGCAGTACGCCCTGCGCGTACTCGAAACGGTCGCCCGCCATACCGGCGGTGTGACCGATGTGCAGATCGCGCGTGAGACCGGCCTGCCCGCGGTCCACCTCGCCCCCATGCTCCTCATGCTGCGCCGGGAGGGGTACGTACTGCAGGTGTCCGACGGCGCCTACGCCATCGGGGACTCCCTCGTCCTCCTGGGCTCCGGCGTCGACCGCCAGCAGGCGTTGCAGGACAAGCTCCAGGACACCCTGGACCGGCTGCGGGACTCCGTCGGCGCCGCGGTCTACATCAGCCGGTACGTGGACGGCGAGGTCCGGATCACGCAGTTCGCGGACAGCCCGCGCACCCCCAAGGTCCACGAGTGGGTCGACTTCCGCTCGGCGGCGCACGCCAGCGCGGTCGGCAAGTGCCTGCTGACCCAGCTCGACCTGGACGGACGGCGCGACCACCTGTCCCGGCACAAGATCGCCCGGCTGACGTCGAAGACCATCGTGAACGAGCGGATCCTCTTCTCGAAGCTGGACAGCCAGCCGGCCACGGTGCCCACGCTCGACCTGCAGGAGTACGCCGTCGGCACGGTCTGCGCGGCCGTCCCGATCACGGCGGGAGCCTCGGTGGGCTGCCTCGCCCTGTCCCTGCCCGTGGAACACGCCCACCGGCTGCGGGCCGCGGCCGACGTGCTGAACCGCAAGGCCGCGCCGCTGCTGCTCTCGCTCACCCTCTGAGCGCGGTCCGGGCCCCGCACGGCAGGGGCCGGACCGGGCCGAACCGGCCCGGAAAACACTTCGGGCGGTTCCCGGTGAACCGGAAACCGCCCGAAGGACAGGTGCGCCGCCAGGGACTCGAACCCCGGACCCGCTGATTAAGAGTCAGCTGCTCTAACCAACTGAGCTAGCGGCGCCTGCTGACAGAGAAAATACTACCTGCTCCTCCGGAGTGCTCAAAACCGCTTCCGGAGCCGCCCTCGGCGACCCGGTCAGCGGCTCAGCAGATCGGCCCGCCCCTGGGCCTCGTAGGCGGCCAGCAGCCCGGTCAGGTCCTCCGCCTCCAGTCGCCGGTACGCGTCCTCGCCCGGCGGCCGCCACCAGACCGGGTCGGTGGTGTGGAAGGCCTCGCCGCGCAGGGAGACCCGGTGGACCTTGTTGGTGGCGGTGGTCGGCATGGCGGCGACGATGCGCACGTAGCGCGGGGCCATCTTCGTGCCGAGGTCGGGCTGGGCGGCGAGGAAGGCCGCGAACCCCTGCGGGGAGAAGACGGCCCCCTCGCGCAGGGCCACGGCGGCCATGACCTGGTCGCCCGCCACCTCGTCCGGTACGGCGTAGACCGCCACGGCGGCCGCCCGGGTCCAGCGGGCGAGGATGTTCTCGATCACCGCCGCGGCCAGGTTCTCGCTGTCGACGCGCAGCCGGTCGTCGGTGCGGCCGGCGAAGTAGAGGAAGCCGTCGGGGTCGCGGAAGAAGAGGTCCCCGGTCCAGTACCAGCCGTCGCGGGTCCGGGCGGCCTCCGCGTCGGGGTTGCGCCAGTAGCCCTCGAAGAGGCTGCGGCCCTTGTTGACCAGCTCGCCTATGGCCTCGGAGCCGTTGAGGAGGCGGCCCCGCGGGTCGAGCACGGCCGGTGGGCACTCCCGGCCCGTCTCCGGGTCGATGACGGCCAGGTCGTCGCCCGCGCCCGCCCGGCCCAGGGCGCCCGGCGGGGTGTCGGGGGTGCGCTGGACGGAGGCGCCGCCTTCGGTGGCCCCGTAGCCCTCGACGAGGCGGACCCCGAAGCGCTCGGCGAAGCGCGCCGCGTCGACCGCGCCCGCCTCGGTGCCGAAGCCGAGGCGCAGGGTGTGTTCGCGGTCGTCGGGGCGGGGCGGGGTGGCGAGGAGGTACTGCACCGCCCGGCCTACGTAGGTGAAGTACGTCGCCTCGTAGGCCCGTACGTCGTCCAGGAACGCGGAGGCCGAGAAGCGGCGGCGCAGGGCCACGGCGGCCCCGCCGGCGAGGGCGGGGAGCCAGTCGGCGATCACCGCGTTGCCGTGGAAGAGGGGCATGCAGATGTAGTGGACGTCGTCCGGGGTGACTGAAAAGTGACGTGCGAGAGAGGCGCCGGCGCCGGCCAGGCGGCCCTGGGTGCAGATGGCCGCTTTGGGGGCGCCGGTGGAGCCTGAGGTGAAGTAGAGGAGCAGCCGGGAGGACGGGGTCGGGCCGGGGCCGAGCGTCGCGTCGCCGGGCTTCGCGCCGGCGTACGGGGCGAGCAGGGCCTCGTACTCCTCGGTGTCCGTCACCAGGAGGCGTACGCCGGGAAGGTCGAGGCCGCGCAGGAGCGGCAGGTGGGTCCGCTCGGTCACCAGGATCCGGCAGTCGGTGTGCAGGATGTCGCGGGCCAGCTCGGGACCGCGCCGGGTGGGGTTGATCCCGGCGACGGCGGCCCCGGCGAGGGCCGCCGCGCCGAGCCAGAACGGGAACTCGGGGGTGTTGTCGAGCAGCACCCCGATGTGCGGCTCCGCCCCCGGCGGCAGGAGGTCGACGAGGAGCGCGGCGCGGGCCGCGGCCTCCCGGGCGGTCCGGTGGTGACTGAGGACGCCGTCGGCGTACTTCAGACCGGGCCGGTGGTCGCCCCATTGGCTCGCGATGAGCTCCGCGACGGTTTCGGGTGTCGTCGTCCGCATGCCGCCGGAGGATAGCTGACGTTCCGTCAGAAATGAACGCCGGGCGGGGAGCCCATGGTCACGGGCGGTCAGAACCGGACGTCGGAGCAGGAGTAGAAGGCCATCGGGGTGTCGTTGACGGTCCACACGGCGAGGATCATGTGCCGGCCGGTCTTGCCGCTCGGCATGGTGCCCTGGTGGACGGTGGTCATGGCGGGGCGGGCGCCGTTGTAGGCGACCGTGAGGAAGGGCTGCGGGTCAAGGGCGGCACGGGTGAGGGGCTTGGTGGAGTCCCAGCCGTTCTTGGTGACGTAGTACCGGAAGTCGGTGGTGGAGTGGTTCGCGGTGAACTGCCAGCGGAAGCTGTAGCTCTGCCCGCTGGTCACCTGGGTGGCCGGCCAGGCGCCGCCGCGCGGGTCGTCGAGCTGGGCGAACTCCGTGTGGTTGCCCGCACATATGCGGCCGTCGGCGGGACCCGCGGCCGGGAACCCCTTGAGGCCCTCGACGCTCTGGGGCTCCCACTGGATGGGGCCGCAGTCGGAGACGGTCTTGTTGGCACAGAGCTTCTGGCGGCTGATCGGGGTGTCGGTGTACCCGTGGCTGCTGGCCGTGGGGGCCGTGACGAGCGCGAGGGCGGCGACGACGCCGAGGCCGACGGTGGTGGCGGTGGCCGTGGCGGCGGCCCGCTTGGTTCTGGGCATGCGGAAGGAACGCATGAGGCTGATGCTCCTTGAACGTGGGGGGATGTCCGGAGAGAGCGTGCGCACGCGTGGGGATGGGCCGTACCGGTTTCGGCGGCACGGCCCGTTCACGAGCTCTGGGTTTAGGTCTAGACCAAGTTCCACAGTATTGACGGGAGTTGGCCATGTCCAGACCAATGGAAGAACGGGTGGTCCGGACCACCCGGATTCCACCCGCTCTCTCCCGCTTCCGGCGCCGGCCGGCGAGGGCTACTCGGCGCGGCCCGTGTAGAAGGCGACGGTCAGGTCCTTCACGAGGGCCTTGCGCTCGTAGTCGTCGAGCTCCACGATCCCGCGCGAGGTCAGGCGGTGGACGGTGTCGTCCACCGCGTCGACCACCGAAGTCAGGACGGTGTCCCGGTGCTTGGCGTCGATCGCCGCGACCCGGCGCCGGCGCATGGCGTCCGCGACCTCGGGGGCGTACTCGATCCGCGTCGGCTGCGCGGAGAACACCTCCACGCCGACCGCCTCGGTCTCCGCGGCCAGCATCCGGGTCAGCGCGTCGCCGACCGCCTCGGCGTCGCGCAGGGTCGGGGCGGCCTCGTGGAAGGCGTCGGCCGGGAGCTGGGACAGGACCCGGGCCATGGCCGACTCGACCTGCTCGGCGAGGTAGTCGACGTGGTCCTCCACGGCCAGGGTCGCCCGGGCCGTGTCCTTGACCTGCCAGACCACCTGGACGACGACCTGGAGGGCGAGCCCGCCGGAGTCCACGGCGGGCATCGGGTCGCTGCGCCAGTGCCGCAGCCGGACGTCGACCCGGCGGCGCAGCAGCAGCGGGCTGATCCAGGTGAGGCCGGTACGGCGGACCGTGCCGCGGTAGCGGCCGAAGAGGGTGAGCACCCAGGCATGGCCGGCCCGGCCGCGGCCCAGCCCGCCGAGGGCGAGGAGCGCGACGACCCCGAGGAAGGCGAGCGGCGGCCAGAAGCGTGCCTGCAGTCCCCGGTAGGGGCGGGGCTCCACCCCGAACGCGAGAGCGAGGGAATCGGGGACGGCCCCGGCCCGCCAGAGCACGACCGCGCAGCCGGCGAGCGCGACCCCGCCGACGGCCACCGCGATCCAGCCGGGCAGCACCGGGCCGTGGTGCTCGTGGAGCCGGTCGTCGCCGCGGGGGACGCGGCGTCCGGGGGCGGACCGGGGCGTGACGGCGGGCTGGGCCTTCGGCTGCGGGTGCTTCTGCTTCTGCTGGGGGTCCGGCTGGGGGTCCGGTTGCTGCGGGTCCGGTTGCTGCGGCTGGACGGCGCCGCGGAACGGAAGGTGCACCGGCACCTCGGTCACCGCGACTCCGCGCACCGCAGTCACCAGGGGCAGGTCCTGCGTGTCGTCCTCGGCGATCCGCGCCACGGCCCGCGCGACGACCTCGACCACCTCGGCCGCCCCGGGCCCCGGGACGAGTCCGCCGCCGGTCGCGGCCTCGACGGCCTCGGCCTTGACGGCCTCGCCGTCCGTGTCACCGGCTCCGCCCGGAGCCCCGGGCAGGTCCGGTGCGGGGTACGGATCCGCGGACCCGGCCTCCGGAGCGGGGCCCGGGACCGCGTGCTGCGCGCCGCGGCCGTGCTCGGCGGACGAGCCGCCCTGTCCGGGCAGGTCCCAGGCGGCGGGCGGACCCGCGTGCCGCGGAGCGTGCTCCGCGACGGCGAGGGGCGCGCCCGGTGCGAGCACGGCGGTCGGGGGCCAGGCCTCGGCCCCGTCCTGCGGGTGGGGCCGGGCGGTTTCGGAGTCGGGGCTCCGCAGCCGGAGCGTGGCCGCACCGGCGTGGGCCGCCTCGTCCTGGGGGTGCGGGATGTCCAGCCCCGGCTCGGTCTGGGCCCGAGCCGCCGGTACGTCGCTGCGCGCGCCTTCCCCCGCCCGTCCGGCGGGCCCGTGCGGGGCGACGGCCGTCACCTGCGCCGCCGTACCCACGGCGACCAGCCCCTCCGTGTCCCGCTCGACCCCGGCCGGAGCCGGCCGGGAGGCGGCCTCGCCGCGTACCGACCCGGACGGCTCGCCCGCCAGTGCCCAACCGGTGGACGCGGCCCACTCGGTCACCGCCGCCGCGGGCACGGACGGCGCGGCCGCCACCGCATCGGAGCCCATGGCGGCGGAGACCTCGGCCCGCCCCGAAGGAACGGGCACGGACGCGGCCACGTCGGGCGCGGCCGACACGAGTGCGCTCCCCTCGGCGCGCGCCTCGGCCGCCGCCCACCCGGCGTCAGCCGGAACGGGCGCGCCCCGGTCGGGCTCACCCGACAGCGGTGCGCTCCGCTCGGCGCCGGGCTCGGCCGGTGCCCACCGTGCGGCGGCCGGTGCGGGTGCGGCGGGCGCGGCTGCGGTCGGCACGGTCGAGCCCGACTCGGTGCCGGACCCGGCCGCTGCCCCACCGGCCTCGGTCGGTGCGGCCTCGGCCTGAACGGCCCACCGGGGCGAGGCAACCGCCGGCGCGGCTTCGCCCGGCGTGGTTCCACCCGGGGTGGTTCCGGCCGGTGCGGCGGAGCCGAGTGCGGCCACGCCCAGTGCGGTCGCGCCCAGTGCGGCCTCGGGCTGGGGGGCCTCGGGCTGGGGGGACCCGGGCTGGGGGGACCCGGGGTGTTCCGCTTCGGCCGGAGTCGGGGTGGACGGGGACGGGGGCGTCGCTCGGGGGGTGGGGTGCGGGGGGATCTCGAAGGTGCCTGTGGTCGATGTGGTGCGCGTGGGGTACATCGTTGCCTCCGTCATGCGAACAGCCGGCGCCAGGTTTCCGGGCCCGGGTAGCCGTTGGCCTCGGCGCCGCGCCAGCCCTGGGCTCGCTGGAACGCCTCGACGTTGCGGCGGTCGGCCTCGCCCCAGCGGGGGCCGGGTCCGGCCGTGTAGTACTTGCCGAAGCCCTTCTTCACCAGCTGGCGGCCAAGGGCGGTGATGGACGGGTGGGACGTCCCGGGCCGGAAGAAGGACGCCCCGGGGTAGGCGGGTTTGCCCGCCGGACCCGGTGCGCCGCCCGTGAGCGGCGGGATGTCCTTGCCCTGGTGCCTGGCGAGCAGCCGCCAGGTGGTGGCTCCCGGGAGGCCGTCGGCGTCCGCGCCCGTCCAGCCCTGCGCGCGCTGGAAGGCCTCGGTCGCCAGCCGGTCGGCGTCGGACCACTTCGTACTGACGCCCTTCGGGTAGAAGCGCGTCCCGCCCCGGTCGGACAGCATCCGGCCGAGCTGGGCGACGTACGCGTTGTCCGCGCCCGGCCCGAACTTCGACGCACCGGGGAAGGTGGCCGAGACGGCCGGCGTGCCGCCCGGCGCGGGCGGCTCGCCCGTGGCCGGCAGCTCCGGAACGACCCCGCCCGCCAGCCCGTTGAACCGGTACGGGATGTACTTCACCGAGTTGTTCCAGTAGCCGTACGGCGTGGCCAGCTTCCGCGTCGTGGGCCGCGTCTGCTCGTAGGCGACGTAGTGCGTGCGCGTCTCGTCCACCCAGCCGCCGAAGATCACCACGTGCGAGCCCTTGTTGGGGTCGGCCGGGTTGTGGAAGAGCAGCATGTCTCCGGGGAGCAGCTCCTCCTTCGTGATCCGCGTCGCGAACTTGTCGAGGCTGCCGGTCCATTCGTTCGTGCCGAGGTTCCAGACCATCGAGACGAAGCCGGAGCAGTCCTGCCGGTACCCGTCCGACCAGTACTCCTCCATGCTGTACGGGACCTTCGCGTCCAGCCACAGCTTCGCCCGGTTGATGATCGTCGCCCGGTCGGTCCGCTTCACCGCGGAGGGCGCTCCCGGCAGCCCGGCCGGCTTCGCGGGCGTGCCCTTCTTGCCCTTCGGCCCGTGCAGCGGGGCCCGGCCGCCCTGCGGGGAGCCGGGGTCGTCCAGCGCCACCCGGCCGCCGGGGCCCGGCGCGGCCGCGGCCACGGACGCTCCCCCGCCGCCGAGGACCACTCCCGCGGCGGTGGCCAGGACCAGCACCCGGCGGGCCCCGCGCGCGGCCGGGTGTCCGCCGTCGCGTAGCGGTATGGCCCGGGCGCGCGCGAGCGTGCGACGGCGCCGGGCACAGCCTTGGCACGGGCAGTCGCCGGCGGGTTCGTACTCCTCGAAGGAGGGCAGTGGCATCGGCGGCATCGCCTCGGCCACCGGCACCGCCATGGGCGTCGCTTCGTACACATGCGTCGGAGGCTGCATCGTCATGCGGTTCCGTCCACTCCCCTGCTCGTCACTGGTCGGCCGGGACCGCATCTGGCGGGGCATCAGATCCGGCTTGGCCCAGACATATCGTGCACGACAAAACCCCTAAACATGGGTTAATCGGACAGAACGGGCGCGGCTTGTCACGAGCACCCGCAGCGGTGGGGTAGAGTTTTCCCTGTCACCAAGCGCCGCTAGCTCAGTTGGTTAGAGCAGCTGACTCTTAATCAGCGGGTCCGGGGTTCGAGTCCCTGGCGGCGCACAGACACGAAGAAGCCCCTCACAGTGAAAACTGTGAGGGGCTTCTTCGTGTCTCCGGGGCGGTCGCACCAGGCGGTCGCTTCAGACCGCCGTTCCCGGGCGGACTCCGACGCCCGTCAGGTACGCCGACACCACCACGTTCGCCGAGTACTCCTTGGCCGCCTTGTCGTAGGTGCCGCCGCAGGTCACCAGCCGCAGTTCGGCCCTGCCCCGGACCTTGGGGCCGTAGACCTTGGCGGGATCGAAGTCCGCGCGCTCGTGGACCCGCACGTCCTCGATCGTGAACTCCGCCACCGAGCCGTCGGCCCGCAGCACGCGCACCTTGTCGCCCGTCTTCGCCGAGCTCAGGCCGTAGAACACCGCCGGCTTCGACTTCGTGTCCACGTGCCCGACCAGCAGCGCCGTCCCGGCCGTGCCGGGCTGGGCGCCGCCGCGCCACCAGCCGACCGTGCCCGGGTTCTCGTACGGGGGCGGTTCGATCGCCCCCTTCGCGTCGAGGTCCCTGACCATCACCGGGGCCTGGACGCCGAGGGACGGTACGTCGACGCGCGCGGGCGCGGCCGGCCCCAGCGGGGTGTGCGCGGCGGGCATGCCCGGGGCGGCCGGTCCGCCGGCCTGGCCGGGCAGGGGTATCGCCACCCCGGTGATCTCGCGGCCCCACAGCCACAGACCGAGGACCAGCACCGACCAGGCGGCGAAGGTCAGCAGCCGGGAGCCGCCGGAGTTCCTCGCCTCCCCACTCACCCGATCACCCGGTCACTCGCCGCTGCGGCGGCGGCGCAGGGTCAGCGCCCGGCCGGCGACCGCGAGGGTGGCGGCGGCGGCGAGCACGGCGCCGATCACCGTGTGCGGCAGGCCCGGGCCGTCGCCGTCGTGGCTCTTCTTCGTCGCCGCGGCGAGCTGCGCGGAGTCGGCGGCCTTGGCGGCCTCGGCCGAGCCCGCCGCCTTCGACTTCGCGGCGATCTCCTCGGACATGCCGCCGCCGCCCGCGTGGACCGGCCAGACGGGTGTGTGGTGGGGGTCGGGGCGGTGCTCGCGGCGGCGCTCGATCTCGATCGTGCCCCATTCGCGTTCGCCGCCGCGGCCGCCGCACTTGATCTTGATGTCGTGGCGGCCGGGCTCGGCCCAGGAGCGGATCATCGCGTCGCCCCACAGCGTGCGGCGGTCGTCTCGGCCGGTGGAGAGGCGGACCTCGGAGACGAAGACCACGGACGAGGCGACGGCCCAGTCCTCGTCACAGCCGCGGACGCGCAGTTTGACCTGCGCCCCCGGTTCCGCCGGATTGGGGTCTGCCGAGACGCTGCCGCGGTCGCGGTTCCAGTCCTCCTCCGCGAAGGCGAAGGGGGCGGTCACGGCGGACAGGGCCGTCAGGGCGACGGCCACCCCGGTGACACGGAGAGCGAACAAATCACTGCGCATGGTGAACCTCCTCAACAAGGAGATTCACGCGCGGCGCGCCGCTCCGCATCCGGAGCGGCGCCCTCTTGGCCCGTACGTGTCAGCCGTACGCGCTAAACCAGATCGACCAGATCGGCGATGGAGTCGAACGTGTGGGTCGGGCGGTACGGGAACTTCTCGGTGTCCTCGACCGACGTCAGACCGGTCAGCACGAGGAAGGTCTGCATGCCCGCCTCCAGACCGGCGAGGATGTCCGTGTCCATCCGGTCGCCGATCATCGCGCTGCTGTGGGAGTGCGCGCCGATGGCGTTCAGTCCGGTGCGCATCATCAGCGGGTTGGGCTTGCCCGCGAAGTACGGCTTCTTGCCGGTCGCCTTGGTGATCAGCGCGGCGACCGCGCCCGTGGCGGGCAGCGGGCCCTCGGCGGACGGGCCGGTCTCGTCCGGGTTGGTGCAGATGAAGCGGGCGCCCGCGTTGATCAGGCGGACCGCCTTCGTCATGGCCTCGAAGCTGTACGTCCGGGTCTCGCCCAGGACCACGTAGTCCGGCTCGTGGTCGGTCAGGACGTAGCCGATGTCGTGCAGGGCGGTGGTCAGACCGGCCTCGCCGATCACGTACGCGGTGCCGCCCGGACGCTGGTCGTCGAGGAACTTCGCGGTGGCCAGGGCCGAGGTCCAGATGTTCTCCACCGGGACTTCCAGCCCCATCCGGCTCAGGCGGGCCTGGAGGTCGCGCGGGGTGTAGATGGAGTTGTTGGTCAGCACGAGGAAGGGCTTGCCGGACTCGCGCAGCCGGTTGATGAAGGCGTCGGCGCCGGGGATCGGGATGCCCTCGTGGACGAGGACCCCGTCCATGTCGGTGAGCCAGGATTCGATCGGCTTGCGCTCTGCCACTGGACTGTTCTCCGCTCTCGGTGGCGTCTGACGTCTGTGACGTCTGTGACCTCTGGTCTCTACCACCTTATCCGGGCCGGACCGCGGACGCGTGGGGCGTCCACGGCCCGGACCGCACGGCGGAGCGGGCGGCCGCGAAGGCCCGTCGACGGGACCCGCGGTGGGCCCGCGGTGGGCCCGCGATGGGCCCCGTCGAAGGTCCCGTATCCGCCGAAAGGTTCCGTCAGCCGAGCTTGACGTTGTCCACGGTCCAGTACCAGTTGTTGCTGCCGGCGTAGCGGAAGCGGACCTGGACGTCGGTGGCGCCTGCCGGGACCTGGAGCGCGATGGACTCGGAGCGGGCGACGGCGTCGGCGGTGTAGCTCTTGACGACCGATGCCGCGGCGCCGTTGTAGGAGACCAGGACCTGGGCGGTCTGGCCGGCCTCGTGGTGGTAGTGGGTCTGGAAGCTCAGGTTGCGCGTGGTGCCGCCCGTGACCGCCCACTTGGGGGTGATGAGCGTGGAGTCGTAGGAGCCGGTGTGGCTCTTGTCGTCCCACTCGTCGGAGTCGGCGACGGCGAACACGTCACGGGAGCGGACGTTCAGCTCGCGCCACTGGTCGCGCTGCGCCTGGCTCCAGAACTCGTCGGTCGCGAAGGCCCATCCGGCCCACTCGGTGACGCCGCCCGTGCCCATCTTGGAGTTGTCGACGGACCAGCCGGCGGGCGGGGTGTGCGTGAAGCCCTTGGTGCCGGCCGGGATGCCCGTCTCGTCCGCGCGCGCCTGGAGGTTGGGGCGCAGGGTGTCGAAGGCGTCGCCGTCGTCCGGTGCGCCCAGCGGGATGCCGTCGATCGCGGAGCCGGGGGTGACCCCGACCTGGGCGAGCGCGGTCGCCGCGACGTCGACGAGCTTCACGTCGTCGCGTACCGAACCGGCCGGGATGCCGGCGCCCTTGGCCAGGACGAAGGTGCCGCGCTCCTGGATGGTGGAGCCGCCGTGGCCGCCGGAGTTGGTGTGGCCGTGGTCGGTGGTGACCAGGACCTTCCAGTTCTCCTGGGCGTAGGTCGGGCGGTTCTGGACGGCGGTGAGGAGCTGGCCGACCAGGACGTCGACGCGGGCGATGGTGTCCAGGTACTGCTGGCTGGCGGCGCCGTAGGAGTGGCCGGCCGCGTCGATCTCGCCGAGGTAGACGAAGGCGGCGTCAGGGTTCTGGCCCTGCAGCTCGGCGGCGGCGGCCGCGGCGATCTTCGGGTCCTCGTTGCGGTAGCCGTCGCGGTCGCCCTTGAGGGAGAGGCGCTTGTCGACCTTGGCCGAGAAGATCGGGCCGTTCTGGTCGGTGGAGGTGATGGGCTCCCAGTCGGCGGCCGCGTACGTGTTGAGCGCCGGGTTGGCGTTCTCGATGCGGGTCAGGAAGTCGGGGTAGGCCGTGTAGTTCTTGCCGGTGAAGGAGTTGTCCTTCACGCCGTGCTTGTCGGGCCAGACGCCGGTGGCGATGGTGGACCAGCCGGGGCCCGAGGAGGTGGCGGCCATCGGGTTCGCGTACAGGGTGCTGCGGGCGGTCAGGCCCTGGGCCATCAAGCCGTTCAGGTGCGGGGCGTTGGCGGCCTTGACGCGGTCCAGGACCGCGCCGTCGATGCCGATGACGAGCACCTTGTTCGCGGCGGGGGCAGCTTCGTCGGCGGGCGCGGCGGTCGCGGCGTGGGCACCGAGGCCGGTGGCGAGCAGGACCGTGGCGGTGGCGGCCACGGCGAGGGTCCGTCCGGACAGGACAGTGGACACGTACTCCTCCGGGAGTAATCGTGGGGAAGGCGCAGGGGACGTACGGGGCGTGCGGTCGTACGGCGGTCGTGCGTCAGCGCGAGCGAGCGTACGGCGGGACCGGACCGAAGGCGAGACTCGGTCCAGACCCGTTATCCATGCGTCACTACTCCGGTCTCGGGTGACCGGGAGGCGACCGGTCAGCTTCCGGTGGCCGACTTCCACGCGTCGACGTAGCCGGTGAGGTTCTTGTCGATGTCGGCCCAGTCCGGCTCGAAGATCTCGACTCCGGTCATGAGCTTGGTGAGTTCGACGGCGTTGGCGTCGGTGGGCTTGACGTCCGTGCGGGCCGGGAAGCCGCCGCCGACGCCGCTGACCAGCTTCTGGGCGTCCTCACTGAGCAGGTAATCGAGGAGCTTCTTGCCGTTCTCGGTGTGCGGGGCCTTGGCGACGAGGCCGGCCGCGTACGGGAGGGAGAAGGTGGTGGGCTTGCCGCCGTCCTTGGCGGGGAACCAGATGCCGAGGTTCGGCATGGACTTGGACTGCGCGAAGTTCATCTGGACGTCGCCGTTGGCGACGAGCAGCTCGCCCTTGTCCGTCTTCGGCGCCAGCTTGCTGGTGGAGGAGGACGGGCCGACGTTGTTGGCCTGGAGCTTCTTCAGGTACGCGTTCGCCGGCTCCTTGCCGCCGAAGTCGTGCATCGCCTTGATGAGCACGGCGGTGCCGTCGCCCGCGACGCCGGGGGTGGAGTACTGGAGCTTGCCCTTGTACGTGGGGTCCAGGAGCTCTTCCCAGGTCTTGGGGGCCGCCGCCAGCTCCTTCTTGTTGTAGATGAAGCCGAAGTAGTTGTTGACGACCGAGGTCCACTTGCCGTCGGAGGACTTGTTGGCCCCGTTGACCTTGTCGGCGCCTTGCGGCGCGTAGGCCTGGAGGAGGCCCTTGCCGTCTGCCTGCTGGATGAACGGGGGCAGCGTGATCAGTACGTCGGCCTGCGTGTTGGTCTTCTCGCGGACGGCGCGCTGCACCATCTCCCCCGAGCCGCCCTCGACGTACTTGACCTCGATGCCGGTCTTCTTCGTGAAGTCGGCGAAGACCTGGTCGTACCAGCCGTCGCCCTTGTCGCTCTTGAGGCCGTCGGCGCTGTAGACGGTGACGACCTTCTCGCCGCCGCCCTTGGAGTCGGTGGCGGAGGAGGAGCCACCGCAGGCGGTGAGGCCGGCGGCGAGGGCGAGGCTGCCGGTGACGGCGGCGGTGATGCGGAGGCGTCTGTTGCTGGGCATGGAACTTCCTTACGGGGAAAGGGAGTCAGCAGGGGAATCAGCGGGGTGCGGCGGGGGCCGGCGGGGGGGTTGTCGTGGGGGTTAGCGGTACGCGGCCCTGGTGCGGACGCGGGAGACGGCCAGCAGGACCAGCAGGGTGGTGGCCATGAGGACCACGGCGACGGCGGATCCGCTGAAGAGCGAGCCGCGGTCGGTGGCGGTGAAGATCCGGACCGGGAGGGGCATCCAGTCCGGCGGGTAGAGCATCATCGTGGCGCTCAGCTCGCCCATGGACAGGGCGAAGCAGAGCCCGGCGGCCGCGGTGAGCGACGGCAGCAGAAGGGGGAGCTTGACCCGCCACAGCACGTACGCGGGACGGGCGCCCAGGGAGGCCGCCGCCTGCTCGTACGCGGGGTCGAGACGCACGATGGCAGCCGAAACCGACTGGTGGGCGAACGCCGTGACAAGAATCGTGTGCGCCAGGATCACGATCGAGCTGGTGCCGTTGAGGAGCAGCGGCGGCTTGCTGAAGGCGACGAGCACGGCGAGGCCGACCACCACGGACGGCACGGCGACCGGGAGCATGAACAGCGCGTCCAGCGAGCTCTTTCCGCGCCCCCGCAGCCCCGCCGCGGCGAGCGCCGCCCAGGTGCCGACGGTGAGCGCGATCAGGCTGGCGGCCAGGGCGGTGAGCAGCGAGGTGGTCAGCGCCTGGAGGGATTCGCCGCGGACGGCGGCGGCGTAGTTCTCGGTGGTGGGGCCGGAGGGGAAGGCCCCGGACCAGTGCGTCGAGAAGGAGGCGGCCACCACGACGAGCAGGGGCAGGGCGAAGAGGGGCAGGAAGAGGAGGCCGAAGAGGCTCCAGGCGGCCCAGCGGCCGCTCTTGCTATGCACCAGCACGCTTGCTCACCACCCGGTAGAGGCCGAACAGGCCGACGGAGATCACGATGTTGACGACGGCGACCACGCAGGCGGCGGCGTAGTCGGATTCGAGGATCGCCTTGCCGTAGATGAGCATCGGGAGCGTGGTGACGTCCTTGGCTCCGGTGAACAGGACGATCCCGAACTCGTTGAGGCACATGACCAGGACGAGGCTGCCGCCGGCGGCGAGGGCCGGGAGGGCCTCGGGCAGGATCACCCGGCGGATGATGCGGCCGGGCTTCGCGCCGAGCGAGGAGGCCACCTCCAGCTGGGCGGTGTCCAGTTGGGAGAAGGCGGCGAGTAGCGGGCGCATCACGAAGGGCGTGAAGTAGGTGATCTCCGCGAGGAGGACGCCCCAGGGGGTGGTCAGGAAGTGGAAGGGCCCCTCCCGGGTGCCGAAGGCGTCGGTCCACAGGCCGTTGGCCATGCCGACCGTGCCGTAGACGAAGAGGAGGGCGAGGGTGATGAGGAAGGAGGGGAAGGAGAGGAAGACGTCGATGAACTTGGCCACGGCGCGCGCCCCGGGGAACGGGACGAAGGCGATGACCAGCGCGAGCGCGAAGCCGAGGACCAGGCAGCCGGCGGTGGCGCCGACGGCGAGCCAGACCGTGGTGCCGAGGGCTTCGCGGAAGGAGTGCGAGGCGAAGACGGAGGCGTAGGCGTCGAAGGTGCCGCCCCCGTTCTCGGGGGACAGGGACTGCTGGACGACCAGCGCGAGGGGGTAGAGGAAGATCGCCGCGAGCACGGCGACGGGAGGCACGGCCCACAGCCAGCCGGGAACGCTACGGGGCGCACGTGCGGCCTTCCCCGCGAAGCCGTCGGGGGCTTCGGCCGCGCTTTCGGGCGTGCCCGGGGCAGGGCTTCGTACGGACTGGTGGGGTATGACCGCGGGCTCGGGGCCGGCCGCCGCCGAGCCGGGTGCGGGGGTCGGCTTGGGCGCGGGGGTCGGATTGGGCGCGGGGGTCGGTGCGGGCGCGGGGGTCGGCGCGGGCGCGGGGGCGCGCCGGTCCGTGGCCTCAGCCATCGGAGACCCCTGCGGCCAGCAGCACCGCGTCGCGCGGCTCGAAGTGCAGGGTGACCTGGTCGCCCAGCGCCGGGGTCTCGCGCAGTTCGGGCAGGTCCGCCTTGACCCGGTGGCCCTCGATGTCCACGTAGAGCCGGTGGGTCGAACCGCGCCACTGCACCTCGGTGATGGTCCCGCTCAGCGCGTTGGGGCCGGCGCCGAGGCCGAGCAGGTGCGGGCGGACGCACAGGGTGGCGCCGGCGCCGACGGCGGCGCGGCCGGGGTCGAGGGTGAGGGGATGCCCGGCGAAGAGCGCGCCGCCGTCGGCGACGGTGACGGGCAGCAGGTTGGCGTTGCCGACGAAGGAGGCGGTGAACTCGGTGCGCGGGGCCCGGTACAGGTCCTGCGGGGTGCCGCAGTCCTGCAGGCGGGCCTGGTCCATGACGGCGATCCGGTCGGCCAGGGTCAGCGCCTCGACCTGGTCGTGGGTGACGTAGAGGATGGACACGTCGGGGAGTTCGCGGTGCAGCCGGGCCAGTTCGGCGAGCATCCCGGAGCGCAGCTGCGCGTCGAGCGCGGACAGCGGCTCGTCCAGGAGAAGGACGCCGGGGCGGATGGCGAGGGCGCGGGCGATGGCCACGCGCTGCTGCTGTCCGCCGGAGAGCTCACGGGGGTAGCGCTTGGCGTAGGCCGCCATCCCGGTCATCTCCAGGGCCTCGGCGACGCGGCCGGGGATCTCCGCCTTGGGCGCCTTCTGCGCGCGCAGGCCGAAGGCGACGTTGTCCGCGACGCGCATGTGCGGGAAGAGCGCGTACTGCTGGACGACCATGCCGATGCCGCGCTTGTGCGGCGGGAGCGCGGTGACGTCCCGGCCGCCGATCAGGATCCGGCCCGAGGCGGGCCGGACGAAGCCGGCCACCGCGCGCAGGGCCGTGGTCTTGCCGGAGCCGGAGGGGCCGAGCAGCGCCATGACCTCGCCGGGCTCGACGGTCAGGTCGAGGGAGTCCAGGACGGTGGTACCGCCGTAGGCGACCGAGACGGAGTCGAAGCGGATGCCGCTCACGCGCCGGGCTCCCGCTCCTGGTCAGCGTGCTCGAGGAGTGCGGGCAGCTCGGCGATGGAGGCCAGGACGTGGGTGGCGCCGTGCTCGGTGAGGGCCGCGCGGTCGTGGGCGCCGGTGAGGACGCCGGCCACGATCCCGGCGCCGGAGCGGACGCCGCTGAGCATGTCGTAGGAGGTGTCGCCGGCGACCACGGTGTCGCGTACGTCGGCCGCGGCGCCGGTGCGCAGGAAGGCGGCCAGCACCATGTCCGGGTAGGGCCGGCCGCGGCCGCCCGCGTCGGCGGGGCACAGGGTGAGGTCGGCCAGGCCCTGCCAGCCGAGGGCGTCGAGGATGGCGTCCTGGGTGACGCGGGCGAAGCCGGTGGTGAGGGCCACGGTGCGGCCGTCGGCGCGGAGCTTCTCGATGGCCTCGCGGGCGCCGGGGACCGGGGCGATGAGGCCGCCGTCGACGAGTTCCCCGTAGGCCTCCTCGAAGGCGGAGTTGGCGCGCCGGGCGAGGTCCTCGGCGCCGAAGAGGTGGCGGAAGACGGAGATCTTCGACTCGCCCATGGTGTCGCGGACGTACTGGAGCTTGGCGGCGTGGTCGGCGCTGCCCGGCTCGACGCCGAGGCGCTCGGCAGCCCGCTCGAAGGCGCGTTCGACGAGGCCGCCGTCGGCGACGGTGGTGCCGGCCATGTCGAGGACGATCAGGCCGTGTTCGCGCGTGGTGCGGGGGGTGCGGGGGGTGCGGTTGTCGGTCATGGTGCTTACCAGCCCAGTTCGTTCGCGGTGGTTTCGGCTATGGCGGGCGAGCAGGTCATGCCGCGGCCGCCGGGCCCGGTCACCAGCCAGACGCCGTCGGCCACCTGCTGGCGGTGGACGACGCGGGTGGTGTCGGTGCACTGCGCGTACACGCCCGCCCAGCGGTGCCGGATCCGCGGCAGCGGGCGGCCCAGGAACGACTCGACGACCTCGGTGAGGTGCGTGTAGGGGTCTTCGAGGGTGTCGAACGCGAAGGGGTGCTCGTACTCGTGGGTGTCGCCGATGGTCAGTCCGCCGTCCTGCCGCTGCACCATCAGGAGCTGCATCTTGTGCGCGGCGGCGATCGGGGCCTGGGCCTGCTCGGCGTTGAGCTCGTCGAGAGCCGCGCTCTTGTAGGCGGGGTAGTAGCGGAAGCTGTCGGCGTCGGCGACCGAGGTCGTCAGGGTCTCGCCGAGCGGGGCGGTCTGCATCATCTGCAGCCGGACGCGGCGCACGGGCAGGTCGGGGACCAGCTCGCGGACCAGGCCGGAGAGCCAGGCGCCGGTGGCCAGGACGACGGTGTCGCCCTGGTGGACGTCGCCGTGGTCGTCGCGGACGGCTCCGTTCCCGACGACCTCGCGCACTTCCCGTCCCGGGAGGAAGGTGTAGCGGCCGGAGGCCTTGAGGGCTTCGCGCAGGTGGAGTTGGGCGGTGCGCGGTTCCACGGCCGCGTCCCGCTCGCACCACAGGGCGGCCTCGAACGCGCCGCGCAGGGCGGGGTTGATCGCCCTGGCCTCCTCGGCGGTGACCAGCTTGTAGCCGCGGGCGGCCGCGTCGTGGCGGGCCACGGCGGCCTCGGCGACGGCGTGCTCGCGGGAGTTGCGCACCGGGGTCAGGGAGCCGATGGCGCGGAAGCCCAGGCCGGGCACCCGCTCACCGATCGCCTCCCAGAGCTCGCGGGCCCGCAGGGCGGTGTCGAGCTCCTCGCCCCCGGCCCGTCCACTGACCCAGATCTGGCCGAAATTGCGCAATGACGCGCCGCGGGCCTCCGCTTCTCGCTCGATCTGGACGACCTCGTGGCCGCGTTCCACTGCTTGCCAGGCGTGCATGGTGCCTACCACGCCGCCTCCGACGACTATGACTCTCACGTGCTCCAAGGTGACGGCGGCCCGTGACCCGGGAGGATCCCCCGGGCGACGCTCCGGTGAACAGCCTCCAACGCTTGGACTAGACCCGTTACCAGTCCGTGACAAGAGTTCGCCCCATTTCATTCCTTACGGTGGGCTTCGTGCGGGACTATTCGGGCCGCAGGTGGGTCGTGAAGCTGAACCGGTCACCACGGTAGAGAGAACGCACCCGCTCCAGCGGCCTGCCGTCCTGATCCCGGGAGAACCGGTGGATGAGCAGCATCGGGAGCGCGGGCGGAGTGCCGATCAGCAGCGCTTCGCGGGGCGTGGCGAGAACCGTTTCCAGCTTCTCGTCGGCGTCGCCGAAGGAGATGCCGAGGCTGTCGCGGAGGTATCCGTAGAAGGAGGAGTCCGGCTGGAAATCGATGTCGAGGCGGGGCGCGCGGGCGACCCGGACGTACGTGCTCTCCAGTCCGACCCGCTCCTCGTCGGCGAGCAGCACCCGCTCCAGGTGCCAGACCGGCTCCCCGGGCTCGGCGCCGATGCCGGGGGCCACGGGGGCCGGGCAGGGGAAGCGTTCCAGGCCGATCAGACTCCGCCCCGGGGTGCGCCCCTGGCGGCGTACGCCCTCGGTGTAGCTCGCGAGCGACAGGGGCTGTTCGAGCTTCGGCCCGGCGGCGACGGTGCCACGGCCCGAGCGGCGCAGGCGACCCTCCAGCAGCAGCTCGCGCAGGGCCTGGCGGACGGTCTCTCGGGAGACCTCGTACTGCTCGGCGAGATCGCGCTCGGTGGGGAGTAGTCCCCCCTCGCCGAGCTCGTCGAGCAGCCCGGCGATGCGGGCCTTGACGGCGTAGTACTTGGGGATGCGGCCGTGCTCGGGGATGCCGGAGCGGACGGGCAGGCCGGGCTGGTGGTGGTGCGCGTAGGCGGTCGGTTCTTCCACGCTCGGACTCTACGTGGACTGCGGGCCGGGCTCCTTGCGCAGCCGGCGGGCCCCGAGCAGCAGGCCGCCTCCGCCGACCAGGGCGGCCGCGGCACCGGCCCCGTACGCCAAGGCCCCCGCGGTGCGGCCGGTCTCGGCCAGCGCCCCGGCCTCGCCGGTCTCCGCGTCGGGGCCCTGGACCTCGAACCGGTAGCCGCCCGCCTCGCCGATCCAGTCGCCGTCGTCGCCCTTGCGCTGCACCAGCGCGGCGTCGGCGACGGCTTCGCCGCGCGGGGCGTCGGGGGCGAAGGCGAGCCGGACGGTGACGGTCACGGAACCGCCGGGGCCGACGGTGAAGCCGGAGAAGGCGTCGCCGCCGTCGAAGACGGCGACGATCTCGTCCCGGTCGGTGCGCTCCAGACTGACGGGGAAGGTGTTGCCGGGGGCGTCGAACTCCATGCGGAAATGGGCGGGGCGCAGGGCGTGGGCCGGGTCGGTGAAGACGACGACGGGGTGGATGGCCGTGCACTCGGCGGTGGTGGTGTTGGTGAGGTCGAGGTACCAGGTCTGCGCCGCGCCGCCGGTCCGGTACACCGCCGGTCCCCCGCGAATGCGGGCGCCGATCGGGAACTGCGTGCTCTTCCCGTCACCGCAGACGGCCTCCACCCGCGAGGGCAACGCGGGCGCGGGACGGGCTCCACCGCCGGTCCCGATGTCCGCGGACGCGGTGGGGACGGCGGCGGCGGTGGCGGTGGCCGCGAAGACGGCTGCCAGGGCAAGGGCTTTGCGCAGTCGCATGAAGAACCCCTACTCGCCGACGACAGAACACCCGACAGAACGGAACGACCGGCAAAACGATTACCGGACAACCCGACAATCACCCCGGCCTGTGCCCGCACCCTCCCACGCACCCTCGACCCTTTGTCCAGCACCACGCCCGAGTCCTCCCCGTTTCCCCCCATTCGGCGGACACGCACGGGGAGGCATACCCGGGCCACTCTCAGCCGTCCCGCAGACCCAGCCGCCCGACGCTCGAGGACCGGGGCCTGGTCCCTTTCAGCCGTCCGGCGTTCGAGGACCGGGGTCTGAGCCCTGTCAGCCGCCCGGCGTTCGAGGCCCGGGCCTGGTCCCTTTCAGCCGTCCGGCGTTTGAGGACCGGGGTCTGGGGCGGAGCCCCAGGGGGTCCGGGCGCAGCCCGGTACCCCTCCCCAGCCCGTCCGGCGTTTGAGGACCGGGTCAGGGCCGGGCCCTGGGAACGGTGGAAGGGCGGGTCGGGGACTTCGCCCCGCGCAGCGGCAAAGGGTCGCAGCGGGGACTCCGCCCCGCAGGGCCAACCCACCCAGGCCCCAGGCGGGGCGGTCGGCCATGGGGCCACCAGCCAGGCGGAACGCACGCGCAGCGAGCCCCACCCCCACCCCGGCCCGGGGCCAGCGACCCGGAGGCCAGCGGCCCGCAGGGCCACTCACACCCCCCGCCCGAACAACGGGCCGAGCACCAGCTCCGCCGCCCCCTCCGCCACACCCCCCTCCGCGAGTTCAACCCTCACCGCACCCCCCACAAAGGCCCGCACCCCCAAAACCCCCCGCACCCCCGCCAGGAACACCCCCGGCGCAGCCGCCACCACCCGCCCCCCGAGCAACACCCGGTCCACATCCAGCAGCGCGACCAGGTTCGCCGCCGCCTCCCCCACGATCCGCGCCGCCTCCTCGATCCGGCCCCCGGCCACCGCGTCCAGGCACAGCACCTCCGCACACCCGCGCCCCCCGCACCGGCAGGCCGGCCCGTCCAGCCGCAGCACCTGGTGTCCGAACTCCCCCGCCGCCGAGCGCCGCCCCCGGTAGACCTCTCCCGCGCCGGCCAGCCGGAGCCCCGCTCCCAGTCCGGTGCCGACGTGCACGTACGCCACGGCCTCCCCGAAGGCGGCCGCTCCGAAGCCGGCCCCCGCCGCGACCCCCGCGTTGGTGTCCTTGTCCACCCGCACGGGAACCCCCAACCGCCCCTCCAGCGCCTCCCGCAACGGGTACCCCTCCCATTCCGGGAACCCCGTCACCCGCCCCAGCACCCCGGTCCGCCAGTCCAGCGGCCCCGGCGCAGCCACGCCGACGCCGAGGAGGGGCCGGTCGCCGCACACCCGCGCGACGGCCCGTAGGGTCTCCTCGACCACCGTGTCCGGACCGGCCCCGAAGTCCAGCGGGGCCCGCTCCTCGGCGACGACGCGGCCCGCCAGGTCGACCCGTACCGCCGTGAGCTCGTCGCGGTCCAAGTGCACCCCGACCGCGTTGCGCGCCTCCGGCACCAGCCTCAGCAGCGTGCGCGGTTTGCCGCCCGTGGAGGCCTCGCGTCCGGCGTCGGCCACCAGGCCGTCGGTCCGGAGCCGAGCCGCGATCTTGCTGACGGCCTGCGGGGTGAGTCCCGTACGGGCGGCCAGGTCGCCGCGGCCGAGCCCGGCGGGGCCGGCTCCGCGCAGGAGGTCCAGTACGAGCGCGTCGTTGTGCCCCCGCAGCGCCGGCAGGTTCACGCCGCTGCCGCCCCCCGTGCCGTCCCTGCCACCGCTGCCGATACCGCTACCGCCACTGCCCCTGCTACCCCGGTCCACCTGGCCATTGTCCACCCTCCTTGCACTTAAGCAACACTGTTGCCAAAGTGGTCACCATGAACGCCACCGCCCCCGCCTCTCCCCTCACCCCCCTCCGCGTCGGAGTCGTCGGCTACGGCCTGGCCGGCTCCGTCTTCCACGCCCCGCTCGTCTCCGCGACCGAGGGCCTGGTCCTGGACACCGTCGTCACCTCCGACCCGGGCCGCGCCGCGCAGGCCCGCGAGGCCTACCCGGACGTCCGGATCGCCGCCACCGCAGCCGAGCTGCTCGCCCAGAGCCCCGCCCCGGACCTCGTCGTCATCGCCTCCCCGAACAAGACGCACGTCCCGCTCGCCACGGCGGCCCTCACGGCCGGCATTCCGGTGGTCGTGGACAAGCCGCTCGCCGCCACCGCGGCCGAGGCCCGCGAACTGGCCGCGCTCTCCGACCGGACCGGGACCTTCCTGTCGGTCTTCCAGAACCGCCGCTGGGACAACGACTTCCTCACCCTGCGCCGCCTCATCGCCGACGGCGAGCTGGGCGAGGTCCAGCGCTTCGAGTCCCGCTTCGAGCGCTGGCGTCCGCAGCTCAAGGGCGGCTGGCGGGAGTCCGGCGCCCCCGAGGAGATCGGCGGCCTGCTGTACGACCTCGGCAGCCACGTGGTGGACCAGGCACTGGTGCTCTTCGGCCCCGTCGTACGGGTCTACGCGGAGACCGACGTGCGCCGCCCGGGCGCCCAGGCGGACGACGACACCTTCATCGCGCTCACCCACGCGAGCGGGGTCCGCTCCCACCTCTACGTCAGCGCGACCACGGCCCAGCTGGGCCCGCGCTTCCGCGTCCTGGGCTCCCGCGCGGGCTACGTGAAGTACGGCCTGGACCCCCAGGAGGGGGCACTGCGCGAGGGCCTGCGCCCCGGCGACCCCGACCGGACCTGGGGCGAGGAGCCCGAGCACCTGTGGGGCCGGCTGGGCTCCGGGGAATCGCCACTGACCGGCGGGGGCACCCCGGTGCGCACGGTGCCGGGCGACTACCCCGCGTACTACGCCGCCGTGGCGGCGGCCTTGCGCGACGGCGGGCCGGCCCCCGTCACGGCCTTGGAGGCGGCGCACTGCCTGGACGTACTGGAGGCGGCCCGCAAGTCGTCGCGGGACGGGTGCACAGTGAAGGTCTGACCCGTCCGCGCCCTGCCGGAGACCGCGAAAGGGAACGGGAACGCGAAAGGGGCGGCGCCGTCGACGACGGCACCGCCCCTCCCTGTCGGCCCGCGAGGACCGACTACGCGTCCTTGAACTCCTGGCGCTGACGGCCGAGCCCGTCGATCTCCAGCTCCACGACGTCGCCGGCCCGCAGGAACGGCTTCGGCTCCGGCTGGCCCGCGGCCACGCCGGCCGGGGTGCCGGTGACGATGACGTCGCCCGGGTACAGGGTCATGAACTGGCTGACGTACCGTACGACCTCGCCGACCGCGAAGATCTGGTCGGACGTGTTGCCGTCCTGCTTGAGCTCACCGTTGACCCACAGCTTGACGTCCAGCGCCTGCGGGTCCGGGATCTCGTCCGCGGTGACCAGCCAGGGGCCGAGCGGGGTGAAGGTCTCGCAGTTCTTGCCCTTGTCCCAGGTGCCGCCGCGCTCGATCTGGAAGGCGCGCTCGGTCACATCGTTGACCAGCACGTACCCGCCGACGTGCGCGAGGCCCTCCTCGGGGGAGGCCAGGTAGCGGGCGGTGGCACCGATGACGACGCCGAGCTCGGCCTCCCAGTCGGTCTTGACGCTGGTGCGCGGGATCAGCACGGTGTCGTCGGGGCCGACCACGGTGTCCGGGGCCTTGAGGAACACGATCGGCTCGGCCGGCGCCTCGGCGCCCACCTCGGCCGCGTGCCCGTGGTAGTTCAGGCCGATGCCCACGACCTTGCCTATGCGGCCGACCGCGGACCCGATCCGCAGACCCTCGGCGTCCAGCACCGGGAGCTCACCGGACGCGGCTGCGTCCCGGACCCGGGACAGCACGGAGTCGTCGGAGAGCAGCGCGCCGTCCACATCCGTGATCAGGCCGGACAGGTCCCGCAGGGTCCCGTCCTGGTCGAGCAGCGCGGGGCGCTCCGACCCGACGGGTCCTACACGCAGCAGCTTCATGGGCATTCTCCCGTGGTCGAGGGTGGTCGGCCCATGGGCATGCCCCGGGCCGGACGATGGGTTGCGGCCATCGGAGGATTGGTCGATCCTCCAAGATGTCGGCCTCATCCGCAAGACCCTGTTCACATGACGGAACGCTCTGCTCCGCCGGGCTCCTGCCCGGCACGCCCCGCCCGGTCCTTCCGGTGCTGGAGCCAGAGGCGCTCGGCCACCGACCAGGCGGTGGTCGTGACCAGGTACAGCCCGGCCGCCAGCGGCACCAGGGCAGCCGTGATCAGCGTCCCGAAGGACAGCAGGGGCAGGACGCCGCCCAGCTTGCGCATGACCTCCTGCTGCTCGGCACTCAAACCGGCGACCGCCCCGGCCCCACCAGCCCCCGAGACCCCGAGCCCACCGGCCTTGGCACCGCCCGCCTTGGCACGGCCACCCACGGCACCGCCCGCCTTGGCACCGGCAGCCTTGGCACCGGCAGCCCCGCCGGCCCTGCCGGGCTTGCCCACGCCCGGCTTGGCACCGCCCGGCTTGGCACCGCCCGGCTTGGCACCGCCCGCCTTGACCACGGCAGCGCCGGCCCCACCCGTGGCAGCCGCCAGCGCCGCGGCCTTTCGTCCGCGGACCGCACTCCACGCGGCCACCACCGCGACGACCGCGAACAGCCCGAGGAACACCAGCCCCCGCTCCCCGAAGAGGCCTCCCTCCCCGAGTGCGTCGCCCCACCGGTCCCCGAGCGGCGCGGCGAACAGCCGGTGCCCGAGCAGCTCGTTGGCGGCCCCGCCGATCTCCGCCGAGGAGAACGCCCGGTACATCAGGAAGAACACCGGCAGCTGCAGCAGCACCGGCAGCAGGCCCGCCACCGGGGTCGCCCCGCGGAAGGAGGCCCGGCTCAGCGGGTACAGCGCGAGCCGCACGAGCACGGTGAACAGCACGATCGCGGCAGCGGTCGCGGACTCGGCCAGCACCGGCTCCAGCAGCCGGCCCAGCACAGCAACAAGATCGATGAAAACGGACACGTGGGCCCTCCGAAGGGACTCGTCGAACGTCGAAAGAGATGCGTTTCGGCGTGACGACCCGCGAGGGGCGGCAAAAGAAGCGATCAGAAGTGATCAGGAGGAAGGAGCTGCGCGCCCCTACGCGGCCGTCGGAAGGAGACGGCCGGGCGCCCGGGGCCGCGACCGGCCCGAAGCATCGGGATCGCGCTGCGGCAGGAACGCCGTGCGCTGCTCGCGATCACGGATCGCGGTACGTATTCGGTGCGGCGGCACCGGCCGGACCAGCCGGGCGGCCAGGGCCGAGGCACCCACGGCGAAGCTCGCCGCGAGGACCACCACGACCGCGCCGAGCCCGCCCTCCCCGGCGAACAGCCCGAGGAAGCCGCCGAGCAGCAGGAGGGAGGTCAGCAGTGCCACGAGGCGCGCGGACGGCGCCGTGAACCGCACGGGGCGAAGCCCGCTGTGCTCTGCCATACGAACCACCCCCTCCGCGCACCAACCACTCGCACCCGCACTCGTACTCGTACTCGTACTCGTACTCGCGATCGATACTAACCGCGTGCACCGACAACGGACGGAACCTCGTTTTCGTCCCCGGTCCCGGGCAGCGGGTCGCGCGCCAGCACCTCCCCGTCGGGCCGGCGGTCCGGCCCCCCGCCCCCGCCCGCCGCCCGCTCCCGCGGACCGAGCCAGGTCACGGTCAGCGCGACCCCGAGGTTCACCGCGAGGGCGACCATTCCGGCGTTCACCCCCCACACGGGGTCGTTGCCCGTGAAGACCAGCCCGCAGACCACCGCGACCCCGGCGGCCAGCCCGCCCACCGCGGCCGGCGTCGTGAGCCTGCGCCACACCAGGCCCAGCAGCAGCATCGGCACCAGTTGTGCCATGCCCTCGTAGGACACGAGCGAGAGCCTGACCAGCGTGTTCGGCGCCGTGTACGTCATCACCAGCGCGATCGTCCCGGCCGCCACCACGACCACCTGCGAGGCGAGCTTCTGCCGCTCCCCCGAGCTCCACCGCGGCACGAGCGAGAGCACGCTGCGCCCCCACATCGTGCCGATGACCAGCATGAACACCGCCATCGGCACGATCGAGGACAGCGCCGCCGCGACCCCGATCACCCCCACCGCCCACGCCGGCAGGGAGTCCACGACCAGCTTGAACAGCGCGAGATTGGACTCGGCGCCCGTCAGTCCCGGTACGACGAACAGCGCTGCCATGCCCAGCAGCATCGGCACGAAGAGCAGCACGTTGTAGGCGGGCAGCAGGATCGCGTTGCGGCGCAGCGCGTCGGCGCTGCGCGCGCCCAGGTACCCCGCGACCGTGGTCGGGAAGATGACGACGGTCAGCGCGTTCAGCACCGTGGTGGAGGCGAACCACCCCACCCCCAGCTCGCCCCGGCCGCCCTCCCCGCTGCCGGCTCCGGGGAGGGTCAGCCATTGCGGGCGTTCGGCCGTCAACCGGCCGAAGAGCTCCCCGTACCCGCCGAAGTAGTGCTGGGGCACGTAGACGGCGAGGAACCCGAGCGTGCCGATGACCAGCACGTCCTTCAGCACGGACACCCACGCGCTGCCGCGCAGGCCGCTGACGACGACGAAGCCGGTGGTGACGGCGAAGGCGATGAAGTACGCCCATTCCAGGGGCACCGCCCCGTAGGTCACCGTCGAGACCACCACACCCATTCCGGTGATCTGGAGCTGGATGTAGGGGAGCAGGAAGACGGTCGCGAGGACGGCGACCGCCGCACCGAGCCAGGGACGGCCGTACCGGTGGCTCACCATGTCGGTGATGCCGACGAGGTTGTGGCGGCGCGCGTAGTCCCACAGCATGGGGCCGACGAGGTAGCCGACGGCGTAGCCGCAGGACATGTACGCGACCACGTACATCACCGGGGCGCCGTAGTTGTAGCCCCAGCCGGCCGCGCCGAGGTAACTGAAGCTCGTGTACCCCTCGCCCGCCATCAGGACCCAGATGAAGACGGTGCCGAGCGAACGCCCGCCCACCGACCACTCGGCGAGCCCGCCGCCGCCCCCGCCGCGTCCGCGCACCGCGAGCAGTCCGAGCGACACGGTGGCCACCATGAACACGCCGAAGACGGTGGTCGCCACGGCCACCTGACTCATCGGTGATCACCGCGCCAGGTCAGCCAGACCGCAAGCGGGGTCAGCAGGGTCGCCCCGGCGAACCAGAGGAGCAGGAACGGTACGCCGCCCAGCGCCGGCTCCACCCGGTTCGCGAGCGGCAGCACACCGACGAACAAGACGAACGGCACGACCAGCCACAACAACTGCGGACGTTTCACCCTTTTCAGACGCACCGCCCCACCCTACGGTCCGGCCGCGCGTCCACCCGTCAGCGCTTGAGGGTCCCCCACACCACGAGCCGGTACTTGGAGCTGTACTCGGGCGTGCAGGTGGTCAGCGTGATGTACGCACCGGGCTCGCTGTACCCGGCCCCCGGCGTCACGGCGCTGCGCGGGACGGGCGCGATCACCCCGGTGTCGCGCTCGGTCGTCTCCGCGAGCGTCTGCCCGACGAGGTACACGTACCGCTTCCCCCGCACGTCCACGATCAGCTCGTCCCCGGCCCTGAGCCGGTTGATGTAACGGAAGGGCTCCCCGTGCGTGTTGCGGTGTCCGGCGAGCGCGAAGTTCCCCTCGGCACCCGGCTGCGCGGTCCCGACGTAGTGCCCGGCGTACCCCTTGTCGAGCACGGACCGCTTGTCCACGCCCTGCGCGACGGGTACGGCGACGCCCAGACGCGGAATGCGCAGGATGCCGTACGCGGACGCCCGGGGCGGTGGATCGACGGTACGCGGCCCGGAGTTCCCGGCGGGGGCACCCCCCGGGGACCCGGAATCGCCCGAACCGCCGGAAGGCCCGACGGAAGCCTCTGCGTCCGGCCCCTCCTCCGCCCCCGTCCCCTCCCCCTGCCCCTCCCCCTCGGGACCGGCGGGCCACCCGCCCCCCTCGAGCTCCCTGACCACCTCGTGCGCGGCGCTCAGCGCCTGCCGGTTGGTCCACCACACCTGGTGCACCACCAGCAGCATCACCACCACGCCGACCGTGACGGCCAGTTCACCGGCCGCCCACAACGCCCCGGCGAGACCGGCCCTGCGAGCATGCCAGGACCGCCGGCCCCTCCCCTGCACCACGACCCGCACGCGATCTCGCACGGGCGGCACCTTAAGTCCTCCCCCCTCAACTGACCAGCGGCAGTACGCTGCAAACCATGCGCCCCGACACGCCTGCCGAGCACATCGCCGAAGCCGAGCGCCTCATCCGCACGGCGACCCGCTACCCCGAGGACCAGGAGCCGTTGCTCCTCCAGGCCGCGGCCCACCTCGAACTGGCCGACGAACGCGAGCGGGCGAGCGCCCTCTACGACCAACTCCTGGCCGCGGACACGCCGGACGACCCGTCCCTCATCAAGGCCCTCCAGGCGGCCAACCTCTGGGAGTACGGCCACGAGCCCGAGGCGCGCGCCCTCATCCAGGGCATCCGCGCGGCGGCCCCCTCGGACCCCGCCCCCTGGGAGGTCATCGCCGAAGCCCTGGAGGCCCACGACGAACTCGAGGCCTCCCACGAGTGCTTCACGGAGGCGGCCACCCTCCTGGTCCCGGACAACGCCCCGCTCACCCCGGCCACGACCGCGCTCCTCACGGGCCGCCACCGCGTACGCCGCCTCCTCGGACTCCCCCACGACGACTGGGACATGGTCGCGGACACCCGCCACATCGGCCCGATCCCGCTGGACGAACTCCACGACCCCAAGCGCATCTGGGCCCTCGGCTCCGACGACCCCGCCGAACTCCGCGCCGAGATCGCCCGCCTGCGCGCCGAACTCGGCGACCGCCGCGCCGCGCTCTCCCGCCCCTTCCCGGTGGCCATCCTCCACTGGCCGGCCCGCGAACTGGCAGAACTCCTCACCAGCTACCCCACCCTCTCGGCGGAGTACCCCTCCCACGACGCCCACCTGGCCCAGGTGGAAGCCTCCCTCCGCTCCCTGGCCGCCTCGGGCACCACGAACCTCGGCATCGTCACGGCGAGCGTCCCTTCATACGAAGCCTTCGCCGCCTCGGAGAAGACCTCCCCGTCCTCCCCGTCCCTCCTGGCGGAATACGCCACCACCCTGGCCGCCCGCGGCAAAGCCACCCCCTGGCCCCCGACGAACACCACCACCTGCTGGTGCACATCGGGCAGGCCTTACGGGGAGTGCCACGGAAATGGCGCCGCCTGATCAGCCCACCATTCCCCAGGCATCAGCGGTGGCGGTCCCGCCCCAGCCATCGCTGGTCTGCCAGATCGCGGCGATGCCTTCGGCTTCCAGGTACGACGCGTACACACCGATGTCCTCGGAGAAGAGCGCGATGAGGTGGGGGGCTTTCAGCCCCTTCTCTCCGTAGAGGAAGTAGCTGTATTCCTTGAGCTGACCAACGGCCTCGCGTACGGCCGGAGCAGCGTTGCCGTTCCTCAGCACCTTGGCTTCGACGAGCCACTCCTGGAGATCGGCCGCTCCTGCATCGGCCCCTCCGGCGTCGCCCGCGGCCGCATCGGCCGGGTGGAGCGTCAGATCCTTGGGGTGGATGTGCTGGTTCCTCGCCTCGTAATCCCGCTCGGCAATGTGGGTGGCGAAATCCTGGATCAGCAGCTCGTGCTTGCGGCTCTTCAGCTGCTCGTGAGCCGCGATGGCCACCAGATAGGCCGAGCTATTGCCCGGCTTGAACCCGATCGCCGGAGCCGCCCCGGCCTTACGCTTGCGCTTCGGCTGGGCGAGCCCCGGCTCGCCTTCCTCTTCGGCCCGCAGTGCCTCATCCGCTTCGGCAGCACTCCTCAGCAGACTCTCGGCCGCGCGAAGGTCCTGCTGTAGTTGGTCCTCCGTAGGGAGGTTGCTGACGTCGTACGGACGAGCCACCACGCTTGCGGCCTCGTACGCTTCCGGGCGCTCCTGCGGGCCGAAGGACGGACGGTAGTTCCACTCCTCGGCCAGCTTCGCCGGTAGAGCCGTAAAGAGACGGTCCGCCTGCCGCTCCAGATGGCTGAGGAGAACTTTCCTCCCACGGATCTTCTCTTCCAGATCCGTGACCCCCTGCTGAAGGGTCAACGTCACCGTCTTCAGATCCGTGCTGAAGATGTAGGCGAGGTACAGTCCGGCCTTCGGATTGCGGTTGATCTTCGGGTCGAATACCCCCACCCACGGCGCTAGGGCAGCAGTCCCCTTCCCCCCGTAGCCTTCTGCTTCCCAGCCGTCCAGCACCCCGAGGTCGGTACGGCTGGCCACCTTGCGAAGGACCTTCTGACCGGGAACGTGCCCCTTCGTGCTCGCCTTCTGGTCATACGTGTGTGCAACTTCGAAGAGCAGCTCTCGCATCGTCATGCCGAAACGCTACGCATACATCAACAGCAGTCAATCCCGGTCGATCACATGCTGTTTGTCTCTGGCCGTACTTCGTTGCAGGGGAAAACGACGCACGCGGGCAGGTAGGCAGGCAGGCAGAAGACGAGTCAGGGATTTCCCCGAAACAGCAGCAGTTGCTGGTGGCCGCGGGCGAGGGCTGTGGGTGGGGTGGGGCGGGTGGTGGTCAGGGTGAGGAGGGTGCGGAGGGCTGCGATGACTTCGGCCGGGGTGTCGCGGATCATCGAGGGGGTGGCGCTGACCACCAGGATTCCGTGGGACTCCAGGCGGAGGCGGCGGTGGAGCGTGGCGTGCCAGGAGTCGCGGGTGTAGTGGTACTCCGCCGAGTCGATCTCCAGAGCCACGCCCTCGTCGGGCCAGTAGGCGTCCGGGCTCGCCAGGAAGGTTCCGTCCGGGGTGTGGAGGCGGGCGTTCCACAGGGGCGTCGGGAGGTCCGTGGCCGAGAGGGTGTCGCGGGCCCGGGCCTCGGCGACCGAGCGGACTCCGGCGAGGAGTTCCGCCGCCGCCGCGCGGATCGCGGGGCGGGCCAGGAGGCGGGCGGCGCGGAGTTCGGCGTACAGGTCGTGCGGATGGCACCAGCCGGACTGCACGACGTGCGCGAGGACCGAGCGGACCCGGTCCGCCGGCTCCTCGGTCCGGGCCGCGAAGTCGGCGGCCGCGCGCACCGGGCGGGTGCTCGGGATGCCGGAGACGGTGATGGTGCGGGGCCAGCGGGTGGTCGGGTACGGGCGCACACCCGGAGAGCCGGCAAGCCGGCGCGGCGCACGGATCAGGACGTCGGCCGGGGCGTACGGGGCTTCGCGGATCCCGAGCAGGGCGAGGGCCGCGCCGCCGGTGAGGGCGGCCGTCTCGCCGGAGAGCGGGTCGGAGCCGGATTCGGTGGCGTAGAGGACGGCTGCGAGGGCACGTTGGCGGTGGTCCGGAGGGCCGGTCTGGAGGAGGTAGACCCGGGGCAGCAGGCGCTGCCAGGGTCCGCCGGGGCGGGTGCGGGAGGCGATCGTGCCGGGTGGGACGCCGGCGGTGGTGGTGAGTTGGTGGCGTGTGGCCAGGTTGAGTTGGCGGCGGGCCGTGGAAGTGGGGGTGGGGCGGGTTTGGGTGGGCTGAGTGCTGGGTGGGGGCTGGGTGGCCTGCCTGGACCGGGCGGGCCGCCTGGACTTCACCGGGTGTGCCGGGGGCATCGTGTGCGTGGGGCGTGTGGTGCCCGTGGTGGGGTTCATGGCCGCGGTATGCCCCGCCCGAGTGACTCGGACGCGCCTCCGGGCGATGTTTCGGAGCTGCCTCCGGGTGTCCTTGCGGCGTGTCCTGCGCCGTCCAGAGACGCTTCCCGTGGGTTCCCGGATCCGGTCGGCCCGTTGGCCGGACGTGAGCGGGGAGCACCTCCCGGCCGTCGCCGTCCGGCCGAAGTCCGGGAGCGGTCGGCAGGGCTGCGCCGCCGGGGTCGGGAGGGGTGCGGGGACGGGACGGACGGGATCGGGCGGGACGGTACGGGACGGGACCGGACCGGGAAGGCGGTGAGGCCCGTCTTCATTGCCGCGCGGGCCGCGGGCTACGCCGCCCGGTTCGGGTGGTCCGGGGACAGGAAGACGATGACGCCCGTCTCCGTGCCGGGCAGGGCCGCGACCTCGTGCCAGCCCAGGCGGCGGTACGTGGCCACCGTGTTCTTGGCCAGCCGGCTGGTCAGCAGCCAGGCGCGGCGGTCCGGGGCGTCGGTGGTGATCTCGGTGAGGAGGTCCCGGGCGGTGCCGCGGCCACGCGCGTAGGGGCGTACCGCGAGTTCGTCTATCTCCAGCGCCCCGGTGAGGAGTTCCTTCACCCGGGCCGAGCCGAGCTGCGCCGAGACCTGGGCGTACGCCCGGTTCTTCGGGAAGGCCACCGGGGTGATCCAGCCCGTGGCGAAGCCGTCGATGCCGGTGGCGGACTGGATGAAGGCGGTACGGAAACCACGGCGCCGGGCGTCGGCCGGGAGGCGGGTGGCGAACTGGCGAATGGTTTCTTCGTCTTCGTTCCACGGCGGTGCGGAGAAGACGTCGGCGTAGGCGTCGACCAGTTCGTCCGCGAGGTCGAGGACGGCCTGTCCGTAGCAGATCACGATGTCCTGGCTCCTGATGTGGGATGAGGGGTGGGAGGGGTGGGGCGGGCGGGAGGGGGCGAGGTGGTTTGCCCCTTTGGGTGGGAGATTGAATTTATGCCCATCAGGTTCCCTGAGCAGACATCGCGCGGATCCGGCGAGTGTGCGACAAATCCCCTCGGCACGGTCCGTGTCGGGCGGCCCGGCGGCCGCGTTGAGCAGCACGTGGACAGACTGCTTCGGGCCGCCGGCGGGTGTGGGCTCGCGTTTCTGCTCGTGTTGGGCGTGGTCGCGGTGCTGCCGCGCGGCGTACGGGACGCCGTGCCGGATCCGGTGATCGGCGGTGCCGTACTGGTGTTGGGCGCGGTGGGGGCCCGACGGGTGGTCAAGGGGTCGAGTTAGCCTCGGGGGGCGAGTAGGTGTGCGCGTATGAACCGATGAACCGATGAGGTGAGGGAGTTGGACAGCATGGCACGGGTACCGAGTTCTGTGGTGGCGGCCGCCGGTCTGGTCGGGGGTTACGCCGTCGCGCGGTGGACCAAGAAGCGGCCCCTCGGCGGTGTCGTGCTCGGCGCCGCGGGGATCGTGGCCGGGCGGGAGTGGCACAAGCGGGGCGGAGCCCCCGCCGCGGCCGGGCTCGGTGCGCTGTACCTCGCCGGGTTCGCCGGTGCGCACCCGCTGGCGAAGAAGGTCGGCGCCTGGCCGGCGGTCATCGGCGCCGCGGGCGTGGTGGCCGCCGCGTCCTGGGCGGTCGCCGACAGGGGCTGACCGCCCCGGCGGTACCGGCCACCCCGGGTACCGGTCCGCGGACCGCGGACGACGCTCTGCCCGTCCGGCACCATCTCCGCGCCCGGCCCCGCGTGGCACCCGTTCGTGCCAGGATCTCCGGCATGCCTGATCGCGCACTGAGCTTCGGAGAGAGGGCGGAGGCGTACGAGCGGTTCCGGCCCGGATATCCCGCGGAGCTGTTCGACCTCGTGCGGGAGTACGCCGGCGGTCCGGTTCCGAGCGCCCTCGAAATCGGCGCCGGGACCGGCAAGGCAACCCGTCTGTTCGCCGGGCACGGGATCGCCGTCACCGCGACCGAACCCGACGGAGCCATGCTCGCCGAGCTGCGCAAGCACGTACCGGCGGGCGTCAGGCCGGTGCGGGCCTCCCTCGAGGAGCTACGGCCGGGCCGTCGGCGGTACGGGTTGGTCTACGCGGTGGCGGCGCTGCACTGGACCGACCCGGACGGCCGGTGGGCGCGGGTGGCCTCCCTTGTGGAGTCGGCAGGGGTGTTCGCCTCGGCAGGCGGGCAGGTGCGGCCGGTCGACCCGGCCGTGACGGAGGCCGTTCGTGCGGCGCGGGCGCCGTTCTTGGAGAGCGACGAGATCCCGTCCCCGGACGGGACACCACCCGAAGACGCCCTGCAGTGGCCGGGGACGGAGCTCCAGCGGTCCGCCTCCGCCTGGTTCACCGATGTGCGGCAGGCCGTGATCGACCGCCGCTTGACGATGAGCGCCGACGACTACATCGGCTACCTCTCCACCGTCTCCGCCTACCTCGTCCTGCCGGCCGTCGAGAGGGAGCAGGTGTTCCGCCGGGTCGTGCGGATCCTGCCGGCCCGCGTCGAGATCGCCGCCGACGTGGTCGTCCATCTCGCCCGGCGCCGCTGACCACGCCCGGGAGCGTCCCGTACGGCGCCGCCCACCCTGCCCGGCCGGGCCTCGTCCCACCGGCCTCGTCCCGCCGGCGTCGTCCCACCGGCCACGTCCCACCGGCCTCGCCGCACCGGCCACGTCCCACCGGCCTCGCCGCACCGGCCACGTACGCGCCGAGCGACGTCCCACCGGCCACGTACGCGCCGAGCGGCGTCCCCGTCAGGCTGCGCCGCCGCCAGACCCCGAGGTGGCCCCCGCTAAGCCCCGAAGGCGCGCGACAAGCTGTAGATCAGCAGTCCGGCCAGAGCGCCGACCACCGTGCCGTTGATGCGGATGAACTGGAGGTCGCGGCCGATGTGGGCCTCGATCTTGCGCGAGGTGTGCTCGGCGTCCCAGCCCGCCACCGTGTCCGTGATCAGCGAGGTGATCTCCGTGCGGTACGTGGTGACCACGTAGACCACCGCGCCCTCGATCCAGCCCTCCACCTTGTCCTGGAGGCGGCCGTCGGTCGCCAGCCTGGCGCCCAGGGACATCAGCGAGGAGCGGACCCGCAGGCGCAGCGCACTGCGTTCGTCCTCCGCCGCCGAGATGATCATCGAGCGGACCGCCGTCCAGGTGGAGGCGATCACGTCCTGGATCTCCTCGCGCTGCAAGATCTCCGACTTCAGTCGCTCCACCCGCGCCCGCGTCTCCGTGTCCGACTGGAGGTCCGCCGCGAAGTCCGCGAGGAAGCGGTCCACCGCCCCGCGCGCCGGGTGCTCCGGCATGTCCCGCATCTCCTGGACGAAGCGCAGCAGTTCCTTGTAGACGCGGTCGCCGATCTTGCGGTCGACGAACCTCGGGGTCCAGCCGGGGGCCCCGCCCTGCACCGCCGACTCCACCGACTCGGCATGGGTGACCAGCCAGTCGTACGCCCGCGCGCACACCAGGTCCACGACCCGGCGGTGGCCGCCGTCCGCGACGACCTTCTCCAGCGTCTTGCCGATCCCCGGCGCGATCTCCGCCGTCTCGGCCCGCCGCGTGATCGCCTCGCCTACGACGGCCTGCACATCGGAGTCCCGCAGGACCGTCAGCGCCCCGCGCAAGGCCGTGGCCAGCTCTGCCGTGACGCGGTCGGCGTGCGCGGGCTCGGCCAGCCAGGCGCCGAGCCGGCCGCCGATGCCGAGGGCGTGCAGCCTCGTGCGCACCACGTCGGCGGAGAGGAAGTTCTCCCCGACGAACTCCCCGAGCGAGACGCCCAGCTGGTCCTTCTTCGTCGGGATGATCGCGGTGTGCGGGATGGGCAGGCCGAGCGGCCGCCGGAACAGGGCGGTGACGGCGAACCAGTCCGCGAGCGCGCCGACCATGCCCGCCTCGGCCCCTGCCGCGACGTACCCGGCCCAGCCGCCCGCGCCCGCGTGCTCCGCCCACTTCGCCGCCACGTAGACCAGCGCGACCAGGATCAGCAGGCCGGTGGCGGTCCGTTTCATCCGGCGGACGCCGTGCCGGCGCTCCTCGTCCGCCTCGCTGAACACGAAGCCGCCCCGTGCCGTAGCCGTCGTGCTGCCCTGCTCCACGTGCTCCTGCCTTCCCCCGGGCGACGGTTTCGGCCGCAAAGCGTCCGACTTCATAGCATCCGACTCCCGGGGCGCCCGGGGAGTTCCCGGCGCGCCGAACTCGTCCCCCGTCCGTGGACCGCGGTCCCCCGGACCGTGTCGCCCTGGAGCTCCCTCCGCAGCTCCCTCTACAACTCCTTGCGCGGCTTCTGCTTCGCGATCGCCCGCTGCTTCGGCGGTTTCACCTTCACCTCGACCCCGCCCCAGAAGGCGAGGCCCGTCACGACCACCCGCGGAGCCCCCGGCTCCACCGGGCCGGGGCTGTCGCGCTGGTCGAAGCCCCCCATCACGCCGATGCCGCGCACGTCGACCTCGACGCCCGGCGGCACGGTGATCTGGATGCCGCCCATGATGGCGACGCAGTTGATCACCACCTCCCGCTCCGCGAAGTTCGCCTCGCGCAGGTCGATCTCACCGCCGCCCCAGAACGCCACCGCGTGGAACCGGGCGGGCACGGTCCAGTTGCCCTTGCGCTGGAAGCCCGACATGACCGCGACGGCCATGGCCGGACCGCCCGCCGCCCCTCCGCCGCCCACGATCCGGGCAGGCCAGGCGGCCTCCGAACCCGCCGGCTCCGCCTTCGTCAGCCCGACCGGAGCCACCGGGGCGGCCGCGATCGGCGCCGTCGCGCCCAGCGCCGGAAGATCCCGCGTCAGCGGTTCGAGCTCCGCGTACGTACGGGACCGGTAGGCGGCGTCCAGCCGCTCCTCGAACTCGTCCATGTCGAGCCGGCCCTCGGCGACGGCGTCCCGCAGCCGGTCCACCACCCGCTCCCGGTCGGCGTCCGAAGCCCTCAGCTCGGGCAGCGGCGCCGGCGAGGGTGCAGGCGCCTGCGCCTGCGAGGGCACCTGCGAGGGCACCTGCGAGGGCGATGGTCCTCCCGGGAGGGCCGTCTCGGACAGCGGCTGCTCCTCGGACTGCGGCTGCTCCTCGGACTGCGCCGACTCCGGCAACGGCTTCTCGGACCGCTCATCACTCATGCGGACCAGCCTATGCAGTCACCCCGGAGAGCGGTACGGCCCGAACCCCTCTCCGGCTCAGGGTTGTCCCTGATTTAACCCCCGCCCCGACCCTCCCCGCCCCGCCCCCCTACCTACCACTGACCCCTATCCCCGCCCCGCGTACATCCGCGCGATCACGTCCTCGATGTCCGGCTCCCGCACCGACAGGTCCAGCAGCGGGTACTCCGCCGCCACCGCCGCCACCAGCGGAGCCGCCGAAGCGCGCGCCGGGAACGCCAGCCACTGCCGCGCACCCTCCACCTTCACCACCCGCGCCCCCGCCACCTCGATCGGCGGGAGCTCCCGCTCCAGGTCCACCACCAGCGTCCGCTCGCTCACCACCGCACCGTCCGCGCCGTCCGCCGTGTGCAGCCCGCCCAGCGAGCCGTCGTAGACCAGCCGCCCGTGGTCGATCACCATCACCCGCTCGCACAGTTGCTCGATGTCCTGGAGGTCGTGCGTGGTCAGCAGCACCGTCGTGCCGAGCTCCTCGTTCAGCTGCCGCAGGAAGCCCCGTACGCTCGCCTTGCTCACCACGTCCAGCCCGATCGTCGGCTCGTCCAGGTACAGCACGTCGGGGTCGTGCAGCAGCGCCGCCGCGATGTCCCCGCGCATCCGCTGCCCCAGCGACAACTGCCGTACCGGTACGTCGAGCAGCTCGGCGAGGTCCAGCCGGTCCACGCAGCGCTCCATGTTCTCCGCGAACCGCGCCTGCGGGATCCGGTACATCCGCCGCATCAGCGCGTACGAGTCCTTCAGCGGCAGGTCCCACCACAGCGTCGTGCGCTGCCCGAAGACCACGCCGATCCGGTGCGCGAGGCGCATCCGCTCCCGCGCCGGATCGATGCCCGCGACCCGCAGCCGGCCGCCGCTCGGGGTGAGGATGCCGGTCAGCATCTTGATGGTGGTCGACTTGCCCGCGCCGTTGGGCCCGATGTAGCCGACCATCTCGCCCCGGGCCACCTCGAAGCTGATCCCGTCCACGGCCCTGACCTGCCGTTTCTCACGGCGCACCAGGCCCACCCGGCGGCGTACGTCGAAGACCTTCTCGACCCCGTCCAATGAAATGAGCGCATCCGACACGACTAGCTCCCCGTGCTGCGGTACGAACGGACGCCCGCGCGCCATGCCAGCGACGCGGGGAGGAACACCAGGAAGGCCACGAGCGGGCTCGCGTACGCCACCCACCCCGGCAGCCCCAGCGGATCGGGCCGTCCGAGCACGTACAGCGCGGGCAGCCAGTTGACGAAGGCGAGCGGCACGATGAAGGTCACCCCGCGCAGCAGGTCCTTCGCGAAGACGGTCGGCGGGTACTGGAGCATGGTGCAGCCGCCGTAGGTGAAGCTGTTCTGCACCTCAGCGGCGTCCCCGGCGAGGAACTGGAAGGCCGCCCCGGCCACCATCACCGCGCCGAAGATCGCCGCCCCGGCCGTGATCATCACGGGCACCATCAGCACCTTCCCGGCCGTCCAGTGCAGCTGGTCCAGCTCGGAGACGGCCCACCCCAGCACCGCGAGCCCCTGCCCGATGCGCCCCAGCCGGCGCAGCGCGAACCGGTCGGCCGCCACCTGGGCGAGCACCGGGACCGGGCGGACCAGCATGGTGTCGAGGGAGCCGTCGCGGATCCGGGAACCGATCCGGTCGGTGTTGCCGAGCAGCAGGTCGGCCAGGCCCAGGGAGGCCGAGCAGGACCCGTACAGCAGGGCGATCTCGGGCAGCGTGAAGCCGCCCAGCTCGTCCACGTGCGAGAACATGATCATGATCGCCACGAAGTCGAGGAGCGTGATGGCCGCGTTCCCGAAGGTGGAGAGGAGGAAGGACGTGCGGTACGTCATCGTCGACCGGATCCACATCGCGGCGATCAGCCGGTAGCCGCGCAGCCCTTCCAGGACCCGGCTGCGCCGCGGCACGAGGAGCCCGGGCTCCGCCGCCCTTCCGGCCGGCACGCCCACCCCGGCCACCCCTCCCCCCGCTCCTCCCTCCGCCGCTGCCTCCACCCCGGCCTCCGTCCCTCCCTCCACCACCCGCTCAGCCACCCTGAACCACCACCTTCCGCGTCGCCGCCGACTGCACCAGCCGGCCCAGCCCGAGCAGCACCACCGCCCACGCGGCCTGGAAGCCCAGGGCCCCCGCCGTACGCGCGGCCCCGCCGGCCCCACCGGCCCCGCCGCCTCCGCCGAGCAGCACGTCCACCGGTACCTGGAGCATCGCCGCCCAGGGCAGGACGCGGACGAACTCCCCGAAGCCGCCCGGGAACACGGTCAGCGGCAGCAGCATCCCGGAGCAGAAGATGGAGACGACCGTGGCCATCATGTTGATCCCGGCCCCGTCCATCAGCCAGAAGGCCGCCAGACCCAGCAGGTAGCGCAGCGCGAAGCTCACCACCAGCCCGAGGAACACGGAGACCAGGAAGAGCAGCCAGCGCAGCGGGGCGGTGGGCAGCGCCAGTTGGAAGGCGAGCCCGCCGATCACCAGCGGAACCACGCCGCGGCCCAGGAGTTGGAACGCCGCCCGGCCCAGGTCACCCGCGAGCCACCACGCCTGGAGATCGGCCGGACGGTACAGGTCGACGGCGATGTCACCCGTACGGACGCGTTCTTGGAACTCCTCCTGGAAGCCGCCGCCGATCAGCGCCCCGGCGGCGAGCAGCGCCTGGCTGACCCACATGAACGTGAGGGCCTCGGACTGGTCGTAGCCGCCGAGCCCGGGCCGCTCGTCCCAGAGCGCGATGTACGTGTAGGCCAGGATGAAGCCGAACACGGTGTTGGTGAACACCCCCGCCGCGGTGGCCGTGCCGTAGGTGGCGTACCTGCGAAAACCCCCGGCCGCGACCGCCCCGTAGAGCCCCGCTCGCCGGGCCGTCGGCTGGCGCACCTCGTCCCCTCCGTTTCCCGGATCGTTGCTGCGTCGTTCCTACGTCGGCCAAAGCGCGCGAGCTTAGTGCGGAGGGGCGATCCACGCGAACGATTTACGCCCGTCCGGAGCGGAACCGGCGGCCATCGGGTAGACAGCATGAGGTACAGATGTGGATATTTCGTACGGCGCCGAGGAGTCCCGGAGATGAGCGACCCGTCACCACCGCCCGGATGGACGCCTCGCGATCCCGACACCCCCGACGGGCAGCAGCCCACCGGCGCCGGCGCGGCCCCGCCGCCCGGCGCACCGCCCACGGCCGAGGACGCGAAGAGAGCGGCGAAACAGCAGGCCAAGGCGGCCAAGAAGGCCAAGCGCAAGCGCACCGGCTGGCGCCGCCTCCTGCCGACCTGGCGCATGGTCCTGGGCGCGTGCCTGCTGCTCGCCCTGCTCATCGGCGGCGCCCTCGTGGCCGGCTACCTGCTGGTCCACATCCCGCCTGCCAACGCGGCCGCCACGGCGCAGTCCAACGTCTACCTCTACACCGACGGCACGCAGCTCGCCCGCGACGGCGAAGTCAACCGCGTCAACGTGCCGCTCTCCCAGATCCCCCGGACCGTCCAGGAGGCCGTACTGGCCGCCGAGGACCGCGACTTCCACTCCGAACGGGCAGTGGACCCCGCGGCGATGCTGCGCGCCGCCTGGAACACCGCGACCGGCAAAGGCACCCAGTCCGGATCGACCATCACCCAGCAGTACGTCAAGAACTACTACCTGGGCCAGGAACAGACCATCAAGCGGAAGGTGAAGGAGTTCTTCATCGCGATCAAGCTCGGTCGTGAGAAGTCGAAGAACTACATCCTCGAGGGATACCTGAACACCAGTTACTTCGGCCGCAACGCCTACGGCATCCAGGCCGCCGCCCAGGCCTACTACGGCAAGGACGTCGGCAAGCTCACCACCGCCGAGGGCGCCTACCTCGCCACGCTCCTCAACTCCCCCAGCGCCTTCGACGTCGTCGCCCACCCCCAGGGCCGCGGCCGCGCCCTCGCCCGCTGGAACTACGTGCTCGACGGCATGGTCAAGAAGGGCTGGATGACGCCCGCCGAACGCGCCGCCACCCGGTTCCCCGAGCCGGGCAAGATCCGCCCGGCCGCCGGCCTCTCCGGACAGCGCGGCTACCTCGTCGAGGCCATCAAGGACTACATCGCCGAGAACAGGATCCTCGACGACAAGACCCTCGCCGAGGGCGGCTACCGCATCACCACGACCATCGACAAGACCCGCCAGACCGCCATGGTCGACGCCGTCAACGACAAGATGGTCAGCAAGCTCGACCCCGCCAAACGCAAGGCGGACCGCGTCGTACGCACCGGAGCCGTCTCCATCGACCCGTCCACCGGCAAGGTCGTCGCCCTGTACGGCGGCATCGACTACACCAAGCAGTACGTCAACAACGCCACCCGGCACGACTACCAAGTGGCCTCCACGTTCAAGCCGTTCGTCTTCGCCTCCGCCGTCCAGAACAACTCCCGCACCCAGAGCGGCCGCCTGATCACCCCGTACACGATCTACAACGGCGACAACAAACGACCCGTCGTCGGCAGCCGCATCCCCTACGACCCGGAGAACGAGGGGCAGCTCAGCTACGGCAACATCACCGTCAACACCGCCACCGACCTCTCCGTCAACTCCGTCTTCGCCCAGATGGTCGTCGACGTCGGCACCGACAAGGTCAAGCAGACCGCCATCGCCCTCGGCATCCCCGAGAACACCCCGAACTTCGACCCGGGGCCGGCCATGGCGCTGGGCACCATGCAGGCCAGCGTCCTGGACATGACCCAGGCCTACGCGACCCTCGCCGACCACGGCCGCCGCACCCCGTACACCTTCGTCGAGAAGATCACCAAGGAGGGGGACACCGTCCCGCTCCCGTCACGCGAACCGGCCCAGGCCGTCAGCCGCGAAGCCGCCGACACCACCACGTCCATGCTGGTCAGCGTCGTGGACAACGGCACCGGTACGGCCGCCCTTGCCGCCGGCCACCCGGCCGCCGGCAAGACGGGCACCGCCGAACAGGACCGCTCGGCCTGGTTCGCGGCGTACACCCCGAACCTGGTCACCGTCGTCTCGATGATGGGCCAGGACCCGGACACCGGCTCCCTGGAATCCCTCTACGGAGCACTGGGCGAGGCCCGCATCGGCGGCGGCGGCTACCCGGCCCGGATCTGGGCGCAGTACACGAAGACGGCCCTGGGGGACAGCGACCCCCTCGACTTCGACCTGGAGCTCATGCCGGGCGCGAACCAGCCCCCGCCGCTCCCGCCCGTGAACCCGGACCCGACCCCCTCCCAGGAGGAAACACCGGGCGACCGCCCCTCGGGCCGTCCGAGCCGCCCGACCCGGACCCCGTCCACAGGCGGGCAGACGAACGGGGGCCGGACGGACGGCGGCCAGACGACGGGCGGGCAGAACAACGGAGGCCAGACGGACGGAGGTCAGACCACCGGCGGCCAGAACACCGGGGGCCAGACCACGGGCGGCCAGACGGACGCCGGTCAGACCACCGGCGGCCAGACCGACGGCGGCACCGCAACGGGCACCCAAGGCGGCACCACCGAAGGCCTACGCCCACCGGCGGACCTACTGGAGTAACCGAAGTAACCGGTGAACCGGTGAACCGGTGAACCGGTGACTCAGTGACCGGAGGTCGCCTTCAGTCCGACGACGGCGGCCAGCAGCAGACAGATGAAGAAGATCCGGGCGGCGGTGACGGGCTCCCCCATGGCGACCATCCCGACCACCGCCGCACCGGCCGCGCCGATGCCGACCCACACGCCGTACGCCGTACCGATCGGCAGGGTCTTGACCGCGATCGACAGCAGCACCATGCTCGCCACGATGCCGGCGCCCGTGAACACGCTCGGCCAGAACCGGGTGAATCCCTCGGTGAACTTCATGCCGATCGACCAAGCGACTTCGATCAGACCGGCGACGATGAGCAGAACCCAGGCCATGACAGGCACCTCCGGGACGAGAGCGGAACGGGGTGCGTCGTCTTGTCATGCAGCCACTGGCCACTGGCCAGGGGCGACCCGGTACGGCGCGTCTCGTCGGGGGTTCCCCACCACCGTAGCAAAACCGAACGAAAAGGGCCGGTGACGATGGTCACCGGCCCTTTTCCACATCTCTGCAGGGGCTAGAGATAGAGCCCCGTGGAGTCTTCCGACCCCAGCCGCTCGGCGGCCACGGCGTGCAGGTCCCGCTCCCGCATCAGCAGGTACGTCGCCCCGCGCACCTCCACCTCGGCCCGCTCCTCGGGGTCGTACAGCACGCGGTCCCCCGGCTCGACCGTCCGTACGTTCTGCCCGACCGCGACCACCTCGGCCCAGGCCAGCCGCTTGCCCACCGCGGCCGTCGCCGGAATCAGGATGCCGCCGCCCGAGCGGCGCTCACCTTCCGGCGAATCGGATTTCACGAGCACGCGGTCGTGCAGCATGCGGATGGGCAGCTTGTCGTGGGTGGTGGTGTTCTCGCTCACGGAGCGAACCTACCCGCCCACACCCGCCCCGCACCCCCCAGGGTCATCAGCGCTTGCGGCGCGCCGACATCACCAGCAGGCCCACGACCCCCACCGCGAGCAGCGCGACCGGCACGATCCGCTCGACGCGCGGGGTGCCGTCGTCGTGACGCAGCCCGTCACCGGCATCGGTCACGAGGCGGTTCACCGTCGCCACCGCACGGCCGACGACGTGGTCGATGTTGCCGACCATCCTCGCCTTGGCGTCCCCGACGATCGTCTTGGGGTGCATGCGCACCCCGATCTCGTCGAGCGCCTCGGCGAGCTGCTCGCGGCGGCGGACGATGTCCGCCTCGATCTGTGCGGGGGTCCTGGCTTCCGGCACCGCGCTGCCTCCGTCGTCGTGGTCGGTCCCTTGGCGGGCGTAGCCCACCATGAACAGTCTGTCAGCAGCTTAGTCTCGACACCGTACCGATCCCCTCCCGAGGAGACTGTTGAGAATGAGCGAGCGACTTGAGCCGGGCGACATCGCCCCCGCCTTCACCCTGCCCGACGCGGACGGCAACGAGATCTCGCTCGCCGACCACAAGGGCCGCAAGGTGATCGTGTACTTCTACCCGACCGCCCTGACGCCGGGCTGCACCAAGCAGGCCTGCGACTTCACGGACAACCTGGCCGTCCTGGCCACGGCCGGCTACGACGTCATCGGCGTCTCCCCGGACAAGCCGGAGAAGCTGGCGAAGTTCCGCGAACAGGAGCACCTGAAGGTCACCCTGGTCAGCGACCCGGAGAAGGAGACCCTCACGGCGTACGGCGCGTACGGCGAGAAGAAGCTGTACGGCAAGACGGTGACCGGGGTCATCCGCTCCACGGTGATCGTCGACGAGGAGGGCAAGGTCGAACGCGCCCTCTACAACGTCAAGGCCACGGGCCACGTAGCCAAGATCATCAAGGACCTGGGCATCTGATCCCGCCCCTCTCCTGACGCAGCGGCCCGCACCCACCCGGTGCGGGCCGCGCTGCTTGTCGGGTGAAATCAGCCGTAACCGTCCGACTATCGGTCCGTTACTCCGTACGAGGGCCGCACGTGCGGCCGAGAGACGGAGGGGGCGCGGATGCCGATCAGCCCGTACACGAGGGAGCGCCTCACGGAGGCTGCGGCGAGCTCACGCACGCTGACGGAGGCGCTGGAGAAGCTGGGGGTAGCCCCGAAGAGTCCGACGAGGCGGTACCTGCACGACCGCATGCGGAAGCCGGGCGTGGACGTCTCGCACTTCGAGAGGGTGGAGGCCCTCAAGTAGACGAGGGCGATCCTGGCGGAGGCCGTCGCGGCAATCTTCGGCTGGTCTGCCCGAACTGCCACTCCACGACGGACACGTACCGCGGCCGCGCCAAGAGGCGCGGATGAACAACTTGAAGCGACGGAGCTACGTCAAAGACGAGGACAGCCTCTCGACAGCACACTTCCTCGGACAGGCCCATCAACGTGGCAAGAAGAGTCCCACCCCTGTGAAGACCGCCGAGGACATCCTTGTGAAGCACGACGGGCTGCGACGCACCCGCACCCAACTCCTGCGGCGCGCGCTGCGGGAGATCGGCGTCCCGGAGTGTTGCGACATGTGCGGGACAGACCCCAGGTGGCTCGGGCGGCCCATGACTCTGGAGGTCGACCACGTCAACGGGGACTGGAGCGACGACCGCGCCACGAACCTCCGGCTGCTATGCCCTCACTGTCACGCCGTCACCAGCACTTGGTGCCGCGGAGGCCGTCGCCACCGTGAGAGCCGAATCTCGGCCCGCAAAGCACCGCGTTCCGGCTAGGATTGTGGCGCGCGCGGCCGTTGCTGAACGGTATAAGCGGAGGCTTTAGGTGCCTCTGGACGAAAGTCCATGTGGGTTCGAATCCCATCGGCCGCACGGATCATGGAATCGAAGGCCCAGCTCTGAGAGCTGGGCCTTCGGCATGACACGGGACGACGTCAGCCCAGCAGCTCCCTCACCGCCGGGACCAGGGCTCGGAAGGCCTGGCCTCGGTGGGAGATGGCGTTCTTTTCCGCCGCCGTGAGTTCCGCGCAGGTGCGGGACTCGCCCAGGGGCTGGAGGATCGGGTCGTAGCCGAAGCCGCCCGTGCCCGCCGGGGTGTGGCGCAGCGTGCCCAGGAGGCGGCCTTCGACCACGCGTTCGGTGCCGTCCGGGAGGGCGAGGGCGGCCGCGCAGAAGAAGTGGGCGCCGCGGTGTTCGTCGCCGATGTCGCCGAGCTGGGCCAGGAGGAGCGCGAGGTTCGCGGCATCGTCGCCGTGGGCGCCGGCCCAGCGGGCCGAGAAGATGCCCGGGGCGCCGTTCAGGACGTCCACGCAGAGGCCCGAGTCGTCGGCGACGGCCGGCAGGCCGGTGGCCCGGGCCAGGGCGTGGGCCTTGAGGAGGGCGTTCTCGGCGAAGGTGACGCCGGTTTCCTTGACGTCCGGGATCTCCGGGTACGCGTCCGCGCCGACCAGTTCGTGCGACAGGCCGGCGGCGGACAGGATGGCGTGGAGCTCCGTGACCTTGCCCGCGTTGCGCGTGGCGAGGATCAGGCGGCTGGGCTGCGTGGAGGTCATGCAGCCATTATCCGGGCCGCCCTCCGGCCGCCGGGCCGCGGGCTCAGCCCGGGGTGCAGACCTTCGAGATCTCCTTCGCCGCGTCCGCGACCGGGGTGACGTCGGGAGCCGTGGTGCCGCTCTCGATGGAGGTGCGGACGTTCTGGACGGCCGTGTTCATCGAGGAAATGGCCTTGCTCAGGTCGGCGTTGTCCGTCTGGTCGCCGACCTTCTTGAGGTTGGCCTCGATCGCGTTGAGCGCGTTCTGGGCGTCCTGCGGGCTGTTGCCGGCCTGCGAGACCGCCTGCTGGAGGTCGTTGGCGCCGTCCGTGATGGCGACCGCCGTGCTCGCGCAGTCCATCGCGGTCGAGATCGCGTCGCAAGAGGTGATCGCGGGTATGGCGAGCGCTGCCGTCAGGGCGACGGCTGCCAGGCGGTACTTCGGCTTCACTTCGGCCCCCAGGAGGATGTGCACGGATACAGACGTTCGGGTACGTGGACGGGCGCACGGCTTCGACGCCGTGCACCCGTATGCCAAGAGACGCACGGACGGGCCGCGCGGTTGCCACCAGCGTCAGAGGGCGAGTTCCAGGGCGCTCAGCTGGAGGGCTTCCAGGTCGGCGCAGCCGCCGGCGGCCAGGTCGAGGAGGGCGTTGAGTTCCTTGCGGTCGAAGGGCTCGCCCTCGGCCGTGCCCTGGACCTCGACGAAGCGGCCGTCGCCGGTGCAGACCACGTTCATGTCGGTCTCGGCGCGCACGTCTTCCTCGTAGCAGAGGTCGAGGAGCGGGACGCCGTCGACGATGCCGACGCTGACGGCGGCGACGGTGCCGGTCAGGGGCTTGCGGCCGGCCTTGATGAGCTTCTTGCCCTGGCCCCAGGAGATGGCGTCGGCCAGGGCGACGTAGGCGCCGGTGATGGCCGCGGTGCGGGTGCCTCCGTCGGCCTGGAGGACGTCGCAGTCCAGGACGATGGTGTTCTCGCCGAGGGCCTTGTAGTCGATGACGGCGCGCAGCGAGCGGCCGATCAGGCGGGAGATCTCGTGGGTGCGGCCGCCGATCTTGCCGCGTACGGATTCGCGGTCGCCGCGGGTGTTCGTGGCGCGGGGCAGCATCGAGTACTCGGAGGTGACCCAGCCTTCGCCGCTGCCCTTGCGCCAGCGCGGGACGCCTTCGCTGAAGGAGGCGGTGCAGAAGACCTTGGTGTCTCCGAAGGAGACGAGGACGGAGCCCTCTGCGTGCTTGCTCCATCCGCGTTCGATGGTGACCGGGCGGAGCTGTTCGGGCGTACGGCCGTCGATGCGAGACATGGGACCGAGCCTAGCCGGTGCGGGCCCCGGCCCGGGTCGCTGCGAAAAGACCCCGTCCGGGTGCGTCCGGCCGGGGTCCTGTCGTACGTAAGGGTGCGCGCGGGGGCGCGCGCGTGAGCCGGTGGGCTCAGCTCACATCATGTCTTCGATGTCGGCGGCGATGGGGTCGGCGTCGGTACCGATGACGACCTGGATCGCGGTGCCCATCTTGACGACACCGTGGGCGCCGGCGGCCTTCAGCGCGGCCTCGTCGACCTTGCTCGGGTCGATGACCTCGGTGCGCAGGCGGGTGATGCAGCCCTCGACCTCTTCGATGTTCTCGATGCCGCCGAGCCCGGCGACGATCTTCTCAGCCTTGGTGGCCATGTGTTTCTCCCTGAGTTCTACGAAGAACGAGTCCGACTGACATCCGGCGTCCGGCGTCCGTGACGCCCGCCGCCCGACCGACCGACCAACCAGGGCGGTCCGCTTCGTCACGGTAACCCACGATTGGCCCAGCTATGCGGGCACATGCCCGCTATCTGCCGAATGATGACGATCAGCACCAACCTGCCCTCGGGCGGGTGAAATGCGACCGCAACACAAGTGGTCTACACCAGTGTGCCGCAAGTGTCGCGACTGCCAAAAACGGGCCGGTCAGGGAGGACGCGGATGAGCGCGAGCAGCGCCGCAGCAGTGCCACAGCCGAAGTGGTGGAACGGCTTGTTCCAAGGGCTGCAGAAGATGGGCCGGAGCCTTCAGCTGCCGATCGCCGTCCTGCCGGCGGCCGGCATCCTGAACCGGTTCGGCCAGGACGACGTGTTCGGCAAGGACGGCCTGGGCTGGACGAACGTCGCCAAGGTCATGGCCGCCGCGGGCGGCGCGCTGCTCAACGCCGACCTCGGCCTGCCCCTGCTCTTCTGCATCGGCGTCGCGATCGGCATGGCCAAGAAGGCCGACGGCTCGACGGCGCTCGCGGCGGTGGTCGGCTTCCTCGTCTACCGCAGCGTGCTGCGCGTCTTCCCCAAGGACTGCCCGACGGGGACGAAGGACATCGGCGGTGGCTGCCTGGGTCCCGACCAGACCTTCGCCGAGTACACCTTCCAGAACCCCGGGGTCTTCGGCGGCATCATCATGGGTCTGCTGGCCGCCTGGTTCTGGCAGCGCTACCACCGGGTCAAGCTGGTGGACTGGCTGGGCTTCTTCAACGGCCGTCGCCTGGTCCCGATCATCATGACCCTGGTGGCGATCGCCTTCGCCGTCCTGTGCCTGTTGATCTGGCCGCCGATCGGCGACGCGCTGGAGAGCTTCTCGGACTGGCTGATCAGCCTGGGGTCACTGGGCGCCGGCATCTTCGGCGTCGCGAACCGCGCGCTGCTGGTGATCGGCCTGCACCAGTTCCTGAACGTGCCGGTGTGGTTCCAGTTCGGCAGCTACACCAAGCCGGACGGATCGACCGTGCACGGTGACATCCCCATGTTCCTGGCGGGGGACCCGAACGCCGGCCAGTTCCTCACCGGCTTCTTCCCCATCATGATGTTCGCCCTCCCGGCGGCGGCGCTGGCGATCACGCACTGCGCGAAGCCGGCCCGGCGCAAGGAGGTCGGCGGTCTGATGCTGTCGGTCGGCCTGACTTCTTTCGTCACCGGCATCACGGAGCCGCTGGAGTACTCGTTCCTCTTCCTCGCGCCGCTGCTGTACGCGGTCCACGCCGTGCTCACGGGTGTGTCGATGGCGGTGACCTGGGCGTTCGGGGTCAAGGACGGTTTCAGCTTCTCGGCCGGCCTGATCGACTACCTCATCAACTGGAGCCTGGCGACGAAGCCCTGGCTGATCATTCCGATCGGCCTGTGCTTCGCGGTCGTCTATTACGGCATCTTCCGCTTCGCGATCACCAAGTGGGACATCAAGACGCCCGGCCGGGAGTCCGACGAGGAGATCGAAGCGATGCAGGCGGAGAACACCAAGGCATAGCCGGCGGCCGGGATCTCCGGCCCCCGCCGGCCCCCCTCGAGCGTCACCCGGGCCGGGCCCGAAGCCCCTGCGGGCTTCGGCGAAGGATCCGTGCGGGGCCGGCCGAACGCCCCTCCCGTCACGCCACAAGCCCTGCCCAGGGCGCCCATAGGAGAGTCGAAGGCCTTCGGACCCACAGGGTCCGAGGGCCTTTGTCGTGTATGCCCGACTGTGTCCTCCCCCACGAAACCGGAGGGTTCCTTACCTGAACCTCACGTGCTACAACTGGTCTACACCACTGAGTGGTGTAGACCACGTAGGCCTTTCGGCCTCGCGGTCCCCCTTTCCCGAGACGCCGCCACCCCCCCTTTTCATGTCCCCAGGCAGCGCCTTGTCCACTGGAGGAAGACCATGTCCACAGCCACCGCTGCGGAAAAGAAGAAGGGCGCTGGCGTGATGGCCGTCATGCAGCGCATCGGCCGGAGCCTCATGCTCCCCGTTGCGGTGCTGCCCGCCGGCGCACTCCTGCTCCGCCTGGGCGCGGGCGACATGCTCGGGAAGGACACCCTCCCGTCCTTCGTGAACAAGATCGCCGGCTACATGGCCGCCGGTGGTGGCGCGATCCTCGACAACATGGCGCTCCTGTTCGCCGTCGGCATCGCGATCGGCTTCGCCAAGAAGTCCGACGGTTCGACCGCACTCGCGGCCGTCACCGGCTACCTCGTCTTCCAGAAGGTGCTCGCCACCTTCACCGACAGCAACCTGCCCAAGGTCGCCAAGGTTGACGGCGACAAGATCATCCACGTGGACGCCGCGGTCAACGCCGGTGTCCTCGGCGGCGTCGTGATGGGTGTCATCACCGCCCTGCTGTACCAGAAGTTCTACCGGACCAAGCTGCCGGACTGGGCGGGCTTCTTCGGCGGCCGCCGCCTCGTCCCGATCCTCTCCGCCTTCGCGGGTCTGATCACCGGCATCGTCTTCGGTCTCATCTGGCCGGTCCTCGGCACGGGTCTGCACAACTTCGGTGAGTGGCTGACCGGTTCCGGCGCCGTCGGCGCGGGCATCTTCGGTGTCGCCAACCGCGCGCTGATCCCGATCGGCATGCACCACCTGCTGAACTCCTTCCCGTGGTTCCAGGCCGGCTCCTTCGACACCCCGACCGGCGCGGTCCACGGTGACATCGCCCGCTTCCTGGCCGAGGACCCGACCGCCGGACAGTTCATGACCGGCTTCTTCCCGATCATGATGTTCGCCCTCCCGGCGGCCTGCCTCGCGATCGTGCACTGCGCCCGCCCCGAGCGCCGCAAGGTCGTCGGCGGCATGATGTTCTCCCTCGCGCTCACCGCCTTCGTGACCGGTGTGACCGAGCCGATCGAGTTCACCTTCATGTTCATCGCCCCGGTCCTCTACGCGATCCACGCGGTCCTGACCGGTGTCTCCCTGGCGCTCACCTGGGCCCTGGGCATGCGGGACGGCTTCGGCTTCTCCGCCGGCGCCGTGGACTTCGTCCTGAACCTCGGCATCGCGAACAACCCGTGGGGCCTGGCCGGCATAGGCCTCTGCTTCGCGGTCGTCTACTACTTCGTCTTCCGCTTCGCGATCACCAAGTGGAACCTCCCGACCCCCGGTCGCGAGTCCGACGAGGAGCTCGCCGAGCTGCTCAAGGCCGAGGCCAAGTAGCAAGCACCACACCGTAATTCCGAGGGCGTGCACACCAATCCGGTGTGCACGCCCTCGGGCGTGTGCGGAATCCACGAGCGGCCCTGCAACCAAGCCTGACGGGCCGGCTGTACGAGCTCCAGGCCACCTTGGCCAGGTCAGACCTCGTAGACCGCGCCCGTGTACGCCAGCTCCACCGGGCCGTCGTAGACCGCGCGGGCATCGGCCAGGTTGCGTTCGGCGTCCGTCCACGGCGGGATGTGCGTCAGGACGAGCCGCCCGGCGCGGCCGGCGCGGGCGAACTCTCCGGCCTCGCGCCCGTTGAGGTGGAGGTCCGGGATGTCCTCCTTGCCGTGCGTGAAGGAGGCCTCGCACAGGAACAGGTCGGTGTCCTCGGCGAGCAGGCCCAGCTCGGGGCAGGCGCCCGTGTCGCCGGAGTACGTCAGCGAGCGGCCGCCGTGCTCGACGCGGATCCCGTAGGACTCGACGGGGTGGCAGACCTTCTCGGTGCGGACCTGGAACGGGCCGATCTCGAAGGTTCCGGACTTCAGGGTCCGGAAGTCGAAGACCTCGCTCATGGAGCGCTCGTCGGGGACGTCCTCGTAGGCGGTGGACAGCCGCTTCTCGGTGCCCTCGGGGCCGTAGACGGGAATGGTGCCGCAGCGGCCGCCCTCGTGGCGGTAGAAGCGGGCGACGAAGTACGCGCACATGTCGATGCAGTGATCGGCGTGCAGGTGGCTGAGGAAGATCGCGTCGAGATCGTAGAGCCCGATGTGCCGCTGGAGCTCGCCGAGGGAGCCGTTGCCCATGTCGAGGAGCAGCCGGAAGCCGTCGGCCTCGACGAGGTAGCTCGAACAGGCCGATTCCGCGGACGGGAACGAGCCCGAACAGCCGACGACGGTGAGCTTCATGGAGCGTGAACCTCCGTGGACGGTCCGTGGACGGAATGCGGGCCGTGCGTGGGTCGAGCGTAAGGCGCGAAACGTCCGGTCGCTCCTCCGCGGCAGGCCGTTGTGGGGCGAATCACCTGAGCTGTCACCCGGGGGAGCGACGGGGTGGACGCGGGTTGCCGTCCGGCGTGCGCCGCGGTGCGCGCCGCCGCGGTGCGTGCCGCTGCCATGCCGGGGGTGCCGGGCAGGACTACGGTCGGAGTATGGACACGTCCTGGTGGCCGGCGGTCGCCGCGGTGGTGGTCGTGATCCTGCTGGTGCTCCTCCCCCGGCGGGTACGGCGGGCCGCGGATCCCCCGCACGGACCGGGACCGCTGCCGCGGCCGGAGGCCGGTGAGCTGTGGTCCCTGGAGGACGGACGGCCCGTCCTCGTGCTGGGCGTACGGGGCCACCGGGCACGGATCGCGCGGATCACCGGGAAGTACGACGACCGGCGCGCCGGGGTGATCCCGCTGCCGCCGGGAGTGGTGGGGGCCCGGGGCGGGTTCCTGGAGGCGGACCGGGTCGTGGAGGTGTCGGTATGGGAGTTCGCGCGGGCGCGGCCGCTGGGGACGGTGGATCCGGCGGTGTGGGACGAGGTGAAGGGGCTCGGGGGGCTCGGAGGACCGGGGCCGTCCGGCTGAAGCGGGTCTACGATCCCCCGGAGCCGGAGCTGGACGGGGTCCGGGTGCTCGTGGACCGGCTGTGGCCGCGGGGGCTGTCGAAGGAGGCGGCGGGGGTCGACGAGTGGGCGAAGGCGGTTGCCCCGTCGGGGGAGCTGCGGAAGTGGTTCCACGGGGGCGGGTCGGTGGCGGAGTTCCGGGAGCGGTACGCGGTGGAGCTCCGCTCGGAGGAGGCGGTGGCGGAGCTGTCGCGGCTGCGGTCCGTGGCTGCGGCCGGGCCGGTCACGCTGCTGACTGCCGTCAAGGAGCCGGGGGCCGGTCATGCGGGGGTGCTGGCCGCGCTGTTGGAGGACGTGCCTTCCTGACGCGCCGCTCGCCCAGCGCTGCCCTGGCGGGCCTCACCGGCTTCGCCCCGCTGCGCCGGACTCCGTCCGGCGGGGCCGGTCGGGGCTGCCGCCACCGCCGTCCCGGCGCGGTGCCCGGCGGGCGGGTGCGGTGTCCCCTACCCGCCCTTCCGCCGTTCCCCGGGCGCTGCCCGGACCCCGAAAGACCCTGGGGCTCCGCCCCGGACCCCGCGCCTCAAACGCCGGCGGGGCCGGATGCACCCAGCGCTGGAGGAACGGAGGTACGGGGGCCGGCCCCCGGAACGGGTCCGGGCAGCGCCCGGGGAACGGGCGAAGGGCGGGTAGGGGACCCCGCCCCGCAGGGCACACTCACCCGCACCCGCACCCGCCCACCGGACTCCGCGGCGGGACGGCGGTGGCGGAAGCCCCGACCGGGCCACCGCCGGACGGAGTCCGGCGCAGCGGGGCGAAGCCCGGGAGGCCCCCCGGGGCCGAGCGGTGCGAGCTCCGCGTCAAAAAGGTGCGCGTCGGGGAGGCCGGCTACGCCCAGAGTTGGCCCTGGAGGACTTCGATGGCTTCCTCCGTGGTGGCCGCCGTGTAGACGCCCGTCGAGAGGTACTTCCAGCCGCCGTCGGCCACGACGAAGACGATGTCGGCCGACTCGCCCGCCGCCACCGCCTTGCGGCCGACGCCGATCGCCGCGTGCAGGGCCGCGCCCGTGGAGACACCCGCGAAGATGCCCTCCTGCTGGAGGAGCTCGCGGGTGCGGGTGACCGCGTCCGCCGAGCCCACCGAGAAGCGGGTGGTGAGGACCGAGGCGTCGTACAGCTCGGGGACGAAGCCCTCGTCGAGGTTGCGCAGCCCGTAGACGAGGTCGTCGTAGCGCGGTTCCGCCGCGACGATCTTGACGCCCGGGACGTGCTCGCGCAGGTAGCGGCCCACGCCCATGAGCGTTCCCGTGGTGCCGAGGCCCGCCACGAAGTGGGTGATCGAGGGGAGGTCGGCAAGGATCTCCGGACCGGTCGTGGCGTAGTGGGCGCCCGCGTTGTCCGGGTTGCCGTACTGGTAGAGCATCACCCAGGAGGGGTTCTGCGCCGCCAGTTCCTTCGCGACGCGGACGGCCGTGTTCGAGCCGCCCGCCGCCGGCGACGGGATGATCTCGGCTCCCCACATGGCCAGCAGGTCGCGCCGCTCCTGGGAGGTGTTCTCCGGCATGACGCACACGATGTTGTAGCCCTTGAGCTTCGCGGCCATGGCGAGGGAGATGCCCGTGTTGCCCGAGGTGGGCTCCAGGATCGTGCAGCCGGGGTACAGCCGGCCGTCCTTCTCGGCCTGCTCGACCATGTGGAGCGCGGGGCGGTCCTTGATCGAGCCGGTCGGGTTGCGGTCCTCGAGCTTCGCCCAGATCCGGACGTCGTCCGAGGGCGAGAGCCGGGGCAGGCGTACCAGCGGCGTGTTGCCGACCGCGGCCAGGGGGGAGTCGTAGCGCATTACTTCGATCCGCCGGCTACGGCCGGGAGGATGGTGACGTTGTCGCCGTCCTTGAGCGCGGTGGAGATGCCGTCGAGGAAGCGGACGTCCTCGTCGTTGAGGTAGACGTTGACGAAGCGGCGCAGCTCGCCGCCCTTGGCCTCGTCGATGATGCGCTCCTGGATGCCCTTGTGGCGGGTCTCCAGGTCGGAGAACAGCTCGGAGAGCGTCGCACCCGCGCCCGTGACGGCCTTCTCGCCGTTGGTGTAGGTGCGGAGGATGGTGGGGATGCGGACCTCGATGGCCATGGCAGGCTCCAGTCAGAATGGTGAAGGGAAGACGGGCGAAGCGAAGCGGAGCAGGCGTGAGCCGCCGCGGCCCGCGAGGGGGCCTGCGGGGCTCAGGCGGCAGTACAGATGGCGCTGGCGAGGCGGCACAGGTCGACGTGCAGCCGCGCCACAAGCAGCAGCCTGCCGGGCGTCTCGATGCTCACGTCGTGGGAAACCATGCGGTCATGTTAACGATTCCCGGTGCCTGGTTTGGAGTGTGATCCCGCATTGTGGACGGATATCGCTCACATACTGAGAAGTAGCCCTGTGCCGGTGCCTCAGTAGGCCGCTACGACCTGCACTTCTTCCTCGGTGATCACGCCTTCCACGATCCGGTACGACCGGAACTGGAACTCCCCGAGGCCGTCCTTGTCGGCCGTGGAGACCAGCACGTAGTGCGCGCCGGGCTCGTTCGCGTAGGTGACGTCCGTGCGCGAGGGGTAGGCCTCGGTCGCGGTGTGCGAGTGGTAGACGACGACGGGCTCCTCGTCCCGGTCGTCCAGCTCGCGGTAGAGCTTCAGCAGGTCCTTCGAGTCGAACTCGTAGAACGTGGGCGACCGGGCGGCGTTCAGCATCGGCACGAACCGCTCCGGACGGTCGGTGCCCGCCGGGCCGGCCACCACGCCGCAGGCCTCGTCAGGGTGGTCCTGGCGGGCGTGCGCGACGATCTGGTCGTACAGGGCCTGGGTGATGGTCAGCATGAGCGACAGGATAAGCAGACGGGCCCTCCCGTACCGAGGACTGGTACGGGAGGGCCCGGATGGTGGACAGGGCCCTTACGGCGCCTTAGGAAGCCTTGGTGAAGGCGGCGGAGCGCGGGTCGCGGGACTTCATCACCAGGTAGGAGACGCCCAGCAGCAGACCCCACAGCGGGGCGCAGTAGAGCGAGACCCGGGCGTCCTTGTCGACGCCCATCATCACGATGACCATGCCGATGAAGGCCAGGGCGAAGTAGCTCGTGTACGGGGCGCCGGGGGCGCGGAACGGGGACTTCGGCAGGTCTCCGCGGTCGGAGGCGGCGCGGTAGCGGATCTGGCAGACCAGGATCATGATCCAGGCCCACATGCCGGAGATGGTGGCGAAGGAGACGACGTAGTCGAAGGCCTTGCCGGGGGCCACGTAGTTGATCCAGACGCCGACCAGCATCAGGGCCGCCGAGAAGGTGGTGCCGACCAGCGGGGTGCCGCTCTTGGTGAGCTTGGTGAAGAACTTCGGGCCCTGGCCGTTGAGGGCGAGGTCGCGCAGCATGCGGCCGGTGGAGTACATGCCCGAGTTGCAGGAGGACAGGGCCGCGGTCAGGACGACGAAGTTGACGATCGCGGCGCCGACGCCGAGGCCCATCTTCTCGAAGGCGGCGACGAAGGGGCTGACGCCGGGCTGGAACTCGTGCCAGGGGACGACCGACAGGATCATGATGAGCGCGCCGACGTAGAAGACGGCGATGCGCCACGGCACGGTGTTGATGGCCTTGGGCAGGGTCTTCTCGGGGTCCTTGGACTCGCCGGCGGTGACGCCGACCAGCTCGACGGCGAGGAAGGCGAACATCACGATCTGCAGGGTCATCAGCGTGCCGCCGAGGCCCTTGGGGAAGAAGCCGCCGTCGTTCCACAGGTTGGTGACGGTGGCGGTGTCCGCGGCGTCGGAGAAGCCGATGGTGAGGATGCCGGCGCAGATCAGGATCATGCCGACGATGGCGGTGACCTTGACCATGGAGAACCAGAACTCCAGCTCGCCGAAGAGCTTCACGGAGATCAGGTTGGCGCCGTAGAGGATGACGGTGAAGATCAGCGCGTACGCCCATTGCGGGAAGCTGTCATGGGTCCAGTACGACATGTACTGCGCCGCGGCGGTGACTTCGGTGATGCCGGTGACCACCCAGAAGAGCCAGTAGGTCCAGCCGGTCACGTAGCCCCAGAAGGGGCCGAGGAACTCCCGGGCGTAGTCCGAGAAGGAGCCGGACACCGGGCGGTACATGAGCAGCTCGCCCAGGGCCCGCATGATGAAGAAGATGACCAGGCCCGCGATGGCGTAGGCCAGGATCAGGCTGGGGCCGGCCTTGGAGATGGCCTTGCCGGCGCCCAGGAAGAGGCCGGTGCCGATGGCGCCGCCGATCGCGATCATCTGGATCTGGCGGGCGCCGAGTGCGCGGTGGTAACCGTCGCCCTCGCCTGTGTCGTGCTGCTGCTCGTCGACCTGTACGGAGGTCATGTCTTGGTGCGCCTTTCTCCACGCCGACCCGCGCCACGACTGGCAGCGGATCGGGTCCTCGATCCCCCCGGATACGGATGGAGTTGCACGCCGGCGATCAGCCGGTTCAAGCAGGCCGGGGGGCATGGGTGGCGCCCCGTCGGCGGTCGTGAAGATTTATCACGTGCTTATGGGCGCATGAGGGAAGAAAATGTGACGCAGGGCATAAAAAAATCAGGACAGAGGTCCTGAAATGGATCAGATCACCACATCGTGGTGATCTGATCGTTATCCGGATTTGAGGGTCCGCTGAGCGAACGGCCGACCCGCTTGAGGATCTTCAGAGGGTTCCCCGGAGGTTCCTCGGCGGATCCCCCGGAGGTTCCTCGGCGGATCCCCCGGAGGTTCCCCCGGGAGGGCTTCTCAGTGGGTCCCGGTGAGCGTCTCGATGAGGGTCTCCTGGAGACCTCCGAGCCAGAGGTACGCCATCACCATCGGCTTGCGCGGATCGTCGTCCGGCAGCCGGAACAGCACGGCGCTCTCGTCGTCCTCCGTGATGTCGAGGCGGGCCGCGATGGTGAGCCGCAGGTCGTTCAGGGCCCCCAGCCAGCGCAGCCGCAGCTCCCCGTCGACCTCCAGGACGGCCGCCCCGTCGCCGGCCGGGCTCAGCCCGTCCAGGCTCCGTACGACGGCCAGCGCGTCCTCCCGCTTGCGGGAGCGCAGGTCGTTCTCGGTGAAGCGGCGGAACTCGGCCGAGTGGGCCCGCAGCTCCTCCGCGTCGGCGTCGGCAGGGGTCTCCGGGCCGCCGTAGGCGTCGGGGAAGAGCCGGGCCAGGGCCGGGTCGGAGGGGGGCTCGGTCGGGCCGTCGGAGGAGGCGAAGAGCGCGGCCAGCGGGTCGGCGTCCGGATCGGGCTCCGGATCGCCGGGACCGATGAGTTCCAGCAGCTGTACGGCCAGGGAGCGCAGGATCGAGATCTCGATCTCGTCCAGGGCGATGGCGGCCCCGCCGGCCTTGAGGGGCTCGAACACGCCGCCCATCAGTTGCGGTCCTGGGACATGGTCGCCCAGAGGCCGTAGCCGTGCATGGCCTGCACGTCCCGTTCCATCTCCTCGCGGCTGCCGCTGGAGACGACCGCCCGACCCTTGTGGTGGACGTCCATCATCAGCTTGTTCGCCTTGTCCTTGGAGTAGCCGAAGTACGCCTGGAACACGTACGTCACGTAGCTCATGAGGTTGACCGGGTCGTTGTGCACCAGGGTCACCCACGGGACGTCGGGTTCGGGGACCGCGAAGGTCTCTTCGGCCGATTCGGTGCGTTCGATCTCAACAGGAGCAACACTCACTTGTCCCATGCTGCCACTGACGGGGGCCCGTCGCACAAACGGGCCCCTACATCTCGTCACTTTGACGAGATGTGCGCTAGCATCCGTCGCATGAACCCTGCGGACCTGGGCCTGCCGGTGGACGTGCCGTCGACAGCGCTCTTCACGGACCATTACGAGCTCACGATGTTGCAGGCCGCGCTGGCCAACGGCACGGCCGACCGCCGCTCGGTCTTCGAGGTGTTCACCCGCCGGCTCCCCGAGGGGCGCCGCTACGGGGTGATCGCGGGGACCGGCCGGGTGCTCGACGCGGTGGAGAACTTCCGCTTCGACGGCGCCGTACTGGAGTTCCTGCGCGAGCGGAACGTCGTCGACGCCCGCACCCTGGACTGGCTCGCCGCCTACCGCTTCTCCGGCGACGTCTGGGGCTACCCGGAGGGCGAGGTCTACTTCCCCGGCTCCCCGGTCCTGCGCGTCGAGGGCAGCTTCGCCGAGTGCGTGCTGCTGGAGACGGTGATCCTGTCGATCCTCAACCACGACTCGGCGATCGCCGCGGCCGCCTCCCGGATGTCCTCGGCCGCGGGCGGCCGGCCGCTGATCGAGATGGGCGCCCGGCGCACGCACGAACTGGCGGCCGTCGCCTCGGCGCGCGCCGCGTACGTCGGCGGTTTCACCTCCACCTCGGACCTCGCGGCCGGCTTCCGGTACGGGATCCCCACGGTCGGCACCAGCGCGCACGCCTTCACCCTGCTGCACGACAGCGAGCGCGACGCCTTCACCGCCCAGGTCGCCTCGCTGGGCGGTTCCACCACGCTGCTGGTGGACACCTACGACGTGGCGGAGGCGGTCCGGACGGCCGTGGAGGTGGCCGGGACGGACCTCGGCGCCGTGCGGATCGACTCCGGGGACCTGTTGCTGGTCGCGCACCGGGTGCGGCAGCAGCTCGACGAGCTGGGGGCGACCGCGACGAAGATCGTGGTGACCTCGGACCTCGACGAGTACGCGATCGCCTCGCTGGCGGCCGCGCCGGTGGACGCGTACGGGGTCGGCACCCAGCTGGTGACGGGCAGCGGGCACCCGACGTGCTCGATGGTCTACAAGCTGGTGGCGCGGGCGGCCTCGGCCGATCCGAAGGCGCCGCTGGTGTCGGTGGCGAAGAAGTCCTCGGGCGGCAAGACCTCCGTCGGGGGACGCAAGTGGGCGGCCCGCCGGGTCGACTCCGAGGGGATCGCGGAAGCGGAGGTCCTCGGGACCGGGCCGGTGCCGGCGGCGCTGGCGGACAAGCAGCTCCTGGTGGAGCTGGTCAAGGGCGGCGAGGTCGTGGCCCGCGAGTCCCTGGAGACGGCCCGCGACCGCCACCGCGAGGTCCTGGCGGGCCTGCCGCTGTCCGCCACCCAGCTCTCGCGCGGCGAGGCCGTGATCCCGACCGAGTACGCGTAGCGCCCGGAGGCCGGGGGCCGGGCCCTGCGGGGCTCGTCCCCGACCCGCCCTTCCACCGTTCCCCGGGCTCCGCCCGGACCCGGTCACGCCGGCGTTCGAGGTGCGGGGTGCGGGGCGGAGCCCCGCGAAAGGGGGCTGGGGGCGGAGCCCCCAGTTTCGGGAAGGGGCGGGGTGGGGGAAGAGCCCCCGCAGGGTCCCCGCCCACCACACACCAAGCCGAAGGGCACCGGACATGCACCGCGCACTGATCGTCGTCGACGTACAGAACGACTTCTGCGAGGGCGGCAGCCTCGCGGTCACCGGCGGAGCCGACGTCGCCGCCGCCATCACCGAGCTCATCGGCCAGGCCACCGCCGGCTACCGGCACGTCGTCGCCACCCGCGACCACCACATCGACCCCGGGTCCCACTTCGCGCACCCCCCGGCCCGGCCGGACTACGAGACCTCCTGGCCGGTGCACTGCGTCGCCGGGACCGAGGGCGTGGGATTCCACCCGAACTTCGCGCCCGCCGTCGCCTCGGGGGCCGTGGCAGCCGTCTTCGACAAGGGCGCGTACGAAGCGGCGTACAGCGGGTTCGAGGGCGCGGACGAGAACGGCCGCGGGCTCACCGAGTGGCTGCGCGACCGGCAGGTCACCGAGGTCGACGTGGTCGGGATCGCCACCGACCACTGCGTCAAGGCCACCGCCCTGGACGCGGCCCGCGCGGGGTTCCGTACGCACGTGCTGCTGGACCTGACGGCCGGAGTGGCCCCGCACACCACGACCCGCGCGCTGGCCGAGCTCCGGGAGGCCGGTGTGGAGCTGAGCGGGACCCCGGTGGTGGCCGGCTGACACCGGGGCACCGGCGTAGGCCCGGCGGGGCGCCTGCGGGGCGCCTGCGGGGCGCCTGCGGGGCGCCTGCGGGGCCGCTCGGCCCCGCCCCGGCCGGCCCCCGCCCGCTCGAGCCGCCCGGTCAGCCCAGCAGGGCCCTGATCGGGTGCCACAGCTCCGCCGCCCGGTCCGGCGCGCAGCGCCAGAGCAGGCCGTCGGGGTGGTGCAGGACGGCCGTGATCTCGTCCGGAGTAGGCGGCTGGGCGTTGCCTCGCAGGTAGACGGCGCGCAGTCCGAGGTTCCGCAGCCTGGTCAGGGCGCGGGCCCGGTTCACCGCGTGCACCAGCACGCGGACGTTTCCGCCTTCGGCTCCGCCTTCGATGCCGCCCTCGACGGCACCTTCCACGGACGGTCTGGGCAGCGTGAGCGCGACGACCACGCTGCCGCCTGGCAATCGGACGAAACCTCCACCGGGCATGTCTTCATCTCCCCCGTCAATAAGAAACTCAGCCCACGCATCTAAACGCGAACGGCCGCCGCCCGCTAGGGGGCGACGGCCGATCATGCTTTGACCTGCGGTTTTGCCGATTACTTAACGGACGGGCCGACCTCGACCGTCATGACGAGACCGTCGTAGGTCTCCTTCACGATCTTGATCTTGGTGTTGGTGTCAGTTGTCTTCACCGAGCCGGTCGGGTTCTCGTCGTAGAAGTACTTGCCCTTGTGGTCGTCGAAGACGAGCTGCGCGGGCTTGGGCTTCAGGAAGAGCTCCTGGCCGTTCTTGTGCAGGGTGATCGCGTCCGTCTTGTACGCGCTGAAGGCGGCGTCGTACGGCTGGATCTTGTTGCGCAGCAGGGTGCCGTCCGACCACTTCATCGGCTTGGCGTTGGCGTCGATCGGAAGGATCAGACCGGCGCCGGGGTGCTGGCTGGTGTTGTTGTCCTTCTGGGAGGTGTCCCACTGCCAGATCAGGAGACCGTCCTGGTAGGCGTAGTGCTCGACCCAGTTCGGCTTCGTGTTGGCGAAGCCGAAGTTGTACGGACCGACCTTGAGGGTCTTGTCGTACGAGACGTAGCGGCGGTTCTCGGCCAGGTAGTACTGGGCGTACTCCTTGGTGAAGCCGGCGCCGACGCGGGAGAAGCCCTTGCCGGTCCAGCCGTTGTCGCCGTTCTCGGCACCGTCGGTGAACAGCGTGGCGCCGTCCGCCGTGATGCTGAGCGCGTCGCCCGTGAAGCCCTTGCCGCCCGCGCCGCCGTCCGTCTGGTAGCGGAAGCGGAGGTCGACCTTCTTGCCCGCGTAGGCGTTCAGCGAGTAGTTCAGGTTCTTCCAGCCGCCCGAGACGCCGGTGAGCGACGGGCTGTTGGAAGCGTCGACCGGGATGGCCACACCGTCGGCGGTGCCGGCGAGCGCGGTCCAGGTGGCGCCACCGTCGGTGGAGACCTCCGTGTACAGGAAGTCGTACTCCGCCTCGATGTCCCACCAGCCCTTGAGCGACAGGGCCGCGGAGGACTTGCCGGTCAGGTCGACCGAGCGCGTGAGGGTGTTCTTGAGGTCGTCACCCATGTTGCTCCACCACTGGGAAGCACCCTCGGCGGGAGCGACGATGTCGGTGGTGACCTTCTTCTTGGGAAGGTCGACGAGGAGCGCCTGCTTGTCCTTGGTGTTGTACTCCGAGACGCCCAGCTTGTGGGTGGACTTCGTCGCGGCCTTGGCCTTGTCGTAGTTCAGCCAGCCCAGCTGGAACTTGTCCCAGGCGGTCATGTCGCCCGGGAGGTCGCCTATGGAGTCCTTGCCGTTGCCGAGCCAGGAGCCGGCCGACATCAGGGACCAGAAGCCGACCGAGTTCTCGCCGCCACCGGAGGTGTCGTAGAGGTCCGGCAGGCCCAGGTCGTGGCCGTACTCGTGCGCGAAGACGCCGAGGCCGCCGTTCTCGGGCTGCATCGTGTAGTCGCCGACCCAGATGCCGGTGCTGCCGATCTGGGTGCCGCCGGCCTTGTTGTTCGCGGGGCCGTTCTTGCCGGCCTCGGTCCCGTAGGCGTACCAGCGGTGGGCCCACAGGGCGTTGGTGCCCTGAACGCCGCCGCCGGCCGACTCGTCCTCGCCCGCGTGGACGATCTGGAAGTGGTCGATGTAGCCGTCGGGCTCGTTGAAGTTGCCGTCGCCGTCGAAGTCGTAGCGGTCCCAGAGGTCGTACTGGGCGAGCTGCGCCTTGATCTGGGCGTCGGTCTTGCCGGCCTTCTTCTGGCCCTCGGCCCAGGCGGTCACGCCGTCCTTGACCGTGTCCCAGACGTTGGCGCAGTTGGTCTGGCCGCAGTAGTTCGAGCCGTAACGGGCCTCGTTGTACGGGACCTTGACCCAGTCGGCCACCTCGCCGTCGACCGAGTAACGGCCCGAGGAGGTCTTCTCGTAGTAGGTCTTCAGCGAGTTCTTGCCCTTGCCGGTACCGAAGTACAGGTCCTGGAAGTACGCGCGGTTGAAGTCCTTGCGCCAGGCCGTGCTGTTGTTCACCGCACGGTCGGGCTGGGCGATCTGGTTGTGCATCGGGCCCGGGTTGCCGCCGTACTTGGGCACGGCCGGCTTGGGACCGGGGCCGTCCGGGTCGAACGTGGTGGTGTTGTCCACCTGGTCGCCGAAGTCGACGAGGATCGTGAAGATCTTGTCGGTCTTCTCGCGGCCGAGCTCGACGTACTTCTTGTCGTCGAGCTTGACGACCTTGGAGGCGCCCCGCTGCTCGACGCCCTTCTTGCCGCTCAGCACCTGCTCCAGGGCAGCCTTGCGGGCCTGCTCCTGCTGCTTGCTGAACGGGCCTTCGAGGTTGTGCTTGACCTGCTCCTTCGAAGGAGCGGTCGGGTCCTGGCGGTCCGCGGCAGACACCTTCGCACCCGGGTCTGCCGTGGCCATCGTGAAGGCGGCGCCGGTGGCCGCCGTCGCTGCCAGGGTCACGCCGATTGCGGCGGCGCGCAGCGCTCGTCTTCTGGCCGAGTTGCTGGTCACTTGATGTCGTTCCCCTCCCGCGGCCGCGAAGTGGTGCGGAACTTCTCCGTAGGAGTGGGGGGTTCCGTGCGGCGCGCGTCTCAAGTGACGACATTTGACCGGAGAGTCGCAAGAAAAGACAGACCTTGACTTGTTCCTTACAACTGCACTATGCGGTCATCGAGTTCCGCTATTCGGACGTTCCGCGGCCATAGGGGACGAACGGTACTTCTGGCCCGGCGTCGCACCCCGCCCCGGACTCGCCCCGTACTGGTGCCGGACCCGCGGTGGACCCGTAGCGGACCCGTGCTGGATGCCATCGAACCCCACCCGTCCCATCCGCCCCTCCCCGCCCCCCGGGCCCCCCGGGCCCCAGGGATGCTCCCCGTGCGCCCCCCGTGCTCCGCTGCTTCCCGTCGCATGAGTGAGGTCACGCTTACCGACAGTTCCGCTCGGGCATCCACCGTCGTAGAGTCACTCGACGCCAGACCTGGTCCGAGCCGACTCCCCCTCCCGCTTCGAGGACGGAAATCGCCATGCCGCGTCCGACTGCCGCACAGCTCGCCTACGGGTCCGCCACCGTCATCGTGTCGACGATCGCCATGCTGCTGCTCTCGCAGACGAGCACGGGACTCGGCGTCGCGGTCATCTCCGCCGCCGCCCTCGCCCTCGGGCTCCTCGTCGCGCTCACCGTGCCGCTCCCGCGCCGGCGCGGGAGGCACGCGGCGACCCGTACGAGGACCGCATCGCCGGTGCCCGACACCGTGCCCCAGGACGTTGCGGCCGGTGCCCCCGCCCCGGTGGAACACCCCGTGCACCACTGACCGGACACCGCCGGCCCGCCCCGGACCACGGCACGGCACACCGAGGCGCGGGCGGCCTCCCCCGTGGGGAGGCCGCCCGCGCGTTCGGACCGGGTGCCGCTAGGTGGCCTGGACCACCACGGTCTTGGCCACCTTGTCGTGCAGACCCTGCTTGTAGGGCTTGTCGACGAGCATCGAGATGACGAGCGCGATCGGCCACAGGCAGAAGCAGCAGATCAGCGTCGGCAGCCAGAGCACGGCCGACCGGCTGAGAGCGGCGTTGGACTGCGGGACGCTGCCGTCGTTGAGCATCGCGACGCGCAGGCCCATCCACTTCTTGCCGAGGGTCTGGCCGTTCTTCTTGACGAACCACCAGTCGTAGCCGACGTAGGCGACGATCGAGATCAGGGTCATGACGAGACCGCTGCCGCTGTAGGACTTGGTGATGACCTCGGTGACGTCCTCGCCCTGGTTCGTGTCGACCGTGTAGCGGTTGCGGTCACCGGCGAACAGCTGGATGACGAACAGCGGGACGGCGATGATCAGCAGGTCGATGACGCGGGCGACGAGCCGCTTGCCGAAGTCGGCGAGCGGCGGCATCCCGGCGAGCGGGTCGGGCATGCCGTAGCCGCCACCACCGCCGTACGGGTCGCCACCGCCCGCGCCTCCGTACGGGGGCGGTGGGGGCGGGTAGCCGCCTCCGCCGGGCGGGGGAGGCGGCGGATAGCCCCCGCCACCTCCGGGCGGAGGCGGCGGGAAACCTCCACCGGCGCCTGCGGGCGGTGAGCCGTACGGCGAACCACCCGACGGCGGAGGCGTCGGTTCCTGGGGCTTCTTGAGGAACGGGTCGTCCTCGGGCGGCTGGCCCGGCGGCGGCTGGTCGGTGCTCATGGCCCGAGTCGAACCCGGCCCGCAGCGGCCCGCAACGGGAACGCGTCCATTCGGGGGACGGGCGTGCGGGAGACGGCCAACGACAGGGCCTGGGGCCTGTCGTCAAACTCCCGTCGTCGCCCGAAGGGCGGCCTCGCGGCGTCTGGTGCGTGCTCTCGGCGTGCCGGGCGGAAGCCCGTGTACCGGACGTACTTGGCTGCCGTTCGGTGCGGCGAGAGCGCGTGCCAGGCGTCGCGAGGCAGACGGGAGTTTGACGACAGGCCCCTAGCGGGCCACGTACGTCCCTGCCGCCCGGTCGTGGAGGGTCCGGCGCCGCCGGCGGTCCGCGAGGGCCCACAGGGCCCCCGGGAGGCCCAGGAGGGCGTACACGAGCCAGCGGCGCAGTGCCGCGCCGAAGCCGGGCGGGCGCAGCGTGGCGGTGGCCAGGACCCGTACGCCGAGCAGCTTCTTGCCCGGAGTGCGGCCCCAACGGGCCGTGGGCAGGGCTTCGTAGAGGACGCCGAAGAGGAGGACGGCGCCCAGTACGAGGCCCAGCGAGCCCGCGGTGGTCCCGTCGAGCAGCCACACGGTGGTGGTCCGGCCGCCCGCCCGGGCGGCGTCCACCTTGGCCTGGAGGTGCGCGGTCGCCGCGGGCACGAGGGGCAGCGCCGCCCCGGTCGCGACGGCGGCGTACACGAGGCAGTCCAGCAGCCGGGCCGTCGCGCGGCGCACGAGCCCGGCGGGGCGCACGGCCCGCTCCGCCATCCGCTCGAACACCGCGCGGCCGGTCCCCGCGGGTCGCTCCGCGCGGTTCGGGGTCTCTACGGGGGCCGCGCGCCGGGCGGGCTCCGCCGCGACGGCCGGGGCAGCCGGGGCGGGGGCGGGGCGCTCCGCGGAGGGTGCGCGCTCCGGGGCCGCGTCCGGGAGCGGCGCGGCCGGGGCGGCGGGCCACGCGGGCTCCTGGGCGGCGGCGCGGGCGGCTGCCGCGGCCTCGCCGGCCGGGGAGGGAGCCGACAGGATGCCGAGGCCGCCCGGGGCGGCGGAGCCGGAGACCTGCGCGGGCAGGGCGGCCGAGACGGGGGCCGGTGCCGAGCGGTGGGCCGGGGCCTGGGCCTGCACCTGGGCATGCGCCTGCGCCGGGCGGGGGGCGGGGGCCGGTACCGGCGGGCGGGCCAGGGAGATCCCGCCGGGGCGGGCGGCCGCGGCCTCCTCGTGCTCATGGCCCCAGGACACCCGGTGGTCGCGCGGCCCGCCGAACCCGGCCTGGTGGAGCGGGTCGACCTGCCATCCCGCGGGCTCGGGGTCCGCACCGGACCCGCCCCAAGCCCCGGACTCCGCCCGGGCGGCGGGCTCCGGCCAGGCCTCGGGCTCCGACCGGTGCGCGGGCTCGGAGCGGTAAGCGGACTCCGACCGGCGAGCGGCCTCGGCCTGGGGAGCGGGCTCGGCCTGGGGAGCGGGATCGGGCCGCAGGGCAGGCTCCGCCCGGGGCGCGGCCGGCTCCGGCCAGGCGTCGCGGGCCGGGTGCGGAGCCGGTTCCGGCCGGGGCTCCGGCCATCGCTCCGGCTCACGCAGCGCCTCGCTCATTCCCGTCTGGTCGAGGAACACGGGACCCGTCTCGTCGGCAGGGGCCGCGGGGCGGCTCGTACCGGGAACCCAGTTCAGGCCGTTCCAGAACCTGACGTACCCGGGGATGGACGGATCGGGGTAGTAGCCCTCGCGGGCCGCGTGCTCGCCGTCACCAGGGGAGGCCGTCAATGTCCCCAACTCCGATCGTGGCTTGAGGCTTCTTGCAGGGGTGGACCATAGCCAAGAACCGCCCCCCGGCAGGTCCGGTAACGGGAGAATCCAAGCGTTCGGGCGAACCCTGACGAGCGCGGGCCCCGTACGGAAGATTTCGGTCATCCGATTGATTTCGGCCAATCCTCGACCTGCCTCGCGAAGTCGCGTCATACCCGGGCACTTCGGCGCTCTCTGCGGGTGTGGGCCGGCCCTCCGGCCCCGCGCACCACCCGAACACGTACCCCGTACCGAAGTGAGGCCGCCATGCAGCACCCCGTCGTCGAGCGCGAGCTGGAACTGAAGCTGGTCCTGTCCCCCGAGCGCAGCGTCCCCGTCCCCGCCCGGCTGCTGTACCTGACGGACGACCCGTACGCCGTGCACATCACCTTCCACACCGGCTCCAGCACCCCCGTCAACTGGACCTTCGCCCGCGAACTGCTGGTCGAGGGGGTGTTCCGCCCGTGCGGCCACGGCGACGTACGGATCTGGCCCACGAAGGTCGGCCAGCAGGCCGTTCTGTGCATGGCGCTCAGCTCCCCCGACGGCGACGCCCTGCTGGAGGCCCCCGCCGTGTCGGTGTCGGCCTGGCTGGAGCGGACCCTGAGGATCGTGCCGCCCGGCACCGAGGCCGACCGGCTCGGCCTGGACGCGGCGCTGGCCGAGCTGCTCGCCCCGACGCCGGCCGACGAGCTGTGGATGCGCGACCCGTGGCCGTCGGACGAGTCGGCGGACGGAGAGCTGTGACTCAGAACAGCTTGCCCGGGTTGAGCAGTCCCTCCGGGTCGAAGGCGTGCTTGACGGCGCGCTGCATCTCCAGCCCCACCGGGCCGAGTTCGCGGGCGAGCCAGTCCTTCTTCAGGACGCCGACCCCGTGCTCCCCCGTGATGGTCCCGCCCAGTTCCAGCCCCAGCGCCATGATCTCCTCGAAGGACGCGCGGGCCCGCCGGGTCTCGTCCTCGTCGGCGGGGTCGAAGCAGACGATGGGGTGGGTGTTCCCGTCGCCCGCGTGCGCGCAGACCCCGATGAGCAGGTCGTGCGTACGGGCGATGGCGGCGGTCCCGTCCAGCATCTCGGCGAGCCGGGTGCGCGGTACGCACACGTCGTCGATCATCGTCGCGGGCCCCAGGGCCTCCAGGGCGGGCAGGGCCATCCGGCGGGCCTGGAGGAGCAGTTCGGACTCCGCCTCGTCCTCGGCCGGTACGACGGCGCTCGCCCCGGCGGCGGTGCACAGCGCTCCCACGGCGGCCAGGTCCTCGGGCGCGTGCGGGGTGTCGAAGGCGGCGAGCAGCAGGGCCTCGGTCGTCTCGGGCAGGCCCATCTTGCCCAGCGCGTTGACGGCGCGGACGGTCGTACGGTCCATCAGTTCCAGCAGCGAGGGCGTCAGACCGGCCTCCATGACGGCGCAGACGGCCGCGCAGGCCGCCGCCGCGGAGGGGAACTCGGCGGCGAGCGCGAGCTGGCGGGGCGGGGCCGGGCGCAGGGCGAGGACGGCCCGGACGACGACGCCGAGGCTGCCTTCGGAGCCGACGAACAGGCGGGTGAGGTCGTACCCCGCGACGCCCTTGGCGGTGCGCCGGCCGGTCTGCAGGAGCCGGCCGTCGGCGAGGACCACGTCGAGGCCGATGACGTACTCGGCGGTGACCCCGTACTTGACGCAGCACAGACCGCCGGCGGCGGTGCCGATGTTCCCGCCGATGGTGCACTGCTCCCAGCTGGAGGGGTCCGGCGGGTAGTGCAGTCCGCGCTCGGCGACGGCGCGCGAGAGGACGGCGTTGACGACGCCCGGTTCGACGACGGCGATCCGGTCGACGGTGTCGATCTCCAGGATCCGGTCCATCTTCACGAGGGAGAGCACGACGCAGCCGTCGGAGGCGTTGGCCGCGCCCGACAGGCCCGTACGGGCACCTTGGGGGACGACGGGCACGCGGAGCGCGTGGGCGGTGCGCATGACGTGCCGGACCTGTTCGACGGTCCGGGGCAGGACCACGGCGGCCGGGGTGCCCGCGGCGCAGAAGCTCGCCATGTCGGTGGCGTAGGAGGCGGTCACCTGCGGGTCCGTCAGCAGGGCCTCGGGCGGGAGGCCCTCCAGGAGCACCGCATGGAGCCGCGGGGCGAGCGGGGCGTCCTGCGGGGCGCGGCTCGGGGCGCGAACGTCGTCAACTTCGTCAGCCATGGTGCCAGCGTGACAGTCGGGGCCATCGGTGTGAACACGCCCGCGACGCTCTTCGGACACCTCGGCGAGCTCTTCATATTGACGCACAGTGACTCCATGGACCCTATGCGCGACGCATCCGTCTCTCAGGAGAGGCAGCAGCAGGCTGCCCCGCCCGTGACCTTCACCGGCCGCAAGACGCTCGTGGCGGCGGCGGCCCTGGTGGTCCTGATCGCCGGGGCCCTGCTGATCCGGCCGGCCCGCACGGGCGACGACGCGCGCCCGCCGGGGCCCAGCGAGCGGGCCCGCGCGGCGGTCGGCATGGGGGCGCCGGTGGCGGCGGTGGACCTGTCGGCGCTGGTCGCCGACCGGGAGAAGTGGGTCGCGGGGCACCCGGACGACGAGGCCTCGTGGGCGGTGCTGGGGTCGGCGTACCTGGAGCAGGCGCGGCGGACTGCCGATCCCGGCTGGTACCCGAAGGCGGAGGGAGCGCTGAAGCGCTCGCTGGAGCTGCGCCCGGCGGAGAAGGGCAATTTCGACGCGATGACGGGCATGGGCACGCTGGCCAACGCCCGGCGGGACTTCGGGACCGGGAAGAAGTGGGGCGAGCTCGTACGGGCACAGGCGCCGAAGCGGTGGACGGCGTACCCGGTGCTCGTGGACGCGTACGGAGGTCTCGGGGACTACAAGGCCGCGGAGAAGGCCATGGAGAGCCTGGTGGACCTGCGGCCGGGGCTGGCGGCCTTCATGAAGGCCTCGCAGGTGTACCGGGACCGGGGCTGGCGCGAGGACGCGACCATGTCCATGGAGCACGCGGGCGGCGCGGCGAAGGCCCCGGCGGAGAAGGCGTACGTGCTGTTCCGCCTCGGGGAGCTGGCGTGGGAGCGCGGCGACGACGCGGAGGCCCTGAAGCAGTACGAAGCCGCGCTGCGCACCGATCCGGCGCAGGCCCAGGCGCTGGGCGGCCGGGCGCGGGTGCTGGCGGCGCTGGGGCGGGGCGGGGAGGCCGTACGGGACTACCGGCTGGCGCTGGGGCGGGCCTCGGTGCCGGCACTGTCGCTGGAGCTGGGCGAGCTGCTGGAGTCCCTGGGCCGGGGCGACGAGGCGAAGGCGGTGTACGACGGGATCGTGGCGCAGGCCGCCCGGAGCGGGGTGAACGAGGAGCTGCTCCTGGGCCGGTTCGAGGCGGACCACGGCGACCCGGCGGCGGCCGTACGGCGCCTCACGGCGGAGTGGGCCCGGCACAAGAGCGTGCAGGTGGCGGACGCGCTGGGTTGGGCGCTGCACAAGACGGGCGATGACGCGGGGGCCCTGGAGTACGCGAAGAAGGCCACCGAGCAGGGGCTGCGGATCGCGGAGTTCTCGTACCACCGGGCGATGATCGAGCGCGGCCTGGGCGACGTGGCCGGGGCGCGGCGGCACCTGGAGGAGGCCCTGCGCACGAACCCGCGGTTCTCGCCGGTGCGGGCGCCGCTGGCCAAGCAGGCCCTGGCGGCCATCGGCAAGCCCCCGGCGGGCGGCCCGGAGAACATGCAGCCCACCAAGCCGTGGGTGGCTCCGGAACTCCCGAAGGCGAAGCCGGTGCCCAAGCCGAAGCCGAAGCCGTAGGAGGCGGGCCGGGCCGGGGCCGCTGCGCGGGGCGTCCCGGGCTCTGCCCGGACCCGCGCCTCAAACGCCGGCGGGGCTGGATGTTCCAACCCGCCGGCTTTGAAGGTGCCGGGCGACGCCGGCCGAATCCAGCCCCGCCGGCGTTTGAGGCGCGGGGTCTGGGGCGGAGCCCCAGCAACCCCGGCTCGGCCGGGCCCGCAGCCCGGACTGCGCAATCTACAGATTGCCCCGCTTCTCCTGCTCCCGCTCGATCGCCTCGAACAGGGCCTTGAAGTTGCCCTTGCCGAAGCCCATCGACCCGTGCCGCTCGATCATCTCGAAGAAGACGGTCGGGCGGTCCTGGACCGGCTTGGTGAAGATCTGCAGCAGGTAGCCGTCCTCGTCGCGGTCGACGAGGATCTTCAGCTCGCGCAGGGTCTCGACGGGGACGCGGGTCTCGCCCGCCCACTCGCCGAGGGTGTCGTAGTAGGAGTCCGGGGTGTCCAGGAAGGTCACACCGGCCGCCCGCATCTCGCGCACCGTGCGGACGATGTCGTTCGTGGCGAGCGCGATGTGCTGGACTCCGGCGCCGCCGTAGAACTCCAGGTACTCGTCGATCTGCGACTTCTTCTTCGCGATCGCCGGCTCGTTGATCGGGAACTTCACCTTCAGGGTGCCGTCCGCGACGACCTTCGACATCAGCGCCGAGTACTCGGTCGCGATGTCGTCGCCCACGAACTCCTTCATGTTCGTGAAGCCCATGACCTTGTTGTAGAACGCCACCCACTCGTTCATCCGGCCGAGCTCGACGTTGCCCACGCAGTGGTCGATGGCCTGGAAGGTGCGCTTGGCCGGGGGCTCGACCATCGGGGCGACGGAGACGAAGCCGGGCAGGTAGGGCCCGGTGTAGTCGCCGCGCTCGACCAGGGTGTGCCGGGTCTGGCCGTAGGTGGCGATCGCCGCCATCCGCACCGTGCCGTGCTCGTCGGTGAGCTCGTACGGCTCGTCGAGGCCGCGCGCGCCGTGCTCGACGGCGTAGGCGTAGGCCGCCTTCACGTCGGGGACTTCGATCGCCAGGTCGACGACGCCGTCGCCGTGGTCGGCGACGTGCTCGGCGAGGAAGCGGCCGCGGTCGGTGGAGGCCTTGATGACCGAGGTGAGGACGAACCGCGCGGCGCCGTTGGTCAGGACGTAGCTGGCCGTCTCGCGCGTGCCGTTCTCCGGTCCGGAGTAGGCGACGAGCTTCATGCCGAAGGCGGTCGAGTAGTAGTGCGCGGCCTGCTTGGCGTTGCCTACGGCGAAGACGACCGCGTCCATGCCCTTGACCGGGAAGGGGTCGGCCTTGGCGGCGGTGGACGGTGCGGTGTCGAGCGGCTGGGTCTCAGTCATGACGGCAGAGTCCCGCCGTTCCACAAGCTGCGCAATAGTTTCCATTTCTGCTGTACAGACTGCCCAGTATCAGCCCACCATGGCTGGGATATCTGTGCACTATGACCACCGACCGACCGCCCGGGAGGCACCCATGGGAATCGACGAACTCGACGGCCGGCTCATCGTCCTGCTCGCCCGCGAGCCCCGGATCGGGGTGCTGGAGGCCTCGCGCCGGCTCGGCGTGGCGCGCGGTACGGCGCAGGCCCGGCTGGACCGGCTTCAGTCGAACGGAGTCATCCGGGGGTTCGGTCCGCAGGTGGATCCGGCGGCCCTGGGCTACCCGGTGACGGCCTTCGCCACACTGGAGATCAAACAGGGGCAAGGCGCGGACGTACGAGCCCACTTGGACGGGGTTCCGGAGGTGCTGGAGCTGCACACGACGACCGGCCACGGGGACATGCTGTGCCGGCTCGTGGCCCGGTCCAACGCGGACCTTCAGCGGGTGATCGACCGAGTTGTCGCGTTTGATGGGATCGTTCGGGCTTCGACAGCGATTGTCATGGAGAATCCCGTACCCTTGCGGATCATCCCCCTGGTCGAACAGGCGGCCGAGGACGACTGACCCGACCGGCCTGCGGCAACGACGGACGAGGTGACGTGGCGTGAGCTTCTGGTCCTACCTGTCCAGCCGCCACCAGCAGCTCCTCACCGACGCCTTCCAGCACGCCAGCGCCGTCTTCCAGTGCATGGTGATCGCGACCGCCCTCGGCGTCGCCATCGGCGTGCTCACCTACCGCAGCGGCTGGGCCGGCAACCTCGCGGTCACCTCCACCTCCACGGTGCTGACCATCCCCTCCCTCGCCATGATCGGCCTGCTGATCCCGATCGTCGGCCTCGGCGTCGCGCCGACCGTGATCGCCCTGACGCTGTACGGGCTGCTGCCCATCGTCCGCAACTCCATCGTGGGGCTGCGCGGGGTGGATCCCGCCCTGGTCGACGCCGCCAAGGGCATCGGGATGTCGCGCAGCGCCCAGCTGCTGAAGGTGGAACTGCCGCTCGCCTGGCCGCCGATCCTGACCGGCATCCGGGTCTCCACCCAGATGCTGATGGGCATCGCGGCCATCGCCGCCTACGCCTCCGGGCCGGGCCTGGGCAACGAGATCTTCCGCGGGATCGCCTCGCTCGGCAGCGCCAACGCCATCAACCAGGTCCTCGCGGGGACGCTCGGCGTCGTCATCCTCGCCCTGCTCTTCGACGCCGCGTACGTCCTGCTCGGCCGTCTCACCATCCCGAGGGGAATCCGTGTCTGAGCCGAAGCCCGCGCCGAGGACCAGCCCGCAGCCGACGACCGGTCCGCAGGCTCCGGAGGCTGCGAGCCCCCGGCCGGCCGCCGCCTCCGGCGCCACTATCCGGCTGGAGAACCTCACCAAGCGCTACCCGGGCAACCCCCATCCCTCCGTCGACGACGTCTCGATGGAGATCAAGGCGGGCGAGCTGGTGGTCTTCGTCGGCCCCTCCGGCTGCGGGAAGTCCACCACCCTGAAGATGATCAACCGGCTGATCGAGCCCACCTCCGGCCGGATCCGCATCGGCGACGAGGACGTCACCGACATGGACCCGGTCAAACTCCGCCGCAAGATCGGGTACGCGATCCAGTCCTCCGGGCTCTTCCCGCACATGACGGTCGCCGAGAACATCGCCCTGGTCCCGAAGATGACCGGCTGGTCCAAGTCCCGCGTCAAGGACCGGGTGGAGGAAATGCTCGACCTGGTCGGCCTGGACCCGCGCGAGTTCCACGGCCGTTACCCGCGCCAGCTCTCCGGCGGCCAGCAGCAGCGCGTGGGCGTGGCCCGGGCCCTCGCCGCCGACCCGCCCGTCCTGCTGATGGACGAGCCCTTCGGCGCCGTCGACCCCATCACCCGCGACCACCTCCAGGACGAGCTGATCCGGCTCCAGCACGAGCTGCACAAGACGATCGTCTTCGTCACCCACGACTTCGACGAGGCCATCAAGCTGGGCGACCGGATCGCCGTCCTGCGCGAGCGCTCGCACATCGCCCAGTTCGACACCCCCGAGGCGATCCTCACCAACCCCGCCGACGACTTCGTCTCCGGGTTCGTCGGCGCCGGGGCCGCGCTCAAGCGGCTCAACCTCACCCGGGTGCGGGACGTGGAGATCGCCGAGTTCCCGACCGTGTCCGTGGACGACCCGCTCCAGCAGATCTTCAACACCCTGCGCGCCGGACAGGGCAACGAGCTGCTGATGCTGGACCGGCGCGGCCGCCCGTACAAATGGCTGCGCCGCGGCGACCTGATGCGCGCCAAGGGCTCCCTCGCCCGGGCCGGCCAGCTCGTGCACGACACCGTGACCCGGGACGCGACCCTGCACGACGCCCTGGAGGCCGTACTGACCGACAGCGGCGGCCGGGTGGCCGTCACCGGGCGGCGCGGCGAGTACATCGGCGTCGTGGACATGGAGACCCTGATGAACTCGGTGCACGAGATGCTGGAGGCCGACCGGCTGACGGCCGCCGAGCACGCGCACGACCTCGAGGAGCTGCGCCACCACCGCACCGAACGGGACCTGGAGGGGCTCCGGGACGGTTCGGAGGGCTCATGAGCCCGCGGAACCCGGTCTCCCCCGAGCGCCCGCCCGGCGAGCACGAGCTCAAGGGCCACGTCTTCCGCGATCCGGAGGACCCCGGGCCCGACGAGGAGGTCATGGCCTCCATCGCGCCGCCCCGCCCCGGGAGCCGGCTCACCTGGGCCCGGCTGGTGACCCTGCCCATCGTGCTGGCGCTGGTGCTGCTGGCCACGTACCTGTGGATCACCAACGCCACCCTCGACACGATCGCCGAGAACTCCCTCAAGGACGGCAACGTCGAGCTCCGGCTGTGGCAGCACGTCCAGCTCACCGCGATCTCCACCTTCTGGGTGCTGGTCATCGCGATCCCGCTCGGCATCGCCCTCACCCGCCGCGGTCTGCGCCGGGCCGCCCCGCTGGTCACCGCCGTCGCCAACATCGGCCAGGCCACCCCGGCCATCGGCCTGCTCGCCCTCCTCGTCATCTGGCTCGGCATCGGCCCCTCGACGGCGATCATCGGCATGGTCGCCTACGCCGTCCTGCCCGTGCTGTCCAACACCGTCGCGGGGCTGCGCGGGATCGACCCGCAGCTGGTGGAGGCCTCGCGCGGGATCGGGATGTCCTCCATGGGAACCCTGATGAAGGTCGAACTGCCGCTGGCGGTCCCGCTGATCCTGGCGGGCGTACGGACGGCCCTCGTCCTCAACGTCGGCACCGCGACCCTGGCCACCTTCGGCGGCGGCGGGGGCCTGGGCGACCTGATCACCTCCGGGATCCAGACCCAGCGGATGCCGGTGCTGGTGCTGGGCTCGGTACTGACGGTGGCACTGGCGCTGTTCGTGGACTGGCTGGCCTCCCTGGCCGAGACGGTCCTGACCCCGCGCGGGCTGGAGGCGTAGATGGACCGGCTCCCCCTCTCCGTACGGACGGCCGCGGCCTGCGCGGCCCTGCTGGCACTCGGGCTGCCCCTGGCGGGCTGCGGGCTCAAGAGCGGGTCCCCGATGGTGGACGACGTCCTGCCGGGCTCGGTCGGCCAGGGGCAGCCCCTCAAGGGCGCCTCGCTCACGGTCACCTCGAAGAACTTCAGCGAGAACATCGTGCTCGGCCAGATGATCGGCCTGATCTTCAAGGCGGCCGGCGCGGAGGTGCTGGACCGCACCAACCTGCCCGGTTCGATCAGCGCCCGCGAGGCGATCATCCAGGGCGACGCGGACGCCATGTACGAGTACACGGGCACGGCGTGGATCACCTACCTCGGCAACGACAAGCCGATCACGGACCCGTACGCGCAGTGGGAGGCGGTGCGGGACGCCGACGTGAAGAACGGCGTGGCCTGGCTGCCGCCCTCCACGCTCAACAACACCTACACGCTCGCCATCAGCAAGAAGAACAACGCCAAGTACGGGCTGAAGACCATGTCGGACGTGGCGGCGCTGTCGCAGCGCGACCCCAAGGCGGTGACGGTCTGCGTGGAGAACGAGTTCGCCTCGCGGGAGGACGGGCTGCCCGGGATGGAGAAGGCGTACGGGATGAAGATCCCGGCGGGCAACGTCATGAAGATGGACGCCGGGATCATCTACACGCAGGTCTCCACGTCCGATTCCTGTCTGCTGGGCGAGGCCTTCACCACGGACGGCCGGATCAGGGCCATGGACCTGGACACCCTCGCCGACGACAAGCACTTCTTCCCCAACTACAACGCGGCGCCGGAGCTGCACGCGAAGACGCTGGAGAAGTATCCGGCGATCGCGGGGCTCCTGGACCCCCTGTCGAAGCGGCTGACGACGGAGACGGCGCAGCGGCTCAACGCGCTGGTGGACGTCGACGGGCGGGATCCGCACGACGTGGCGAAGGAGTGGCTGGTGGCGGAGGGGTTCATCAAGGAGGGGTGACCTCCGGAACGGGACGCAAAGAAGTGCTTGCAAAGAAACCCTTGCACAGACTTCTTTGCAACTCTACTGTTGAGGCATGCCCGAGAAGAACGCCCAGCCCCAGCCCCAGTCCCAGTCCCAGTCCCCGCAGCCGGCCGAACCCCAACTCCGCAAACTCGACGCCCACTCCCTGCGCGGCCTGGCTCACCCGCTGCGCATCCGACTGCTGGGCAACCTCCGCCTGCACGGGCCGGCCACCGCCTCGCAACTCGCGGAGCAGCTCGGGGAATCGAGCGGGGCCACCAGCTACCACCTGCGCCAGCTCGCCGCGTACGGGTTCGTCGAGGACGCCCCCGAGCACGGCAAGGGCCGCGAGCGCTGGTGGCGGCCGTCCCAGGACGGCACGATCTTCGACGAGGCGCTGATCTACGACACCAACCCGGCCACGCGCGGCGCCGCGGAGGTCTTCATGGCGGAGATCGTGAAGATCCACGAACAGGAGCTGTCCGCCTGGCTGGGCGACGCGCACACCTGGTCGGTGGAGTGGCGCCGGAGTTCCGAGCTCAGCGACTTCTCACTGCAGCTGACCCCCGAGCAGAGCCACGAACTGGTCCTCAAGGTGCACGACCTGATCAACAGCTACCGCGATCTGCCGCCCTCCGAGGACACCGAGACGGTCCGCTTCCACACGCACGCCTTCCCGGTCCGCACCAAGTAGCGCCCACGCGGCCACGCAGCAGCACCCACAGCACCCCTTTCGCAGAAGGAGCCCTGCCGTGCACGCCTTCAGCCATGCCCAGATCCATGCCGGGACCCACGCCGCCCGCACCGCCGAGGCCGCCGCCTGGCGCCGTGCGCACGAGGCCGCACCCCGCCTGCGCCGGCGCCCCGGCGCCGCCGTGCGCAACCGGGTCGGCGAGGCCTTGATCGCCGCCGGGATCCACCTCATACAGCCCGCGCACCTGCATGCGCGCATCATCCGCGGCGCCCACGGCCCCCGGCCGTACGGCGGCATCGCGTGAACCGTCGCCCCTTCACCGCCGTCCTGATCGCCAACACCATTTCGATAGCCGGGAGTTCGCTGTCCCTCATCGGCGTGCCCCTGTTCGTGCTCCAGACCACGGACAGCGCCGGCCGGGCCGGGATCGTCGCCTTCTGCGCCACCCTGCCCGTCGCGGTGGCCGCCCTCGTCGGGGGCCCGGTCATCGACCGGATCGGCCGCCGCCGGGTCTCCGCCGTCTCCGACCTGATCTGCGGACTGGCCGTGGGCGCGATCCCGCTGCTGCACCACACCGGGCTGCTGCAGTTCTGGATGCTGTGCGCGCTGATGGCGGTCGGCGGCCTCGTCCACACCCCCGGACTGACCGCGCGCTACGTCATGCTCCCCCATCTCGCCGAACACGCCGGCACCACCGTCGCCCGCGCCGCCAGCCTCTACGACGCCGTCTCGCGCGGAGCCCGCATGATCGGGGCCGCGCTGGCCGGCGTACTGATCGCCACGGTCGGCGCCGAGTCGGTCCTGCTCCTCGACGCGGCCACCTTCGGCGCCTCGGCGCTGCTGGTCGCCGTGTTCCTGCGCGGGATACCGGCCGCCGAGCCGCAGCGCGCCGCCGGGAAGGTCTCGTTGGCCGGCTACCGGGCCGAACTCGCCGAGGGCTGGCGGTTCCTGACCCGGGCCCGGCTGCTGCTGGGCATCACCCTGATGGTGATGACGACCAACGGCATCGACCAGGGCTGGTCCTCGGTCCTGCTGCCCGTGCACGGCCGCGAGGCCCTGGGCGGAGCCGCCGCGCTCGGCCTGATGATCGCCCTCTTCGGCGGGTTCGCGCTGCTGGGGGCCCTGCTCTACGGAGCCTGGGGCGAGCGGTTCCCCCGTAGGGCCGTGTTCGCCGCGGCGTTCCTGCTGGCCGGGGCCCCGCGCTACGTGGTCGCCGCCTTCACCGACACCCCGCTGCCGCTCGCGGTCACGATGGCGCTGTCCGGGCTGGGCGCGGGCGTGCTCAACCCGATCCTGACCACCGTGACGCTGGAGAAGGTGCCCGACGCCCTGCGCAGCCGGGTCGCGGGCGTGACCACGGCCGGCTGCGAGCTGACGATGCCGCTGGGCGGGCTGGCCGCGGGCCTGCTGGTCGACGGCTTCGGGGTGACGCAGGCCCTGCTGGTGTTCGGCGGGGCGTACTTCCTCGCCACGCTCTCGCCCCTGCTGTTCCCCTCCTGGCGGAGCATGGAGGCGGCCCCCCGGCTCAGCAGGACGGAACCGATTCGCCCTTCTGCAGAGCCCGCAGCGCGTTCACCGCATCCGTCAGCGAGGTGACGGGGACCAGCCGGAGCCCCTCGGGGAGTTCGGACGAGGCGTCCGAGCACTCCGCCGCCGGTACGAGGAACACGGTCGCCCCGTCGCGCCGCGCGGCCTGAGTCTTCAGGGCCACCCCGCCGACCGCGCCGACCTCGCCGTCCGCGCTGATCGTGCCCGTACCGGCGATGGTGCTGCCGCCGGTGAGATCGCCGCCGCTGCCGTTCCCGTCGAGTTTGTCGACGATGCCGAGGGAGAAGAGCAGTCCGGCGCTCGGACCGCCGACGTCGGCGAGGTTCAGCTCGACCTTCACGTCCTTCGGGTCCTTGTGGAGGTAGCCGAGGGCGGCCTCGGAGGCCGTCGACTGCGACTTGGTCATCTCCTCCAGGTTGTGCTCCTCGATCTCCTTGTCGCTTCCGCCCGAGGGGTACACCGCTTCCCTGGGCATGACCGCGCGGGAGGTGTCGAACCAGTCGCCGACCAGCTCGGGGAGGGTGACGGAGGTGGAGGGGCCGGTGGCCTGGATGGTGGTCATCCGCAGCTGGCCGGTGGTCTCGCGGGTGGGTGCCCCGGTGATGGAGATGACCTGCTTGCCGTCACGGGAACCGAGCACGTCGGCCGTGAGGCCCGGCTGCGCGATCACGAAGGGCAGCGGTGCGAAGGCCGCGACGGCGAACAGCGCGAGCACGGGCACGGCGCAGACGGCGAGGGCGGCGGGACGCGGCAGACGTGTGAGGCGAGAGAGCACCGGGTCAATCTAGCGCGGGTGCCCCCGAACGGGTCGAGCCGCGCCCCCTGCGGTCGGGGGCGCGGCTCGGTGTCCGGGATGTGCCGCGCTTGCGGCCCTGCTGCTCCGCGGCTCAGCGCAGGGCGTCGGCCACCTCGCGGGCGGCGTCCACCACGCGCGGGCCGACCCGCTCGGGCACGGCGTCGGCCAGCATGACGACGCCCACGCTGCCCTCCAGCCCGGTGATGCCCACGAGGGGCGCCGCGGCACCGCTGGCGCCCGCTTCGAGCTCACCGTGGGTCAGCGTGTACCCGGGCTCGATGAGCGTGCCCTGACGGGCGGCCAGGATGGCCCGGCCGGCCGCCCCGCGGTCCAGCGGATGCCGGAAGCCGGGCCGGTAGGCCACGTGGTAGTCGGTCCAGGTCGGCTCGACGACCGCCACGGCGAGCGCTTCGGTTCCGTCCACGAGGGTCAGGTGCGCGGTGGCGCCTATGTCCTCGGCGAGGGAGCGCAGCGCGGGCAGCGCCGCCTCGCGCACGAGCGGGTGCACCTGGCGGCCCAGGCGCAGCACTCCGAGCCCGACGCGCGCGCGGCCGCCGAGGTCGCGGCGGACCAGGGCGTGCTGTTCGAGGGTGGCCAGAAGGCGGTAGACGACGGTGCGGTTCACACCGAGGCGGTTGGAGAGCTCGGTGACGGTCAGACCGTGGTCGGTGTCGGCGAGCAGTTTGAGAACTCGGAGTCCTCGGTCGAGAGTCTGGGAGGTTTCCGCGGTCACGACGCCTCTCCCTCTTTCGGTGGGCGGCGGTGACTCTCTGGGGATAGCGCCGCCGGTCCCTCGGCGACGCACGGAGAGGCCGCCGGTAGCGGCCATGGCACCGGCTGCGCTCCCGCGGCGGCGCTGCCACGGGGCGTTCGATGCGGGGACAGTAGCGAGCAGGTTCGCTCAGCGGAAGGGCTCGTCCAGAATCCGGGCGCCTACTGCCGTTTTATGCCGGTTGAAAACGCGCATCGCCGTCGATTCGTGACCTTCGGCCCCTGGCGTCGGCCCCCGTCTCCACAGGGCCCCCGTGCGGCCGCGCAGGGCCTCCCACCACGGGTGCGGCGAGAGCGCCACGACGGCCCGGGCGAGCGGGAACCGTACGAATCTCCCCCCGCCCGCCGCGCCGCATTCCGTAGGAAATCACCGCATCCGGGTGGCCCACTCCTGGACCTTCTTGATGCGCTCGCGCAGCTGTCCGGCCGTGGCTTCCGCGCTCGGCGGTCCGCCGCACACGCGGCGCAGTTCGGTGTGGAGCACGCCGTGCGGTTTGCCGCTCTGGTGGACGTACGCGCCCACCATCGTGTTCAGCGACTTCCTCAGCTCGAGCAGTTCCTTGTGGGAGACCACCGGCCGCCGGTCGGCGGGCAGCTCCAGCAGGTCCGCCTCCGAGTCCGGCTTGCGCTTGCTGTGCGCGATCTGCCGCGACTGCCGCTTCTGGAGCAGCATCTGCACCTGGTCGGGTTCGAGCAGCCCGGGGATGCCGAGGTAGTCCTGCTCCTCTTCACTGCCCGGGTGGGCCTGCATGCCGAACTCGGCGCCGTCGTAGAGGACCCGGTCGAAGACGGCGTCGGACTCCAGCGCCTCGAAGGACATCTGCTCCTCGTCGCCGGTGTCCTCGTCCTCCTGCTTGTTCGCCTCCTCCATCTCCTTCTCGGAGTCGGCGTACGGGTCTTCCTCGCCCTGCTTCTTCGGCTTGTCGAGGACGTGGTCGCGCTCGACTTCCATCTCGTTGGCGAAGCCGAGCAGGTAGGGAATGGTCGGCAGGAACACCGAGGCCGTCTCGCCGCGCCGGCGCGAGCGCACGAAGCGGCCGACGGCCTGCGCGAAGAACAGCGGGGTCGAGATGGTGGTGGCGTACACGCCGACCGCGAGCCGCGGTACGTCGACGCCCTCGGACACCATGCGGACGGCGACCATCCACCGGTCGTTGCTCGCGGCGAACTCGTCGATCCGCTTCGAGGCGCCCGTGTCGTCGGACAGGACGACGGTGGCCTTGCTCCCCGTGATCTCCCGGATGAGCTTGGCGTAGGCGCGCGCGGAGTCCTGGTCGGCGGCGATGACCAGCCCGCCCGCGTCCGGGATGCCCTTCCTGACCTCGGTCAGCCGCTGGTCGGCGGCGCGCAGCACGTTCGGCATCCAGTCGCCGCGCGCGTCGAGCGCCGTGCGCCAGGCCTGCGAGATGGCGTCCTTGGTCATCGGCTCGCCGAGGCGCGCGGCGATCTCGTCGCCCGCCTTGGTGCGCCAGCGCATGTTGCCGCTGTAGGAAAGGAAGATGACGGGCCGCACGACCCCGTCGCCCAAGGCGTTCCCGTAGCCGTACGTGTAATCGGCGGAGGACCGCCGGATTCCGTCGTTCCCTTCCTCATAGGCGACGAAGGGAATGGGATTCGTATCGGACCGGAAAGGCGTACCGGTGAGGGCGAGCCGCCGGGTCGCCGGATCGAACGCCTCCAGGCAGGCCTCGCCCCAGGACTTCGAGTCACCGGCGTGGTGGATCTCGTCCAGGATCACCAGGGTCTTGCGCTGCTCGCACCGGTTGCGGTGCAGCATCGGGCGCACGCCCACGCCCGCGTACGTGACGGCGACCCCGTGGTAGTCCTTGCTGAGCGGGCCGGCGGAGTAGTCGGGGTCCAGCCGGATCCCTATCCGGGCGGCCGCTTCCGCCCACTGCTTCTTCAGGTGCTCGGTCGGTGCGACGACGGTCACCTGCTGCACCACGTGGTGGTGCAGCAGCCAGGACGCGAGTGTCAGGGCGAAGGTGGTCTTTCCGGCGCCGGGGGTCGCGACGGCGAGGAAGTCGCGCGGCTGGGTCTCCAGGTACCGGTCCAGCGCACCCTGCTGCCAAGCTCGCAGGGCGCTGGCGGTACCCCACGGCGCGCGGCCGGGGAAGGCGGGTGAGAGGTGGTGGGAGGCGGTAGTAGTCACGGTCTCCGGTTCGGGCTCTCGGCGGCGTATCCGTTCCGGGCGGCGTGCATTCCGGGCATCGGTACGGCCAGCGGTACGGGCAGTCGTACGTAGGACAACCGGGCCACCTTACCGGCCCCGGCCCGCCCCCCGCGGAGGGACAGGCCCGTGACCTCGGGGCGTGCGGCGAGCGTCACATTCGCCGGGCGAGAGTGCGCAGCCGCTCCGCGATCCGTCCGGTGTGCTCCTCGTCGCCCGCCGCCACGTCGATGACCAGGTCGTACGCCGCGTCCTGATCGGCATCACCGAGATCGACGCCGTTGAGGGCGAGGAAGGTGACGGCGGCGAGCCAGGCGGTGCGCTTGTTCCCGTCGACGAGGGGGTGGTTCGTCGCGATCCCGTGCAGCAGGGCGGCCGCCTGCTCGTAGGTGTCCTCGTACGCCGAAGTCCCGAACATCCTTGCCCGCGGCCGGTGCACAGCGGACTCGAGCAGCCCGGGGGCCCGCAGCTCGACGGGCTGGTCCTGGGCGAGGCAGGCATACCGCGCGAGGTCGAGAACCTCTCCGAGGGTCAGGTGCCGGGTGAGGTGTCCGGTGCTCATTCCCCGAGCCTCCTCAGCAGCCCGGCATGCCGCCCGGCCAACCGCGCGGCCTCGCTCCCGGCCCGCTCCCGCTCCCCCAGCACCCAGGCCCGTACGGCCGCCAGCACGGCGTCCTCGACGCTCTGCCCGGTGGCATCGGCCAGATCGTCCAGCTCCACCCGCTCGGCGTCGGGCATGGCGATGGTCAGCTCTTTCATCCCCGGATGCTAGCCAGATCCGCCCCCGGCCCGCGCCCGCGTTTCCGTTGGTACGACCCACCCGGGCAGCGCCGGGGCCGGCGAAAATCCAGCCCCTCCGGCGTTTGAGGAGCGGGCGCCCGGGGCCGGCCCCCGGCAACGGCGCCCCGACCCTGCAACGGGCCTCAGCCCCGCCCGGGCTCCGCATCCAGCCGGGTGGCCACCCACGCCCCCACCAGCGCCACACAGGCCATCGGCAGGAACACCACCACGAAGGCACCGGGGTGCGAAGCCCCGCCCCCCTCCGCCACGGAGTGCGCCGCACCCACCGCTCCCCCGCCCAGCGCGGCGAACGCCGCGCCTCCGGCAGCGAGCAGCACCACGTTCGCCAGCGCATCCGAAATCTGCAGCGAGGCGGAGTTCGCCCCCGCCTCCTCCGGCGCCGAAAGTTTCAGCAGCAGCACGCTCGTGGAGCCGATGACGAGCCCCATCCCCAGGCACCCCAGCGCCCACACCAGCGCCAGGGCCCACACCGGCACCCACTCCAGGAGCACCGCCGGCGCCCCGGCGATCGACGCGGCGACCATGATCATGCCCAGCACCATCAGCCGTTCCCGGTACGGCGCCACCCGCCCCTGCGACTGCACCCACGAACCGGTCGCCCACGTCACCCCGCCCAGCGCGAGCGAGAACCCGGCCATCGTCGGGCTCAGCCCCCGCTGGGTGACCAGCATCAGCGGTACGAAGCTCTCCGCCGCGATGAACGATCCCGCCGCCACGCCCCGCAGCAGCACCACCGACGGCAGCCCGCGCCGCGCCAGGTAGGTCCCGCGCGGCAGCAGCCCCAGCACGGCGGGCACCAGCAGCGCGGCCCCGGCCAGCCCCGGCAGCAGCGACAGCCACCTCAAATCCTGGGCGGCGTACTGCAGCAGCCCCGCACCGGCCGAGATCCCGAGGGCGAGCCTGATCCGCCGCCGGTCGACGGCCACGGGCGGAGCCTCGGGGTCCACGGGTCCGGACGCACTCCGCCGTATCGCGGGCAGCGCCACCGCCAGCGGTACGAAGACCAGCGCGGGAATCCCGAGGAAGACCCAGCGCCACCCGAGGTGCTCGGTCACCGTCCCCGCGGCCAACGGCCCGACGATCGACGGCACGACCCAGCTCGCCGCGAAGGCCGCCATGATCGCGGGCCGCAGCTGCTCCTCGTAGGCCCGGCTGACGACCACGTAGAGCGCGACGATGACCAGCCCGCCCCCGAACCCCTGCACGGCCCGCCCGAGCACGAACATCCACATTGCCCCGGCGGTCCCGGAACACACCAGCCCGGCGGCGAAGGACCCGATCCCCACGGTCAGCGGCCGCAGCGGCCCCTGCCGGTCGGCCCACTGCCCGGAGAGCACCATCCCGAAGAGGCTGGTCGTGAAGTAGGCGGAGAAGGCGAAGGCGTAGAGCCCGATCCCGTTCAGCTCACGGGCGGCCACGGGCATGGCGGTCCCCACCGCGGTCGCCTCGAAGGCGATGAGAAAAATGACGGAGATGATCCCGATGCTGAGCGTCCGGTACGCGGGCCCGAGGATCCCGCCCTTCGGGTGGCCGGGTATCGGTGCGGCTGGTGCAGCAGCCCGCTGCGGGAGGACGCTCATCGCCCCAGAGTAAGGCCCGTACCTAGATTTCGACCCTGTCATTTCGACCGATCCCACCCCCTCCCCCAGCCCTAGGCCGAAGGTCCTACCCGCCCCTCTGTGAACGCGGCGTGGCAGTCACATTGCACCGCCCCCGCACCCCTTCCCCCGCCCTCCCCGCCCTCGTACGGTCATACACATCACCACCACCCAGCCGTGTGCCCGAGTGGTTGAGGGACTCGCCTGCAAAGCGAGTTACGCCGGTTCGATTCCGGTCACGGCTTCTAGCTGCCTGAACAGGCAAAACGAAGGGGCGGCACCCTCTGAGGGTGCCGCCCCTTCGGCCGTCCGTCTCAGTTCCCGCCTCCATCGGTGCTCTCCGCCGCGGGCTGCACCATCGCCCGGACGGCACAACCGGCCGCCCTCTCGGCCCGACCAAGACCGAGCAGACCGGAGACCCGGGACACGCGAGCGCCCGGGGCTCCAGCCTTCCTTGTTAGTTCTCCAGGGAAGTCGTGCTGTCGTCCCGCCCGGTGACGCGCCTGCGCCCCTCTGCGGCACTGTCGCCCGATGCGACCGAAGAGCGGCGCAGGACGAAGGCGACGATGCCCCCTGTGGCGGTGCCGATGGTGGCCACAGCGGTTGCCGCATCCGGCGCGACGGCGCCGGCGAGGACACCACCGCCGAGCATGAGCCCGGCCCCAGTAACGACGGATGCAATCAAAATCGGTCGCTTGCCGCGATTTACAGCACTCTGCGTGAGCGGCGTCACTGTGCGCCGCTGACGCCGGGCACTACGGTGAAACATGGGTATCGACCCTTTCCAGGCTCGACTGCACATACCCGGCGGCCCCCTGTTGGTAGCAGGGGGCCGCAGCCATGCCGGGAGGAAGGCTGCGACCAAAGGCCTTTGGGGACACCCCTGTTGGGGCGCTTGACCAACCGCTATCAGGGCATCCGGGGTCCCTTCAAGAAACGCGGTCTGCGCCACAGTTGTTCGCGAACCGGGCCAACCGGGCGCGCCGCGCGTCTTATTGACGCCGTAACGGGCGTATCGGACACGCTGCCACAAGGCCGCGATCACGAGGTTTCCGAAATAAGTCCGAATTGATCCGCGGCCTACCATCACTGCGCGCAGATGGCCAAGGCCCCCTTTTCGGAACCGCCGATTTCGAGTGATGCACCTCACACGCCGCCATCTCCCTGGCAGGTCAAGGGGTGCGAGCTCCACCCGCCATCGCGGTCCCGTCTGTGCGCATCTGGCCGGTGGCGCTCGACTCCACCGAGCAGCTCAGTAGCCGCGAATGACGGCATCGGCCGCGCCGTCATTCAGTTGGCCCGTCTCCGGCTCCGGCTCCGGCTCCGGCTCCGGCTCCGGCTCCGGCTCCGGCTCCGGCTCCGGCTCCGGCTCCGGCTTCCAGATCAGACCATCGACCTGGCGCGCCACATCGGTCCGCGCCGCGTCGACCACGTGCAGATACCGCGCGGCCATGGCCGTGGTCGACCCTCCCATGAGGCCCATCACGGCTCGCCCGGGCATCCCGAGGATGAGCAGCACCGTGGCCGCCGTGTGCCGTGCGTCGTGGAGCCGTCCGTCACGAACCTTCGCTTCCACGAGTAGGTCGTCCACTCCGCCCAGTCCCTCCGGTGCGAGGGGCTGAGTTCACCCAGGTGTGACCGATCGGATACTGCTACGACGAGACCTTCGACGTGGGCTGAGGCTGATCATCTTGAGCGAATACAACATCTACGCTGGCCACCGGCAGCCGCAGGCCCCCGTGGTCACCCTCGGAAAGACCCTGTGGGCTGACCTCGAAGCGGCCTTCGGCATCAGGTTCTCCGGTGACGCCGATGGGCACTTCCCCTCCTTCACCTGGGGGGACAACGAGCGCTGGCTGAGGGTCTGGGTCGCCGTGCCGCCAGACCTGGACGAGCCGCACCACTCCCACCCGGCCCGGGTCACTGCCAATCAGCCGGATTCGGGCGCCTGGGCCCACCGGGTCTTCGACGCCCTGGACGGAACGGGCCGGTACTCGCTGTTCATGATCGAGGACGCCGAGGACCTGGTCCGGACGAACTCGGAGCTCGCCCGCACCCAGTGGGAAGACCGCTGATCCAATGACCCGCAGCCGAAGATCTGTGCTTGTCCAGGAAGTGATTGGCGCGCCAGTACCGGCGGGAACCGTGCGAGGATCTCGCCGTGACCGGTGTGATCACGGCGTCGCAACCGTCCTGGATAGCCCCGTTCACCGGGCTGAGCCCAAGCCTGTTCGGCAAGTTGCTGACGACGCTGCGGCGTGAAGGCGCGGACGCGGTCCGCAGGGGCCGACCATGGAGCCTGCCGCTGGAGGACCGGGTGCTGCTGGTCGCCGCCTACTGGCGCACCAATTTGACCCTGCGCCAGCTCGCCCCGCTTTTTGGTGTCTCCAAATCCGCGGCCGATCGCATCATCAACCACCTCGGGCCCCTGGTGGCACTGCGGCCCCGCAGGCGGTTCCGCAAGAACACCGTGCTCATCGTGGACGGCACCCTGGTCCCTACCCGTGACCACACCGTGGCTGAACAATCCAAGAACTACCGATACTCCACCAACCACCAGGTCGTCATCGACGCTGACACCCGGCGCGTTGTCGTGGTCGGCCGGCCCTTGCCCGGCAACCGCAACGACTGCAAGGCATGGGATCCCTCCGGCGCCAAGGATGCCCCCTGGGCAACACCACCGTGATCGCTGACGGCGGCTACCGCTGCACCGGGCTGATCATCCCGCACCGCCGCGAGCGCCGCCCATTCGTTTGTTCGCCTGGCTTCCCTGGTACGAGCACGCCGGCCGCTCGCCGTCTCCCCCATCCGGCCCGTCCGCCGCGGCGACGGGGTAGGCCGGACGGGGGCTCCCGTCCGAGCGTGTGGGTGCCTGTGGACCTCGCGCGGAGCGGTACCCGGAGGGCGCGCGCTCTGCGTGCCACTGTGAGCGGGTGCGGATGTCGAGTGTGACGAGCCTCGCCTGCAGAACGGCCCTCCTGGCGGGTCTGTTCGTGACGGCGGTCGAGCTGATGCTCTTCGGAGCCGAGGACGTCGGCAGCGCCTTGACCTTCGCCGGCCGGATGACCGGGGTCGTGTTCCTGGCGGCGATGCTGTTGGAGTCGGCGGCATTCTTCGCTGCGGTCTCTGTCTTTGCCGGTGGCACGCCAAGGCATGCCGCCGCGCTGCTGGGGATCGGCATCCTGGTGTCGCTGGTCCTGAATCTCGTGCTGCTCACTCTCCAACTGGCCGACGGCGGCTACACCCACTACCTCTGGGTCTGGGGACTCCTCGCGCTGTGGGCTTTCTGGGCTCTTTGGTGGGAATGGGACCTTTGGAAAGGGGTATCGCGACCCCGTGGCTTTGCTGCCGGAGTGGTGGTCACCGCCATGGTGGCGATCGGCAACTTTGGTTACACCCAGGTCTACCAGCCCTACGTATCGACCGCGCTGCTCTCCACCTCTGTGGAATTCCTCGGCGCCACGCACGAGCCTGAAGAAGACAAGGTCGTCGTCACGGTGCGCCTACGCACCAAGAACATCGGGAAGGTGGGTGTCTACGCCCTCGGCTCCCTCTATCAGGTCAGCGGAAGGAAGCCCCGGTTCGTCACGAAGGCCCGAACCAAACGCGAACTGTTCCAGGACTGGGATGATCGGCAGCGCGATCTACTGCGCCATACCGATGTGCCGAAGAATGGATATCAGCTCCTGGCGCAGGGCCAGTTCACGGGGAGAGCCGGTTTGGTGGTCGTTCTCGAGCCAGGTAGCGAGATTGTCGCAGAGCGCGTTCTCGAGTTTCCGTACGGCGCGAAGTACGACGTGCTGGGAATCACCGCGAACATCGTCTATATGCGGAGAGACCGAGCGAAGCTGACCGATAACTTCGGAACCTCTGGACGCAGGCTGTGGGTGTCGAACGACACCTATCATCACTATGGAGCTCCAGCGCCACCCTCCTGGATTGCGCAACCCGGCGAAATCACCTACCGATTCAGGTCCCGCATCAAGCAGAGCAACTCGCTGCTCGAACACACCCGCCCTCCACATTACGTAACCCTCTGGTGGGTCGGGAGAGAGCCGCCATCGGAGTCCCCCTTCGGTCCTGAACTGACGGCAATCGTAGGACCGGAGGGTATGGAGCGGCCGGAGCCGACCGCCTCGGAGCGCCGACAGATGGCGGACACCTACGGGCTGTCCAACGCCCCGAGCGGTTACATGCAGAAGCCGCTTGCAGAACTGCTGCGATCAGCCTCCAAGAAGGGCTGAAGCCCCCGGAGACTTCGCGCGAGTCAGCGGCTCCGGCGCCGGACGGCGACTGCGGTCACGCCCCCACCGATGAGCACGCAGGCCCCTAGACCGAGCGCGATCCAGGCGAGGCCACCACTCCCCTCCGCCCCTGCCCCGGCCTGGGGAGCGCGGGCCGCCTGGCCGGAGGGGGAGGTGGAGGTGGAGGTGGAGGATGGCGCCGACGTGGCCTTCGCACCGGTCCCGCCGCCGGCTGCGGCGAGGTCGGGGAGCGGGTAGACGTCCGCGGGGCCGGGGTCGCCGGGGGTGGGCACCGCGATGCGGGGACGGACGGCGCCATAGCCAACGAAGTCGCTGCGCGCGGCCCCGCCGACGGGCTTGCCTGCCGTGTTGATGAGGACCCGGAGTACCTGATTGTTTGTCCACTCGGGGTGGGCAGACCAGACCAGGGCCGCCGAGGCGGAGGCGAGGGCGGTGGCGTCACTCGTGCCGTGGTTCTTGCACAGTTGAGTATCACTGGCGCAAGCCGTAACGATGTCGATGCCTGGGGCCACTAGGTCGACCTGGGGGCCATGCTGAGACTCCGCAGTCGTTTTTCCATCTGAGCCAACGGCACCAACACCTACCACGCCTGGCGTTGCAGCCGGGTAGAGGACACTGTTGCCTGCGTCGCCCTCATTGCCGACGGAAGCAAAGATCAATTTCCCTTTGGACAACGCGTACTTAACGGCGCCGAGCCGCTCAGGGTCGTCCTTGGGTAGCCCTAACGAGATATTGATGATCTTGGCCTCTGAGTCTGCCGCAAGCCGAATGGCCTTGGTCCAGGAGGGAGCGGTCTCACGGGACTCATGTGGCACCCGGATCGGGAGAATCTTGGCTCCCGGCGCAAGCCCAAACGACCCATCGCCACTGGGATGCTTTCCCGTTGCTGCGATCAACGCAGCCATAGTGGTTCCATGCTTCTCGTAGTCGGTGCGCTCGTCGCCCTCGTTTGCCGTGGCTAGGTCTATTCCGGGCAGGACTTGCCCTTCCAACTCAGGGATGCGACCGACACCTGTGTCGATTACAGCGACAGTGACCCCCTTGCCCGTGGTGGTCTCCCAGATCGCATCAGCCTTCATCGACGTGAGATGCCACTGCTGGGATCGAACGGTTTCCGCATGAGCCGGCGTCGCTGCAATCCCAGCCAGCAGGAAAGCGGCCAAGGCCGCCGTAGCCCTACGCGTACGCATCCCGTGCAACGCCCGCTCCACTCAGTCGATCACCGGCGGAACGACACGACCATCGCCCTGCCACGTTTCTTCATCCTCAGCCAGGTAGTCAGGACGCTCACCCTGCCGTCCGTCACCTCGCCGGCCCGGGGCATGTACACCCGCTCCGATGTGACCCATCGGACCACCAGCCGTACCAGTGCTGGGGCCACCACGAACCAGTCCTGAACCACCCGGAGTGAATGGCTGACCGCCCGCAATCGAGCGGCCGCCCGAGCCCAGATGCCCAACGTTGCCGCCCAGTTCGGTGGCGAGGCGACGCCCGGCCATGGAATTACCGGGACCGCCGTGCGTTCCGCCACCACCCATACCCATGCCGCCGCCCACACCCATGCCACGCCCGCCTGCCTCGGCTCCCTCACCACCAATGACCGTGCCACGGGAAATGCTCGTATCCGGCCCGCCGGGTGTGACCGGCCTACCACCGCTGATCCCACTGTCGCGTAGGTGCAGCCCTAGCCCTGCAACACCACCTAGTCCACCACCCTTCCCGCCAGCCCTGCCGGGGCCGGGAAGGGTCCCGCCGGGACCAAAGCCGCCCGGGCCGACATCACCGATCGGCTTCTGTACGCCACTGCCGGCCGGCAACGTCAGGGGTGGGACAAACCCACCGGGGGTACTACCCGGACTGCCACCGCCTAGTCCACTCGGCCCCAGGCCTCCGGGCATGCCCGGGGCCAGGGGAAGGGCCGCACTTGGCGTCGGGCCCACGGTGTCAAGATTGGTGCCAATGTTGCGGTCCGAGGGTGCCGCGATCGGTCCCGCCGACGGCTGGGGGACCAACGCTGGGCCCGAGTCAGACGACGAACCACTGGGGCTCACTGGTGACGAGGAGTACGAAGGACCACCTGCCCCAATTGCCCCCGGAGCAGCGCCTCCAATTACCCCCGGAGTAGCCCCTCCAGGCCGCTCGATTTGCTGCCCGCCATCTTTAGCCTCCGGGACAAACGTTGCCGGAGGTGGCGGAAACGTCGGAACCTCCGCCATCTCCATCCCAGTGGCCGCAGCCTCGTACCCCTGTGCCAGCTTCGTCATCTGCTGGATCGCCTGTTCTCGGTCGCCGCTCAGCTTCGAGTGCGCCTGCTGGCCGATCCGTTGTGCGTCGGGGTCGTTGTGGTACTCGCGGGCGGCCTTCAGGTTGGCCTCGGCCCCGGTGTCGTACGTCGGCATGTTGGCCTTGACCTCGATGACGACCTGGCCGGCCTGCGTCAGCTGCTTGCCGCCCTCGGCGCTGTACTCGCTCAGGCGCAGCGTCGCGTTGCCCGTGCGACTCACCCAGTCCTGGAAGGCCGTGGCGGATTCGCCTTCCCAGCCGGTCGCCCGGTGGTCCTTGAGGCTTTCACCGATGTCCTTCAGGACCGCCGCGGCGTCCGCCAGTTGGGCGCCGCGGGCCTTGAGAATCTCCGCATCGGCCGAGGCGAGCATGGCTAACAGCTGCTGGTGCGTGTGGCTCTCGAAGCTCGTCGCCATCAGAGACTCTCCACCTGCGCGGTTCCGGATCCAGCCGTCGGCGAAGCCGCACCGTGCGGGGGTGGCGGGGCCAACGGGTCGCGTTCCGGGACGTAGTTCGCGTCGGCCTGCTTGCTGATCGCCAGCATCCGCCGTTTGGTGTCCTCGTCCACGTCCCCGAAGCCCCGCCCCGCCGTCTGGATCGCGATGCCGAGCCCCTCGATCTGGTCAGCCAGCCCCTTCGACAGCGCGAGCAACTGCCCGTGCACGTTCGAGTAGGCCGTGAACAGCCTCTTGGCCTCCGCGAAGCCCTCGCCGAGGGAGGTTTCCGGGAGGGTGCCGTCCGCTAGTTGCCTGTCGCTCGCCGGGGAGCCGTCCAGCTTCGACAGGAGGCCGTCGACCCGGTTCTTGTAGTCCGTCAGCGACTCGTATTCGACCTGGAGCGCGACCAAAACCGCGGGCGAGGCCACGCCCACGCCGAAGTCCCGGCCTAACACGCCCGGCCCGTAGTCCACTGTCACGATGGCCTCCCCGACTCCACGACTCCCCGTTCGCACACGCATACGCATACGCACACGTGCCGCACCAACGTCCAGAGGAACTGTATCGACAGACGCCGACGGGACCCAAGTCCTGGGTTGCGGATGCAATCAGGGCCGGAGGGTCAGGAGTTGGGCGCCGCCACCGCCGCCACCGCCGCCGAGGGCCGGATCGGGAGCCTGTTGACCGGGCGGCCCGTGGCCGCGCGGACCGCCGAGGCCACCGCCGCGGGGGCCGTGACCACCGGGACGGCGCTCGCCGGCTTGGCGCCGAAGGGGGCCACCACGTCGCGTTCCTCGACGAGCTTGACGATGCGGACCGTCGGGGCGTCCAGGGAGGTGGGCAGGGCGTAGCCCGTGAGGTCGGGGTGGCGGATCAGGCCGGAGGCCGTGCGGAGGTTCTCCGTGAGGGCCGCGCCCACGCCCTGGATGACGCCCGCTTCGATACGGGCCGCCAGCTGGCGGGGGTTCAGGACGCGGCCCACGTCCTGGGCGACCGCGAGTTCCACGACGCGTACCGAGCCGAGCTCGATGTCCACGTCGACCACCGCGCGGATCGCGCAGAAGGCGAGGCCCACGAAGGCGTCGCCCTGGCCGTCCCCGTCCAGCGGCTCCGTCGGGTGGGGGCGGCACTGGGCCGTGGCCCAGAGTTCCTTGCCCTCCATCGCCTCCGCGACGGTCGTGGAGAAGGCTCCGTCGTACGAGGTGATCCGGCCGTCCGCGATCTGGAGGAGTTCGGTGGACATGCCGAGCTTGTGGGCCATCGGCTGGAGGAGCTGCGTACGGACCATCTTCGCGGCCCGTTCGACGGCGCCGCCCGAGACCCAGGTGTGGCGGCCGTGGGCGGCGGGGCCCGCCGGCGGCTGGTCGGTGTCGACCGGGGCCGTGACGACCTCGTCCACGCCGAGGGTCTCCTGGACGATCTGGCGGGCGAGCGTGGAGAAGCCCTGGCCGGTGTCGACGGCCGCGCAGATGACCGTCGCCGCCCCGCCGACGATCTTCACGGTGGCCGTGGACACCTCGTCGGTGCCCTCCGCGCCGAGCATGTGGACCATGCCGACCCCGTACCCGACTCCGCGCCGCACCGCGCCCGGCTCCCCGGCGCCCTCCAGGCCGCCGGGGAGCAGCCAGTCCTCCTCCGGGGTGTCCTTCGGGAGCGGCGGGAGTTCGCAGTCGCGGACGGCGCGCAGGAGTTCCGCCACGGGGGCGGGGCAGGTGACGGTCTGGCCGGTCGGGAGCAGGTCGCCGGTGGCCAGGACGTTGCGCAGGCGAAGTTCGGCGCCGTCGATGCCGAGGGCGGCCGCCAGCTTGTCCATCTGGCCCTCGTAGGCCGCGCAGACCTGCATGGCGCCTTCGCCGCGCACGTGCCCCGACGGGGGGTTGTTGGTGCGGACCGCCCAGCCTTCGACGAAGGCGTGCGGGACGACGTACGGGCCGCAGGCGAAGGCGACCGCCGCGGCGAGGGATTCCGAGGAGGCGTCGGCGTACGCGCCCGCGTCCATCAGGATCTGGGCCTCGACCTTGACCAGCCGGCCGTCCGCGTCCGCGTGGTGGCGGTAGCGCAGCAGCGTGGGGTGGCGGTGGGGGTGGCCGAGGAAGGACTCCTCGCGGGTGGCGGCCAGTTTGACCGGGCAGCCGGTGCGCAGGGCGAGCAGGCCCAGCGGGAGCTGGAAGGCGGCGTCCTCGCGGTCGGCCGTCGCGCCCGGGACCCCGGTGACCACGACCCGTACGCGGTCCGGTTCGAGGCCGAAGCAGGCGGCGGCCAGGTCGCGGTCGGTGTGCGGGTCGGTGGAGGCGGTGTAGATCTCCACGCCGCCGTCGGGGCGCGGCACGGCCAGGCCGGCCTCGGCGCCGATGGGGGCGGGGTCTTGGCGGCCGATGCGGTAGAGGCCCTCGACGACGACCTCGCCGGTGGCTTCGGGGTCGCCGTAGCGCAGCGGGATGTGCCGGATCAGGTTGCCGTCGGGGTGCAGGTCGGGGGCGCCGAAGGCCTGCTCGGGGTCGGTGACCGGGTCGAGGAGCTCGTACTCGACGGCGATCGCGGCGGCCGCGAGGCGTGCGGTGTCCGGGTGATCGGCGGCGACGGCGGCGATGGGCTCGCCGTGGTGGCGGACCACGTCGTGCGCGAAGACCGGCCGGTCGGCGATGCGGCGGCCGTGGGTGGTGGCGCCGGGGACGTCGGCGTGCGTGACGACGGCGCGCACGCCGGGCATCTCGGCGGCGGCGGAGGTGTCGATGGAGAGGATGCGGGCGTGGGCGTGCGGGGAGCGCAGCACGGCGGCCCAGAGGAGGCCCTCGGCCCACAGGTCGGCGGCGTAGGGGAAGGTGCCCTCGGTCTTGGCCCGGGTGTCGGTGGCCGGTACGGACGCGCCGATGCCGCGCGGGACCGCCGACTCCGAGGGGTCCGCGCCCTCGGGCACCGGTGTCGTGACCGATACCGGGACCGTCGCCGCGTCGTGGGCGCTCACGCCGTGCCTCCCTCGTGGTTGCCGTGGTTGCCGTGGTTGCCGTGGTTGCCGTTGCCAAGCATCCCGTGGTTCCCGTGGTTGCCCTGGTTCCCGTGGACGCCGCCCTCGCCCGGCGGGGCCTGGTGCGGGATCCGGGCCTCGGCGGACGCCGCGGCAGCCGCTTCGGCCGCCGATCCGCGCTCGGCGACGACCTCGCGGACGGCCTCGATGACGCCCGAGTAGCCGGAACAGCGGCAGAGGTTGCCGCACAGGGCCTGGCGGGTCTCCAGCTCGCTGGGGGCGTGGTTGCCTTCCAGCAGATCGTGGATGGTCATGGCCATGCCGGGGACGCAGAACCCGCACTGCACCGCACCCGACCTGCACAACGCCTCTTGTACGTCCGACAGTTCCCCGTCGGTCGCGAGACCTTCCACGGTCCGCACCTCGCTGCCCGCCGCGGTGGCCGCCGGGACGAGGCAGGAGGCGACGAGTCGGCCGTCGACCTGCACGGCGCAGGCGCCGCATTCGCCCTGCGAGCAGCCGTCCTTGGCGCCGGCGAGGCCGAGGCGCTCGCGCAGCACGTAGAGGAGGGACTCGCCGATCCACGCGCCGGTGACGGGGCGGTCGGCGCCGTTGACGCGCAGGACGTAGGAGGCCGACGGGTGCTCGTGCTGGGCGACGGCCGCGGCGTCCGCTCCATCGCCTCTGCCGGTGGGTTCTTCCTCGTACGTCGCCCCCTCGCCCGGAGCCCCTTCGGCCGTCTCCGCCGGTGCCGTCCCGACAGCCGGGTCGGCGTCGTCCGCACCCGGCGCGGGCGCGGCCCCGGCTCCGCCGCCGGCCGGCACGGCTCCGCCGTCACCCTGCTCCGCCTCCACGACCACGGCTCCGGCTCCGGCTCCGGCCTGATCCCCGGCTTCGCCCGCGACGGCCTCGGCCTCGCCATCACCCCGGGCTTCGTCACCCGCCCGGGCTTCGCCCTCGTTCCCCGGATGCTGCCGCTCCCCCGAGTCCGGGACCTGCGCCGGGCCGTGGGCGGCTTCGATGTCGTGCGGGGCCGGGTAGCCCGGCTCGCCGTCCAGCGGGGTACCGACCCCCGGGCCGCCCAGCACGCGCGGTCCGCGCCTCGGGGCCGAGGTGGAGCCGAAGGGGCCGCCGGCCGGTGCGAAAGCCCCGGGAAGCACCCCGGAGCCCAGCGGGTCCGAGCCCAGCGGGTCCGAGCCCAGCGGCGAACCCGGCTGGCCGGAGCCCGGACCGTCGGAGCCCGGACCGTCCCCGCCCGGCTGCTGCGCCGCGTACCCTCGCGCACCCTCGAAGTCCGGATGGGCCGCCCACGGAGCCGCGGCCCCGCCGGGCAGCGTCGCGGGGGCCTGGCTCCAGTCGGCCGAGGCCGCGAGCTGCCCGAAGCTGCCCGTGTCGCCCCCGCCGCCCGGGGTCCACACGTCGCTGGCCACCGCTTCGGGGAACCGCCACTCGGCGGTGGACCCCGGCTCGTGCACACCGGACCGGTTCCCCGCGAAGGGCTCCGCGAAGGGCTCCGCGAAGGACTCGCCGAACGGCTCCGCGTAGGACTCGGCGAAGGGCTCCGCGCGGGGCTGCCCGAAGGGCTCCGCGACGGGCTCGGCCACCGGCTCCGCCGCCGGCTCAGCGAACGCCGCGGCCACCGACGCCGGAATCGGCACCGACGCGGGGATCGGAGCCCGCGCCGCGGCCCCCGAAGTTCCCGCGGCCGCACCGGCGTCCGCCGGAGCCGCCGAACCCGCCTCCGGCCACTGCACCGGGATCGTCCACGTGCCCGTGGCCGCCGGATCCGTACTCCCGCTGCCCAGCGGCACGATCATCGGCGGCGGCACGTAGCCGTGCCCGGGGGCCGCGAGGGGCTCCCCGGTGCCGAGCGCGTCCAGCATGTCCTGCGGCAGTTTCACGAAGGCCGTCGCGTCGGAGTCGTACTCGCCGCCGTGCGGCACCGGCTCCCAGCCCCAGTGGGGTCCCGCAGGTCCCGTGGGACCCGCGGGGCCCGTGTTCTCGTTCTCGCTCATGAGCTCAGCGCCCTCCCCAGGGCCCTCCGTGCCAGCACGGCCACCGTCCGCCGCAAATGCAGTACTGCGGGAGCCACCGGCTCCCCCTGGTCGGGTACGCACGCCGCCGCGACGTACTCGCCGAACGCTTCCAGCGCCTCGGGGGCCAGACTGCGGTCCCCGTCCCAGTCGATCAACGAAGCGACCCACTGCTCGGCTTCCAGCGGCCGCAGCGGCATCGGGGCGACCGCGCCGATCGCGCAGCGCACACCCCGGCGCGCGGGGTCCAGCACGAGCCCGACGGACGCCACCGCGCGCCCCGGTCCCGTACGGCCCGTGGCCTTGAGGAACACCTGCGGCGCGTGCAGCAACGGCACCCGCACGAAGCCGATCAGCTCTCCGGGGCGGAGCATCTCCCGGCCGGCCAGCAGGTGCGAGACCGGGATCTCGCGCCGCGATCCGCCGGGCCCGACGATGACGAGTACGGCCTCCAGCGCGGCCAGCACGGGGAGCGCGTCACCCGTCGGCGCGGCCGTGGCGATGTTGCCGCCCAGGGTGCCGGCGTTGCGGATCTGCGGCGGGCCCGCGGCGCGTGCGGCGGCGGCCAGGGCCGGGATGAGGGCGGCGAAGTCCGGCCGGCCCATGCGCGCGTGCGTGAGGCCGGCGCCGAGCAGCGCGTGGCCGTCCTGGTACTGCCAGCCGCGGATCTCGTTGATCCGGCCGAGGCCCACGAGCGCGGCGGGGCGCAGGAGTCCCGCGTTGACGGCGGCCATGAGGTCGGTGCCGCCCGCCACGGGGACGGCGGCGGGCATGGCCGCGAGCGCCGCCACGGCCTCGTCGAGCGAGGCCGGCAGCGTCACGGACTGCTCCGCGTTCCCCGCCCGCGGGTCGCTGCGGGGCCCCTGGGACGAGTCCCGTGCCTGCGGTGCGTGCGGTGCGTGCGTGGTCAACCCAGCTGCCCCTTCCCGATGTCCCGGTCCCGGCGCTCACGCCTGTCCGCCGTACGGTACGTGCTCACCGCCGGGACGTGGCAACTCTGGCACATCTTCCGGAGCACCGGACGCGAGGGTCCACCGCCCGCGCACCACCGGCGACACCACCCGCGAAGCCCCGTGTGCGGCCCCCCTGCGGCCCCCGCACCACCCGCGCGGCACCGGCGTGATCCGGCCGGGACCGGGCCGCGATCCGGCCGTGACCGGGTCTCGCTCCGGCATCGATCCGGCCTCGATCCCGCGCGGGCGGCGCCGCGTTCCCGCCCCGGTGCCGCCGCCCCCGCCGCCGCCCCGGCTCATCCCCGCGGGGGGCTCGTCACACGTTCGGGGGCGCTCCCTCGATCGGGCGTCCGAGGACTCCGGGCCTGCGCTGCCACGGCAACGGGCCGCCCGGCGGCCGGTAGTCGACCCCGAGGGCGTCCAGGCGCCGGTAGTGCGCCGTCATCCGCGCCTCGAAGTCCGCGTAGTCCCGCTCCTCGGGCCGCGGCAGCCGGGACCACACCACCTCGGCGAAGGCCGCCAGGCGCGGGAACGTCTGGTAGTCGACGCGGCTCTGGTCCTCCATCACCTCGGTCCACACGTTGGCCTGCGCTCCCAGTACGTGGGTGGCGGCCTCTTCGGACAGCTTCGGCGGTACCGGCTCGAAACGGTACACATCCTCCAATGTCCGTACGTACCCGATGGGCATCGGCTCGTCCTCGCCGCCCGCCTGACGGTGGTCCAGGTACACCTGCTGCTCGGGGCACATCACCACGTCGTGGCCGGCCTCGGCGGCGGCGATCCCGCCCGCGTAGCCGCGCCAGGAGGACACGGCCGCTCCGGGGGCCAGTCCGCCCTCCAGGATCTCGTCCCAGCCGATGAGCCGGCGGCCGCGCTCGGCGAGCCAGCCGTCGAAGTGCCGGATGAACCAGGACTGCAGACCGTCCTCGCCGTCGACGCCCAGCTCGCGGATCCGCTCCTGCGCGACCTCGGAGGCCTTCCACTGCGCCTTGGGGCACTCGTCGCCGCCGATGTGCACGAAGGGCGAGACCTCTGCCGGGAACAGCTCCAGCAGTTCCTCGAAGACCCCCTCGTAGAACCGCAGGACGGCCTCGGTGGGCGCGAGCACGTTCTCGTTGATGCCCCAGTCGTCCCACACTCCGAGCGCGGCCGTGTCCACCACGTCGGTGTTCCCGAGCTCCGGGTACGCGGCGATCGCGGCCTGCGAGTGCCCGGGCACGTCGATCTCGGGCACCACCCGCACGTGCCGCTCGGCGGCGTAGGCCACGATCTCGCGGATGTCCTCCCGGGTGTAGAAGCCGCCGTGCGGCGTCTCGTTCCACAGCGGCGAGGCCCGGTGGCCCCGCCGGCTGCGGGCCCGCCAGGCGCCGACCTCGGTGAGCTTCGGGTAGCGCTCGATCTGCACGCGCCAGCCCTGGTCGTCCGTCAGGTGCAGGTGCAGCACGTTGAGCTTGTGGGCGGCGAGCAGGTCGATGTAGCGCAGCACCCCGTCCTTGGGCATGAAGTGCCGGGCCACGTCGAGCATCAGCCCGCGCCAGCCGAAGCGGGGGCCGTCCAGGAGGTCCCCGACCGGCAGCCGCCACACCGCGCCGGGAAGCGGCGCCCGCCGGAAGGCGTCGGGCCCGAGCAGCTGACGCAGCGTCTGGGCGGCGTAGAAGAGGCCCGCCGGGTCGGCGCCCTCCAGGAGGACGAAGCCGGGCGCCACGTGGAGTTCGTACGACTCCGCCCCGGTCCCCCGCGCGATCCCGGGGCGCAGCGCGAGCCGGATCACCGGGCGTTCGCCGTACGCCTCCCCGCGGACCGGGGCCGGCAGCGTCCAGCCGGTGGCGTCGCCGAGCTCGCGGCGCAGCCAGCGGGCCGCGCCCTCGGTGCCGGGCGGGGCGTCGAGGAGCGGGTCGGCGAGCTCGCAGGTGCCGCCGTCGGGCAGGAATCGCGCGTACCGCGGCCGCGGGATCAACTCGGGCATGGCCTCGACTCCTTCACCGTTGCACCAGGCGCAACGTACGTTTCACAGGGCGCTGACGCGGCGACCCTAACCCGCCCCGGGGGCACGGAAAAGGCCCCCGGTGCGCACGTCTGCGCACCGAGGGCCTTCGTCCCGCTCCAGGAGGGCCGGACGGCTGCTACTTCCCGTCCTTGCCGCCCTTGTCCTTGTCCCCGCCGGGGCCCATGGACTCGTAGATCTCCTTGCACATGGGGCAGACCGGGTACTTCTTCGGGTCCCGGCCCGGCACCCAGACCTTGCCGCAGAGCGCGACGACGGGGGTGCCCCCGAGCGCGCTCTCCATGATCTTGTCCTTCTGGACGTAGTGGGCGAAGCGCTCGTGGTCGCCGTCGCCGTGGGACACCTGCGGCGTCGGCTCTACGAGGGTCCCCGTACCAGTCCCGCGATCGGGCTCAAGAGTGCTCATGACTGCCAGGGTACCGAGTCCCTCGCGCGCGAGGGATCCGTGGCGGGCGCCCCGGCCGCGGGCTCAGTTCAGCGACGGGTCGTCCGCGTACGTGGCCACCATGGCCAGGTCGCTGCGCTGGCGCCGCAGCACCGCGCGCCAGAGCCGCTCGGGGTCGGGGAAGGAGACGTCGCCGGGCTCGGAGTCGACCACGTACCAGGCGCCCACGCCCAGTTCCTCCTCCAGCTGCCCCGGGCCCCAGCCCGAGTACCCGGCGAAGATGCGCAGGCCGCCCAGGGCCGCCGCGAGGAGTTCCGGCGGGGCCTCCAGGTCCACCAGGCCGATCGCCCCGTGCACGCGGCGCCAGCCGAGCGGTCCCTCCTCGCCCGGGATGACGGCCAGGCCCAGCGCGGAGTCCAGCGCCACCGGGCCGCCCTGGAAGACCACTCCGGGGTCCTTGGCCAGCGGAGCCCAGGGCAGCAGGACGTCACCGACGCCCACCGGGGTGGGGCGGTTGAGGACGACGCCGAGCGAGCCCTGGTCGTCGTGGTCGAGCAGCAGCACCACCGCGCGGTCGAAATTCGGGTCCGCGAGGGCGGGGGTGGCCACGAGCAGCCGCCCTGTGAGGGAGGACACCTCGGTCATGGCGCCATGGTCTCGCACATTCGCCCGCGAGGGGGAGTGGGCGGCGCATCCGGAACGTACGCAGCTCAGGGCGCACGGCGGCAATTCGGGGCGCGTACGGGCCGCCGCGCGGACCCCGGGCGGAAGGAGACGCTCCGCCACCTGGCGGGCACCCAGGGTGTTGTACCGAATTCATGACAGTCCTACGGCCCCGTCAGCCTTACGAACAGGGGGGTCATGCCCCTTACCCTTTTCACTGGCCCCCCTGCCCACCCCTCTCCGGAACGCGAGATTCATGACCGGCATCAGTGACGATGTACTGCTTGTCCACGGCGGAACTCCGCTCGAGGGCGAGATCCGTGTCCGCGGCGCGAAGAACCTCGTACCCAAGGCGATGGTCGCGGCCCTGCTCGGCAGCGAGCCCAGCCGGCTGCGCAACGTCCCCGACATCCGGGACGTCCGGGTCGTGCGCGGGCTGCTCCAGCTGCACGGGGTGACCGTCCGCCCCGGTGACGAACCGGGCGAGCTGGTGCTCGACCCCTCGCACGTCGAGAGCGCGAACGTCGCGGACATCGACGCGCACGCGGGCTCTTCGCGGATCCCGATCCTCTTCTGCGGCCCGCTGCTGCACCGCCTCGGCCACGCCTTCATCCCCGGCCTCGGCGGCTGCGACATCGGCGGCCGGCCGATCGACTTCCACTTCGAGGTGCTCCGCCAGTTCGGCGCGACCATCGAGAAGCGCGAGGGCGGTCAGTACCTGGAGGCCCCGCAGCGACTGCGCGGCTGCAAGATCCGCCTGCCCTACCCGTCGGTCGGCTCGACCGAGCAGGTGCTGCTGACGGCCGTCCTGGCCGAGGGCGTCACCGAGCTCAGCAACGCCGCCGTCGAACCGGAGATCGAAGACCTCATCTGCGTCCTGCAGAAGATGGGCGCGATCATCTCCGTCGACACCGACCGGACCATCCGGATCACCGGTGTGGACCGCCTCGGCGGCTACAACCACAAGGCGCTCCCGGACCGGCTGGAAGCCGCCTCCTGGGCCTCCGCGGCCCTCGCCACCGGCGGCAACATCTACGTGCGCGGCGCCCAGCAGCGCTCGATGATGACGTTCCTGAACACCTTCCGCCGGGTCGGCGGGGCGTTCGAGATCGACGACGACGGCATCCGCTTCTGGCACCCGGGCGGCCCGCTCAACGCCATCGCGCTGGAGACGGACGTCCACCCCGGCTTCCAGACGGACTGGCAGCAGCCGCTGGTCGTGGCGCTGACCCAGGCCGCCGGCCTGTCGATCGTCCACGAGACGGTCTACGAGTCCCGTCTGGGATTCACCTCCGCGCTCAACCAGATGGGCGCGCACATCCAGCTCTACCGGGAGTGCCTGGGCGGCAGCGCCTGCCGCTTCGGCCAGCGCAACTTCCTGCACTCGGCCGTCGTCTCGGGGCCCACCAAGCTCCAGGGCGCCGACCTCGTCATCCCGGACCTGCGCGGCGGGTTCTCGTACCTGATCGCGGCGCTCGCCGCCGAGGGCACCTCGCGGGTGCACGGGATCGACCTGATCAACCGGGGCTACGAGAACTTCATGGAGAAGCTCGTGGAACTGGGCGCCAAGGTCGAGCTCCCGGGCGGCGACCTCGTCTGACCGGCGCTCCGGTACGCCGGTACGCCGTAGATCCACGCAGACCGACCCAGAACGCCCCCACAGGCCCCGTACGGGGCCTGTGGGGGCGTTCTGGCTCCCGGAGGCCACTCGTGGTGCCGGGAGCGCCGAGAGGCGGCCACCCGGTGCCGGGCGGCCGCCTCTCGCGTACTACGTACTACTGCGTACTCCTGCCGTCCCGGGGGCCGGTGAGGCCCTCGGCACAAGGGCGGACTACTTGCCCTTGGCGGCTTCCTTGAGCTTGGAGCCCGCGGAGACCTTCACGCTGTAGCCGGCCGGGATCTGGATGGGGTCGCCGGTCTGCGGGTTGCGCGCGGTGCGAGCGGCACGGTGGGTGCGCTCGAAGGTCAGGAAGCCGGGGATGGTGACCTTCTCGTCGCCCTTGGCGACAATCTCGCCGACGGTCTCGGCGAGCGCGGCCAGAACGGCGTCGGCGTCCTTGCGGGTCACCTCGGCGCGCTCGGACAGAGCGGCCACCAGCTCACTGCGGTTCATGTTGTACTCCCGTGTTCAACGTGCCTTAGAGGCGTGAGATCGAAGCCGATGCTGCCAGGGCCCTAGGACAGTCCCCGGACCCGGGTCTGACGTCAGACCCTCTCGCCCGGTTACGCATCCTGCCCCCACCACCGGCGGGAAAGCCAATCCGGCACCCACCGGGGTCACACGAAAAGCGCCACAGTCACGCCGCGGTGACGCTCCGTCCGCACCAGAAGGCGTCCGGATGGGTGTCCGGAGACGCGGACCGCGGGCCACGCGGGCATCCCCGCAACCCTATGGGCGGCCCGGGGGGCCCGCATCCCGCGACGCGCCGGGGATCAGACGGAGGTGGGCGGCGTCACAGCCGCGGAGGCCGCCTTGCGGACGGCTCCTGCGACCGCGCCCGCGACCTTGTCGTTGAAGACCGACGGGATGATGTAGTTCGCGTTCAGCTCGTCCTCGCCGACCACGTCGGCCAGGGCGGTCGCGGCGGCCAGCATCATGTCGGTGTTGACGGTGCGCGACTGGGCGTCCAGCAGGCCGCGGAAGACACCCGGGAAGACCAGCACGTTGTTGATCTGGTTCGGGAAGTCGGAACGGCCGGTGGCCACGACGGCGGCGGTCTGGCGGGCGATCGCCGGGTCCACCTCGGGGTCCGGGTTCGCGAGCGCGAACACGATCGCGCCTTCCGCCATGGCGGCCACGTCATCGCCGCTGAGGACGTTGGGGGCCGAGACGCCGATGAACACGTCGGCGCCGACCACGGCCTCCTTCAGCGTGCCCGTGTAGCCCTCGGGGTTGGTGTTGTCGGCGATCCAGCGCAGCGGGGAGTCCGCGGCCGCGTCGACGAGGTCGGGGCGGTCCGCGTGCACCACGCCGTGGATGTCGGCGCTGACGGCGTTCTTGACGCCCGCGGCGAGGAGCAGCTTGAGGATGGCCGTACCGGCGGCGCCGGCGCCCGACATGACCACCTTGACGTCGCCAACGGCCTTGCCCACCACGCGCAGTGCGTTGGTGAGGGCGGCGAGGACCACGATGGCGGTGCCGTGCTGGTCGTCGTGGAAGACGGGGATGTCGAGGGCCTCGCGCAGCCGGGCTTCGATCTCGAAGCAGCGGGGCGCGGAGATGTCCTCGAGGTTGATGCCCGCGAAGCCCGGGGCGATCGCCTTGACGATGGCGACGATCTCGTCGGAATCCTGGGTGTCGAGGCAGATCGGCCAGGCGTCGATGCCGGCGAAGCGCTTGAAGAGGGCCGCCTTGCCCTCCATCACGGGCAGCGCGGCCATCGGGCCGATGTTGCCGAGGCCCAGCACGGCGCTGCCGTCCGTCACGACTGCGACGGAGTTGCGCTTGATGGTCAGGCGCCGGGCGTCCTCGGGGTTCTCGGCGATCGCCATGCACACCCGGGCCACGCCCGGGGTGTAGATCATCGAGAGGTCGTCGCGGTTGCGGATGGGGTGCTTCGACTGCATCTCGATCTTGCCGCCGAGGTGCATCAGGAAGGTGCGGTCGGAGACCTTGCCGAGGCTGACCCCCTCGATCCCGCGGAGCTTCTCGACGATCTCGTCGGCGTGCGCCGTGGACGTCGCGGCGATGGTGACGTCGATACGGAGCTTCTCGTGGCCGGATGCGGTCACGTCGAGGCCGGTGACCGAGCCACCGGAGGACTCCACGGCGGTGGTGAGCTGGGAGACCGCGGTACCGCTCGCGGGGACTTCCAGACGGACCGTCATCGAGTACGAGACGCTGGGCGCCGTTGCCATGGCCGTGTTCCTCTTCTGTCCCTGGTTCTGTACACACAGGGTCCCGCGCTGCGCCGCCGAGAACATGGCAGGACTGGCAGGACCTGTTGTCCGATCGTCCCACCTACCAGCCGGTACAAGGTAACCAGCTACAAATTTCGGAAGAACTCTTCCACCATACGAGATTTCCGGGGTCTGCGGAATGGGTGGCCCATACAAAAAGGTCCGCGCCCCCCACTGAGTGGAGGACGCGGACCTGGTGCTTCCTACGTCTGCGACACCGACCCGCCATGCTCGCCTCGCGGCAAGTGGTCGCTCTAGGCGACTAAGGTTGGGCCCGGGGGCTTGGATCGAGTCGGTGCCGTAACCCAGGCTAACAAAGGTTCGCCGGAAGTGATCCCCCCACCGCAGACCGGTTGCGGGGACCACGCCCTTGGCCGCCGACCAACCGGCCCTACGACGGGCCCGATGGCTGCAGCAGCGCCGCGACCCCCTCCGCGTCCGGGGCGTCCCGGTCCGTGGAAATCACCGTCAGCTGCTGCGTCGCACGGGTCAGGGCCACGTAGAGCACCCGCAGACCGGCCGGGGACTCGTCCGCGATCTCCGCCGGGGAGACGACCACCGTGGCGTCGTACTCCAGGCCCTTCGCCTCCAGGCTGCCCAGCGCGACCGCCCGCTCCCCCAGGTCCGCGAGCCAGCCCGCGGCCTCCGCGCGCCGGTCCATGGCCACGACCACGCCGACCGTGCCGTCGACCTGCTCCAGCAGCCGCCGGGTCTCCTCCACGACGGTGGAGCGCAGATCCCGCGTCACCGCCGTGAAGCGCGGCCGCAGGCCCGTGGAACGCACCGCCGTCGGCGGCTCCGTGCCCGGCGCCGCCAGCTTCAGCACCCGCGAGGCGACCTCGGCGACCTCGGCCGGGTTGCGGTAGTTCACCGTCAGGGTGAACTTGCGCCGCGGCCGCGTGCCCAGCGCCTCGTCGCGCGCGGCGGCCGCCTCCTGCGGATCGGTCCACGAGGACTGCGCCGGGTCACCGACCACCGTCCACGTGCCGCCCCGGCCGCGGCGGCCGACCATCCGCCACTGCATCGGCGTCAGGTCCTGCGCCTCGTCGACGATGACGTGCGCGTACTCGGTGCGCTCCGCCGCGAGCCGCTCGGCCCGCTCCCACTGGGTCTCCTCGCGGGTGGGCATCAGCTCCTCCAGCCCGCTGAGCTGGTCGAGCGGATCCATCTGCCGCTTCTTCTTGGGCCGCGCGGGCGCGCCCAGCAGCTGATGGAGCTCGTCCAGCAGCGCCACGTCGTGCACCGACAGGGCGCCCTTGCCGTCCGGGCCCACCCGGCGCAGGGAGCGCGCCACCTGACGGGTCTCGCGCGGGTTCAGGTCCCGGCGCGACCAGCGCGACAGGCGCCGCTCGTCCGCCATGGACGCCAGCACCCCGCGCGGGGTCAGCTCGGGCCACCAGGCGTTCAGGAAGTCGATGAACGCGTCCTCCGTCGAGATGTCCTCGTCGAAGGCGGAGCGCAGCTCGGCCGCGAGCTCCGGGTCGCTGTGCCGGCCGGCCCCGCCGGACTTGGAGTACAGCGCGTCCAGCAGGAGCTTGCGGGCACGCGGGCGCAGCAGGTTGACCGGTGCGGTGCCGGACAGGACGTTCTGCCGGATCCGGTCGAGGTCGGGGGCCTCCAGCTCCTGGCGGCGCCCGAAGGCCACCACGCGCAGCCGGTCGGGGGCGGGGGTCCCGCCGGGACCGCCGAACTCCAGTGCCCCCCGTACGGCCTTGCGCAGCACCTTGAGCATCCGGGACGAGCCCTTGACGCGTGCGGTGGACGGGTCGTCGTACGTGGTCGCCTCGGCCCCGTCGACGAGCGAGCCGAGCGCCCGGATGGCGACCTGGCCCTCCTCGCCGAGGGAGGGCAGGACGCCCTCGGTGTAGGCCACCAGCAGCGGGGTCGGGGAGACGATCAGGATGCCTCCGGAGTAGCGCCGGCGGTCCTGGTAGAGCAGGTAGGCGGCACGGTGCAGGGCGACGGCGGTCTTGCCGGTGCCGGGTCCGCCCGCGACCTCGGCGACCGAGGCGGCGGGCGCCCGGATGACGAGGTCCTGCTCGGCCTGGATGGAGGAGACGATGTCGCGCATCGAGTGGGTGCGGGCCCGCCCCAGGGCGGCCATCAGCGCGCCGTCGCCGATGACGGGCAGTTCGTTCCCGTCGAGGAAGGCGGTCACCTCGGGGCGCATCAGGTCGTCCTCGACCCCGAGCACCTTGCGGCCCTTGGAGCGGATGACGCGGCGGCGTACGACGCGGCCCGGCTCCTTGGGGGTGGACCGGTAGAACGGCGCGGCCGCGGGGGCGCGCCAGTCGATGACGAGCGGCGCGTAGTCGGAGTCGAGGACTCCTATGCGGCCGATGTGGAGCGTCTCGGCGATATCGGCCGTGAGGTCGGTACGGATCGCGTCGTCGGCGGGCTCGACGGAGGTGAAGGCTCCGTCGGGGCCCCGCTCCCCGTCCTTGCCGAGGACCAGGTCGATGCGGCCGAACAGGAAGTCCTCGAACTCGTTGTTGAGACGGTTGAGGTGGATCCCGGCGCGGAACACCTGTGCGTCCCGTTCCGCGAGGGCGCCGGGCGTGCCGACCTGGCCACGCTTGGCGGCGTCGTTCATCAGGAACTCCGCCTCGTGGATCTTCTCCTCAAGGCGTCGGTACACGTGATCGAGATGCGTCTGCTCGACCGCGATCTCCCGATCGCGGACGGAATCCGCCGTGCTGTCGACAGCGGCATTCTGCGCGGCCACCAAGGCCCCTTTCTGACGTGCATGGGCAGCCGTCAACCGTACGCGAAGGGGCCCGTGTGCGCACGCCCCTTCCGGGACGGCTCGCGGATCAGGACGAAGATCACGCCCGGCGGGCGCCGCGGGCGGCGTCAGCCGGGGCGGGATTCGAGGACGCGCCGCCGGTGGCGGGCGACGCGCTCGCGGTTGCCGCAGAGCTCGCTGGAGCACCAGCGGCGGCGGTGTCCGCGCGAGGTGTCGAGGTAGACGCGGGCGCAGCCGTCGCCCTCACAGGTGCGCAGCAGCGCCCGTTCGCCGGGGTCGGTGAGCAGTTCGACGGCGTCCCGGGCCACGGCGGCGAGCAGCCCGGCGCATCCGACGCCGCCGCACAACTCACGGACGAGGTGCCCTTCTTGGTCCTGTACGGCACACAGTCCCGGGGGTGGACCGGCGGCCGCCGCGTTGACCCGGGCCAGTGCGGGCCCGGGCGGCGCGGCTCCGGCCAGCTCGGCCCGTACGAGGCTCTCGACGTCGGCGCGCAGCACCCGGAAGGCCCGCACCCAGTCGTCCCCGACGCGGCTGAGCGGCGTCCGGTCGGGCACCAGCCCGGCTCCGGTGAGCCACAGCCGAAGCCCGTCTCCGTCCCGGATCCCCTCGGTGCCCCCGGGGTGTCCGAGGGGCGAAAAAGTAGCCACCAGGTCCAGGCAGACCCGCCCGGAGTCGAACCACATGCCCGTCACCGCCTCCCACTCGGGGCGTGCCCCCAGAGTGCCCGTCCCGCGGGCAGTCGGCTAGGGGGCGGGCGGGTCGTCGTTGAGGAGCCGCTGGAAGAGCCGGTGGTCCTGCCAGTCCCCGCCGACGTGCAGGTAGCGGGGCGCGAGCCCGTACTGCTCGAAGCCCACCTTCGCGAGGACCCGCTGCGAGGCAAGGTTCTCGATCCGGGTCCCCGCCTCGACCCGGTGCAGCCCGACCTCGTCGCGGGCGATCCGGCAGAGCTCCTCCAGGGCGGCGGTGGCCACCCCCCTGCCGGCCCATGCCTGGTCCACCCAGTAGCCGATGCCGCCGCTGCGCAGCGGCCCGAGGGCGATGGAGCCGAGGTTGATCGCCCCGATCGGCACGCCGTTCCCGATCAGCACGTACGGCCGCGCCCGCCCTGCGTCCCGGTCCGCGAGCAGGCCCTCGATCCGCTCCAGCTGGCCGGCCTCGGTGTAGAAGCCCGCGGTCCGCAGGGGCTCGTAGGGGGCCATGTACGCCCGGTTGCGGTCCAGCACCTCGGCGAGCCCGGCGGCGTCGGCCTCCCGGATCTCCCTCATCTCCACCCCGTCAGTGATCATCCGGGCACGCTAACGGACGGCCCGGTCCCGGGCCAGAGCGGCGCCCCGTCGGCTTCCGGCCGCAGGGGGTGTCAGGCGTCCGCGTACTTCGTGTCGGCGGCCATGTCCAGCGAGAGCCGGTAGCCGCGCTTGACGACGGTCTGGATGAGGTTCGGCGCGCCCAGGGCCACGCGCAGGCGGGCCATCGCCGTTTCCACCGCGTGCTCGTCGCGGCCCGCGCCGGGGAGGGCGCGCAGGAGTTCGGAGCGGGCCACGACCCAGCCCGGGCGCCGGGACAGGGCCCTGAGCAGGGCCATCCCGGCCGGTGGGACGGAGCGCAGCTCGGTGTCGACGAGGACGGCATGGCCGCGCAGTTCCAGCCGGTGTCCGGCCACCGGGAAGACACGGGCGCGGCCCGGGAGTTCCTGGCACAGGAGCTGCACGAGGGGTCCGAGCCGGAAGCGCTCGGGCTGCACCGTGGGCACTCCTTCCGCCTGCAGGGGCAGGGCCGTCACCGGTCCCACGCAGGCGGAGAGGACCGATCCACCGGTCAGCGCCCCGAGCACGGATTCCCGCACGCCCCGCTCCGCGGCCCGCGTCAGCAGGGAGGCCGCCGCGGGCGCGGAGGTGAAGCTCACCGCGTCGACGCCGCCCGAGGCCACCGCGTCGAGCAGCCGGTCCAGCGGCCCGAGGTCCTCCGGCGCCATCCACCGGTAGACGGGTACGCCGACCACCTCGGCCCCGCCCGCCCGCAGGGCCTCGATGAACCCGGGCAGCGGCTCCCCGTGCAGCTGGAGGGCGATGCGCCGGCCGGCCACCCCGGCCGTGAGCAGCCGGTCCAGTACCTCGGCGAGCGATTCCGACTGCGGGGACCAGGTCTCCACGAGCCCGGCGGCCCGGATCGCGCCCTTGACCTTCGGTCCGCGCGCCAGCAGTTCGGTCTCCCGCAGCCGCCCGAGCAGTTCTTCGCCGAGCCCCCACCCGTCGGCGGCCTCGATCCAGCCGCGGAAGCCGATGGCGGTGGTCGCCACCACCACGTCGGGTGCGCAGCCGATCAGTTCCTTGGTGGCGGACAGCAGTTCGGCATCGTCGGCGAGGGGCACGATCCGCAGGGCGGGCGCGTGCAGCACGGTGGCCCCGCGGCGGCGCAGCAGGGCGATGAGCTCGTCCGCCCGGCGGGCTGCGGTGACCCCGACGGTGAATCCGGCGAGCGGGCCGGCCGGCGGACCGGTGTGGGTGTGGTGCATGGTGACCTGCCTCGCGCAGTGGGGTCCGGTGTCGGGGTCCGGTGTCGCGTTCACACGCACTCGTGAGGTTCGCGTGAACCGAGCCTGCCCTGGGGGCGTATCAGGCTCGGTTCACGCGTATTTCGGTGCCGTTAACCGGGGTGTGCTGCCCGTTACACCGAGGTGAGCTGCGGCTTCGCTTCCGCACCGGCCGTGGGGATCATCACCTGGGCGGGCCGGCGAAGGTATACCGCCCAGGTGACGGCGCAGCACACCGCGTAGAAGCCGAGGAAGGTCACGAAGGCCGCCGTGCCGGAGCCGGAGCTCAGGAACGCCTCCCGGAAGACCAGGTTGATGCCGAGCCCGCCGAGCGCGCCGACCGCGCCGATGAGTCCCATCGAGGCGCCGGACAGCCGTCGCCCGTACGCGGCCGCGTCCTCGCCGCTCATTCCGCGGGCCAGCGCCTTCGCCTGGAAGATGCCGGGGATCATCTTGTAGGTGGAGCCGTTGCCGAGCCCGCTGAGGACGAAGAGCCCCACGAAGCCGACCAGGAACACCGGCAGGGATTCCCGTACGGAGGCCAGGATCACCACTCCGGTCGCCGCCGCCATCGACACGAAGGTGCCCAGGGTGATCCACGCGCCGCCGAAGCGGTCCGCGAGGGCCCCGCCGACGGGCCGGATCAGCGAGCCGAGGAGCGGTCCGATGAAGGTGAGCGAGGCCGCCTGGAGCGGGGTGCGGCCGAACTGCGTCTGGAGCACCAGCCCGAAGGCGAAGCTGTAGCCGATGAAGGAGCCGAAGGTGCCGATGTACAGGAACGCCATGATCCAGGTGTGCCCGTCGCGGACCGCCTCCCGTACGGCTCCGGTGTCGTTGCGCACCGGCGCCAGGTTGTCCATGCGCAGCGCCGCGAGCGCCGCCGCGATCACGATCAGCGGGATGTAGGCGCCGAGCAGCAGCCGCGGGTGGCCGGCCCCGGCCGTGCCGATGACCAGCAGGGCGACGAGCTGGACGACGGGGACGCCGATGTTGCCGCCGCCCGCGTTGAGGCCGAGGGCCCAGCCCTTTTTCCGCAGCGGGAAGAAGGCGTTGATGTTCGTCATCGACGAGGCGAAGTTGCCGCCGCCGACCCCGGTCAGCGCGGCCACCAGCAGGAACGTGTTGTACGAGGTCCCGGGCTCCATCACCAGCCAGGCGGCGACCGTCGGCGCGAGCAGCAGCAGGGCGCTGACGACCGTCCAGTTCCGGCCGCCGAAGCGGGCCACGGCGAAGGTGTACGGGACGCGGACCAGGGCGCCCACGCAGGTGGCGGTGGCGATGAGGAAGAACTTCCCCGCCGGGTCGATCCCGTACTTCGGGCCCATGAAGAGCACCATCACGGACCACAGGGACCAGATCGAGAACCCGATGTGCTCGGAGAGCACGGAGTAGATCAGGTTGCGGCGGGCGGTCCTCTCACCCGTCTCCCGCCAGAACGTCTCGTCCTCGGGGTCCCACCGCTCGATCCAGCGGCCACCCTTGCGCGGTGCGGTCGTACTGGTCATCACACGCCTCCACAGCTGCTGCGGTCACGTCGCGCTCGTCGCGTCCCGTCGCGTCTGGCCGCACCCGTCGCGTCTTCGCGCCCGTCGCGTCCTCCGTGGTGATGACCGTAGGAAGGGCTCGTTTCAGCCCCGGTCCCCGCCGGATGACCGGCGGGAAACCTTGCACTCACCCGCCGCCCGGGGCCGGTGTGAGCGCGGGCAGCCAGCTGTCCGGGGGCACCTCCAGCCAGCCGTGCCCCGCCCCGAGCTCCGCGGCGGCGCGGCGCAGCGCGTCCAGCCCGGGATGGCTCGCCCCCTTCCGCCACACGATGGACAGCGGCGACAGCGGCACCGGGGCGGTCAGCGGCCGCTTGACGCAGCCGGGCATGTCGACGAAGCCCACCGTGGCGAGGACGGGACAGCCCGTTTTGGCCATGACCCGGCGGAACTCCTCCTTGCCCACCGCCACCGGCGCGGGCGGCGCGGACTTGATGCCCCGCCCGGCGAACAGCTCGCGCGCCAGCCCGGTCCACTCCAGGGTCCGCGGGTTCCCGGCCCCGGTGTACACCGTCTCCCCGCGCAGTGCGTCCAGCGGTACGGCGTCCAGCCCGGCCAGCGGGTGCCCCTCGGGCAGCAGCACGGCGAGCGGCTCGTACCGTACGGGCATCCGCGCGAGGCGGGCCCGCAGCGCCGGGGCGAGGCCGTCGGCGTACCCGAAGGAGACGTCGAGGCGGCCCGCGGCGACCTCGGCGGCGGCGTGGGTGAGCCCGGACTCGAAGCGGGCCATCAGCTCGCAGTCGGGGGCGAGTTCGCGCGCCCGGTCCAGCACGGTGCGCGCGGTGCCGGGGCCGTCGGTGTTGAGGTCGACGAGCAGCGGCCGGGGCCCCGCGAACGCCCCGGACAGCTCCTCGTGCGCCCGCAGCGCGCGCCGGGCCAGGGGCAGCAGCCGCTCCCCGTCCGGGGTCAGCTCGACGGCGCGGGTGGTGCGGACGAAGAGGGCCGCGCCCAGGGTCTGTTCGAGCCGGCGCACGTCCCGGCTGAGGGCCTGCTGGGCCACGTAGAGCCGGGCGGCGGCGCGGGTGAAGTGCAGCTCCTCGGCGACGGCGAGGAAGGAGCGCAGCAGGCGGGGTTCCACGTCTCGGGGCGTCACCCGCGGAGACTAACAACACGGAGGGGTGAATCATCCCCGAACAGGTGTTGGACCCGTACGGCCCCGGGGACGGAGCCTTGATCCATGCCCACCACCCCGCTGATGACCGTCACCGGCACCACCCTGGTCCTCGCCCCCGGCCCCGGCCCCGGCCCCGGGCGTCCGGGCCGCCGCCCGGCCCGGGCCCCCGGCCCGTACCGGCGGCTGTTCGCCCTCCCCGGCACCCGCGGCTTCACCACCGGGAACCTCATCGCCCGGCTCCCCATGGGCATGTTCGGGATCAGCGCCGTCATGATGATCGCGGGCCAGCGCGGCTCGTACGCCCTCGCCGGTGCGGTCGTCGCGGCCGGTCTGGCGGCCACCGCGGTCGTGGCCCCCTGGACGGCCCGGCTGGTCGACCGGCACGGACAGGCCCGCGTCGCCGTCCCTGCCACCCTGATCGCCGTACTCGGCTCGCTCTCGCTCGTCGCGTGCGTGCGCACCGAGGCGCCCGCCTGGACCCTCTTCGCCTCCTACGCCGCCACCGCGACCACCCCCAACATCGGCGGCATGTCCCGCGCCCGCTGGACGCACCTGCTGGCGGGGGACCCCGCGGCGCACCACACCGCGATGTCCTTCGAACAGGCCGCGGACGAGCTGGCATTCATGCTCGGACCGGTGGTCGCCGCGTTCCTCTGCACCGCCGTCTTCCCGGAAGCGGGCACGCTCGCCGGTGCCGCGCTGCTCCTGACCGGGATGCTGGTCTTCACGGCCCACCGCGCCACGGAGCCCCCGGCGGCGGCGCCGGTCCGCGGCAAGTCCCCGCTCCGGAGCCTGGGGCGGCTGCTGCCGCTCTTCTTCGTCCTCGGCACGATGTTCGGCTCGCTGGAGATCACCTCCGTCGCCCACCTCGGCGGCCACGGCCTCGGCGCGCTCTCGGGCCCGGTCATCGCCCTCCAGGCGGCGGGCTCCTGCCTGGCCGGCCTGCTCTACGGCACCCTGCGCCCGCGCGGGCTGCCGGCCTGCCTGGCCGTCCTGGCCGGGGCGATGGCACTGCCCTGGGCGGCGGCGGCCACCGGCTCGGTCGCGGCCCTCGCGGCGGCCCTGCTCGCGGCCGGCATGGCCACGGCTCCGGTCATGGTCACCGCCATGTCCCGGATCCACGCCGTGATCCCGTCGGACCGGCTCAACGAAGGAATGACCCTGGCCGTCACCGCGATCTTCGCGGGCATCTCGCTGGGCTCGGCGACCGCCGGCTTCACGATCGACCACCTGGGCACGACCGCCCCGTACGCCCTCCCGGCGGTGGCAGCCCTGCTGGCCCTCCCCCTGGGCAGCGGGCGACTCGTACCAGATTTCCGTACGAGACTGGTACGGCAGTCGGGCACCGTCGAGAATGGAGTGACGCCATGTCCATAAGCGCCAGCGAGGCCCGAGCGACCCTGTTCCCGCTCATCGAGCGCGTCAACACCGACCACACTCCGGTGCGCATCACGTCCAAGGGCGGCGACGCCGTCCTCATGGCCGCAGACGACTACGACTCCTGGCAGGAGACCGTCTACCTCCTCCGCTCGCCGGAGAACGCGAAGCGCCTGATGGAAGCCGTGGCCCGCGACCGCGAGGGTGCGGCCACCGTCACCAGGACACTGGACGAGCTGAAGGAGATGGCCGGGGGCGAGGAGTGAGGAGCGTCCGCTTCGACCCGGCGGCCTGGGACGATTTCCTCTTCCGGCTTGCATCGGACCGGAAGACGGCCCGCAGGATCACCCGCTTGATCGGCGAGATCCAGCGGGACCCGTTCGGCGGGATCGGCAAACCCGAACCCCTGAAGGGCGAGCTCTCGGGCTACTGGTCCCGCCGGATCGACGACGAACACCGGCTCGTCTACCGGGCGGACGAGAAGGAAGTGAAGATCCTCAAGGCCCGCTACCACTACTGACAGGGCACGACAAAGGCCCCGCAGCCTGACGGCCGCGGGGCCTTGCCCAACATGGGGGTTGTGGAGATGGCGGGAATCGAACCCGCGTCCAACGGTGCAGAAGTAGGGCTTCTCCGAGCGCATTCCGCTGCGCTTTTCTCGGCCCCGGAGATCACACGGACAAGTCTCCGACGGGCTCAGTCACTGTTTGATTTCCCTCTATCCCCCGTGACCGGAGTTAGAGGTTTAGATCCCTAATTGACGCCAGGATCCGGACCGGGACCACTTCCGGGCTGACGCTCCTCACAGAGGCTTCAGCTCACTGTTATTAGGCAGCGAGGGTGAAGCGGGAGTTATCGCTCTTGGAGTTGGCGATTATTGTTTGCGACATATGGTTAACGAGATCATTGCCGCTTTCTCGGCTCGCTTCCCCTACATCGACATCCGCTGTCGAAACCGATCATCCCCATGTTTCACGCTGTTCAGTTATGAGATCCAGCAGGCGCTCTCCATGCGTCCCGCTCGACCGGCGCCACTCGCAAGCGCGTGGTGCTGACGCCATGGTACGCGACGTGGACCACACTCTGCCAGGACATTAAAGCTGGCCGCGCTCCTTGCGCTTGACGGCCGAGATCACCCGGTTCGTCTCGCGCGTGTCCTGCTTCTCGCGCAGCGACTGCCGCTTGTCGTACTCCTTCTTGCCCTTCGCCAGCGCGATCTCGATCTTCGCCCGGCCGTCCTTGAAGTACAGGGCGAGCGGCACGATCGTGTTGCCCGTCTCCCCCGTCTTCGAGTCCAGCTTGTCGATCTCCTCGCGGTGCAGGAGGAGCTTGCGCTTGCGCCGCGCGCTGTGGTTGGTCCAGGTGCCCTGGCTGTACTCCGGCACGTGCACGTTGTAGAGCCATGCCTCGCCGCTCTCCACCGACACGAAGCCGTCCACCAGCGAGGCACGGCCCTGACGCAGGGACTTGACCTCGGTACCCGTGAGCACGAGGCCGCACTCGTAGGTGTCGATGATCGTGTAGTCGTGCCGCGCCTTCTTGTTCTGGGCGATCAGCTTGCGCCCTGTTTCCTTAGCCATAGTGCGGTCATTTTCGCACTACGGACCCACCCCGATGCCACCCAATACCGTGCGGGCCCGTTCCTCGACCCGGTCCGCCGCCGCCAGGTCCGGGGTGATGCCCGCACCGTCGAGGCTGCGGCCCGCCGGAGTGCGGTACGTGCCCACCGTCAGCTCCGCCACCGATCCGTCCGGCAGCTCCGTGGGCATCTGCACCGAGCCCTTGCCGAAGGTGCGGGTACCGACCGCGACCGCGCGGCCGCGGTCCTGGAGGGCGCCGGTGACCAGCTCGGCCGCGCTCATCGTGCCGCCGTCGATCAGCGCCACCAGGGGCCGGGCCGTATCTCCGCCCGGAGCCGCGTAGAGGGCGCGCTGTGCGCCGCGCACGTCGTACGTCGCCACCAGCCCGCCGTCCAGGAAGGCGGAGGCGGCCGTCACGGCCTCGGTGACCAGGCCGCCGGTGTTGCCGCGCAGGTCGAGCATCACCCCGCCGCCGGGCGGGGCGGCGCGGACCGCGGAGCGGACCCGGTCGCCGGAACCCCGGGTGAAGGAGGCGACCTTGATGACCGTGATCCCGCCGGGCAGTTCCCGTACCGTCACCGGCTCGCTGCGCAGCTGCTCGCGCCGCACGGTCTGCGTGAGGTCGGCCCCGCCGCGCGTCACCTTGAGGACCACGGGGGTGCCGGCCTCGCCGCGCAGCAGTGCCACCACCTCGGCCACCCTGAGCCCGGTCACGACCTGCCCGTCGATGCTGAGCAGCCGGTCCCCGGCGCGCATCCCGGCCCGCGCCGCGGGGCTGTCCGGCTGGACCCGGTCGATCTCGATGCGGCCGTCGCGCAGCCGCCCGGCCCACAGGCCGACGCCCGTCCAGCGGCCGTCCAGGTCGTCGGCGAACGCCTCGTACTCCCCCTGGTCGTAGACCGCGCCCCAGCGGTCCCCGCTGCGGCTGACGACCTCCTGGGCCGCCGACTTCGCGGACTTGCCCTCGGCGACGGCCTCGGCGGCCGCGCGGGCCACCGCGTCCCGGTCGGCCGTGCCCGCCTCGCGGTGCGCCGGTTCCCGCGGCCCGGGCGGGGCCCCTGGTGCGGCCCCGGCCGCGGGAGGCTCCGTACCCGCCACCAGGGCGGCGGGGCCCTCGGATCGGCCGGGGCCCGGGTGGTCCCAGCTCCCGGTGCAGGCGCCGGCGCCCACGGCGGCGAGGAAGGCCAACGTCAAAACGGCCCCGCGACGCACGTCGCGGGGCCGGAGACAGAAGGCGGGCAGTCCCGGCATGGCGCCGAGTCTAGGACAAGGCCCGCGGCGGTACGGGTGGTTGGCCGTACCGCTCACGGGGCGCTCGTCACACCTTCAGGTACTTGCGCAACGCGATGAAGGCGGCCAGCGAGGGCATCAGCACGCCGATCACGAGTACCAGGGGCAGCTTGGTCAGGACCGAGTCCCAGCCGATGAAGTTGATGAGCTCCATCTTGTCGCGCAGGGCGGCACCGTGGTCGATCACGAAGTACTGGCCCGCGCCGAGCATCCCGCAGGCGAGCAGCGCGCCGATCAGGCCGGCGAAGGCGGCCTCCATGATGAAGGGCACCTGGATGTAGAAGCTGGAGGCGCCCACCAGCCGCATGATCCCGGTTTCGCGCCGACGGCTGAAGGCCGAGACGCGCACCGTGTTGACGATCAGCAGCAGGGCCACCACCAGCATGATCAGCATGATGCCGAGCGCGGCGATGTTGAGGTAGCCGAGGAGTCTGAAGAGGTTGTCCAGCACGGTGCGCTGGTCCTCCACCGACTGGACCCCGTCGCGCCCGGAGAAGGAGGTCGTGATGACCTTGTACTTCTCCGGCTGCTTGAGCTTCACCCGGAAGGACTCGGGCATCTGGTCCGGGGTGATGGACGCGGCCAGGGCGGTGTGCCCGAACTGCTCCTTGTAGTGCTTGAAGGCCTCGTCGGAGGACTCGTAGGTGACGGCCTCGACGAGGTCCATGCCCTTGAGCTCGGTCTCCAGGGCCTGCTTCTGCTCCGGGGTCACCGCGCCCTTGGAGCAGGAGGCCCCGTTGGTCGCCTCGGCGTCGCTCTTGTTGCAGAGGTAGATGGAGACGTTGACCTTGTCGTACCAGTACCCCTTCATCTTGCTCACCTGGTCGCGCATGAGCAGGGACCCGCCGAACAGGGCCAGCGACAGGGACACGGAGATGATGACCGCGAAGGTCATGGTCAGATTGCGGCGGAGACCGACCCCGATCTCCGACATGACGAACTGGGCGCGCATCGCGTCTCAGGAGCCTTTCAGTGCTGGTAGCCGTAGACGCCGCGCGACTGGTCGCGGACGAGACGGCCCTGCTCGAGTTCGATGACGCGCTTGCGCATCTGGTCGACGATCTGCTGGTCGTGGGTCGCCATGATCACGGTGGTGCCGGTCCGGTTGATCCGGTCGAGCAGCTTCATGATGCCGACGGAGGTCTGGGGGTCCAGGTTGCCGGTGGGCTCGTCCGCGATCAGCAGCGCCGGCCGGTTGACGAAGGCACGGGCGATGGCCACGCGCTGCTGCTCACCGCCCGAGAGCTCGCCGGGCATCCGGTCCTCTTTGCCGCCGAGGCCGACGAGTTCCAGCACCTGGGGAACGGCCTTCTTGATCTCGCCGCGCGGTCTGCCGATGACCTCCTGGGCGAAGGCCACGTTGTCGGCCACCGACTTGTTGGGCAGCAGGCGGAAGTCCTGGAAGACGGTCCCCAGCTGGCGCCGCATCTGCGGGACCTTCCAGTTGGAGAGCTTGGCGAGGTCCTTGCCCAGGACGTGCACCTGGCCGTGGCTCGCCCGCTCCTCGCGCAGGATGAGCCGCATGAAGGTGGACTTGCCGGAGCCGGAGGAGCCGACCAGGAAGACGAACTCGCCCTTCGCGATGTCCAGGGAGACATCTCTGAGTGCGGGGCGGCTCTGCTTCGGGTAGGACTTGGAGACGTTGTCGAATCGGATCACGGGTGCACCACGGTCGCCGGGAGTAGGTGTGCGTGACCATACGCGAACAGGCGCGAGGTGTGGACCCGGTGTCCGGGGTTGCCCGATATATCCCCTGGTCCGAGAGGTGCTCGACCGTGATTGCCCGGAGGGGCCGCGCCGAATGTCACCGAAGCTGGCACAGTGGGAGGGGGAACGGACCGGTTCCCGCGACCGTTGTAACCGAGGGGACGAAAGGAGGAGCGCATGACATATGACCGGCTCGTGTGCGCGAACTGCGCCGCACCCGTCAGCCAGGGCCGCTGCCCGGTGTGCCGGGCGAACCGGGGGCGCCTCCAGCAGGAGGACCCCTTCTCCGGCGGTCTCAACCCCGTGGCGCTCATCGCGCTGCTGGTGATCCTGGTGGCCGCGCTGGCACTGGTGGCTCAGCAGACGGCGTAGTTCCTCAGCCGCCACGTCCCGATCAGACGCACATACGGAAGGGCCCGGACACCTCTACGGCGTCCGGGCCCTTCCGGCTGTTCGCGACCGTCTGCGACCGCGGTACGGACCTACGCGGTCTGCTCCTGCTGCTTGCGCCAGCGGATCCCGGCCTCCAGGAAGCCGTCGATCTCGCCGTCGAGCACCGCCTGCGGGTTGCCGACCTCGAACTCCGTCCGGAGGTCCTTGACCATCTGGTACGGGTGCAGGACGTAGGAGCGCATCTGGTTGCCCCAGGAGCTTCCGCCGTCCTTGAGGGCGTCCATCTTGTCCTTCTCCTCCTGGCGGCGCCGCTCGAGCAGCTTGGCCTGGAGGACGTTCATCGCGCTGGCCTTGTTCTGGATCTGCGAGCGCTCGTTCTGGCAGGAGACCACGATGCCGGTCGGCAGGTGCGTGATGCGCACCGCGGAGTCGGTCGTGTTGACGCCCTGACCGCCGGGGCCCGAGGCGCGGTACACGTCCACGCGCAGCTCGCCCTCGTCGATCTCGACGTGGTCGCTGGACTCGACGACCGGCAGCACCTCGACGCCCGCGAAGGAGGTCTGGCGGCGGCCCTGGTTGTCGAAGGGCGAGATCCGGACGAGGCGGTGCGTGCCCTGCTCGACGGAGAGGGTGCCGTAGGCGTACGGGGCCTTGACCACGAAGGTGGTCGACTTGATGCCGGCCTCTTCCGCGTACGAGGTCTCGTAGATCTCGGTCGGGTAGCCGTGACGCTCGGCCCAGCGCAGGTACATGCGCTGGAGGCGCTCGGCGAAGTCGGAGGCGTCCACGCCGCCGGCCTCGGCCCGGATGTTGACCAGCGCCTCGCGCTCGGCGTACTCGCCGGAGAGCAGGGTGCGGACCTCCATCTCGTCCAGCGCCTTGCGCACGGAGACCAGCTCGGTCTCCGCCTCGGCGAGGGTGTCCGCGTCGTCCATTTCCTGGGCGAGGTCGAACAGCACCGCGAGATCGTCGATGCGCCCGCGCAGGCTCTCGGTCTTACGGACCTCCGCCTGGAGGTGCGAAAGCTTGCTCGTGATCTTCTGAGCGGCCTCCGGGTCGTCCCACAGGGACGGCGCGGCGGCCTGCTCCTCGAGCACGGCGATATCTGCCCTCAGCTTGTCGAGGTCCAGGACGGCCTCGATCGACCCCATGGTCGAGGAGAGGGACTTCAGCTCTTCGGAAACATCGACGACTGCCACGGGTCCAGCGTAGCCGGTCCCCGGGGGACGCTCTCCGGCCAGGCCGAATCCCCCGTACTAATGACGGGTCGCACGGGCGTACGCTCACGATATGACCGTCTTCCTCGTCAAGCGCCGCCATGTGGACCACATGCGTGTCACGACGACGAGCTGTTTGCCGCCGGACCATCCCCAAGCCTGATCCACCCCGATCCGACTTGGTCCTGTTACGCGGCCTCGCGGTCCCGGCGCCAACCCTGCCGGCGGCCCTCCCCGGCCGCGGTCCCCGCCACCCCCGGGAACAGGACCCCGTGACATCCCGAAACGGAGCCGTCATGCCGTCCGCGCACCCTTCTCCTGCGCCCTCTCCATCTCCTTCTGCCTCCCCTTCCGCTTCTGTCTCCTCTTCCGCTTCTGCTTCTGCTTCTCCTTCCTCTCCGCCTTCGCCCTCCCTTCCGGTCCTGGACCTGTCGCAGGCGGACGATCCGGCGCTGCGGGATTCCTTCCGCAAGGAACTGCACGCGGCCGCCCGGGACAGCGGCTTCCTGCACCTCACCGGGCACGGGATCACCGCCGCCGAGACCGCCCGCATCCTGGAGCTGACCAGGGCGTTCTTCGCCCTCCCCGAGGCAGACCGGCTGGCCGTGAGCAATCTCAACTCCCCGCACTTCCGGGGCTACACCCGTATCGGGCACGAGCTGACCGGCGGCGCCTCCGACTGGCGCGACCAGCTCGACGTGGGCGCGGAGCGGGAGGCCCGGGAGGTCGGACCGGACGACCCGGCGTACCTGTGGCTGGAGGGCCCCAACCAGTGGCCCGCCGCGCTTCCGGAACTGCGGGACGCGGTGCTGGGGTGGCAGTCGCGGCTGGCGGCGGTGGCCCACCGCCTGCTCCAGGAACTGCTCGCCTCGATCGGCGCCCCGGCGGACTTCTTCGACGCGGCCTTCGCGGACCGGCCCCACCTGCACACGAAGCTGATCCGCTACCCGGGATCCGCCCCCACGGGCACCGACCAGGGGGTCGGGGTGCACAAGGACTACGGCTTCCTCACCCTCCTCCTCCAGGACTCGGTGGGCGGGCTCCAGGTGGTCCGGGACGGGGCCTTCCTGGACGTCCCCCCGCTGCCGGGGGCCTTCGTGGTCAACCTGGGCGAGCTGCTGGAGATCGCGACGGAGGGGTACCTGACCGCGACGGACCACCGCGTGGTGAGCCCGGCGGGGGCCGTGGAGCGGTTCTCCGTGCCGTTCTTCTACAACCCGCGCCTGGACGCCGTCATCGAGACGGTCCCGGGCGACTACCTGGACGCGGCGCCGGGGATAGCGCACGACGCGTCGAACCCGCTGCACGCGGAGTACGGCCGCAACGAGCTGAAGGGCTGGGTCCGGGCCCACCCGGCGGTGGCGCGGCGCTGGCATCCGGAACTCACCGGGGCGTAGCCCCGCGGGGGCAGGGCCGGGCCGCTGCGCGGAGTCCGCCACCCGCCCTTCCACAGTTCCCCGGGCTCCGCCCGCACCCGGTCCTCAAACGCCGGCCTGGCTGGAAGATCCAGCCTCGCCGGCGTTTGAGGCGCGGGGTCCGGAGCGCGGCCCCGGGGGAACGGGCGAAGGGCGGGCAGGGGACTTCGCCCCCGCAGGGCCGGGCCACCCGCTCCCCCGGCTACGGGGCCGTCGAGCCCGACTGCTTGTCGTCCTGCGGCGGCGCCGAGTCGGAGGAAACCGCCAGCCAGCTGCCGACACCCACCACTGCGGCCAGCGCTACCGCGGCAGCGGACAGCGCGAGCCTGCGCTTGCGGACGGTCTCCGCCCGGTGCCGCGCGGAGCCGGGCCGGTGCCCCCCGGCGGGACGCGGGACCCGGGCCGTGCCCAGGGCGCCGCCCGCCAGCTCGTCAGGCCCGGGCACCCTCATCGAGGTGTGGGTGTCCCGGTTGGAGTCGGTGGAGGAGCCGGGGACCAGCGGGACCACGCCCCGGCGGCGCACCGGATCGGCGACCGCCTCCGGTTCCGGGAACTCCGCCTGCTCCGGCTCGTCCGGCTCGTCCACGTCCAGCGGCGGCATCCCCGCCAGGAGCGGCAGCAGGTCGCGCAGGCGCAGGGAGAGCTCCGAGGCCCGGAGCCGCGAGGCGGGGGCCTTCGCGAGGCACTGGACCATCAGCTGCCACAGCTCGTCGGGGATGCCGGGCAGCGGGACGACGGTTTCCGTCACGTGGCGCCGCAGCACCGCCCCGGGATGCCCGCCGCCGAACGGCGTGAAACCGGCGAGGAGTTCGTACAGCACGGTGGCCAGGGCGTAGATGTCCACCGCCGCGCGCGGCGGCAGCCCCTCGACGATCTCCGGCGCCAGGTAGTCGGGCGTGCCGATGATCCGGGTGGTGGGGGCCGAGGCCCGGCCGCCGGTGGCCCGCCGCGGCGAGTCGATGAGCTTGGCCACGCCGAAGTCGGTGAGCAGCGCCGGATGCGCGCCGCCGGGGCCGAGCGGTCCCTGCATGTCGAGCAGGACGTTCTCCGGCTTGACGTCCCGGTGCACCACCCCGGCCGCGTGCGCCGCGGCCAGCGCGTCGGCGACGTCCGCGACGATGGCGACGGCCGCCTCGGGGGCGAGCCGCCGCTCGCGGTCGAGGCGCGTGCGCAGGTCCGTACCGCGGACGAGGTCCATGACGAGGGCGAGGTCGTTGCCGTCCACGACGAGGTCGCGGACGCAGACGACGTGCGGGTGCTCCAGGCCCAGGAGCGCGCTGCGTTCCTGGACGAACCGTCCGACGAGCTCCTGGTCGGACGCGAGGTCCTCGCGCAGCAGTTTGACGGCGACGGGGCCGTCAGGCCCCTCGCCCAGCCACACCGTGCCCGCGCTGCCGCGTCCAAGGATCTGGTGCGCGGTGTACCGGCTGCCGATCTTCCGTGCCACAACTGCTCCCTCAGCGGCTGGCGTACGCACCAAAGCTACGCGGCCAGGTGGGTGTTGGAGTCCACGGATCGCGGCGACCTTCACTTCTGCGGGCGAAATCACGTCCTGGAAGTCGACAAATCCACGAAGTCACCGGTACAAGGCCCGGTTCGGGCGGATTGTGCCGGTACAGCGCGCCCGGTCGGGGCGGGAGGGATCAGGAGCCCGTACCGCCCGTGCCGCTGGTGGCGTCGCCGATCTCGGTGACCCAGTCCACGACGCCCGTGCCCCAGGTCCACACCTGGTCCCACCAGCCCCGGCCCGTGCCGACCCATTCCTGCAGCGGGGTCAACTCCCAGACCAGCCAGCCCGCGACGAAGAACACCAGGATCATCACCAGGCAGCCCTTGAGGCAGCCCAGCCCCGGGATCCTCACCGGGTTCGCGCTGCGGCGCGGCTCGCGGGGCTCCCGGCGGGCCGGCGGCGGCCCCTGAGGGGGCTGCTGCTGGGGCGGCGGCTGAGGCTGGCGGTACTGGGGCTGCTGAGGCGGCTGGTACTGCTGGGGCTGCTGCGGCTGGTAGTGCTGCGGCGCGTACTGCTGCTGCTGGTACTGCTGGGGCTGCTGATACTGCTGCGGCGGCGGGCCCTGGCGGTACGGCTGCTGCTGCGGAGGCTGCTGCGGGCGCTGGGGCTGCTGCTGTGACTGCTGCGGCTGCTGGTACGGCTGCTGCGGGCCCTGGCGCTGCGGCCGGCGGCGCAGCGGGTCCTCGCTCGGGTCCAGGTACTGCATCTGCGTCTGCTCGTTGCGGTCGCGGGCAGCCTGCATCTGCGACTGCCACGGGTGCGGCGAGTCCGGCCGCTGCACGGGCGGCATCACGGAGGTCGGGTCGGCCCCGGGCGCCCCCGTGCTCGGGAGCACCGAGGTGGCGTCGGCCGCGCCGACCGGCGGCATCACGCTGGTCATGGCGTTGGGGTCGTAGGCCCCCATCGGGGAGGCCCCGGCGGACCCTCCGGGCAGCATCTGCGTGGCGTCCGCGGCACCCGGGGCCGCGGGCACCGGCGCGGGCGAGGGGTCGGGCGCGAGGAGCGCGCCGACGCCGAGGGCGGCCTCGACCTCGACGACCGTGGAGTGCACGCCGATGCCGGAGGCGACGACGCGCAGGCCGCGCGCCAGGGTCTCCGCGCTCGGGCGCTCATTGGGTTCCTTGCGCATGCAGCGCTCGATGACCGTCCACAGCGGCTCGGGCACGTTCGGCGGGCGCTGCGGATCCTCGCTGAGGTGGCGGTGCAGGACCTCCAGCGCGGTGCCGCCGGCGAAGGGCGGCCGGCCGGTGAGGAGCTCGTAGAGCAGGATGCCGGCGCCGTAGATGTCGACGGCGGAGGTCTGCGGGCGGCCCTCGGCGGACTCGGGGGCGACGTAGGCCGGAGTGCCGACGAACTCGTGCGTGCGCGTCAGGCCCGGGGAGTCGGCCAGGCGCGCGATGCCGAAGTCGGTGAGCATCGGCTTCATCTGGCCGTCGCGCTCGTCGACCAGGACGTTGGCGGGCTTCAGGTCGCGGTGGACCACGCCGTCGGCGTGGCTGGCGGCGAGCGCGTCCGCGATCTGCGCGGTGAGCAGGCTCGCGGCGACCGGGGTGAAGGGGCCGTTCTCGCGCAGGTACCGGTGCAGGTCCGGGCCGTCGATGAGGTCCATGACCAGCGCGAGGAGATCGCCCTCGACGACGAGGTCGCGGGTTCGGACGATGTTGGGGTGGGTCAGGCGCAGCAGGACCGAGCGCTCGCGCAGGAAGCGCATGACGATGTCGGGGTCCTGGGCCAGCTCCTCCTTGAGGACCTTGATGGCCACGGTCTCGCCGGGGTGGCCGGCCACGGCCGCCTCCGCACCCGCCGCCTCACGCTGGCGGGCGCGCCAGACGGTGCCCGTGGCGCCGCGCCCGAGCGGCTCCTCGAGCAGGTACTTGCTGCCGACTGGCCGCACGTCGCGCGCTCCCTGCTGTCGTCGATTCCGGCGAGTGATCCGCGCACGGTCGCGCTTGGTCCACGCTTGGTCCACGCCTGATCTGCGAAATGGTTTTCCGGCCCACTCTAGGGCTTGTCCCGAGGGAAGACGCGGGGTGAGGGAGGTTGGTTGCCGCACATATGCGCGAAGGGTGATGTTTGCGGCGTATGCCGGGGGCGATTTTCCCGGCCATCCTGTCGATATCCGATCGGCCCGCTTGCAGGTCCGGTGCCGGTCCGGGACCGATCAAGATCACTTGCCGGTGGGTGGCGGGCGTGTCGATGACGACAGGTGCGAGGATGCACCCGTACGGAACGGCCGGGACGGGAGCCCCGCCTTCCGGGCAGACCTGACCGGACGACGCGTCCGTGCCGGGTGGGGGCGGACGGACGGGCACCACATGCCGACGGCATGGGTGATCCCTCCCGCGGGTCCCTGCCGGGCGCACACACCGCGCACCGCGCAGAAGGGACCGCTGACGGCGATGCAGATCCGGCTGACCGTCCTTGGGTCGGGGTCGCGCAGCGGCCACCAGACCGCCACCGCGACCGCCTCCGGCGGGGGTACCGGCGGAGGAGGTGCGCCGGCGAGCTGTGACGTACTCGTCACCGCGCCCGCCGGCACCGCGCTGTCCGCGGTGGCCTCCGGGCTCGCGGCGACCGTCGGCGGACCCGACACCGGTGGCACGGTCGTGCTGTACGCCGGTACGGAGCGCCTGGACCCGGCGCGGTGCGCGCTCGGCGAGCCGCCGCTCGTGGACGGGGCGGTGCTGTCGCTGAACGTGCCCGGCCCCGACGTCCGGACGGACGGGACCGCGGCCGCGACCGCCCTCGGCGACGGGCCGCAGCTGCACGTCGTGGCCGGGCCGGACGCCGGCGGGGTGCACCTGCTGCACCCGGGGGCCATCCGGATCGGGCGCTCCGCCGACGCGGACGTCCCGCTGGACGATCCCGACGTATCGCGCCTGCACTGCACCGTGACGGTGCTGCCCGACGGGCGGGTGGCGGTGGCCGACCTCGGGTCGACGAACGGTACGACGCTCGACGGCGCGGTGGTCGGCACGGAGCGGGTGGCGCTCGCGCCGGGGGCGCTGCTGCGGGTCGGAGAATCGACGCTCCGCCTGGCCGTGGGCCCGGCCCCCGCTCCCCTCTCCCTCACTCCCGACCTGGAGGGCCACCTCTCCGTCCCCCTCCCGGCACCCCACCCCGAGGCGGCCCCCGGCCACCCCGATTCCGTCCGCGCGGGCGCCGCGCCGGGCTCGGCTCCGGGATCGCACCCCGGCGGCGGCGCCTCCGGCGGAGGCCGGACCGGTGCCACGCCGGACACCGCGGCCGGGTCGCACCCCGGGAGCGGCGCCCGGGCCGGTGGGGCCCAGCCCGACGCGGGGAGCCGGGGGGCACAGATCCCCCACCCCGCCCCTTCCCGAAACGGGGGCTCCGCCCCCGACCCCGTCAGGCCCGGGTACGGCGCCCCGGGCGCGCCCGGGGCGCACCGGGACGGCAGCGCCGGAACGGTCCCCGCGGCCCGGGGCACCGAGCACCACACCGGAGGCGGCCACGGCGGCGCGTCCGGCTCCGCTTCCCCGGACACGTGGCCCTACGGGGACACCGACCGGGACGGTGAGGCCTCCCTACGCGCAGGCCGGATCGCCAGGCCCGCCGCCGGACAGTACGCCGGACCGGCACACCCGGGCGCGGCCCCGGACCGGTACACGGAAGCCGCACACCCCGGGGCGGCCCCCGGCCGGCATGCCGCGGCAGAACACCCCGGCAGCCACCCCGGCGGGCACGCCGGAGCGGCACGAGACGGCGGAGCCGCCGGACAGTACGGCGCAGCCGCACACGGCGCGGGTGCCTCCGGGCAGCACGCCGGAGCGGCGCACCCCGGCGGTTTTCCCGGCGGGCACGCCGGGGCGCCCGACCCGTACGCCGGAGCCGCCCACGCGGGCGGTGCCCCCGGGCCGTACGGCCACGCCGGGGCAGGGGCGTCGCCGCGGACCGGGGTCGAGCACCACGGCGCGGGCGGCTGGGAGGAGTCCGAGCCGGGCCGCGCGGCCGAGGGCGGGGCCGAGCCCCGCCGTGGGGCGCGCCGCGGGATCGGGGCCTGGGCGCGGAAGTGGGTGCGCGGGGCGGAGGCCGCCGAGGTGGAGGTGGTCGCCGAGGCCGGGGCCGCCGTCACGGTACGGCCCGGCTCCGACGATCCCGCGACCCTGCTGCTCACCGCCCTCGGACCGGCCCCGCGGCTGTGGGCCGGGCCTCCCGGGCTCGACGTCACGCTCGGCGCGGGCAGCGAGGTCGCGCTCCTCGAGACCGGCGCGCTCGGCATCGCCGGGCCCCGGGCCCGGCTGACCGGTGTGGCCCGCTCCGTCATCGCGCGGCTCGCGACCCTGCACGCCCCCGGCCAGCGCCTGGAGATCGTGCTGATCGCCACCGACCGGGCCCGTCCGCTCGCCGAACGCCGCCGCGACTGGGGCTGGCTCGGCTGGCTGCCCCACGTACGCCCCGCGCACGGGCAGGACTGCCGGCTGCTGCTCGCGTACGACCGCGATCAGGCGGCCGCCCGCACCGGGGAGCTGACCCGGCGGCTCGACGACGGCCCCCTCGGCACGCACTGGGCCGCCGCCGGACCGGACGCGGTGCGCGAGGCCTCGTACGCCTACCGGGGTCCGTACACCCTCCTGGTCCTCGACGGGGACCCCGGTCCCGGGGCGCTCCGGGACATCACCAGCCGGCTGGCCTCGCACGGGCCGGCCGCCGGGATCCACGTGCTGGCCCTGGCCGAGGCGCCGGCCGCGACGCCCGCGTCACCGGTCGCCGAGACCTACGAGGCGGCCTGCGCGGCCGTCCCCGCCTTCCGGGACTGCCGGACCGCGGCCCTGCTCAGCGGTGATGTGGCCACGACCGTACGGACCTTCGCGGTCTCGGGCGGCAGACCGGCCGCCTCCGGCGGTTCGGCCACGGCGGACGCCGTATCGGCGGCCTGGGCGGAGCGGTTCGCCCGCGCCCTGGCCCCGCTGAAGGCCGACTCCCCGGTCGTGGAGGGCGGTTACCGGCCGGCCGCCGCCAACCTGCCCCAGACTTCCCGCCTGCTGGACGAGTTGGGGCTGGCCCGGGCCACCCCGGCCTCCCTGATGGCCCGTTGGGCCGCCTCCACCGACCAGGGGCAGCGCGTCGGCGGGCTCGCGGAGATAGTCCTCGGCACCGGCCGGCGCGGGCCGGTGGGCGCCGAACTGGTCACCGAAGGGCCGCACGTGCTGATCGAGGGGCCCGCCGGCAGCGGCCGTACGGAACTGCTGCGTTCCGTGGCCGCCTCCCTGTCGGCCGCCGCCCGGCCCGACCGGCTCGGCCTGGTCCTGCTCGACGGGGCCGGCGGCGAGCGCGGCGACGGCCTGCTGCCCTGTACGGAGCTGCCCCACGTCTCGGCGCACCTGATCGCCTCCGACCCGCTGCGGATGCGGGAGTTCGCGCAGGCGCTGGGTGCGGAGCTCAAGCGGCGGGCCGAGCTCCTGGACGGGGTGCCGTTCTCCGAGTGGCACGCCGCGCGCGAGGTCTCCGACCGGATGGTCTCGCCCCGCCAGCCCACCCCCGGGGAGCTGCGCGGCGATCTCGAACCCCAGCGCTCCGGCACCCTGCGGCTGCGCGCCTCGGCCACCCGCACCGATCCGGCGGCCGGGCCCAGCCCGCTGCCCCGCCTCGTCGTGCTCGTGGACGACTTCGACGCGCTGGTCGCGCCGGGCCTGGGCAGCACGGGCCGGCCCGCCGCCGGTTCGGTGGTCCGCGCGCTGGAGGCGGTGGCCCGCGAGGGAGCCCGCCTCGGGGTGCACCTGGTGGCCACCAGCGCCCGCCCGGACCGGACGGCCGACACCGAGCTGGCCCGGCTCACGACCCTGCGCGTGGAGCTCGACGCCCCCGACCAGCCGGGCCCCGGCCGGGGCGTGCTCCGGTACGCCGACGGGCGCACGGTCCCCTTCCAGGGCGGCCGGGTCACCGGCCGGATCCCCCGGACGGCGACGCTGCGGCCGACGGTGGTGCCGGTGGAGTGGGAGCGGATGGGCGATCCGCCGGCCCGTCGCCCGGTCCGCGAGCTGGGCAACGGCCCGACCGACCTGGCACTGCTGGCCAGCGCCCTGGACCGGGCCTCGCACCTGGTGTCGGCGGTCCCGGTGCTGTTCCCGCCGGCCCCCTGACCCGGCCCCCCGACGGGCCCCTTGCGGGCCTCCGGGCGGGCCTCCGGGCAGGCCCCCGAGCGGCCCTCCGCACACCCCGTACGCCGAGAGGCGGTATTGCGGGGGTGCGCGGGGCGGCGTAGACCTTGTGGCACGGGACACACCATCGCCAGCGAGGCATCGGGGGCACCGCCATGCGCACGCACGGAACGAGCCGCACGACACCCGGAACATCCCACCGCAGACGGCACGCCTGGACCGCTCTGGCCCTGGCCGGCGCGCTCGCCCTGAGCGCCTGCGGCAGCGGCGGTGACGGCAAGGAGCCCGCGAAGGGCACGGACGGCTCCGGCACCCCGGGCGGGCCGGTCGTCGCGTTACCCCGTCTCGACGGGGAGAAGCTGGAGGTCGCCGCCGTCTGGACGGGCGCGGAGCAGGCGAACTTCGTCAAGGTCCTGAAGGAGTTCGAGCGGCGGACGGGCTCCACGGTCACCTTCGTTCCGGCCCAGGACCCGATCGTCACCTTCCTCGGCTCGAAGATCGCGGGCGGCGCCCCGCCGGACGTGGCACTGCTCCCGCAGGTCGGGGCGCTGGTGTCGGCGGTCAAGAACAAGTGGGCGAAGCCGGTGGGCGCCGACGCGCAGGCGCAGCTCGACCAGAACTACTCGCCCGGCTGGAAGACGCTGGGAGCGGTCGACGGCACCCAGTACGGCGTCTACTACAAGGCCGCCAACAAGTCGCTGATCTGGTACAACGCGAAGGCCTTCGAGGCGGCGGGCGTACGCCCCCCGGCGACCTGGAAGGAACTCCTCGCGGCGGCCGACACCCTGTCCGCGTCCGGTACGCCGGCGGTTTCGGTGGCCGGGGCCGACGGCTGGACCCTGACCGACTGGTTCGAGAACGTCTACCTCTCGCAGGCGGGCCCGGAGAAGTACGACCGGTTGGCGAAGCACGAGATCAAGTGGACGGACGACAGCGTCAAGCAGGCACTGACCTCGCTCGCCGAGCTGTTCGGCCGCAAGGACTTCCTGGCGGGCGGCCAGAGCGGGGCGCTGGCGACCGAGTTCCCGAAGTCGGTGACGCAGACCTTCACCGGCGGTGACCGGCCGGCCGCCGCGATGGTCTTCGAGGGCGACTTCGTGGCGGTCAACATCGCCCAGACGGACGCGAAGGTGGGCACGGACGCGAAGGTCTTCCCCTTCCCCGCGGTCGGTGCCAAGTCGCCGGTGGTCTCGGGCGGGGACGTGGCGGTCGCACTGAAGGACTCGAAGGGCGCGCAGGCGCTGCTGACGTTCCTGGCTTCGGTGGACTCGGCGCGGATCCATGCCCGTGAGGGCGGCTTCCTCTCCCCGAACAAGGCGCTCGAACCGGACGCCTACCCCAACGACATCCAGCGCGGCATCGCCGAGGCCCTGATCGCGGCGGGCGACAACTTCCGCTTCGACATGTCGGACCAGGCCCCGTCGGCCTTCGGCGGGACTCCGGGCGCGGGCGAATGGAAGGCGCTCCAGGACTTCCTGGCGAACCCGGCCGACATCGCGGGGACGCAGGCGAGGCTGGAGGCGGACGCGGCCAAGGCCTACGGGAACTGATCCCGGTGGCCTCCCCCGCGACCGCCCCGGCGGCGCGCCCCGCCGCCGGCCCGCGCTCCCGCTCCGGCTCCCCGAAGGGCCGGGAGACCCGGCGCCGCCGGCTGACCGCAGCGGCGTTCCTCCTCCCCTCCCTCGTCCTGCTCGGCGCGCTCGTGGTGCACCCCATCGGCTACTCGCTCTACCGCAGCTTCTTCGACCGCTCCGGCGAGGAGTTCGTGGGCGCCGGGAACTACGGGGAGATCCTGCGCGACGACACGATCCGCACCGCGCTGGGCAACACGGCGATCTGGGTGGTACTGGCCCCGGTCACCGCCACCGCGCTCGGGCTGCTCTTCGCCGTGCTGACCGAACGGGTGCGCTGGGGAACGGCCTTCAAACTGATCGTCTTCATGCCGATGGCCATCTCGATGCTCGCCGCGGGCATCATCTTCCGGCTCGTCTACGACGCCGACCCCGACCGGGGCGTGGCCAACGCCGTCTGGGTCGGCGTCCACGACACCTTCGCCGAGTCCTCCGCCTTCCCCAAGGCCCGCCCCGGCCGGGACTCGCCGCTGGTCCCGGCCGACGGGGGCGCGTACGTGACCCGCGATCCGGTACGGGCGGGCGTGCCCGCGCCGCTCCCGCTGGTCGGCATCGCCCCCGAGGCCCTTCCCCCGGGAACGCGTACGGCGCGGGCGGCCGCCACCGAGCCAGGGAAGGTCACCGGCACCGCCTGGCAGGACTTCACCCGGGGCGGGGGCGGTACGACGAACACGGTCGACGCCACCGAGTCCGCCCTGTCGGGGCTGCGCGTCGAGGCGGTCAAGGACGGCCGGGTGGTCGACTCGGCGAGGACCCGGGCCGACGGCACCTTCACCCTGTCCGCCGCGGCCGACGGCGCACTGCTGCGGCTGCCCGCCTCGAACTTCCGGGAGGCTTACGGGGGCGTCGAGTGGCTCGGCCCGACCCTGGTGACCCCGGCGGTGATCGGGGCCTACGTGTGGATGTGGGCCGGGTTCGCGATGGTGCTGATCGGGGCCGGGCTGGCCGCCGTACCCCGCGAACTGCTGGAGGCGGCACGGGTGGACGGGGCGAGCGAGTGGCAGGTGCTGCGCCGGATCACGGTGCCGCTGCTGGCGCCCGTCCTGGCCGTCGTGCTGGTCACCCTCGTCATCAACGTCATGAAGGTCTTCGACCTCGTCTTCGTGATCGCCCCGGGCGCGGTGCAGGACGACGCCAACGTCCTGGCGCTCCAGCTGTACCGGACCTCTTTCGGCACGGACGCCGATCCGGGGCTGGGCAGCGCCATCGCGGTGCTGCTGCTGGTCCTGGTGGCTCCCGTCATGGTCTACAACATCCGCCGGATGCGCCGGGAGGCCCGCCGATGAGCACAGCGCCGCGCGCCCCGTCCCGTACGCCGCCCCCTACGCAGTCCCGTGCGCAGTCCCCCGCCTCACCCCTCGGCCCGGTCGCCACCGCGCGGTCCCTCGCCGCCCGGGCGGCCGGCGGGGCGCTGCGCGTCTTCCTGGTCCTCGCGGGCCTGTTCTGGCTGCTGCCCACGCTCGGGCTGCTGGTCTCCTCCTTCCTCTCCCCCACCGCACTGAACGACGGCGGCTGGTGGCAGGCGCTGACGGCGCCCTCCCGCCTCACGGCCGGCAACTACGAGCGGCTGCTGGCCAACGAGACCGTCACGGGCTCGCTGATCGACACGGCGGCCATCGCCGTCCCGGCGACCCTGCTCGTCCTGGCGCTGGGGGCGTTCGCCGGATACGCCTTCGCCTGGCTGGAGTTCCCGGGCCGCGACTGGCTGTTCCTGATCGTGGTCGCGCTGCTCGTCGTACCCGTCCAGGTGGCGCTGATCCCGGTCTCCGAACTCTTCGGTTCCATCGGCCTGTTCGAGACCACGGCGGGCGTGGTCCTCTTCCACACCGCCTTCGGGCTGCCGTTCGCCGTGTTCCTGCTGCGCAACTTCTTCGCGGAGATCCCGCGCGAGCTGCTGGAAGCGGCCCGCCTCGACGGTGCGGGCGAACTGCGGCTGTTCACACGGGTGGTGCTGCCGCTGGGCGGTCCGGCGATCGCCTCGCTCGGCATCTTCCAGTTCCTGTGGGTGTGGAACGACATGCTGGTCGCCCTGGTCTTCGCGGACTCCGCGCACCCGCCCGTGACGGTCGCGCTCCAGCAGCAGGTGCGGCAGTTCGGGAACAACATCGACGTGCTGGCGCCCGGCGCCTTCCTGTCGATGGTGGTGCCGCTCGTCGTCTTCTTCGCCTTCCAGCGGCAGTTCGTCTCGGGGGTGATGGCGGGAGCGATCAAGTAGCCGATCGGGCGATCGATCAAGGAATCGGCCCTTGATCATGGTGTTGACGTGCCGGGTTGACGCTCCGTAACCCGAATGCCGCACCCTGCGTAACCCGATCACCACGCCGGGGGTTCCTGGGCCATATGCCCGCGCCGACCCCTGGATGTGCCGTGCCCCGGTTCAGCGTCATCGTGCCCGCGTACAAGGTCCAGGCGTACCTCCAGGAGAGTCTGGACTCGGTCCTGACCCAGTCGTACCCGGATCTCGAACTGATCGTGGTCGACGACGCCTCCCCGGACGCCTGCGGTTCGATCATCGACGACTACGCGGCCCGCGACCCCCGGGTCACCGCCGTGCACCTGGCGCACAACCTCGGCCTGGGGCCGGCCCGCAACGCGGGCCTGTCCCGGGCCACCGGCGACTACCTGGTCTTCCTCGACGGCGACGACACCCTCGCCCCCGGCGCCCTCCAGGCCATCACCGACCGGCTGAAGGCCACCGGCTCCCCGGACGTCCTCGTCTACGACTACGCGCGCACCTACTGGACCGGCGAGACGGTCCGCAACAGCCTCTCCCACCGCCTCTGCGAGGAGGGCCCGGCAAGTTTCCGCCTCGCCGACCGCCCCGCCCTCCTCGGCATGCTGATGGTGGTGTGGAACAAGACCTACCGCCGCGAGTACGTGGAGCGCGAGGGCCTCTCCTTCCCGCCCGGCTTCTACGAGGACACCCCCTGGACCTACCCGGCGCTCCTGGCGGCGGAGTCGGTCGCCGTCCTCGACCGGGTCTGCGTGCACTACCGCCAGCGCCGCACCGGCTCGATCCTCACCACGTCCACCCGCCGCCACCTGGACGTCTTCGACCAGTACGACCGGGTCTTCGGCTACCTCGCCACCCGCCCCGAGCTGGAGCGCTGGCGGCCCGCCGTGCACCGGCGGATGGCCGAGCACTTCTGCGCCCTGTACGCGGATCCGCGCCGGCTCCCGCGCGCCGCCCGGGCCGAGTTCTTCGCACGGGCCTCGGCCCTGCTGCGCCGCTACCGGGTGCCGGGCCCGCGGCCGCTGTCCCTGAGCCGGACGGACCGCACCCGCCACCTCCTGATGCGGCTGGGCACGCGGCGCGCGTACCGCGTCCTGTCCCTGCTCCGCTCGGGCTCGCTCACGGCGGGCCGCGCCGGGGTGACCCTGGGCCGGGGCCTGCGCGAGACCGTCCTGCGCCTGCACCACCGCACGCAGCGCCTGCTCCCGCTCCGCCCGGAGCTGGCGGTCTTCTCCGCGTACTGGCACGGCGGTTACGCATGCAACCCGGCGGCCATCGAGGCCAAGCTGCGCGAACTCGCCCCGCGCATGCGGACGGCATGGATCTGCGACCCGGCGCACGCCGCGACCCTCCCGCGCGAAACCACCCTCCTCCGCCCGGGCTCGGCGGCGTACTGGGCGGCCCTGGCCCGTGCCACCTACCTCGTCACGAACGTCAACTTCGACCGTGCGCTGGTCAAGCGCCCCGGCCAGATCCTCGTCCAGACGCAGCACGGCACCCCGCTCAAGCGGGTCGGCCTCGACCTCCAGGACCGCCCGGCGGCCACCCCCACGACGGACTTCGCGGGCCTGCTCCGCGGCGCGGACCAGTGGGACTACCTGCTGTCCTCCAACCGGCACTCCACCCTCGTCTGGGAGAAGGCGGTCCCCGCCTCCTACACCACGCTCGAGTACGGCTACCCCCGCAACGACGTGTTCCACCGGGCCACCCAGGCGGACGTCCTGGAACTGCGCGAACGCCTCGGCATCCCGCCGGGCTCCACCGCGATCCTGTACGCGCCGACCCACCGCGACTACCGCCGCAGCCGCCCCGCCCACCCGGACTTCGACCGGATCCTGCGCGACCTGGGCCCCCGTTACACGATCCTGACCCGTACCCACCTCACCTACGCGGGATCACCCTCCCCCGAGCCGCACCCCCGCCTCCTCGACGTCTCCTCCCACCCCTCCGTCGAGGAACTCTGCCTGGCCTCCGACGCGTTGGTGACGGACTACTCGTCCCTGATGTTCGACTACGCGTCCCTGGACCGCCCGATCGTCATCCACGCGGACGACTGGGAGGCGTACGAGGCCTCCCGCGGCACGTACTTCGACCTCCGCGCCTTCCCCCCGGGGGCGATCGCCCGCACCGAGGACGAGCTGGTGGACATCTTCTCCACCGGGCACTGGCAGGGCTCGCGCTCGGCCCAGCTCCGCGCGTCCTTCCGGACCCGGTTCTGCACGCACGACGACGGCCAGGCGGCGGAGCGCGTGGTCCGCCGCGTCTTCCTGAGCCAGCCGACCGCCCCCATCACCCCTCTGGAAGACCGCCGCCCCACCCCCGCGGCCCCCTCCGCCACCCCGGAACCCACCCTGGCCCACCTGACCACATCCCGCTGGCCGTAACCCCTCCCAACCGCCCGCCCCTTTCAGCCGTCCGACGTTTGAGGACCGGGGCCCGGGGCGGAGCCCCGAGGGGTCCGGGCGCAGCCCGGCACCCCTCCCCAGCCCGTCCGGCGCTTGAGGACCGGGTCAGGGCCGGCCCTGGGAACGGTGGAAGGGCGGGTAGGGGACTTCGCCCCGCGCAGCGGCAAAGGGTCGCAGCGGGGACTTCGCCCCGCGCAGCGGCAAGGGTCGCAGCGGGGACTCCGCCCCGCGCAGCGGGAGCCCCTAGGCCGGGCCGGCCGTCAGCCCGGCGACGACCGACCGCGCGAGCTCGTCCAGGTAGCCCCGCGACACCGCGTCCCGCACCACCACCTGCCGCCAGTACAAGGGCCCGATCGCCAGATCGAGCGCCCTCCCCGCATCCACCCCCACGGGCAGCTCGCCGCGCGCCACCGCCTCGGAGATGATCCCCTCCGCCATCCGCCGCTGCCCCTCCAGCAGAGCCCCCCGCACCGCGTCCGCGATCTCCGGATTCCGCGCCGCCTCCACCAGCAGGTCGGGGATCACCGCCGAGGCCACCGGATGCCGCAGCACGTGCGTCATCACCTCCAGCAGCGCCCGTACGTCCCCGTAGAGCGACCCCGTCGACGGCACCGGCAGGCCGTCCGTCGCGAAGGCGCCGACCAGGTCCAGCACCAGGTGCAGCTTGGACTTCCACCGGCGGTACACGGCCGTCTTCCCCACGCCCGCCCGCCGCGCGATGCCCTCGATCGACATCCGCGCGAACCCCACCGTCGCCAGTTCCTCGACGACGGCCGCCCGGATCGCCTCGGTCACGTCCTCGCGCAGGACGGCGGCCCCCGCGGGGGCTCTTCGGGGGGTGGGGGCAGTGGCGGCGGCAGCAGGCTCAGGGGTCATGGGGAGAGCATATCCCTCGACGACGATACGGTTGCGTTCCGACGTCGAACGACCTAACCTCACCGTAGCGACGATACGGACCCGTCCCATCGCCAGCCGACGCCCCGACCCCGTCGAAAGCGACCCTCGTGACAGTGACCACCGCGCCACCCCCCGCCCCCGCCCCCTCGCACCGCAAGGGCCGGGCCAAGGGCAGGGGCAAGGACAAGGCCAAGTCCCCGGACCCCATCGCCGAGCTGGCGGCGGCCCACGACCTGACCCTCAGCGGAGCCCGCCCCACCCTCCCCCGCTACATCGCGCAGCTCTGGGGCCGGCGCCACTTCGTGACCTCGTACGCCACTGCCCGGATGCACGCCCAGTACAGCCAGGCCAGCCTCGGGCAGGTCTGGCACCTGATGACCCCGCTGCTCAACGCGGCCGTCTACTACTTCATCTTCGGCATCGTGATGCACGCCCAGCGCGCCGTACCGGACTACATCGCGTTCCTGATCACGGGTGTCTTCGTCTGGGACTTCATCGGAAGCTGCATCAACGCCTCCACGCGCGCCGTGCAGTCCAACCTCGGCCTGGTCCGCGCCCTGCACTTCCCTCGCGCCTCCCTGCCGCTGTCCACCGTGGTCCAGCTCTTCCAGCAGCTGTTGATCACCATGGGCGCGCTGGTCATCCTGCTGCTCATCTACGGCCAGACGCCCGCCCCGAGCTGGCTGCTGGCCCTCCCCACCCTCGCTCTCATGGCCGTCTTCTGCGCCGGCTGCGCCATGTTCATGGCGCGGATCGGCGCGAAGAGCCCGGACGTCAGCCAGCTGATGCCGTTCATCCTGCGGACCTGGATGTACGCCTCGGGCGTCATGTGGTCGATCGACCAGATGCTGAAGACGGACCACCTGCCGCACTGGGTCACGATGGCCCTCAAGCTCAACCCCGCCGCCGTCTACATCGACCTGATGCGCTTCGCGCTCATCGACTCGTACTCGGCGCACCAGCTCCCGCCCCACGTCTGGCTGGTCGCCCTGGGCTGGGCCCTGCTCGCCGGCGTCGGCGGGTTCGTCTTCTTCTGGAAGGCAGAGGAGGAGTACGGCCGTGGCTGACACCGCAAGCGAGACCCGGACCCCGACCGTCATCGCCGACGACGTCCACGTGATCTACAGGGTGCAGGGCGCGGGCGGCCGCAAGGGCGGCGCGACCGCGGCCCTGAGCCGGATCTTCTCCCGCAAGCCCGCCACCGGCATCCGCGAGGTGCACGCCGTCAAGGGCGTCAGCTTCACCGCGTACAAGGGCGAGGCCATCGGCCTGATCGGCACCAACGGTTCCGGCAAGTCCACGCTGCTGTCCGCCATCGCCGGTCTCCAGCCGGTCGCGCGCGGCCGGATCTTCTCGCACGGCCAGCCGTCCCTGCTCGGCGTGAACGCCGCCCTGATGAACGACCTGACCGGCGAACGCAACGTGGTCCTCGGCGGCCTCGCCATGGGGATGTCCAAGCGGCAGATCCGCGAGCGCTACCGGGAGATCGTCGACTTCTCCGGCATCAACGAGAAGGGCGACTTCATCTCCCTGCCCATGCGCACCTACTCCTCCGGCATGGGCGCCCGGCTGCGCTTCTCCATCGCCGCCGCCAAGGACCACGACGTCCTGATGATCGACGAGGCCCTGGCCACCGGCGACGCCGCCTTCCAGCGCCGCAGCAAGGCCCGCATCGAGGAACTCCGCGAGCGCGCCGGCACCGTCTTCCTCGTCAGCCACGGCATCGGCACGGTCCGCGAAACCTGCGACCGCGCGATCTGGCTCGAATCAGGCGTCCTCCGCATGGACGGCCCCTCGGAAGAGGTCTGCGACGCGTACGAGGAGTTCACCAAGAAGCGCTGACCCGAATCCAGCCCCTGCGCAACGGGCCGGGCCCGGAACCCCCAGAGGGTCCCGGGCCCGGCCCGTACTCTTGCCGCCGCCCGCAGGGCTACGCGTGCGCCCGAAGAAGCGAGCGCATCGTCCGCATGGCCACCGACAGGTTCGCCAGATCGAAGTCGTCCGACCCCTGGATCTCGTCCAGGGTCGTCCGCGCCCGACCGATGATCGCCGCGTTCTTCTCCTCCCACGCCTTGAAGCGCTCCTCGGGAGTCGAGGTCCCGTTCCCGACCGCCAGCACGTCCGCGGTCAGCGCCGCGTGCGCCGAGAACAGGTCCTCGCGGATGGACGCGCGGGCCATCGACTGCCAGCGGTCGGCCCGCGGCAGCTCGATGATCCGGTCCATCAGCTGGGTGATGTCGAGCCGGTCTGCGAGGTCGTAGTACACCTCGGCGACGGCCAGCGGATCGACGCCCGTACGGTCCGAGATCGCGACGATGTCGAGCGTCGGGAAGGCGGAGGAGAACCCGGCCACCTTGGCCGCCAGTTCCTCCGGCACGCCCTCGCCGATCAGTTCGGCCATGACCGCCTCGTACCACTCCAGGTCCGCGCCGCGCACCAGCTTCGGCACGTCCGACCAGACCCGCTCCACCCGCTCGGCGAAGAACTCGATGGTCTCGGTGATCTGGAGCGGCTGCGGCCGGTTGTTCAGCAGCCAGCGCGTACCGCGCTCGACCAGGCGCCGCGAGTGCAGCCGGATCCGGGTCTGGACGTCGGCGGCGACCTCGTTGTCGAGGGCCTCCACCGCGTCCCAGACACCGGCCAGGCCGAAGATCTCGCGGGCCGCGAGCTGCGCCCGGACGATCTCCTCCAGGGAGGCCCCGGTCTCCTCGCGCAGGCGGTGCAGGAAGGTCGAGCCACCGCTGTTGACGGTGTCGTTGACCAGCACCGTGGTGATGATCTCGCGGCGCAGCGCGTGTCCGTCGACCTGCTCGGGGAACTTCGCGAGCAGGGCGCCCGGGAAGTAGGCGTGCAGCAGGCGGGCGAGGTACGGGTCGTCCGGGAGCTCGGTGTGGATGAGCTCGTCCGCCACCGTGATCTTGGTGTAGGCGAACAGGACGGCCAGCTCCGGCTGGGTCAGGCCCTTGGAGTTGTTCAGCAGCTCGCGCAGCTGCCGGTCGTTGGGCAGGAACTCCAGCGCGCGGTCCAGCAGGCCGTCACGGCCCAGGCGGCGCATGAAGCGCTGCTGGGCGTGGAGCAGGCTGGGGGCCTGGGCGGCGCCGTTCGCCAGCGCCACGTTCTGCGCGTAGTTGTTGCGCAGCACCAGGCGGCCGACCTCGTCGGTCATCTCGGCGAGGAACTTGTTGCGCTGCTTGACGGTCAGGTCTCCGTCGGTGACCACCGAGTTCAGCAGGATCTTGATGTTCACCTCGTGGTCGGAGGTGTCCACGCCCGCGCTGTTGTCGATGGCGTCGGTGTTGATCTTGCCGCCCTCGCCGCCGGCGCCGCTGCGCGCGAACTCGATGCGGCCGAGCTGGGTCAGGCCCAGGTTGCCGCCCTCGCCGATGACCTTGGCCCGCACGTCGGAGCCGTTGACGCGGATGGCGTCGTTGGCCTTGTCGCCGACGTCGGCGTGCGTCTCGGCCGTCGCCTTGACGTACGTGCCGATGCCGCCGTTCCACAGCAGGTCCACCGGGGACTGGAGGATGGCCTTCATCAGGTCGGCCGGGGTCATCTTGGTGACGCCGGCCTCGATGCCGAGGGCCTCACGGACGTGCGCGTTGACCGGGATGGCCTTCGCGCTGCGCGGGTGGATCCCGCCGCCCGCGGAGAGCAGCGAGGTGTCGTAGTCGGCCCACGAGGAGCGCGGCAGGTCGAACAGGCGCCGGCGCTCGGCGTACGAGGTCGCGGCGTCCGGGGTCGGGTCGATGAAGATGTGCCGGTGGTCGAAGGCCGCCACCAGGCGGATGTGCTCGGAGAGCAGCATGCCGTTGCCGAAGACGTCGCCGGACATGTCGCCGACGCCGACGACCGTGAAGTCCTGCGTCTGGGTGTCGTGCCCGAGCTCGCGGAAGTGCCGCTTGACGGACTCCCAGGCGCCGCGGGCGGTGATGCCCATGCCCTTGTGGTCGTAGCCGGCCGAGCCGCCGGAGGCGAAGGCGTCGCCCAGCCAGAACCCGTAGGACTCCGCGACCCCGTTGGCGATGTCGGAGAAGGTCGCGGTGCCCTTGTCGGCGGCGACGACGAGGTAGGTGTCGTCCTCGTCGTGGCGGACCACGCCCTTGGGGTGCACGACCTCGCCGCCGACCATGTTGTCGGTGATGTCGAGCAGCGCCGAGATGAAGATCTTGTACGAGGCGATGCCCTCGGCGAGCCAGGCGTCGCGGTCCACCGACGGGTCGGGGAGGTTCTTGGCGACGAAGCCGCCCTTGGCGCCCACGGGCACGATGACGGTGTTCTTGACCATCTGCGCCTTGACCAGGCCGAGGATCTCCGTACGGAAGTCCTCGCGGCGGTCGGACCAGCGCAGGCCGCCTCGGGCGACCTTGCCGAAGCGCAGGTGGACGCCCTCGACGCGCGGGGAGTACACCCAGATCTCGAAGGCCGGGCGGGGCGCCGGCAGGTCGGGGATGGCCTGCGGGTCGAACTTCATCGACACGTAGGAGTGCTGCTCGCCCGCGGAGTTGAGCTGGAAGAAGTTCGTGCGCAGCGTCGCCTTGATGAGGGTGAGGAAGGACCGCAGGATCCGGTCCTCGTCCAGCGAGGCGACCTGGTCCAGGGCCCCGTCCAGCTCCTCCAGCATCGCGTCGACGAGCTCGGTGCCCGCGGACTGGCGGCCCGGCGACATCCGGGCCTCGAAGAGGGAGACCAGCAGCCGGGTGGTGTGGACGTTGTTGCGGAGGGTGTCCTCCATGTAGTCCTGGCTGAAGGTGGCACCGGCCTGGCGCAGGTACTTGGCGTAGGCGCGCAGGACCACGGCCTGGCGCCAGGTCAGTCCGGCGCCCAGCACCAGGGTGTTGAAGTTGTCGTTCTCGGCGTCGCCCTGCCAGACCGCCGAGAAAGCGTCCTGGAACCGCTCGCGGGCGTCGTCGCCGAGGTAGTTGGAGCTCCCGGCGGGGTCCCCGTTGCTGCTCGGGAGCGGCATCCGCAGACCGAAGTCGTAGATCCACGCGTTGGTGCGGTCGGTGCAGCGCAGCTCGTACGGCCGCTCGTCGGTGACCTCGACGCCCAGGCGCTGCAGGACCGGCAGGACCGCGGAGAGCGAGACCTGCTCACCCGTGCGGTAGATCTTGAACCGGCGTTCGCCGGGGCCCGCGCCGACGGGCTCGTACAGCGACAGCGCGAACTCGCGGTCGCTCGCGGACAGCCGCTCCAGGTGGCACAGGTCGGCCACGGCCGAGCGCGGCGAGTGGTCGGCCTTGTAGCCCTCGGGGAAGGAGTTCGCGTACTTGCGCAGCAGCTCGGCGGCGCGCTCCTCGCCCAGCTCCGCGACGAGCGCCTCGCCGAAGCCGTCGGCCCAGGAACGGGCGGCCTCGACCAGCCGGCCCTCGATCCGCTCGACGTCGGCGTCGGTGAGCACGGGCAGCTCGGTGCCCTGCGGGACGCGGACGACGAAGTGGATGCGGGAGAGGATCGACTCGGTGTTCCAGGCGGTGAAGTCGACGCTGATGCCGTCGAGCTCCTCCTGCAGGATCGCGATGAGCCGCAGCCGCACGCCGGTGGTGTAGCGGTCGCGCGGCAGGTAGACCAGCGCGGAGTAGTAGCGCCCGTACTCGTCCTGGCGCAGGTACAGCCGCAGCCGGCGGCGTTCCTGCAGGTACAGGACGGAGGTGGCGATGGCCTGGAGCTGGTCGACCGGGGTCTGGAACAGCTCGTCGCGCGGGTAGGTCTCCAGGATCTGGAGCAGGTCGCGGCCGTCGTGGCTGGACGGGGCGAACCCGGCGCCTTCGAGGACCTCGGCGACCTTGCGGCGGATGACCGGGACCCGGCGCACCGACTCGGTGTAGGCGGCGGAGGAGAACAGGCCGAGGAAGCGGCGCTCACCGACGACGTTGCCCTCGGCGTCGAACTTCTTCACGCCCACGTAGTCGAGGTACGAGGGGCGGTGCACGGTGGAACGGCTGTTGGCCTTGGTCAGCACCAGCAGGCGGTGCTCGCGGGCCTTGGCCCGGGCGTCGGCCGGCAGCCGGTTGAAGGACGGCGAGACGGGGTGCGCCTCGTCCTGGCCGTGGTGCAGCGGGTCGGAGCGCAGGATGCCGAGGCCGGTGCCGGGCACGGCGGCCAGGGCGTCGCCGTCGACGAGGTTGTACTCGCGGTAGCCGAGGAAGGTGAAGTGGTCGTCGGCGAGCCAGCGCAGCAGTTCGCGGGCCTCTTCGAGCTCGTACTCGCGCAGGTCCGGGGCGGTCGGCTCCTCGGGCAGCTCCTGCGCGATGCGCAGCGCCGCGTCGCGCATCTTCTCCCAGTCCTCGACGGACTCGCGTACGTCGGACAGGACGCGCTGCAGATCGGCGGTGATCTGCTTGAGGTCGGCCTTGTCGGTCTCGCGGTCGATCTCGACGTGGATCCAGGACTCGACGAGGGAGTCGTGGGGGCGCGCGGTGCGGGGACCGTGTGCGTCGCAGTCGGGGCCGAGGATCTCGATCAGCTTGCCGGCGACGTCGCGGCGGACGACGACCTGCGGGTGGATCACGACGTGGATGCCGCGCCCGTGGCGGGACAGCTCGTTCGTCACCGAGTCCACGAGGAACGGCATGTCGTCGGTGACCACCTCGACGACGGAGTGGCTGGAGGTCCAGCCGTTCTCCTCCACCGTGGGCGTGTGCACCCGCACGTTCGCCGTGCCCTGCGGACGGTTCGCCGCGAGCCGGTAGTGCGAAAGCGCGCCCCCGAACACGTCGACCGGATCCCGGTCGAGCAGGTCCTCCGGGGCGGTGTGCAGGTAGTAGCGCTGGAGGTAGGCGAGAGTCGTGTCCCGGTCGGGACGCTCCCCCTGCTCGGACCCAGTCGGAAGTAGCCCCCCGGCCGGGCTGTTCTCAGCTACCCGTGCCGCCCGCGCGAGCAGCTCGGCCTTTGCTTCGTCCAGCTTGGTCTGCATGTCCTCTGGCTCCTGTCGCGCGCCATTGCGTGACGTAGGTGAAGGAAGGAATGGCATAGCACCGCGACGCGGGGTGTCTGTGTCCGTTCGGGATCGACGCTATGCCGTCGAGAAAGCCCACCGGGAGGAAATCGGCCATGATCGGCAGGATGTCCAGGGACCGGGGGCGGGGATCAGCGACGGCCCGGGCACGGTGGTGCGCCGGGCGCCGGACGGAGGCTTCAGTGCCTCCGAGAACTATCGCGCTGATCACGGGTACCAGGCTATCTCGTGCCACCCCCGGCTCGTCATGAGCTGTATGTGTACAAAAGAGGGGGGGTAACTTTGACACTCTGGACAGGGCCCGGCCCGGCCGGGCGTGCCAGGCGGGCGCGCGGTCGCTCTCCGCTCATGCGACCGGTCACTATCCGGCCAGCACGCGAGCAGTGCGTACGGCCTCCGCCAGGCTGTCCACGACGGGGACACCGGCCGATTCCAGACTGCCGCGGCTGTGCGAACCGCCCGTATAGAGGACGGCCCGCGCGCCCACGTGCGCGGCGGCCAGCGCGTCGTCCACGGCGTCTCCGATGAGGACCGTACGGCCGGCGGTCACTCCCGTCCCGTCCAGGGCCGCCATGTGACGTACGAGGTGTCCCGCCTTGGTCGTGTGGGAGGGCCCGGTACGCCCGTCGACGCGCAGGAAGTGCCCGTCGATCCCGTGCGCCCTGACGAGCGGCACGAGCTGTTCGTGGGGCGCGAGGGACAGCAGCGACTGCGTCAGCCCTTCCGCCTGCCAGTCCCGCAGGAGCTCGCGGGCCCCCTCGGCGAGCCCGGCGTCCTCGGCGGCCGCCCAGTAGTGGCGGTGGAAGGCCTCGTCCATGACCAGCCACTCGGCGTCCGAGGGGAGCCGGCCCATGAGGCGCTCGTAGAACTTCGGCACCGGTACGACGTACAGCTCGCGGTACCGCTCCAGGGTGATCGGCGCCAGGCCGAGCTCCGCGAAGGAAGCGTTGGTGGCGGCTATCACCGCGTCGATGTCGTGGAGCAGCGTGCCGTTCCAGTCCCAGACGATGTGCGGGGCCGCGGGCGCGGGGGGCCGGGGTACGGGGGTCCCGTTCTCGGGCGCGGGGGTCTCGTTCACGGAACTCATTTCAGCAGCCCCGGAATCTCCTGGACCCCGAACCACAGCAGCTCGTGGTCCTCGGCGCCGTCGACGGTGAACCGGGCGGCCTCGTCGCCCCCGTCGGCCGCCGGTACGGCCGCCACGGCCGCGCTCACGTCCTCCAGGGCCTCTTCCGCGTCCACGTGCACCGCGGCCGCCACCGAGAGCCGTACGGCCCCGGCGAGGGCCACCTGGCCCAGTGTGGCCTCGTCGGCGGCGGCGTCGGGGGTGGCGGTGGCGGCCTTGTCGTCCACGTCGACGGCCACCACGACCCGCTTGCGGGGCGCGGCCCCGTCCTCGGCGATCATCCGCAGCGAGGCGGCCGCGGCCCTGGTCAGCGCGGCGTACTCCAGCTCCTCGAGGTCGTCCGACACGCACCACTCGCGCAGCCCGGGCGTGACGGCGTACGCCCGCAGCGGAGCCGGGCCCAGCTCACCCGCCTGGTGCGCCTCGGCGAGCCCGGGGAGGGTCAGGGGGACGTACACGCGCATGGCCGGCTGCTTTCGGTAGGTCGGAAACGCCCCCAGGATACGACCGGCGCCCGGCCCCACCGCTCGCCTTCGTGCCGCCCCTCTCGCCCGCGTCGGCATCCGCGGGCCTCCAGGGGGCTCCACCGGCCTCCAGGGGCCGCCAGGGCCTCCCGGGGCCTCCACGGCTTCGGCGAACTGCACCGGACTCCGTCAGGTGACGGCCCGATCCGTCACCTCCGGCCCGGCCCGGAGCCGTGACACGGGGTGCGCCCCGGGCCCGGACTCCGTCCGTGACGGCCCGCGTCCCCCTTCGGGGTGCCGCCGCAGGCCCCGGCGGCGTCCACTTCGCTCCCGCCGGGACGGCGCCGGGGGCTCGGGGCCGCCGGTGAGGGACCCGGATAGGTGAAGGCGGGCCGGGGCCGGGGCGGCCCCGCGGCGCCGTTGCGGAGCGTGTCCGCGGCCCCGTAGAAGTCCCCTACCAAGTTACCGCCCGGTACCCACGCCGGGCCCGACCCCCGGGGACGACCACCATGACCACGAGCACCCCCCGACCGGCCGGCAGCGCCGCGGCCGCCACCGGCCCCGGCCGCGGCACCGCGAGGCCCGCGGGCACGGGCCCCGGCGCCGCGAGGCCCGGCCGCCGCCATGACCGGCGCCGGCCGCCCGCCGGGATCCGCCGCGGCCCCCACGACTGGTTCGCCGAACGGCTGCTCGCCGTCCTCAGCGGACGCCGCCCCGTGCACTCCCTGATCGGCCACACCATCGGCCCGGCCTACGACCAGCTGATCACCCTGGCCCCCGCCGACTCCCCGCAGGAGCGCGCGTACGAGGCCCGCCGGATCAGTCCCGTCATCCGCGGATGCGGCCGGTTCACCCCGGGGCCCGGGGTCATCGAAGCCTTCGCCCGCATCGCCACGGGCGACCGCCTCACCGCGCTGGCCTTCCGCCTGGAACAGGGCCCCGACCTGCGCTGGCGCTGCGCCGCCGTGGAACTCCAGGGCCCCCGCCCGTGACCCCGGCGTCCCCGCGCCCCCGCCCGCGAACGCCGCCGGGGCCGGACCCCACGCACAGCGTGGTGTCCGGCCCCGGCGGTGATCCCGCGAACGGCGCGGGTTACTTCTTGCGGCGACGGCCGCCCGTGGCCTTCGCGGCCTTACGGCGCTCCGCGCGCGTCATCCCGGCGTCGTCACCGGAATCCGATTCGAAGTCGCCCTCGACGACGCCGCCCTCACCGTCCACGGTGGGCGCGGAGAAGTGCAGCCGGTCCGGCCGCTGCGGGGCGTCCAGACCCTTCGCCCGGATCTCCGGCTTGGTCAGCGACGGACCGGAGTCCGAGACCGGGACCTCCTCGACCTGCTGCTCGACCTGGACCTCCAGGTTGAACAGGTAGCCGACGGACTCCTCCTTGATGCCCTCCTGCATGGCGTTGAACATGTCGAAGCCCTCGCGCTGGTACTCGACCAGCGGGTCCTTCTGGGCCATCGCCCGCAGGCCGATGCCCTCCTGCAGGTAGTCCATCTCGTACAGGTGCTCGCGCCACTTGCGGTCCAGCACCGACAGCACCACGCGCCGCTCCAGCTCGCGCATGATGTCGGAACCGAGCGTCGCCTCGCGGGCCTCGTACTGCTCGTGGATGTCGTCCTTGACGGACTCCGCGATGAACTCGGCGGTGATGCCGGCGCGGTCGCCCGCGGCGTCCTCCAGCTCCTCCACCGTGACCTTGATCGGGTAGAGCTGCCCGAAGGCGCTCCACAGCCGGTCCAGGTCCCACTCCTCCGCGAACCCCTCGACCGTCTCGGCCGTGATGTACGCGTCGATCGTGTCGTCCATCATGTGACGGATCTGCTCCTGGAGGTCCTCGCCCTCCAGGACGCGACGGCGCTCCTTGTAGATGACCGTGCGCTGGTTGTTGAGGACCTCGTCGTACTTCAGGACGTTCTTGCGCGTCTCGAAGTTCTGGGTCTCGACCTGCGACTGGGCCGACGCGATGGCCCGCGTGACCATCTTGTTCTCGATCGGCACGTCGTCCGGCACGTTCGCCATCGACATGACGCGCTCGACCATCTGCGCCTTGAACAGGCGCATCAGGTCGTCGCCGAGCGACAGGTAGAAACGGGACTCGCCCGGGTCGCCCTGTCGGCCGGAGCGGCCGCGCAGCTGGTTGTCGATGCGGCGCGACTCGTGGCGCTCGGTGCCCAGCACGTACAGCCCGCCGAGGTCCTTGACCTCCTCGAACTCCGCCTTCACGGCCGCCTCGGCCCGCGTGAGCGCCTCGGGAAGGGCGTGCGCCCACTCCTCGATGTGCTCCTCCGGGTCCAGACCGCGCTGGCGCAGCTCGGCCTCGGCGAGGTCGTCCGGGTTGCCGCCGAGCTTGATGTCGGTACCACGGCCGGCCATGTTCGTGGCGACCGTGACGGCGCCGCGACGGCCGGCCTGGGCGACGATCGTCGCCTCGCGGTCGTGCTGCTTCGCGTTCAGCACCTCGTGCGGGATGCCCCGCTTGGAGAGCTGCTGCGAGAGGTACTCGGACTTCTCGACCGACGTCGTACCGACGAGGATCGGCTGGCCCTTCTCGTGCTTCTCCGCGATGTCGTCGACGACGGCGGCGAACTTCGCGACCTCTGTGCGGTAGATCAGGTCCGCCTGGTCCTTGCGGACCATGTCGCGGTTGGTCGGGATCGGGACGACACCGAGCTTGTAGATCTGGTGGAACTCGGCGGCCTCGGTCATGGCCGTACCGGTCATGCCCGACAGCTTCGAGTACAGGCGGAAGAAGTTCTGGAGCGTGATCGTGGCGAGGGTCTGGTTCTCGTCCTTGATGTCCACCCCTTCCTTCGCCTCGATCGCCTGGTGCATGCCCTCGTTGTAGCGGCGGCCGGCGAGGATACGGCCGGTGTGCTCGTCGACGATCATGACTTCGCCGTCGATGACGACGTAGTCCTTGTCGTTCTTGAAGAGCTCCTTGGCCTTGATGGCGTTGTTCAGGTAACCGACGAGCGGGGTGTTCACCGACTCGTACAGGTTCTCGATGCCGAGCCAGTCCTCGACCTTCGCGACACCGGTCTCGTGGATGGCGACGGTGCGCTTCTTCTCGTCGACCTCGTAGTCGCCGGTCTCCTCGATGCCCTTGAGGGGCTGGCCGGGCTCGCCCTTGGTCAGGCGGGTGACCAGCTTCGCGAAGTCCGCGTACCACTTGGTGGCCTGGTCGGCCGGGCCCGAGATGATCAGCGGGGTACGGGCCTCGTCGACGAGGATCGAGTCGACCTCGTCGACCACGGCGAAATTGTGGCCGCGCTGGACGAGCTCGTCCTGCGACCACGCCATGTTGTCGCGGAGGTAGTCGAAACCGAACTCGTTGTTCGTGCCGTACGTGATGTCGGCGGCGTACTGCTCACGGCGCTGCGCCGGAGACATGTTCGCCAGGATGCACCCGACCTCCAGGCCGAGGAACTTGTGCACCCGGCCCATCATCTCGGAGTCGCGCTCGGCGAGGTAGTCGTTCACCGTGATCAGGTGGACGCCCTTGCCGGACAGCGCGTTCAGGTACGCGGGCAGCGTGCCGACGAGGGTCTTGCCCTCACCGGTCTTCATCTCGGCCACGTAGCCGAGGTGCAGCGCCGCGCCACCCATCATCTGTACGTCGTAGTGACGCTGGCCGAGGACGCGCTTGGCGGCCTCGCGGACCGTCGCGAAGGCCTCGGGCAGCAGGTCGTCCAGGCTCTCGCCGTCCTGGAAGCGCTGCTTGTACTCGTCCGTGAGCGCACGCAAGTCGGCGTCGGAGAGGTTGACGAAGTCCTCTTCGATGGAGTTGACCTGGTCCGCGATGCGGTGCAGTTTTTTGAGGATCTTGCCTTCGCCTGCACGCATGAGCTTGTTGAAGACGGACACCGAGGTTTGTCTCCTTGCCGGTCGGGCCTGGCACTGGTTCGTGCACGGGCACGGAGGGTGGGCCCCACCGCAACGGCCATCGTAAGCGAGGACGCGGTCGCGTCGGGAGGTCCGCACTGCCGCGGGGCTGGACTGCCCGGAAATGAGAACGTGTGAGGGGCACCGAAGGTGCCGGTATGGGCGGACCCTCTTCGGTAAATCCGCTTCGCCTCCGCCGTCCTCCCACAGCAGAATCGGCCCATGGAACCGATCACCCTGACCACCGAGCGCCTCGTCCTGCGCCCTCTCGGCGCTTCGGACACGGACGAGGTGTACGCGGCGCTGCAGGATCCCGCGATCCAGCGCTGGATCCCGGTCTCCGTCCCGTACGAGCGCACGCACGCCGAGTCCTTCGCGACCCGGGTCCCGGGCGGCCAGAACGGCTCCGAGTACAACTTCGGGGTCCGGCTCGGCGCCGGCGGCCCGCTGGTCGCCTGCGTCGGGCTCGGCCCGCAGGGCGACAACGCCCACGAGGTCGGCTACTGGACCGTCGCCGGCCACCGGGGCCGCGGCTACCTGCCCGAGGCCCTGCCCGCCGTGCTGCGCTGGGCCTTCACCGAGCTCGGCTGCGTACGGATGATCTGGCGCGCGGGCGTCGGGAACGACGCCTCACGCCGGGTCGCCGAGAAGGCCGGCTTCACCATCGAGGGCGTGGCGCGCGCGGGCATGGAACACCGCGGAACCCTGCGGGACTGCTGGACCGGCGCCATGCTCCCCTCGGACCTGGGCCTGCCCTCCCGCCTCCCGTACCTTCCCTCGCCTGTCAGTGCCACGCCCTAGGGTTCCGCCATGACGACCGCGCCCCCGCCCCCGCCCGCCCTGTCCCTCTCCGCAGACGAGGCCCGCCGCATCGCGCTGCGCGCGCAGGGATTCCTGGGTGCTCCGGACCGGCGCGGCGGTGTCCGCGGCGTCCTGCGCCACCTGGGCGCCGTCCAGCTCGACACGATCTCCGTACTGGCCCGCTCGCACGAGCTGGTCCCGTACGCGCGCCTCGGCGCGGTCGGGCGCTCCGCCGTCGAAGCCTCGTACTGGTCGCAGAACCACGCCTTCGAGTACTGGTCGCACGCGGCCTGCATCCTGCCGATGGAGGAGTGGCCGCACTTCGCCTTCCGCCGCCGTGCCAACAAGGCCCGCGGCCACCGCTGGCACGTCCTGGAGGACAAGCACCGCTCGACGAAGACGGTCCTGGACCGCCTCGCCGCCGAAGGCCCCCTGACCTCGACCGAACTGGGCGGCGCCAAGAACGGCGGCGAATGGTTCGAGTGGTCCGAGACGAAGATCGCGGTGGAGTGGCTCCTCGACATCGGCGAGGTCGTCTGCACCGAGCGGCGCGGCTGGAAGAGGGTCTACGACCTCCCCGGGCGGGCCGTCCCCGAGGCGCTGCTCCACGACGCCCTGGACGACCGCGAGTGCAAGCGCCGGCTGGTGGCCCTCGCGGGGCAGTCCCTGGGCGTGGGCACCCGCTCCGACATCGCGGACTACCACCGGCTCAAGGGCCCCGACTTCGACGCGGTGGTCGAGGACGCGGGCCTGGTCCCGGTGGAAGTGGAAGGCTGGTCCAGACCGGCCTGGGCGGACCCGTCGGCCCTGGCCACCCTCCCCAGGGGCCGCCACCGCACGACCCTCCTCTCCCCGTTCGACTCCCTGGTCTGGGAACGCCCGCGCACGGAGCGGATCTTCGGTTTCACCCACCGTCTGGAGGCGTACGTCCCCAAGCCCCGCCGGATCCACGGCTACTTCGCGATGCCCCTGCTGGCCGGAGGCCACCTCCAGGGCCGCGTGGACCCGGCCCGCGAGGGCACCACCCTCGTGGCCCGCCAACTCTCCCTGACCACCCCGAAGGCAGCCCGCCCCATGGCCGAAGCCCTCCGCGAGGCCGCCACCTGGGTCGGCTGCGACACGATCCGCATCGACCGCGCGTCCTCCGCGACGGAAGCGGAAGCCGTCACGGCGGAACTCGCCGCCCTCTGAACGATCCACCCGTCCGGCGTGCGCGGACCGGGGTCCGGGGCGGAGCCCCGGGGCCCGGGCCCGGCGCTACCGGATCTCGAGGATCTTCTCCCGCATCGCGTACACCACCGCCTCCATCCTGGAGTGCAACTGCAGCTTCTCCAGAATGTTCCGCACGTGGTTCTTCACGGTGTTCTCGGAGATGAACAACTCCTTCGCGATATCGCGGTTGTTCATCCCGGTGGCCACCAGCTTCAGGACCTCGAGCTCCCGATCCGTCAGCCGCGGCGCCGGCACCAACCGCCGCTCGTCCGTCCGCTGGATCATCGACTTGAACTCCGTCAGCAGCTTCGACGCCATCGAAGGACTGATCTGCGACTGCCCGTCCGCCACCGCCCGGATCGCCGTCGCGACCTCGTCCGTCGAGATCTCCTTCAGCAGGTACCCGGTCGCCCCCGCCTTGATCGCGTCGTAGAGGTCCGCCTCCTCGTCGCTGATCGTCAGCATGATGATCTTCGCGGAGGGCGCCACCTCCTTGATCGAGGTGCAGGCCTCGATCCCGCCGCGCCGCGGCATCCGCACATCCATCAGCACGATGTCGGGCAGCAGATCCGCCGCCTTGTCCACGGCCTCCGCCCCGTCACCCGCCTCGCCGACGACCTGGATGTCCTCCTCCTGCGCGAGGACGATCTCCAGCCCGCGCCGGAACAGCGCATGGTCGTCGACCACGAGCACCCGGATCGGCTCTGCCACCCGGTCCTCCTCACGGCAGCCCGCACCGTTGTCATCACGCACCGGCCCGAAGCTGTCCGCCATCGTTCCTCCCCCTGCACCACGTGTGCTGAGCTGCTGGGTCAATCCGACGAGAGCGGCCGCCGGCTGACTGCCCGACATGATTCCATGCCGACGTGGCCGAACGGAGTCCGGCGATTACAGGCCGACCCATACAGGCCACCGTTTCGCAGCCATCACCTCATGCGAGTGCCCCCGCGCCCGCCTGGGCGAACGCGGGGGCACCACACCGGCACCGCACGGACATCCGGATCCAGCCCGGAATCAGTCCGGAATCAGCAGATCAGCCTCCGAGCGCTCCACCCGCGCCCGCACCGTCGAGCTCACCCGAGCTGGAGGCGGCGTCGGAGGCGTTGAGGTGGATCACGCCGTAGTCGTAACCGTGGCGCCGGTAGACGACGCTCGGCATCTTGGTGTCGGAATCGACGAACAGATAGAAGTCGTGACCGACCAGTTCCATCTCGTACAGGGCCTGGTCGAGCGACATGGGTGCGGCCGAGTGGGTCTTCTCGCGAACGATGAGCGGGCCGTCGCCCTGCACTTCAAGCGATCCGATCCGGGTGGTCGGAATCGCGTCCGCATCCGCCTTCTCCCCGTTGACCGGCTCGCCGTTGCCGTTCAGAGTCGCGGCGTTCGGAACCACGTCGGCGACCTCGGCCGCCGAGAGCCGTCCGGAACCACGACGGGTGTGGCGCTTGTCGTGCTGCTTGCGCAGCCGGGCCTCCAGCTTGTCCTGAGCGAGGTCGAGCGCCGCGTACGCGTCTGCGGCGGAGGCCTCGGCACGAATAACCGGGCCCCGCGAACGCAGGGTGATCTCCACGCGGTCGGAACGGTCGGCCTGGCGCGGGTTGTGCTCCTTGGACACCTCGACGTCCAAGCTGATCACCTTGGCGTCGAGCTTCTGGATCCGCTCCGGATTCAGCTTCTCGGCCACGTGCTTGCGGAACCGGTCGGGCACCTCGGTCTTACGGCCCTTGACGACGATGTCCACGCAGAACTCCGTTCCCGGATAGCTCCGCCCCAGGGGCGAAGCGTCTCCCTTTCGCACCAGACCCCGGTGAACACCGGAGCCTCGGACTTGGCGACTTCCACCTCCTCCTCCCCCATCGGCAAGATCTACACCCCACCGACTTCGGAGTCGAGGGACAACCTCTGACACGAAGTTTCACAAACGTCACGACGCTCGAAACCTGCGCTCCGATGCGTGGGGCCCAAGGTTCGCCAATTCCCTACAACCGAACATATCCCTCTATGCCGGTTGTCGGCACCCGCTACCGGAACGTACCTCCGTTCAGGTGGCCGTTCCCTCTTACTACCTGCAACGATGCGCCTTCCCTTCCAGTTCCAAATCTATTCCCCAGTTTTTTGCTCTGTTCGAGTTGCGCCGCTGCGGGGACGCACGAAGGAGTCCGCCGGCGCGGCCACCACGGCGGCCGCGAGTACGCCGATCCCGGCCTCGCGCAGCGCCCGCGCCGCCTCCACCAGGGTGGATCCGGTGGTGACGAGGTCGTCCACGAGCACGATCCGGGCCGCCCCCGCCATCGCCCGCCCGGCGCCCGGCCGTGTCCGAAGGGCCCCCGCGAGGTTCTCCCGGCGCTGCGCCGCCCCCAGGCCCGCCTGGTCGGCCACCGCCCGCCGCAGCCGCAGTACGGGCGTCACGCGCGCGGGCACGCCCTCCCGCCGCAGCCGCGCCGAGGCGGCCAGCGCGATCCTGAGCGCCGGGTCGTGCCCGCGCGCCCGCACCCGCTGCCGCGCGGAGGGCACGGGAACCAGGGCCACGCCCCCGCCCGCGCGCCCCGCCCCGCCCGCGCGGACGGCCGCCGCCAGGGCAGCGCCGAGGGCTCCGGCCAGCGGCAGCGCCCCGCGCTCCTTGTGGGCCAGTACGACGGCCCGTACGGCCTCCCGGTACACGGTGGCCGCATACACCGCGGGCAGCCCGCCGGGGCACGGAGACGGCCGTACGGGGCCCGCCCCGGCCCCGCTGAGCTCCGACCGGCAGCCCGCGCACAGCACCGCGCGGCCGGCCCCGCAGCCGGCGCACCCGACCGGCAGCACCAGCCCGGCGAGTTCACCGGCCAGCCCCCGCCACCACTCCCGCATGACGTCCACTCTGGCGGGCGGCGACAGCACTGCGCCACCCCTGTGGACAACCACGGAAAAGGGCAGGTCGCACCAGGTCAGCCCGGGTAGACCGGAGCCCGTCCGCCGGCCACCACCGTGCGCCACTGCGCCCCCGGCGGCAGCCACACGATGCCGTCCTCCAGCGACTCGGCGACCACCGGCGTCTTCTCGTCCTCGCTCGCGGCGACCGCCACCAGCCCGGTCGCCCCGGGCAGCCCGGCCCCGACCATCGAGCCGTCGGCCAGCATGTAGCGGGCCTGGACGACCATGCCGCTCTCCCGGCCCACCACCAGCAGCCGGCCCCGCGGCGCCCAGCTCATCGCCGCCACGTCCGCCAGTTGCGGGGCGGCCGGGCGCAGTTCGCGCACCGAGACCGCGGAGACGTCGCCCTTCGCGTCGGGCCGCTCGATCCGCCCGATGTACAGGTACTTGCGGCTCTCCCGCTGCACCAGCAGCGCGATCCGCACCCCGTCGGGGGAGGCCTTCAGCCCCGTGATCCGACCGCCGGCCAGCCCCGACACCTCGACCCGTTCGGGGGTCCCGGTGCCGCCGGGCAGCCGCCACAGCGTCGGGTTCTGCGGGTCGGTGTCCGCGACCCACAGGTCGCCGGCCGCGTCCCAGGTGGGGGTGGCGAGCCCGTCGGGCTTGGCCCCCTTGCCGGTCAGCAGTGCCGGCGGCATCGCTCCGGCGGTGGTCAGGTTGACCACGTGCAGCCCGTGCCCGTCCTCGGAGACGACCGCGGCACGCTTCTCGTCGTAGGACACGGCGGCGGAGCCCACCTTGAAGGCCGGGTTCCCGGCCAGCGGCCCGGGGGCCGGTGTCGGCGGGTCCTGCTGGTCCTCGCGGTTGGGGTCCAGGTTCAACCGCTGGAGCCGGCTCTCGGCGTCCACGTAGTACTGGTGGCCGGGCGAGGGCGGCCGGTTGGCGAGCACGGCCGCGGCCGCCTCGGACACCTGGCAGCGCGGGGTGCCGTCGGAGCGCAGGACGTCGACCCGGTCGACCCTGGAACCCGTCAGGTCCTTGACCGTGTAGAGGAGCTGGGTCGCCATCCGCTGGCACTGCGGCTCGTCGACGTCGTCCGCGTTCTTGTTCAGGGGCACGCGCAGCGTGTTCTGACCGTCGATCGCAAGGGACTTGGTGCCCTCGCGCAGTTCCGTACCGGTCGGGAAACTGGAAGTGACCACCGGACCGAGCCACTTGGAAGGGCCCGCCAGCAGCGAGGTGACGGTCTGGGTGGTGGGGTCCATCCGGGAATCCGGGTCGCTGCGCTGACGCACGTAGACGGGGTCGGCGACGAGCGTGGCCCCCGCGAAGTAGTACTTGTTGACCGGCCGGTAGATGCGCTGGAAGTCGGATTCGCTCAGGACCAGGCTGCTGGGCGGGGTCGCGATCCGCCACTGGTTGTCCTTCTGCGTGAGCTGGAGGAACTGCTCGTAGCGCCGGTCGCCGGTCTCCGGCTGGTACGCGCTGCGCTCGTCCACCGTGGCCAGCATCTTGCCCGCGATCTTGAACCGGGGGGCCGCCGGATCCTTCTCGCCCGGTAGGGAGAACCGGTCGAGGCCGGCGGACAGCACGGTGACCGCCGCTCCGGGCTTCCAGTTCTTCGCCGCTTCCTCGGTGAGGTACTTGCGGGCGGTCTGGAGCTGCGGGTCGTCGCTGGTCATGGCCTCCAGGAAGCCGTCGACGATCTCCTGCGGGCTGGCCTTGTCGGACGGCGGCACGCCGAAGACGCGGACCTGGGAGTCGACGCCCTGGGAGGCCTCCACGGGGCGGACCTCGCCGTGGTCGGGCATGGAGGCGCAGCCGGCGAGCAGAAGCCCGGCCGCACCGAAGGCGAGGGCCCTTACGGTGCCGAGGGCGTGCGGCGTGCGCCGGCGCGACCGGCCCGGCTCCGGCTCAGCGCCCATGCGGTCCACCCGCTCCGCCCGCTGCTCCCGCTCCACCGGTTCCGCCCGCTCCACCGCTTCCACCCTCTCGGTCGGTTGCTCCCGCCGTCCCGCCGGCCCGCGCGGCCGCCGCTCCGCCCCCGGAACCGTGTCCCTGCTCCGCCGGCCCCGGCCGGGTCACGACCCGCGCCCCGTTGCCCGGCAGCGCCGTCGGGTCGGCCGGTACCGGCACCGCACCCGCGACGGGGGACCTCGGCGGCATCGGCGACCGGTCGCCGCGCCCCGCCTGCTGTGCCTGCTGCGCCCGCTGGCCGGCGGCCGCGGTGCCCTCCGCGGCGGCCCTGGCCCGGTTGGCCCGGGAATCCTCGGGCTCCAGCGGGATCGGCGATCCGCGCAGCGGCTCGTCGGCGGTGCGCGGCAGCGTCAGGCGGAACTGCGAGCCGCCGCCGGGCTCGCCCCACGCCTGGAGCCAGCCTCCGTGCAGCCGGGCGTCCTCGACGGCGATGGACAGGCCGAGGCCCGTACCGCCGGTCGTGCGCGCCCGCGCCGGGTCCGCCCGCCAGAAGCGGTTGAAGACGCGGGTGGCCTCGCCGGGCTTGAGCCCCACTCCGTAGTCCCGTACGGCCACGGCGACGGCCCCGCCCGCCGAGGCGAGCCGGACCACCACGTCGCGGCCCTCGCCGTGCTCGACGGCGTTGACGACAAGGTTGCGCAGGACCCGCTCCACGCGCCGGACGTCAGCCTCGGCTATCACCGGCTGGGTGTCTCCGAGGACGCGGATCCGGGTGTTCTTGTGCTCGGCGAGCGGCTCGGCCGCGTCGATGACCCGGTGCACGACGTCCCGCAGGTCGATCGGCTCCGCTTCCAGAGCGGCGGCGCCCGCGTCGAACCGGCTGATCTCCAGCAGGTCGGCGAGGAGGGACTCGAAACGGTCGAGCTGTCCGGCGAGGAGCTCGGCGGAGCGCGCGGTGATGGGGTCGAAGTCGGCGCGGGCGTCGTGGATGACGTCCGCTGCCATCCGTACCGTCGTGAGCGGGGTGCGCAGCTCGTGGGAGACGTCCGAGACGAAGCGGCGCTGCAGCCGGGAGAGGTCCTCCAGCTGCTGGATCTTGTTCTGGAGGTTCTGGGCCATCTTGTTGAAGGCCTCGCCCAGACGGGCGATGTCGTCCTCGCCGGTGACCTTCATCCGCTCCTGGAGCCGACCCGCCGAGAGCCGCTCGGCGATCCCCGCGGCCATCCGGACGGGGGTGACGACCTGACGCACGACGAGCCAGGCGATCCCGCCGAGGAGCACGACGACGAAGAGCCCCGCGGTGGCGATGGTGACCTTGACCAGGTTGAGGGACTCCTCCTCCTGGGTGAGCGGGAAGAGGTAGTACAGGTCGTACGGCTCGCCGTTGATGTCGGTGAGCCGTTTGCCGATGACGAGCGCGGGCTCGGGCAGCTTGTCCCCGGCGTCGGTGTAGCGGATCTGCGAGAAGGTCTTGAAGGCGCCGGTCGCGTGGTTGACGTTGCGGCGCAGCCCCAGCGGGACGCTGGCCGTCGGGTCCACGTTGCCGGAGGCACGGGCTCCGCGGACGCCGCCGAGGGCTCCGCGGGCCGGCTGTTCCTCGCCGGTTCCGGTGCCGGCGCCCAGCGCCGCCACCTCGAAGGCGCTCTGCCCGCCACTGGCGAGCTGTTTGACCAGGGAGTTCATCCAGGTGCTGGCGTCCCGGCCGACCTTGTTGTCGGATGCGTCGGGCCCGTCCGCCGTATAGGGCGTGTTGGCCTTCTCCTGTGCGACCGCGAAGCCGCCCGCGGCCTGGCTCTGCGCGGCCTCCTCCTTGGCGTCGAGGAGGCCCTTGCTGACCTGTGCGATGACCACGAACCCGAGGGCGAGGACCACGGCGAGGGAGATCAGCAGGGTCGCGGCGACCACCCGGAGCTGGATGTTGCGCCGCCACAGCCGGACAGCCGGAAGCAGCGGCCGGCGCACGAGGCGTACGAACAGCCGCAGCACGGGGCCGCCGGGTGCTCCGACCGCGTCGAGACGGAGCTGCCGACCGCCCCGCAGCGCTCCCCAGCGGGAGCGGCCACGGGGCTTGCCGGGTGTCATGTCAGCTCGGTCCGGCCTTGTAGCCGACCCCGCGCACCGTCACGACGATCTCGGGGCGCTCCGGGTCCTTCTCGACCTTGGAGCGCAGCCGCTGGACGTGCACGTTCACCAGGCGGGTGTCGGCCGCGTGGCGGTAGCCCCAGACCTGCTCCAGCAGCACCTCGCGGGTGAAGACCTGCCAGGGCTTGCGGGCGAGCGCCACCAGCAGGTCGAACTCCAGCGGGGTCAGGGCGATCGAGGCGCCCTCCCGCTTGACCGAGTGCCCGGCCACGTCGATGACCAGGTCACCGATGGTCAGCTGCTCGGGCGCGGGCTCCTCCGAACGGCGCAGGCGGGCCCGGATGCGGGCCACCAGCTCCTTCGGCTTGAACGGCTTGACGATGTAGTCGTCGGCCCCGGACTCCAGGCCCACGACCACGTCAACGGTGTCGCTCTTGGCGGTGAGCATGACGATCGGTACGCCCGACTCGGCGCGGATCAGTCTGCACACCTCTATGCCGTCCCTACCGGGCAGCATGAGGTCGAGCAGCACGAGATCCGGCTTCGCCTCCCGGAAGGCAGCCAGTGCCTTGTCGCCGTCCGCTACGAACGACGGCTCAAAACCTTCTCCACGCAGCACAATGCCGAGCATCTCGGCCAGCGCGGTGTCGTCGTCGACGACAAGGACGCGTCCCTTCATGGTTGACATCATCCCATTAGCTAATCGTTACCCGGCGGTGAGCTGTCCCACAGCCAAAGGGGCTGGAAATAGTCCCTCGGACCTGCGTGGAGATCAGGGCGCCCAGTGTGCCCCGGATCCGCGCGCCATACGAAGGCGCGAACGGACCGGGATCCAGAGGACGGCTGGCCCGTTGGGGACGGCTGGTCCGTTTGAGGTTGTCACATGGCACGATGGCAGCCGGACCAAGCGCCCCGCACCCCCGCAGTGCACGTGAAGGAGCGACGATGAACGACTCTCCGGGCTGGGCTACGCCCGGATCCTCCCCGTCCGACGGTGAGGGCTCCCACGGTACGCAGCCACCCGCGGGCGGAGCCGGCGATTCCAAGTGGTCCGCCGAGCAGCCGCCCCCCGGCCAGTGGTCGAGCCCGACCCCGGGCCAGACCCCGCCGAACCCGCAGCAGCAGCCGCCCGCGGCTCCGCAGCCGGGCGCGGGCTGGGGTTCGTACGGCGCCGGCCCCCAGAACGGCGGCCAGGGCGGCGGCCAGGGCGGCTGGGGCCCGCACACCCAGGCGGCGAAGCCCGGCGTGATCCCGCTGCGGCCGCTCGGCCTGGGCGAGATCCTCGACGGTGCCGTCAGCACCATGCGCAAGCACTGGCGCACGGTGCTGCCGATCACCCTGGTCGTGGCCGTCCTCGTGCAGCTCGTCAGCGTGTTCGTGCAGAAGTACACGCTCGACGAATTCACGGTGACCCAGTCGAGCACCGCACCCCTGGACGAGCAGCTCGACGCCCTCGGCTCCATGGTGGGACTGATGGCGGCGGATCAGTTCATCCTGCTCATCGGCACCATCGTCGCCACCGCGATGCTCACCATGATCTACAGCCGTGCCATCCTCGGCCACGGCTCCTCCGTCGGCGCCGCCTGGCGCGAGGCCCGCCCCCAGCTCGCACGGCTGTTCGGCCTGACCCTCCTCCTGGGGATCGGCGCGTCGCTCCTCTTCGCCGTGCTGGTCCTGCCCGGCGCCCTCGCCGGCCAGGCCGGCCTCGCCGTCCTCGGCGGTTTCGTCGCCCTGGGCCTGATCCTCTGGCTCTGGATCAGGTTCTCCCTGGCCTCTCCCGCCCTGATGCTGGAGAAGGCGACGGTGCGCAAGGCCCTCGTCCGCTCCTCGAAGCTGGTCAAGGGCTCCTGGTGGCGGATCTTCGGCATCACGGTCCTCACGGCCGTCATCACGTTCCTCGTTTCGGGCGTCATCGTCTTCCCCCTCACCGTCGTCGGCGGCCTGCTCTTCGGCGGCGGCCTCGAGGGCATGGTCGACGGCTCCGGCACCACGAGCTGGGGATACCTGATCACGACGGCCATCGGCGGGATCATCGCGCTGGCGGTCACCGTGCCGATCCAGGCCGGCGTCACCGTCCTGCTCTACGTCGACCAGCGCATCCGACGCGAGGCCCTCGACCTGGAGCTCGCGCGGGCGGCGGGCATCGAGAACTACGGCACCACCACGCCGCCGACCGGAGGCTGACGCGGGAATGAGGAGCACGGGGGGCCTGCTCACCCACACGGCACCACCCACACCCCAGATCACCATCGGCCGTGAGGCAGCCCGCGAGGCGGCCCGCCGCGAGCTGTCCAAGCCCGCGTACCACCAGAACGACCCCGGTCTGCTCCAAAGGGCCCTGAACCGCTTCTGGGAGTGGGTCGGGGACCTCTTCGACCGCGCCTCCGGCGCGACCCCGGGCGGCACGCTGGGCCTGCTGGCCATCGCCCTGTTCGCGCTCCTGCTCGTCGCAGCCCTGTGGTGGCGCCTGGGCGCCCCGGGCCGCACCGCCGCCCGCGCCCCGGGCACCCTCTTCGACGACGGCGTCCGCAGTGCGGCGGACCACCGCGCCGCCGCCGGGGCACTGGCCGGCGAGGGCCGCTGGAGCGAAGCCGTCCAGGAGCGCATGCGGGCCGTCGTCCGCTCCCTGGAGGAGCGCACCCTCCTCGACCCCCGCCCCGGCCGCACCGCCGACGAGGCCGCGGCCGAGGCCGCCGTCACCCTCCCGTCCCACGCCACGGCCCTGCGCGCGGCGGCCCGCACCTTCGACGACGTCACCTACGGCGCCCACCCGGCCACCCCCGAGATGTACGCCACCCTCACCACCCTGGACCAGGCCCTGTCCCGCACGAAGCCCCTCCTGACAGGCCCCACACCATGACCGACACCAACCCGGACCCAAACGCCCCCCGCACGGACGCGTCCACCAGCCCGGGCGACGCAGCCCCGGACGCCGGCCACCCCACCGGAAACGCAACGCCGGGCACGGACGCAGCCCCCGCGGCGCAGCCACCCACTGCGGGCGCAGCCGACGGCAGGGGCCACCCCACCGGGGGCGCCGCCTCCCGGACCCCCGTCCAGGCCGGAGCGACCCCGCCGGGTGCGGCCGACGCCACGGGCCATCCCGCCCCGGGCGCAGCCCCCCTGCCACCCGCCCACGCCGCAGCGACCGGCACGCCCGGCCCCGCCGGAGCCCCCGCCACGGCGTCCGGCGACCCCGCCACCCCTCCCCGTACGACCGCCGGAGGCCCCCGCCCCCGGGACGTCTGGACCCGCGCCCGCGGGTTCCTCGTCGCGCTCGCGGTGCTCCTCGCCGCCGGGCTGGCCCTCGCCGCCCTGAACTCCGGTGCCCGGCACGGCTACCTCGACCCCCGCTCCGCCGACCCCTACGGCAGTCGGGCCGTGGCCGAGCTGCTCAGGGACCGCGGGGTCACCGTCCGGGTCGTCACCACCGCCGAGCAGGCCGCCGACGCCGCCGGCCCCGGCACGACCCTGCTGGTCACCGACCCCGACCGGCTCGGGGAGACCCAGCTCCGCGACATCCGTTCCGCGATCGACCTCTCCGGCGGCCGGACCGTCCTGCTCGCGCCGAGCGGCCCCCTCAGCCTCCCCGCCCTCGCCCCCGGCACCCGCACCCACGGCGACGGCTCCCCCGCCCCGGACACGAACCTCGACCCGGGCACCGCCTGCACCCTCCCCGCCGCCACCACCGCGGGCCGCGCCGCGACCGGCGGCGGCCTGCGCTACACGACCGGCACCCCCGGAGCCACCGGCTGCTACCCCAGCGCAGGCCACCCGACCCTCCTCGTCCTGCCCACCGGCACCCACGGCGGCGACACCGTCCTCCTCGGCTCCGAGGGCATCCTCCTCAACAAGAGCCTCGCCAAGGAGGGCAACGCCTCCCTCGCACTCCAGCTCCTCGGCTCCCGCCCGAACCTCGTCTGGTACCTGCCGTCCCTGGCCGACGGCAACTCCGACGACGGCGAAGGCACCGGCGAGGAGCGGAGCTTCCTCGACCTGATCCCCGCCGGCTGGAGCTGGGCCCTGCTCCAGCTCTTCCTCGCCGCCGCCGTCGCCGCGCTCTGGCGCGCCCGCCGCCTCGGCCCGCTCGTCACCGAACGCCTGCCCGTCCTCGTCCGCGCCTCCGAGGCCACCGAGGGCCGCGCCCGCCTGTACCGCAAGGCCGGCGCCCGCGACCGCGCCGCCACCGTGCTGCGCGCCGCCGCCCGCGAACGCCTGGCCGCGCTGGTCGGCGTACCGGCCTCCCAGGCCCACGACCCCGCCTCCCTGGTCCCCGCCGTCGCAGCCCGCCTCACCGCCGGACGGCCCCCGCAGGACCCGGACACGCTGCTCTTCGGCACCGCCCCCACCACCGACGCGGCGCTCATCGCGCTCGCCGACCACCTCGACGCCCTCGAAAGGGAGGTCCGCACCTCATGACGGCCACCACGGACAGCGCCCGCTCCGCCCTGGAGGCGCTCCGCACCGAGATCGGAAAGGCCGTGGTCGGCCAGGACTCCGCCGTCACCGGTCTCGTCGTCGCCCTCCTCTGCCGCGGCCACGTCCTCCTCGAAGGCGTCCCCGGCGTCGCGAAGACCCTCCTCGTACGGGCACTGGCCGCCTCCCTCGAACTCGACACCAAGCGCGTCCAGTTCACCCCCGACCTGATGCCGAGCGACGTCACCGGCTCCCTCGTCTACGACGCCCGCACCGCGGAGTTCTCCTTCCAGAACGGCCCGGTCTTCACCAACCTGCTGCTCGCCGACGAGATCAACCGCACGCCCCCCAAGACCCAGTCCTCCCTCCTCGAAGCCATGGAGGAGCGCCAGGTCACCGTCGACGGCACCCCCCGCAAGCTCCCGGAGCCGTTCCTCGTCGCCGCCACCATGAACCCGGTCGAGTACGAGGGCACGTACCCCCTGCCCGAGGCCCAGCTCGACCGCTTCCTCCTGAAGCTCACCGTGCCCCTGCCCTCCCGCGAGGACGAGATCGGCGTACTGACCCGCCACGCGGCCGGCTTCAACCCCCGCGACCTGCACTCCGCCGGCATCCGCCCGGTGGCCGGCCCCGCCGAGCTCGACGCCGCCCGCAAAGCCGTCGAAGCCACCGCCGTCTCCCCGGAGATCACCGGGTACGTCGTCGACATCTGCCGCGCCACCCGCGACTCCCCCTCCCTCACCCTCGGCGTCTCCCCGCGCGGCGCGACCGCGCTGCTGGCCACGGCCCGTGCCTGGGCCTGGCTCGTGGGCCGCGACTACGTCACCCCCGACGACGTGAAGGCCCTCGCCCTGCCGACCCTGCGCCACCGCGTCCAACTGCGCCCCGAGGCCGAGATGGAGGGCGTCACGGCCGACGCGGTCATCACCGCGATCCTCACCCACGTCCCCGTCCCGCGCTGATGGCGTTCACCGGACGCGCCGCCCTGCTCGCGGCCCTCGGCAGCATCCCCGTCGGCATCCTCGGACCGAGCTGGGCGGGGATGCTCGCGGTCAACGCCCCCATCGCCCTGGCCTGCGCCGTCGACTACGCCCTCGCGGCCCCGGTCCGCACGCTCCAACTGGCCCGCTCCGGCGACACGTCGGTACGCCTCGGCGAAGCCGCCGACGTCCACCTCACGATCACGAACCCCTCCCCGCGCACGCTCCGCGCCCGGATCCGCGACGCCTGGCCCCCGAGCAGTTGGCTTCCGGGAACGGAAGTCACCGGCTCACGGCACGCGTTGACGGTTCCCTCCGGCGAACGCCGCCGCCTGACCACCCGCCTGCGCCCCACCCGCCGCGGCGACCGCCAGGCGGTCCGCGTCACGATCCGCTCGTACGGCCCGCTCGGTCTGCTGGCCCGCCAGGGCCACCACACCGTCCCCTGGACGGTCCGCGTCCTGCCGCCCTTCGCGAGCCGCAAGCACCTCCCCTCCCGCCTCGCGCGCCTGCGCGAACTCGACGGCCGCACCAGCGTTCTGACCCGCGGTGAGGGCACGGAGTTCGACAGCCTGCGCGACTACGTACCCGGCGACGACACGCGTTCCATCGACTGGCGGGCCACCGCCCGCCAGAACAAGGTCGCCGTCCGCACCTGGCGCCCGGAACGCGACCGCCACATCCTGATCTGCCTGGACACCGGCCGCACCGCGGCCGGCCGCGTCGGCGACGCCCCGCGTCTCGACTCGGCGATGGACGCGGCCCTGCTCCTCACCGCCCTGGCCACCCGCGCGGGCGACCGCGTGGACCTCCTGGCCCACGACCGCCGCCCCCGCGCCCAGGTCCAGGCCCGCAGCGCGGCGGACACCCTCCCCGCCTTCGTGAACGCGATGGCCACCCTCGAACCGGAACTGGTCGAAACCGACTCCCGCACCCTGGTCTCCACCATCCTGCGCAGCGCCCCGCGCCGCTCCCTGGTGGTCCTCCTGACCAGCCTGGACGCCGCCCCCGTCGAAGAGGGCCTGCTCCCGGTCCTCCCCCGCCTCACCCAGCGCCACACGGTCCTGCTGGCCTCGGTCTCGGACCCCCACGTCGCGGAGATGACGAAGTCCCGCGGCACGGTGGAGGCCGTCTACGAGGCCGCCGCGGGCACCCAGTCCCAGGCCGCCCGCCGCCGCACGGCCGAACAGCTCACTCGCCACGGCGTCCACGTGGTCGACGCCACCCCGGACACCCTGGCCCCGGCCCTGGCCGACGCCTACCTGGCCCTCAAAGCCGCAGGCCGCCTCTGACCCGGCCGTCTCTGACCCCGGCCGTCTCTCCACGGGGACGTGCCCGTCCCGGTCTGGATACGCTGGGCGCGGCACCCACCAGGAGGACATCATGGCCGACCTCACCCCGGAGCAGATGCGCCGCATGCACGACTTCGCGGAGCAGCTCTCGGAGCTGGCCGAGCACCAGGAAGACCAGTGGAAGGTGCAGACGACCGAAGGCCAGATCTCCCTCACCTTGATGAGCCCCACGGCTCCCCACGGGCTGACCGTGGTGCGGCTACGCCGTCAGATCGAGGCCCAGACGCCCGAGGTCATGGTCCTCAACGACACGAACATGGGCGATCCGGTGACAGGCTTGACCAAGGTCCCCGACCTCATGGTCATCGCCGAGGAAGACACCGACGACACGGCGAAGGTGGTCAACTCGCGCGATGTCCTCATGGTGGTGGAGGTCGTCTCCCGTACGAATTCCCTCACCGACATCCGCGACAAGCTTCACGACTACCCGAAGATGGGGGTCCCGCTCTACGTCGTGGTGGATCCCCGCAAGGACAAGAAGACCGCCACGGTGCACAGCGACCCCTCGGAAGGACCTGACGGCATCCGCTACCGCAAGACGGTTCCCCACTCCTTCGGGGACACCGTCGCCGCCGGCCGCTGGACGCTCGACACGAGCAGCCTCAGGAGCTACCCCGCCGACTGGTAGGAGGCCGGCCCCGGCCGAATCCGCAGGGGGCCGGGGCCGAAAGGCCTGTAAACGCAGAAAAGCCCCGTACCGGTTACCCGGTACGGGGCTTTTCTCAAAAATTGTTCGGCGGCGTCCTACTCTCCCACAGGGTCCCC
>NZ_JBIAHN010000015.1:0-265427 GCF_042870555.1 Streptomyces sp. NPDC006487
GCTGCACTGGTACAACTACCACCGACCCCACACCGGCATCCAAGGCCAAACACCCGCCAGCCGCGGCACCAACCTGTCCGGACAACACACCTAGGCCGGCTTTTCGGATCTTGCCCGGCCCGGCTCAGCCCGCCGCGGGTTCCTCGCGGGCCGGCTCGTCGTCATTGCCCCGGCGCAGGGTGCGCAGCCCGTGCTCCGGGGTCCATGAGCGGACCACCAGGTCGTCGCCCTCGACACCGACGTGGACCACCTCCGTCAGCTCGGCCCGGAACAGGTCGAAGGGGTGCGGGGTGTCGTTCTCCTCGGCTTCCTCCGCGTACCGGTGGAGCTCGGGCTGTTCCACGATCTCCACCGCGCGCCCGGCGATCCGCACGTCCCCGTCGGGCATGGTCTCGCCCGGACCCGGGTTGGTGTGCAGGGCGAAGCGCCCGTCGCGCCGCAGGTCCTTCCCCTTCATCGAACCCGGCATCATGCCCAGCCACAGCTCCCCGCCGCGGATCTCGACGTTCAGTCCGGTCGCGCGCGGGGAGCCGTCCTTGCGCAGGGTCGCCAGGACGTGGTGCGGGAACTGTGCGAAGCGGGCTTGCACGGCCGCCGCGAAGTCGGGTTCCGCCTTCTCGAATACGGCCCAGTTGTTCGTCGTCATACCTCCATCAAAGCGCGAGGTGGCGACAACCGCCCCTCAGGCGCGCACGATTCCGGCTGCCCGGGCAGCGGCCAGCCACGCCGGGAACTCTCCCAGCAGCCGGTCGTACAGCTCCGAATCCGTGACGGCCCGCGGGTCGGGACCGGCATGAAAGTAGCCCGCGTTGTCCACGACCCGTGCGGCCGGGACGGGGAGTTCGTCCAGCCGCCGCAGGAAGTCGAACTGCGAGCTGCGGGTGTTCCCGAAGCCGACGAACTGCCAGAAGAGCGGCAGCCGGGCCGCCTTGCACAGGTACCTCTCGGCAGCCGACTTGCTGGTGGGCCCGCCGTCGGTCTGGAAGACGACGAGCGCCGGGGCGGACGGCCCCGAATCCAGGTAATGGTCGATCACGGCGTCCATCGCCGCGTGGTAGGCAGTCCTGCCCATGTGGCCGAGTCCGGCGGCGATCGCGGTGACCCGTCCCTCGTGGCCGGCCAGGGAAATCTCCTCCAGCGCGTCGACCTCCGTGGAGAAGAAGACAACGGGTACGCGGCCGTCGTCGTCCAAGTGGGCGGACAGTCCCAGTACCTGGTCGGCGAGGGCCTGCACGCTGCCGTCCTCGTAGTACGGGCGCATCGAGCCGGAGTAGTCGAGCACGAGGTAGACCGCGGCGCGTCCACCCTCCAGGCCGTGTTTGCGGAGCGAGACCCCGGCGCTTTTGTAGAGGCTCACGAGCGCCGGAGCGGTCCGTTCGATCTTCCGGAGGTCTATCGCGCTGCCGGTCATGGGCCGAGGGTACGACGGCCCGCGGTCCCCGCGCTGTCGTTCGGGAGGAACCCCAGCCGGGCCGCCAGCCGTTCACGGTGCGCGGCCGGGGAACCGAAGAGCAGGGCCGAGCCGTGCGCCCGCTTGAAGTACTCGTGCGCCTCGTGCTCCCAGGTGATGCCGATGCCGCCGTGCAGCTGGATCATCTCGCTCGCCACGTACGCGCAGGCCTCCGAGCAGGCCGACTTGGCGGCGGCCGCCTGCTCCGGGGCCGCGTCGGCCGCGGCCGCCGCGAGGGCGAGGGAGCGGGCGCCCTCCACCGCGGTGTGCAGGTCGGCGAGCCGGTGTTTGACCGCCTGGAAGGAGCCGATGGGCCGCCCGAACTGCACCCGCTCCTTCGCGTACCGGACCGTCGCCTCCAGCGCCCGCGCCGCGGCGCCCACCTGTTCGGCGGCGAGCGCCGTGCAGGCCAGGTCCCGGACCCGGGCGAGGACCCCGGCGCCGTCGGCCGACAGCAGCCGGGCCGGTGTCCGGTCCAGGGTCAGCTCCGCGAGCGGTCGGGTGCGGTCCATCGTGGACCGTACGGTGAAGGCCGCCGGTGCGGCGAGGAGCTCGAACAGGCCGAGCCGGTCCGGGGCCGTGCCCGCGGCGCCGTCCATCCGGGCGAACGCCAGCAGCAGGGACGGTTCGGACGGGCCGGCCAGGACGTACCGCTTCGTGCCCGTGAGCAGCCAGTCCGGTCCGGCGGGCTCGGCCCGGGCCGACAGGTCGCCGGGCTCCCACCCGCCTCCCGGGGCGAGCGGGCCGCCCGGGGATTCCGGGGCCTCCGCCCAGGCCAGGGCCCCCACGACCGTGCCCTCCGCCAGGTGCGGCAGGTGCTTCGCGCAGGCCTCCCGGTCGCCGGACGCGAGCAGGGCCGCAACGGTCAGCACCGCGGAGCCCAGGTACGGTACGGGGCTCAGCGCGCGCCCCAGCTCCTCCATGACCACCCCGACTTCGGCGGGCCCGCAGCCCAGCCCGCCGTACTCCTCGGGGACGGCCAGCGCGGCCGCGCCGATCTGCGCCGTCAGCGGAGCCCAGGCCGCGTGGCCGGGGTGGCGGGCCAGGACCGCCCGTACCGCGTCCCGGAGTTCCTCCTGCTCCGCCGTCCGTTCCAGCGGCCTCACGCCGACTCCCCCCGCGCCGTGCGGCGCAGCTCCGTCTTCAGCAGCTTGCCGCCCGCGTTGCGCGGGAGCTCCTCCAGCAGGGTGAACCGGCGCGGCACCTTGAAGTTGGCCAGGCGTTCCCGGGTCCAGGCGGTCAGCTCCTCGGGGGTGACCGGCCCGGTGGTGACCACGTAGGCCACTCCGACCTCGCCGAGCCGCTCGTCGGGGGCGCCGACGACCGCCGCATCGGTGATGGCGGGGTGGGTCAGCAGCACGTTCTCCACTTCCGCCGGGTAGGCGTTGAACCCGCCGACCACGTACATGTCCTTCAGCCGGTCGGTGATGGCGAGGTAGCCCCGCCCGTCGAGCACGCCGATGTCCCCGGTGCGCAGCCAGCCGCCGGGCAGCACGGCTTCGGCGGTGCTCGCCGGGTCGTCCAGGTAGCCGGGGGTGACGTGGTAGCCGCGGACCTGCACCTCGCCCGGCTCCCCGGCGGGCAGCACCGTGCCGAGCGGGTCGGTGATCCGTACCTCGGTGTCCGGGAGCGGCAGCCCCACGGTGTGGGCGAGGGTCCGGGCGTCGGCGTCGGTGGGGCAGACGGACACGACCCCGCCGGACTCGGTGAGCCCGTACGCGGTGAACACGTCGGGCACCCCCAGTTCGCCGCGGATCTCCTCGACGAGGGAGGCGGGCACCGAGGCGGCTCCGGTGCCGGCCAGGCGCAGCGCGGACAGGTCGTGCGCGGCCCGCGCCGGGTGGCGGATCAGGCCGTGGAAGACGGTCGGCGGGCCCATCAGGCAGGTCACGCGCTCGGCGGCCATGCGGTGCAGGATGCGGTCGGTGTCGTAGACGGCCTCGGGGAGCATGGTGACTCCGCGCAGCAGGCAGGCGAGCACTCCGGCCTTGTAGCCGAAGGTGTGGAAGAAGGGGTTGACCAGCAGGTACCGGTCTCCGGGGCGCAGGCCGACGAGGCCGGACCAGGAGGCGTAGAGCCGGACGGTCTGGCCGTGGGTGGTCATGACGCCCTTGGAGCGGCCGGTGGTGCCGGAGGTGTAGAGGATGTCGCTGAGGTCCTCGGGGCGTACGGCGGCCGCGCGCGCGGCCCGCTCCGCCTCGGGGACGGCCTCGCCGGCGTGCAGGTACGCCTCCCAGGAGAGGGCTCCGGGCGGGCCGTCGGGGCCCGGGTCGCGGCGTCCCCCGCGCCCGTCCCGCAGGATCACCGTCGAGGCGAGCGCCCCGAGGTCCTCGCCGGAGGCGTGCAGGTCACGGGCGTAGTCGGTACCGAGGAACCCGCGCTCGGTGAGCAGGACGCGGGCGCCGCTGCGCCGGACGACGTCGGCGGCCTCGGCGGGCTTGTAGCGGGTGTTGACCGGTACGAGGACCGCTCCGGCGCCGACCGCGCCGAGGGCGGCGGTGATCCAGCGGCGGCTGTTGGGAGCCCAGATCGCGACCCGGTCGCCGGGGCGGATGCCGTGGGCGATGGCGGCGCGGGCGGCCGCGGAGATCTCGGCGGCGAGGCGGGCGAAGGTCCAGCGGGCCTCTCCGTCGGCGAGCGCCTCGCGCTCCCCGTACGCGGCGGCGGCGTACTCGGGGAGCCGGGCGAGCGTGGCGGGTGGCTTTGACTGCGCCTCCGGCCGGGGCTGGGGCGGGGGTGGTGGCATCGGATCGGACCCTCCCTACTTGACGAGCGAGCGTGGGCGGTATCCAATCACAGGTGTTTCGGTTAGGCATATACCTAGTAGAAATAATCAGGGAGGGTTCTCATGAGGGAGGAAGCCATGTCCGGCATGAAGTCGGTCCTGTCCAGCTTCTGCACCGGCGTCGCCGTCATCACGGCATGCGGAGCCGACGGCCGTCCCGTGGGGATGGCCGTTCAGTCCTTCTCCTCCGTGTCCCTGGACCCGCCGCTGGTCTGCTTCTGCCCGGCGCGCGCGTCCACCACGTGGCCCCGCATCCAGGAGGCGGGAGCCTTCGCCGTCAACATCCTCGCCGCCGACCAGCAAGAGCTGTGCCGCCGGTTCGCCGTCACCGGGGGCGACAAGTTCGCCGGGGTCCCCTGGCGGTCGGGCGGGAACGGCGCACCCCTGCTGGACGCGGTCCTCGCCACCGTCGAGTGCGACCTCGAGGCCGTCCTGGACGGCGGCGACCACGCCATCGCGCTGGGCCGGGTCACCGCCCTGACGGCGCACCGCGAAGGCGCACCACTGCTCTACTTCCGGCGAACCTACGGGCGCTTGCCCGGCGCCGGGTCCGGGGCCGGGGCCGGGGCGGGGTTCGAGTCCGGGTCCGGGGCGGGGTTCGAGTCCGGGTCCGGGGCCGGGGTGCGGTCCGGGGTGCGCCCGCTCTCCAGTGCCGTGGCCTCGGCGAGGTCGTCGAGCATGGCGGCCGCCAGGTCGCGCTCGGAGGCGTAGTACCGTTCCGCCCACTTGAGGGTGAGCGTGGGGTACGCCCACGAGGCCTCTTCCCTGGCCCCCTCCGCGTCGGCCACCGCGCGCCGCCGCATCTTCTCCGCGAACTCCTGGTGCTGTGCGAGGACTTCGCGCATCTGCTCCGGCTCCAGCAGGTGGCCGAGCCACAGCCGCAGCATCGGTCCGTGCTTGAGCACCGGCGGGTCCACGGGTGCTTCGCGCGCCCAGCGCCGTACGGCCGTCATGCCCTCGTCGGTGATCCGGTACACCCGCTTGTCGCGGCTGCCGGTCTCCTGGGCGACCATCCGCGAAGAGGCGTAGCCGGCCTTCTCCAGCCGCTTGAGCTCGCTGTAGATCTGACTGAAGGACGGGCTCCAGTAGAAGAAGCGCAGCGACCAGTCCGACCACTTCTTCAGGTCGTAACCGGAGAGCTCCTCTCCGAAGGAGAGCAGCCCGAGCACCGCCCAGCTGGTCGCGGGGAGGGTGCGCCCGTTCGTCTCTTCTGTCGCCTCATTGGTCACGCAGCGCAGTCTACGACCGGTCTTCGTGGCGGCCCTTCCGCCAGCAGGATATGACTGCTAGAAGTATTCCTATTCGAAATACATCTCTGATGTGCCGTGCGCAGCGCACGGCTGGGAGGCACCCCGTGAAGTTCTCGATGATCTTCGAGGCGCAGCTCGTCGACCCGACGCCCGAACGCGAGCGCCAAGTCATCCACGACTGCGTCGAACAGGCCGTGTTCGCCGAGGAGATGGGCTTCGACCGGATCTGGGCCGTGGAACACCACGCCCTCACCAGGTACGCCCACATGAGCGCCTCCGAGATCTTCCTGACCTGGGTCGCCGCCCGGACCGAGAAGATCCGCATCGGCCACGGCGTCGTCACCATGCCCTTCGGCTACCAGCACCCCGTGCGCGTGGCCGAACGCGCCGCCATGCTCGACGTGCTCTCCGGCGGCCGAGTGGACATCGGCGCCGGCCGTGGTGCCACCCGCCAGGAGATGTCCATGTACGGGGTCCGCCCCGAGGACACCTACCCGCAGATGGAAGAGGCGCTGCGGATCTTCTCCTCCGCGTGGCGCGAGGAGAAGTTCGAGTGGCACGGCTCCATCGACATCGGCCCCGGAGCGATCCTGCCCCGCCCGGTCCAGGACCCGCACCCGCCGCTCTTCATGGCCTGCTCCAAGCACGACACCCTCAAGCTCGCCGCCGAACTGGGCATCGGAGCCCTCGTGATGGGCTTCGCCGGCGCCGACGACGTACGCACCATGCGCAAGGTCTACGACGAGGCCATCGCGACCCGCAGCGGCGACCGGTTCGTCTCCACCGAGGTCAACGACCACCTCTCCGCGCTCTGCCCCACCATCGTCCTCGACGATGCCGAACGCGCCCTGCGCCTGGGCACCCGCGGCCAGCGCTTCTTCGCCGAGTCCATAGCCCACTGGTACGGCAACGCCCCCGAGCCGACCGGCTACTCCGAGGAGGAGACCGCCGAGGACCACGTGGCCGCACTGGAGAAGGGCCGCGAGGAGCTGGTCGCCAAGCTCCACGAGGCGAACATCCCGGCCCGCCCCGTAGACACCGGCACCTACAACGCCGAGCATGCCTACGGCAACGCCCGGACGGCCATCGCCTACGTCGAGCAGCTGCGCGAGATCGGCGTGGACGAGGTCATGTGCCTGATCCAGATGGGCACCGTTCCCCAGGAGGCCTGCATGGAGACGATCCGCCAGTGGGGCGAGCACGTCATCCCGCACTTCCGCGCCCTGGAGGGCTGACCCGTGAGCCCAGCCCTCGACGGCAAGGTCGTCGTCATCACCGGCGCCGGACGCGGCCAGGGCGCGGCCGAGGCCCGGCTGTGCGCCGAGGCCGGAGCGCGGGTCGTGGTCACCGACATCCGGGAGGAGGAGGGCCGCGCGGTCGCCGGCTCCCTCGGTGGCCAAGGCCTCTACGTACGCCACGACGTGGCCGACGCCGACAGCTGGGCGGAGGTGGTCCGCGAGGCCGTACGCGCCTTCGGCACGGTCTCCGCCCTGGTCAACAACGCCGCGCTGTGGCGCACGGCCCACGTGGAGCGCCAGAGTCTGGAGGACTTCGAAGCCCTCCTGCGGGTCAACCTGCTCGGTCCGTTCCTCGGCATCCAGGCCGTGGCCCCGGTGCTGCGCGCCGGGGGAGGAGGCTCGATCGTCAACGTCTCCTCCACCGCCGGACTGGTGGGCATCCCGGGCCACGCGGCTTACGGATCCAGCAAGTTCGCCCTGCGCGGGCTGACGAAGTCGGCCGCACTGGACCTGGCCGGGGACCGGATCAGGATCAACTCCGTGCATCCGGGGGCGATCGACACCCCGATGGTCAGCGCGGCCGTCGCGGGGCGGGACTGGTCGCACCTTCCGCTGGGGCGGATCGGGCGGCCCGAGGAAGTCGCGGAGCTTGTCCTCTTCCTCTGCTCCGACGGCTCCTCGTACATCACGGGCGCGGAGTTCACGGTCGACGGCGGGATGACGGCGCGATGAGCGGTACCGGTACCGGATCCCTGTCCCCGGCGGCCCGCGGGCTGTGCGACGCGATGGCGGCCGTCTTCCCCGGCCCGGGTGACGTGGCGGCCCTGCGGGCGGCCGCGTCGGGCTCGCCGCGCGGCGGCGTGGAGGTGGCCTCCGTACGGGACGCGGTCGCGGACGGCGTCCCCGTGCGGATCTACGACCCGGCGCCCGGCGCCGGGGGCCGCCCGCTGACGGTGTTCTTCCACGGCGGGGGCTGGGTGATGTGCGGCCTGGACACCCACGACGCGCTGTGCCGGGCACTGGCCGTGGCCTCGGGCGCGGTGGTGGTGTCCGCGGACTACCGCCTCGCGCCCGAACACCCGTGGCCGGCGGCGACCGACGACGCGCTGACGGTGCTGCTGTGGGCCGGGGCCCGGGCGGCCGAACTGGGCTGCGACCCCGCGCGGCTGGTCCTCGCCGGGGACTCCAGCGGAGGCAACCTCGCGGCCGTGACGGCCCTGCGGGCCCCCGGACTGGCCGCCGGCCAGCTGCTGTTCTACCCGCCCCTGGACGCCTCGATGGAGCACCCTTCCGTAGCCGAGTTCGCGGAGGGCCACTTCCACACGGCCGCGCACATGGCCTGGTACTGGGACCAGTACGGCGGCGACCCGGCCCACCCGCACGTCTCACCGCTGCGGGCCCCCGACCTCTCGGGGCTGCCGCGCACCCTGCTGGTCCTGGCCGACTGCGACGTCCTGCGGGACGAGGGCCTGGCCTACGGGCGAAGGCTGGGGGAGGCGGGCGTGGACTGCGCGATCCACCTGGTCCCCGGGGTCTTCCACGGGTTCCTCGGCCTGCCGCTCCCCGCCGGGCGCGCGGCGATCGCGGCGGCGGGGGCGTGGGTGGCGGCGACGGCCGCGAAGTAGGGGGGAGGGGGCTGGGCGGCCGGATTCGAACCGGCGTCCTCCTCCATGCTGTGTAGGCGCACTACCTCTGTGCTACGACCCAGCCCTTGCCCGGATCCTAGGCGCGGACCCCCCCTGATGTGCACACGAATATCCCCGGCATGATGTGCGCATGTCGATATCGGTCCCCGGGGCCTTGGTGCGCAACTCCCTGGCCCTCGCAGCGGAGTTCGCCGCCTCCCTGCTGATGCGAGGCTCCCAGCCGCACTGGCTGCCGGTGATGCTGGCGCTGGTCGCCCTCGTGTCCGGGCTGCCGCACGGCACCGAGGCCGGCTTCGTGCACCGGATCGTGCTCGCGCTCGGCGCGGTGGCGATCGTGCTGTGCGCCGCCCGCGCGTGGGAGGAACCGGAGCCGCTGTTCTGGCAGGTGCTCACGGCAGGCCCGCTGCTGGCCCAGACGGTCTCCCTGACCCGCATCTCCCGCCGCGCGCCCGCACGCTGAACCGGCGGGCGGTCCGGCTAGGGCTTGCTCCGGTCACCGATTCCGGGCTGACCGAAGGTCTCCGGGACCGGTAGTCCCGCCCAGCGGGTGACGGGCCAGGCCACGACGACGGCGCGGCCGACGACGTCCTCGACCGGCACGAATCCGTGGGTCTTCGGGTCGTCCAGGTGATAGCGGGAGTCGGAGGAATCCCGGCGGTGGTCCCCCATGACCCAGATCTTTCCCTCGGGCACGGTGACGGGCCCGAACGGCTTGTCGTCGCAGGGGGTGTCGCCCGGGAAGAGGTACGGCTCGTCCAGGGCCTTGCCGTTGACCTCGACCGGTCCGTTCAGGCGGCATTCGACCGTGTCGCCGCCGACCGCGATGACGCGCTTGATCAGGTCCTTCTCGTCGGCCGAGGGCATCAGGCCGATGGTGGAGAGGAGGTTCTGGACGACGTTGCGCTCCGGGGTCGGCTGGCCCGCCAGCCAATCGCTCGGGTCGTGGAAGACGACGACCTCGCCGCGTTCGGGCTCCGAGCCGAACCAGGGGGTGAGCTTGTCGACCAGCACCCGGTCCCCGCGCTGGAGGGTGTTCTGCATCGAGACGGAAGGGATGGAGAACGCCTGGAACAGAAAGGTCTTGATCAGGAACGCCAGCACCAGGGCGGTGACGACGAGCAGCGGCAGCTCCTTCCAGAGGGGGCGCTGCCCAGACCCGGTCCCGGACCCGGTCCCAGACCCGGTCCCGGACCCGGTCCCAGACCCGGTCCCGGTCCCGGACCCGGACCCGGTCCCGGACCCGGACTCGGTCCCCTCGCCCGCGGTCGCCGTCGTGCGGGCGCCGGCCGGATCCCGGGAACCGGCCTGCGCGTCGCCTGGGTCGCCCATGGGGGCCTCCGATCACTTTTCGGCTGGGCCCAAGGAAACACGATGCGGCGGTGTGCAGGCGGTAAAGACGCCCCCCGGAGCAGTCCCCCGGAGCAGTGCCCCGGGGGCCGGGTTCCGGCGGGCGGAGCTACAGCCGCTCGATGATGGTGACGTTGGCCTGGCCGCCGCCTTCGCACATGGTCTGGAGTCCGAAGCGGCCGCCCGTGCGCTCCAGTTCGTGCAGGAGGGTCGTCATCAGCTTGACGCCCGTCGCGCCCAGGGGGTGTCCCAGGGCGATCGCGCCGCCGTTGACGTTGACCCGCGCGGGGTCCGCGCCCGTTTCCTTCAGCCACGCCAGGACCACCGGGGCGAAGGCCTCGTTGATCTCGACCAGGTCGATGTCGGAGAGGGACATGCCCGTCTTCTTCAGGGCGTACGCCGTCGCCGGGATCGGCGCCGACAGCATGCGGATCGGGTCCTCGCCGCGCACCGACAGGTGGTGGATGCGGGCCCGCGGGCGCAGCCCGTGTTCCCGTACCGCCCGCTCCGAGGCCAGCAGCATCGCCGCCGCGCCGTCCGAGACCTGGGAGGAGACCGCCGCCGTGATCGTGCCGCCCTCCATGACGGGCTTGAGGCCCGCCATCTTCTCCAGGGTGGTGTCGCGGCGCGGGCCCTCGTCCACCGACACCGATCCGTACGGGACGATCTCCCGCTCGAAGCGTCCCTCGTCGATCGCGCGCAGTGCCCGCTGGTGCGAGCGCAGGGCGAACTCCTCCATGTCGAGGCGGGAGATGCCCCACTTCTCGGCGATCAGCTGGGCCCCGTGGAACTGGTTGACGGGGGAGTCCCCGTACCGGGCGCGCCACCCCGCCGAGCCCAGGTACGGGCCGTCGGTGAAGCCCAGCGGCTCCGCCGCCTGCCGCGAGGCGAAGGCGATCGGGATCATCGACATGTTCTGGGTGCCGCCCGCGACCACCAGGTCCTGGGTGCCGGACATGACGCCCTGCGCCGCGAAGTGCACGGCCTGCTGGGAGGATCCGCACTGGCGGTCGATGGTGACGCCGGGGACCTCTTCGGGGAGCCCCGCCGCCAGCCAGGCCGTCCGGGCGATGTCGCCGGCCTGCGGCCCCACCGTGTCGAGGCAGCCGAAGACCACGTCCTCCACGGCCGACGGGTCGATCCCGGACCGTTCGACGAGGGCCTTGAGGACGTGTGCCCCCAGGTCGGCCGGGTGGACCTCGGACAGGCCCCCCTTGCGCCGCCCCACGGGGGTGCGTACCGCTTCGACTATGTAGGCCTCGGGCATCGGAACTCCTCAGGGATATCCAGGCGTGTGCCGGGGATGTGCGGGATTACGTTCGTGTGGCGATGCCGTCCAGAACCATCGACAGGTACTGGCGGGCGATCTCCTCCGGGCTGTGCTGGCCGCCCGGCCGGTACCAGGACGCCGCCACCCACACCGTGTCGCGCACGAAGCGGTAGGTGAGGCGGATGTCCAGGTCGGCGCGGAAGACCCCGTCCGCGACCCCGCGCTCCAGCGTCCCCAGCCACGCCTTCTCGAACTTGACCTGCGAGTCGGAGAGGTAGTGGAAGCGGGGCTGGACCGACAGGTGCCGGGACTCCTTCTGGTAGATGGCGACCGCGGCGCGGTGCCGGTCGATCTCCCGGAACGATTCGGTGACGAGGGCCTCGATGGTCTCCCTGGGGCCGAGACCGGCGGCGAGGACGGTGTCGTACCCCTCCCACAGCTCGGTCAGGAAGGCGGAGAGGATCTCGTCGAGCATCGATTCCTTGGAATCGAAGTGGTAGTAGAGGCTGCCGGCGAGCATCCCGGCGGCGTCGGCGATCTTGCGGACGGTGGTGGCGTTGTAGCCCTGCGCGGCGAAGACCTCGGCGGCGGTGTCGAGGAGTTCGCGGCGGCGTTCGGGCGACGCCGTCACCTGGGGCTTCTTCTTGGCCGTCGGTGCGATCGGCTTGTTCGTTGGCACGCGTCCATTCTGGTACTGCGCCGGCCGGTCATCCGACGCCCTACGCGTGCTGACTGCTGACCGACACGGTCTCGCCCGTCATGTACGACGAGTAGCCGCTGGCCAGGAACACGATGACGTTGGCCACCTCCCAGGGCTCGGCGTACCGGCCGAAGGCCTCGCGGGCGGTGAGTTCGGCGAGCAGCTCCTCGCTGGTGACCTTCACCAGGTGCGGGTGCATCGCCAGGCTCGGCGCGACCGCGTTGATCCGTACGCCGAACTCCGCGGCCTCCAGCGCGGCGCAACGGGTCAGCGCCATCACCCCGGCCTTGGCTGCGGCGTAGTGGGCCTGCCCGGTCTGGGCGCGCCAGCCGATGACGGAGGCGTTGTTGACGATCACCCCGCCCGCGCCGGAGGCCTTCAAGGACCGCATCGCGGCGCGGGTGCAGCGGAAGGTGCCGTTCAGCGTGACGTCGAGGACGCGGGACCACTGGTCGTCGGTCATGTCGACGAGGTTCGTGGTGCCGCCGAGCCCGGCGTTGTTGACGACGAGGTCGAGGCCGCCGTGGAGCCGTTCGGCGAGTGCGAAGAAGGCACCCACCTGCTCCTCGTCGGTGACGTCGCAGGGCAGCGAGGCGACCCGGTCCGCGCCGAACTCCGCGGCCAGCGCCTCCTCGGTCTCCTTGAGCCGGCGGGCGTGCGCGTCGCCGATGAGGACGCGGGCACCCTCTTCCAGGAAGCGGCGGGCGGTCGCCCCGCCGATGCCGGCCCCGGCGGCCGCGGTGATCACGGCGCTCCGGCCCTTCAGCAGTCCGTGCCCGGGCACGTACTCGGGTGCGGTGCGGAGCACGTTGCCGGGCCGGTCTTCCGGTGCGTTCACGCCCGGACCTCCTTGGGAAGGCCGAGGATTCGCTCGGCGACGATGGTGCGCTGGATCTCGTCGGAGCCCGCGTAGAGGGTGTCGGAGCGGGAGAAGAGGAAGAGCCGCTGCCAGTCGTCGAGGTCGTACGGGTCCCCGTGCGCCCCCGCCGCCAGGAGCGAGGCGGCTCCGCAGACGTCCATGGCGAGTTCGCCGAGGTCCCGGTGCCAGCGGGCCCAGTACAGCTTGGCCGTGGACGGGGCGACCCCGGGCCGCAGCGCGGAGGCGCGCATGGTCTCCAGGCCGATCCAGGCCCGGACGAGCCGGTCGCGGATCAGCGGATCGGCCATCGCGCCGTTGCGCTTCGCCAGCGCGGCCAGGTCCTCGAGCTCGCGGCGGAAGCCGACCTGCTGGCCGAGGGTGGAGACGCCGCGTTCGAAGCCGAGGGTGGCCATGGCGACGGCCCAGCCCTCGCCGGGCGCGCCGACGACGTGGGCGGCGTCGGTGCGGGCCCCGTCGAAGAAGACCTCGTTGAACTCGGAGGTCCCGGTCAGCTGCACGATGGGCCGGACCTCCACCCCGGGCTGGTCCATCGGGACCAGGAGGTAGGACAGCCCCGCGTGCCGGCGGGAGCCCGGCTCGGTGCGGGCCACGACGAAGCACCACTGGGAGGCGTGGGCCAGGGAGGTCCAGATCTTCTGGCCGTCCACCACCCACGCGCCGTCCACCAGGGCGGCCCGGGTACGGATGTTGGCCAGGTCCGAGCCGGCCTCGGGCTCGCTGTAGCCCTGGCACCACAGCTCCTCCACGGCCCGGATGGGCGGCAGGAAGCGCCGCCGCTGCTCCTCGGTGCCGTGCGCGATGAGGGTGGGGCCGAGGAGCTGCTCGCCTATGTGGTTCACGCGCGCGGGCGCGTCGGCCAGCGCGTACTCCTCGTGGAAGGCGATCTGCTGCGCGGTGCTCGCGCCGCGGCCTCCGTGCTCCGCGGGCCAGCCCACGCAGGTCCAGCCGTGCGCCGCCATGTGCCGCTCCCACGCGAGGCGTTCGGCGAAGGCCTCGTGCTCCCGGCCCGGTCCGCCGCGGCCCTTGAGGGCGGCGAACTCACCGGTGAGGTGGGTCCGTAGCCAACTCCGAACCTCGGTGCGGAACTCCTCGACGCTGCTCATGGCCGTACGTTAACCTACCAAACACTTGTTAGGGAAGGATCCAGGGATGCCCGCTGACACCCCCGCCCCGGTGCTCTACGAGCGCCGCGGCCCGGTCGCGTACGTGACCATGAACCGCCCCCGATACCGCAACGCCCAGAACAGCGCGATGACCTACGCCCTCGACGACGCCTTCTACCGCGCCGCCGACGATCCCGCGGTCAAGGTCGTCGTCCTGGCAGGGGCCGGCGAACACTTCTCGGCGGGCCACGACATCGGCACCCCGGAGCGCGACGCGCACCTGCCCTTCGAACGCCGGGCGGGCCTGTGGTGGGACCACTCCCAGCGCTCGGGCGCGGAATCCCGCTTCGCCCGCGAATCCGAGGTCTACCTCGGCATGTGCCGCCGCTGGCGCGAACTGCCCAAGCCCGTCATCGCCTCCGTCCACGGCGCCTGCGTGGCCGGCGGGCTGATGCTCGCCTGGGTCTGCGACCTGATCGTGGCCAGCGAGGACGCCTTCTTCGCCGACCCCGTCGTCCGGATGGGCATCCCGGGCGTCGAGTACTTCGCCCATCCGTGGGCGATGCCCCCGCGCATCGCCAAGGAGTTCCTCTACACCGGCGACCGGATGCCCGCCCGCCGCGCCTACGAGATCGGCATGGTCAACCGGATCGTCGAGCGCGCCGAACTGACCGGAGCCACGGACCGGCTCGCCCTGCGGATCGCCGAAATGCCCTCCTTCGGCCTCGCCCTCACCAAGCGCGCCGTCAACCAGGCCGAGGACCTCCAGGGCCTGCACACCGGCATGGACTCCGTCTTCGGGCTGCACCACCTCGCCCACGCACACAACGCCGAGACGGCGGCGGACTCGCTCGGCGGCATCAACATCTCCGCGATGAAGGAGGCGAACAGCTGATGGACCTGAACCACTCGACGGACGTGGAGGCCTTCCGGGCCGAGGCGCGCGACTGGCTGGCCGCCCACGTGCCCGCCACCCCCCTGCCCTCCCTGGAGACCCGCGAGGGATTCGCCGCCCACCGGGAATGGGAGGCGCTCCTGCACTCCGCCCGCTGGGCGGTGGTGTCCTGGCCCGAGGAGTACGGCGGCCGCGGCGTGGACATCGAGCACTGGCTGGTCTTCGAGGAGGAGTACTGGGCCGCCGGCGCGCCCGGCCGGGTCTCGCAGAACGGCATCAACCTGCTCGCCCCCACCCTCTTCGACCACGCCACCGAGGAGCAGCGCGCCCGCGTCCTGCCCTCCATGGCGAGCGGCGAGACGATCTGGGCCCAGGCCTGGTCCGAGCCCGAATCCGGCTCCGACCTCGCCTCCCTGAAGTCCCGCGCCGTGCGCACCGAAGGCGGCTGGCTGCTGTCCGGGCAGAAGACCTGGTCCTCACGGGCCGCCTTCGCCGACCGCGCCTTCGGCATCTTCCGTACCGACCCCGACACCCCCAAACCCCACCAGGGCCTCACCTACCTGATGTTCGACCTGCACGCCCCCGGGGTCACCGTGCGGCCCATCGGCCGCCTCGACGGAAAGCCCGCCTTCGCGGAACTCTTCCTCGACGAGGTCTTCGTCCCCGACGCGGACGTCATCGGGGAGCCCGGACAGGGCTGGCGGATCGCCATGTCCACCACCGGCAACGAGCGCGGGCTCACCCTGCGCGCCCCCGGCCGCTTCCTCGCCGCCGCCGACCGCCTCGTGGAGCTGTGGCGGAGCCACGGGGACCCGGCCGACACCGCACTGCGCGACCGGGTCGCCGACGCGGTGGTCGGAGCCCGCGCCTACCAGCTGTTCACCTGGGCCAACGCCTCCCGCTTCGCCTCCGGCGAGACGATCGGCGCCGAGTCCAGCCTGAACAAGGTGTTCTGGTCCCGGTACGACATCGCCCTGCACGAGAGCGCCCTCGACCTGCTGGGCCCCGACGCGGAACTCGCCGACGGGGAATGGGCCGAGCCGTGGATCTTCTCCCTCGCCGGTCCCATCTACGCGGGGACCAACGAGATCCAGCGCGACATCATCGCCGAGCGGCTGCTCGGCCTCCCGAAGGGCCGCCGCTGATGCGCTTCCTGCCGACCGAAGAACAGTCGGACTTCGCCCGCACCCTGCACGGACTGCTCGCCGCCTCGGACGTCCCGGCGGCGGTACGGGCCTGGGGCGGGGGCGACCACACCCCCGGCCGGGCCGTGTGGGCGCGGCTCGCGGACACCGGGCTGTTCGCCCTCGCGGCCGACGAGGCCCACGGGGGCCTGGGCCTCATGCCGCTGGAGCTGGCAGGCGGGTTCGTGGAGCTGGGCCGCGCGGGAGTCCCGGGCCCGGTGGCGGAGACGGCCGCCGCCGCCGTACTCCTGACCCGGCTCGCAGACGAAGCACTGGCCAAGCGGTTCCTCCCCGGGCTGGTGGCGGGGGAGACCTCGGCCACCCTCACGCTGCCCGGCGGGAGCCCGTACGCCCTGGACGCCGACGCGGCCACCCACCTCTTCACGGTGTCCGAGGCCGGGGAACTCCGCCTGGCCCCCGGCGCCGGCCCGCTCCGCACCTCCCTCGACCCCGCCCGCCGCCTGGCCCTTCCGGACCCCGGCGGCGAACTCCTTGCCTCCGGCCCGGCGGTCACCGCGGCGGCCCGGGACGCCGCGGACTGGGCCCGGCTGCTGACCGCCGCCCAGTGCCTCGGCACCGGCGAGGCACTCCTCGCCCGCACGGTGCAGTACGCGAAGCAGCGCACCCAGTTCGGCACGGCGATCGGCGGCTTCCAGGCGGTCAAGCACCGGCTGGCCGACACCCTGATCGGCCTGGAGTTCGCCCGGCCGCTGCTCTGGGCGGCCGCGCTCTCCCTGGCCCCCGGGGAGGTCGCCGCGGCGAAGCTGACCGCGGGCGAGGCGGCGTACGCGGCGGCCATGACCGCGCTCCAGCTCCACGGGGCCGTCGGCTACACCGAGGAACTCGACCTCTCCCTGTGGCTGCGCAAGGCCCGCCCGCTGCGCGACGCCTGGGGGAGCCCCTCGCAGTGCCGGGCGGCGGTGCTTCAGGAGCGGCTCCGGTAGTACGTGGCCAGGGCGGTGTTCACCACCACGATCACCGTGAACCAGAGGGACGGCAGCCGCTGCCCGAGCGCGAGCAGCGCCAAGGCGGCGGCGCCGAACACCACCGCCTTCACACCGAGCTGAGCGGCGAGCGGGACGGCGTAGCGGGCCTTCGGCGCGGCGAACATCCCCCAGAGCACGGCGGCGGCGAGCGGCGCGGCCACTGCCAGGGCGATCGACACCACCCGCCCTATGTCACGCGTGAAACCCCACCAGGCGAGCAGGCCCAGGGCCAGCAGCTCCAGCAGGAAGGCGAGGCCCTCGTTGGCGAGGAAGAACACCTTGACGGCAGGGGGCAGGGAAGAAGAAGAGGAGGACATGCCCGCCAGCCTCGTGCGGCCGGGGCGGAGGGCGCCAGTCCGCCCCGGGCCGTCTCACATGACGGCCACGCTGACGCTCACCACGTAGGGCTCCTCCACCGTCCCGTCCGGAAAGAGCGGGTTCAGCCGCTCCCGCTCGGCCTCCAGGAACTGCCGCGACCCCGCCTCGCCCAGGAGCAGGAAAGCGGAGTGGCTGGCCAGGTTCGCCAGGTGCGCATCCAGCGGGATCCGCCGGGACCACGGCACGGTCCGCGTGGTGAAACCCGAGTCGAGGCCGCGCGGGAGCGTACGGAAACCCAGTGCCTGGGCGCTCCCGCCGACCGCGCCGGCGCCGCCCGCGACACCGCCACCCGGGCCGGCCCTGAAGAAGGCACGGATCCGCTCGCCCTGCTCCGCGACCCAGCCGGCCGACTCGTCCAGGTCGTTCCACCAGATCGCCAGCGCCCCGCCGGGCTTCAGCACCCGGCGGGCCTCGGGCGCGGACCGCGCCGGATCCGTCCAGTGCCAGGCCTGGGCGTACGTCAGGAAGTCGAAGGCGGCCCCGGCCAGCGGCAGCCGGTCCCCGTCCCCGCGCACGATCGGGATCCCCGGCCGGGTGCGCCGGAACTCCGCAGCCATCCCGTCCCCGGGCTCCACCGCCACCACCTCCGCTCCCCGGGCGCGCATCGGCGCCGTCCCGATCCCGGTCCCCGCGCCCACGTCGGCGACCCGGGCCCCGGCGAACCGGCGTCCGGCCAGCTCCTCGACGGCGTCGTACAGCGCCTCGGGATAGCCGGGCCGGTGCCGCCCGTAGAGAGCGGCGGCGCTGTCGAAGGACCGGGCCCGGGAGCGGGGAGTCGTCCGAGCTGTCGTCATGGTTGCCATTGTTTTCGACCGGGCCCGCTCCGGCCAGCCCTTCCGGCCGGCTCACGCGGCGCGGACCAGCCCCGCCTCGTAGGCGAGGATCGCGGCCTGGGTCCGGTTGGAGAGGTCGAGCTGCGTCAGGATCCGCGAGACGTACGTCTTCACGCTCGCCGGGGACAGGTGCAGCGCCTGCGCTATCTGCAGGTTGGTCCGGCCTTCGCCGACCAGCGCGAGGACGTCCCGCTCTCCGGGGGACAGGGTGGAGAGCTGCTCCGCGTGGTCGGGGGCCTCGGTGCGGGTGTCCGCCCGTTCCAGCAGCACCCGCATCGCCCCGGGAGCCAGGGCGCTGCCGCCTGCCGCGACCGTGCGGATACCGGCGAAGAGCTCCTCGGGGCGCAGGTCCTTCAGCAGGAATCCGGCCGCTCCGGCCCGCAGCGCGTCCAGGACCAGGTCGTCCGCCGTGTAGCCGGTGAGGACGAGCACGCGCGGCGGATCCGGCAGCCGCAGCAGCTGCAAGGTCGCCTCCAGGCCGTCGACCTTCGGCATGACCAGGTCCATCAGCACCACGTCGGGCCGGTGCGTGCGCGCCAGTGGCACCGCCTCCGCCCCGTCGGCGGCTTCCGCGACCACCTCGATGTCGGGCGCGCTCGCGAGCAGGGTCACCAAGCCCGACCGTATGAGGCTCTGGTCGTCGACCACCATCACGCGGATCGTCATGTGACCCACCTCCCCCGAATCCCCGTCTCATTGCGGACATTACCGGCATACATGGACTTAAGTCCCCTCAACCCTCCCTCCCCAGTCCCCTTTTGCCGTCCTGCTTGTCCTCTTTCGGCGACTTCGGGGACCCCTCGTCCTCCCGGACGGTGGTTACCGAGGCCGAACGCACCACCGCTTCACCCGGCGCACCGGCCTCCGCCAATGTCCCCGAAGTCAGGAACTCCGCATGTCTTTCCCGTCTGCTCGTACCCTCGCCGGTCTCGTTGTCGCCGGTATCGCCGCACCCGCCGCCGTGGGTCTCGTGGCACAGCCCGCGTCCGCCGCGTCGGTCGGCACGTGGGACAAGGTCGCCCAGTGCGAGTCGACCGACGACTGGAGCATCGACACCGGCAACGGCTACTACGGCGGCCTGCAGTTCTCCTCCAGTACGTGGGCGGAGTTCGGCGGCCGGCAGTACGCCCCCCAGGCCGACCAGGCCACCAAGGCGCAGCAGATCGCCGTCGCCGAGAAGGTCCTGGCGACCCAGGGCCCCGGTGCCTGGCCCTCCTGCGGCAAGCTCGCCGGCCTGCAGCGCGGCGGACCGGCTCCCGAGGCCCCCGAAGCTCCCGCCAGGGGCGCCGGCACCTCTGCCGCGGACGAGAGCGCCGAGGCCCCGGCCGCCCCGAAGGCCCGGGGCGCGAACCACTACACCGTGGTCAGCGGCGACACCCTCGGCACCATCGGCTCCGAACTCGGCGTCAGCTGGGAGTCCCTCTACTCCGGGAACCGCTCGGTGATCGGGTCCGACCCGGACGTGATCTTCCCGGGCCAGCGCCTCGCGTACGGCTCCGACTCCGGCGGCGGCACCCAGACCGCACCGAAGCCCTCCAGCTCGTCCGGCTCCTCGGAGTCCTCCGACTCTTCGGATGCTTCGGGGTCCTCCGACTCCTCCGGCAGTGGCTCCAGCGGCAGCGCCGAAGGCGTCCTGCCCGTCTCGGGCGGCAGCATCTCCGCGCGCTACCACCAGGCGGGCGGCTGGGCCGCCGGCTACCACACCGGCATCGACTTCGCGGTGTCCACCGGCACCCCGGTCCGGGCCGCGGCCGCGGGCACCGTCGTGTCCTCCGGCTGGCAGGGCGCGTACGGCAACGCCGTGGTCATCAAGCACGACGACGGCCGCTACACCCTCTCCGCCCACCTCTCCTCGGCGACCGCCTCCGAAGGCGAGCGCGTCTCCGCCGGTGAGCAGATCGGCCGCTCCGGCAACACCGGCAACTCCACCGGCCCGCACCTCCACTTCGAGGTCCGCTCCAGCAACAGCTACGGCGCCGACGTCAACCCGGTCTCCTGGCTGAACGGCCTCGGCGTCTCCGTGTAAGGAGCGGACGGGCCGACACGGGCCGGTTCACCAAGACCGATTGACCCCAAACCGACCCCCAAACCGACCCCCAACGCGTCTCCCCGGGATGCCCCTTCGGCGGAAGGAGGGCAACCTGGGGTGACGTTTTGGCATGTTCTGCGCACTTCTGTGCGCCGACGGGGGGTGGTGGAGTCATGCAGGCCGTGCCCGGTCGCGCCGGACAGCTGCTGGAGCAGGGTCTGCGGACCCTGACCGGGGAGGGCAGCGGGGCGCCGGACCCCGTGCGCGCCCGCCGCACCGACATCTGGCTCGTGCTCCTCTGCGGACTGCTCACCACGCTCAACCTCCACGACGTCCACCGCTTCGGCCTCGTCACCGACTACCCCACGAGCCTGGCCGCCGGCTGGCTCGCGGCGCTCTCCCTGCTCTGGCGCCGTTCCCACCCCTGGATCCCGGCCCTCGTGGCCACCGCCGCCACCGTCGTCTCCGACGACCGCGGCCCCCTCGTCTTCGCCGCCTACGCCCTGGCCGCGTACGGCCGCACCCACCGCTGGGGCGGGGTCCTGCTGATGGCCGTCGTCTACGCGGCCACCCGCGACCTGTTCCTGCCGCTCGGGTACGCCGGGCGCGACCCCGCCTCCTTCGTCCTCGGCTCCATCCTCGTGCCCGCCCTGTACGGGGAGACCGTGCGCCGCAACCGGCACGTGGTGACCGCGCTGCGGGAGCGGGCCCGACAGGCGCACGCCGCCGTGGACCAGGCTGCCGACCTGGCTGTCGTCCAGGAGCGCACCCGTTTGGCCCAGCGCACCCACGACGGGCTCGGCCACCGCCTCACGGCCCTCACGATGCAGGCCGCCGCCCTGCGGCTGGACGCCGAGGCCGATCCCCGGGTCCGTGAGGCCGCCGGCGCCGTGGAGGAGTCGGCGCGGGCCGCGATGGCGGAGGTCAGGGAGGTGCTGGACATGCTGACCGACCCCGCGGGCAGCCGTGCGTACGCCTCGCCCGTGGACGTGGGCCGCTTCCTCGGCTCCCTCGCCCGGAACATGCGGGCCACCGGCATGGAGATCACCCACCGGACCCAGCCCGGTCTCGGACCCTTCCCGGCGGCCGACGGGCGGCTGCTGCTGCGGATAGCCCGCGAGGGGCTCACCAACGCGGCGAAGTACGCCCCCGGGTCCGCTGTCCGGATGAATCTGTCCGCCGAGGGCGGGGAGATCCGCCTCGATGTGGTCAACACCGCTCCGGAGGGGGAACGGATCGTCCTCGACTCCGGCGGGATGGGCATTCCGGGGCTCCGCCGCGCCCTCACGGAGGTGGGCGGGAAGCTGCGCGCCGGACCCACTCGGGACGGAGGTCACATGCTCGCCGCGACACTCCCCGACCGACGTGTGCTAGCTTAGAGCTCGTTGCAGTTGTGGTACCCATGAACTTTATGTGCGCCTGACGGGAATGCTCCGACAGGCGCTTTTATTGTTTTGCCGGAATCTCCGGATGGGGCCCTTTGCCGCCTATTCAGGAGATTCAAAAATGGCACTTGGCACCGTGAAGTGGTTCAACTCGGAAAAGGGCTTCGGCTTCATCGAGCAGGACGGTGGCGGCCCGGACGTCTTCGCCCACTACTCGAACATCGCCACCCAGGGCTTCCGTGAGCTCAACGAGGGCCAGCGCGTGTCCTTCGACGTCACCCAGGGCCAGAAGGGCCCCCAGGCGGAGAACATCCTCCCCGCCTAAGGCAGTCAGCACGCCGGGGTCCGCACCGAGTAGGTGCGGGCCCCGGCTTGTCTGCTGTTTCGAACCATTTGAATTGCAGTGCCTTTGTAGTACCTGCCGGTTTCAGGAGGGCTTTCCCGCATGACCAGCTCCAGCTCCGCACGACCCAGCCGCCGCCCCACCCGGGGTCGAGGTGCGGCCCAGGGACGTCCGAAGGCTGGCGCGGGACGGCAGAAGTCCGCCCCCGTAGCCAGGCCCCAAGAATTCACCATGCCCGAACCGCTGACCCCGGCCCTGCCGCCCGTGGAAGCGTTCGAGGACATGGACATGCCCGAGGCGCTGCTGAAGACCCTCGCCGCCCAGGGCGTCACCCAGCCGTTCCCGATCCAGGCCGCGACCATCCCGAACTCCCTCGTCGGCCGTGACCTGCTCGGCCGCGGCCGTACCGGCTCCGGCAAGACGCTGGCCTTCGGCCTGGCCCTGCTGGCCCGCACCGCCGGCCGCCGCGCCCAGCCGAAGCAGCCGCTCGCCCTGGTCCTCGTACCGACCCGTGAGCTCGCGCAGCAGGTCACCGACGCGATGGCCCCGTACGCCACGGCCGTCAACCTGCGGATCACGACCGTCGTCGGCGGCATGTCGATCAACCGGCAGTCCGGCGCCCTGCGCCGCGGCGCCGAGGTGCTCGTCGCCACCCCCGGCCGCCTGAAGGACCTCATCGACCGCGGTGACGCCGACCTCTCCCAGGTCTCCATCACGGTCCTCGACGAGGCCGACCAGATGACCGACATGGGCTTCATGCCGCAGGTCACCGCCCTGCTCAAGCAGGTCCAGCCCGAGGGCCAGACCATGCTGTTCTCGGCGACCCTCGACAAGAACATCGACAAGCTCGTCAAGATGTTCCTCACCGACCCGGTCGCCTTCTCCGTCGACCCGTCCGCCGGTGCGGTCAGCACGATGGAGCACCACGTCCTGTACGTCATGGACGAGACCGACAAGAAGGCCGTGGCCACGCGCATAGCCGCTCGCGACGGCCGGGTGATCATGTTCGTCGACACCAAGCGCGGAGTCGACCGCATGGTCAAGAAGCTCCTCGCCGACGGCGTCCGCGCCTCCGGCCTGCACGGCGGCCGCTCGCAGCCGCAGCGCAACCGGACCCTCGACTGGTTCAAGACGGGCGAGGTCACCGCGCTGGTCGCCACCAACGTGGCCGCGCGCGGCATCCACATCGACGACCTCGACCTCGTCGTCAACGTGGACCCGCCGACCGACCACAAGGACTACCTGCACCGCGGCGGCCGCACCGCCCGCGCCGGCGAGTCCGGCAGCGTCGTCACGCTGGTCCTGCCGGACCAGAAGCGCGACATGACCCGCCTGATGTCGGACGCCGGGATCTCCCCGCACACCGCGCAGATCAAGTCCTCCGATGAGGAGCTCGCGCGCATCACCGGCGCCAAGGAGCCCTCGGGCATCCCGGTCGTCATGGACGTGCCGCAGGCGACCCCGCCGCGTCAGCGTTCCGCCGGCCAGGCCGGCGGGGGTTCGGGCTCCGGCGCGCGCCGTCGCTCGGGCGGACCGCGTACGGGCTCCGGCACGGGCGCGGCTCCGGCGGCCGGGGGCGGCCGAGGCCGTCGCACCGGTGGCGGCGCCGCCGGTCAGGCTCCGGCCTCCGGCTCCGGCCAGGCCCGCCGTGGCCAGGGCGGACAGGGCGGCTCCACGGGCGGTTCCGGCGAGCGCGGCCGGCGTACCGGCGGCGCCCCGTCCGGTGGTGCGGCCGCGGCTTCGGCCCGCAGCCGCGTGGGTGGCGCGGGCCAGGGCCGCCGCCGCTCCGCCTGATCCGAACGACCTTCGTACGCACCCCTGCGCCGGGCGGCAGCCGCCGCCCGGCGCAGGGGTGTTTTCGGCTGCCTAGCGGACCATCTTCACCTGGAGCTTCGCCAGGGTCCTCAGGTCCAGGCCGAGGCCGTCGGTGAGGTAGCCGTACAGGCTGCCGTAGTCGGCCTCCATCTGCGCGGTCGCCGCGTCCAGGTAGTCCTGGCGGACTTCCTGGAGCGGGATCAGCAGATCGGGGTTCTGCATCCGGCCGGATGCCTTCACACCCGCCCGCACCTGGGCGTCGTACGCCGCGCGGAAGGTGTTCGAGGCCAGGTAGTCGCGCTCGGCCGTGGCCTTCGGGACGGCCAGGGCGTTCAGCAGGACGTAGCTCATCCAGCCCGTCCGGTCCTTGCCCGAGGTGCAGTGGTACAGCAGCGGGCCCTGGTTCCCGTCGGCGATCTCGCGGAGGGTGACCGCGAACTGCGCCCGGTTCTCGGCGTTGGTCACGAACGCGCGGTAGACGTCGCGCATGTACGCCTCGGCGCGGCCGCCGCCGAGCATCTGCTCCTGCTTCACGGGATCACCGCTGCCTATCGCGGACATCAGCAGCCCGTACAGGCCGTTGTCGTTGACCGGGCGGGCGGTGGAGGCCATACCGGCGGGCAGCTTGTCGGCCCCGTCGTACTGGACCTCCATGGGGATGCGGAAATCGAGGACCTTCGTGAGGCCCAGACCGCCGACGGCCGTGATGTCCGAGGCGGTCAGCTTGCCCAGCGCGTCGGAGCGGTAGACCAGTCCCTGACGAACCTGGCCTCCCGTCCACGTGCGGTAGCCACCGAGGTCGCGGACGTTGACCGCGCCCTGGAGGGGGATCTGGCGGATCGTTTCCGCCGACGGCGTGTGCCAGGGGTGACGCGAGGCGGCGACCCTGTCGGCCGGCGCGGCGTACGCGGCGGCGGGCAGGGTCCCGATGGCGAGGGCGGAAGCGAGCACCGCGGTCGCCAGGCGGATTCGGGCACGGCTCATCTGGGGCAACTCCTGTAACGGAGAAGGGGAATCACCCTGGTGGTGGCAGGGTGCCGAGCGGGTGAGGGGGGAGGGGGAGATGCTGTGGGGGAGTGAGGCCGTGCAGCCGTTCCAGCACGGCGTGGGCCTCGGCCATGACGCGGGTGACGAGCTCCGCACAGGACGGAAGATCCTCGATCACGCCCGCGACCTGGCCCGATGCCATGACGCCGAGGTCCGTACGGCCCTCGACCATGGACGCCTTGAGGAGCATGGGGGTGTTCGCGGCGAGCAGCACCTGGCTCCAGGACAGGTCCTTGCCGTGTTTCATCGCGAGGCCGTCCCGGACCATCTCCGCCCAGGTCAGGCCCGAAAGCTTCTTGAAGCCGGCCGCGTGCCGCACCGCCTTGGCCAGCGCCTTCGTCCGCCCGGCCCGCTCCAGGGAAGCGACCAGCTCGCTGCGCAGCATCCGGTGCGGGAGCCCGTCCACGGCCGTGGTGAGCGTGACGTCCTTCACGCTCGCCTTCAGGTACTCGGCCTTCACCGCGTCCGGGACCGTCGAGTCGGAGGTCAGCAGGAACCGGGTGCCCATGGCGATGCCCGCGGCCCCGTAGGCCAGCGCCGCCGCCAGGCCGCGGCCGTCGCTGAAACCACCCGCCGCGATCACCGGGATGTCCACCGCGTCGACCACCTGCGGCAGCAGCACGGTCGTGGCCACGTCACCGGTGTGCCCGCCGCCCTCGCCGCCCTGAACGATCACCGCGTCCGCGCCCCACGCCGCGACCTTCTCGGCGTGCCGCCGGGCCCCGATCGAGGGGATCACCACCACGCCCGCGTCCTTGAGCCGCGCGATCAGTTCCCTGGACGGGGCGAGCGCGAAGGAGGCCACCCGGACGCCCTCGTCGATGATCAGCTGCGCCCGCTCGGCCGCGTCCCCGGCGTCCGCACGCAGATTGACCCCGAACGGGGCGTCCGTACGGGACTTGACCTCGTGGACCGCCGCCCGCAGCTGCTCCATCGTCATGGTCGCCGAGGCCAGGATGCCGAGCGCCCCCGCATTGGCCGCCCCCGACACCAGGCGCGGACCCGCGACCCAGCCCATGCCCGTCTGCACGATCGGATGCTCGACCCCGACCAGCTTGGTGAATGCCGTCTCCATCGGATCAGACCCGCACTTCCCGGTCGCGCAGCCCCTTGGGGTCGATGACCTCGCGGATCAGCCGCAGCTCCTCCGGCGTCGGTTCCCGCGTGTACGGGACGTCGTCGGCGATCGCCAGCTCGAAACCGGTGGCCGCCCGGACCTGCTCCACGGTGACGCCCGGGTGCACGGAGGCCAGGCGCATGGCGTGGCCGGGGCCGGTGAAGTCGAAGACGCCGAGATCGCTGACCACGCGGGGCAGCCGGTGGAAGCGGGTGACCCCGGCCGCCTCGGCCCGGTCGTAGCCCACGCCGCTCACCATGTCGACGCGCTCGACGAACACCCGCGTGGAGTGCTTGGGGATCCAGTAGCTCACCGGATTGTTCAGGGTGTTCACCGGGGCCCCGCGCACCCCGAGCAGCTGGCGGGCCGGCTGCTCCCAGTCCCCGATGCAGGAGATGTTCTGGTTGCCGAACCGGTCGATCTGGCTGGCGCCCATCATCACGTGCCGGCGGCCGCCGGTGACCATCGTCAGGTGACGGCGGTACGGGAGCCAGCCCTCGGCCGAGCCGTCGAGCCCGACCAGCATGGCTTCGCCGTCGGTCAGCAGCAGGTCGGGGGAGAAGGTCCGCTTCGCCAGCCGGGCCCCGAAGGAGGGCACCAGGCCCATCGGGCTGGCCAGCACCTCGCCGTTGTCCCGCCACGCCTCGGCGCAGGCGATCACGCAGTACTCGGCGCGGGTCACCGCGGCCGTGGTCGTCGTGGAGGGCGTGCTCACTTCTGCTCCTCGTGCCAGGCCTGGACGGCCGACTGGTAGGCGTGCTCGCTGTCGCCGGAGAGGAAGCGTTCGGCGAACTCGGGCCAGGGGACGGTGGCGTACAGCTTCTGGAAGGCCTCGTCGCGGTCGTAGTCGGGGGCGCAGGAGGTGAAGTGCGCGCCGTTCGGGGTCTCCACGACCCCGGTCACCGAGTGCCGGCTGACGAGCAGGGACTGCGGCGGCCCGGACTTGGCGAGCTCCGCGGTCTCCACGAGCTGCTCGCAGGAGACGTAGGCGGCGTCGGCGGCCTCGCAGAAGAGGTCGTCGAAGTACGGGTCGGGGCCCAGGTACTGGGCGTTGCCGAGCCGGTCGGCCCGGTTGAGGTGGACCAGGGCCGCGTCCATGCGCAGGGCGGGGACCGCCACGAACTCCTCCCCGTCGGCGTACGGGGAGGTGACGGTGCGCAGCTCGGGGTTGACGCGCATGACGTCGGATCCGAGGCCGGCGCGGACCGGGAGGAAGGGCATCCGGTTGGCGGCCGCGTGCAGCCCCCACATGAACATGGCCTCGTCGAGCTCGGTGAGGGCGAAGGCGCGGCTCTCGCGGGCGGCCCGGTAGTGCGGCTCCAGCGGGATGGAGTCGAGGGTGACGAAGGGGGTGACCAGTCTGCGGATCCGGCCGGCCGCGGCGAGCAGGCCGACGTCGGGGCCGCCGTACGAGACCACGGTGAGATCGGTGATCTCGGAGCGGAGCAGGGCGCGGACCAGGGCCATGGGCTTGCGCCGCGAACCCCAGCCGCCGATGCCGACGGTCATGCCGTTCCGCAGCCGGCCGACCACGTCTTCGGGGGTCATGCTCTTGTCGGTCATGCCGATTCCGCCTTTGCTTCGGTGCTTCCGGAGGGGCCGCTGCTGCCGAAGGTGTCGCGGACCCGGTCGGCCACGCCGCTGAGGTTGGCCTCGAAGGTGAAGCCCTGCTCGAAGCGGTAGCTGCGGCGCACGTCCACGGGGTCGATGCCGTTGATGGCCGCCTTGGCGAGCCGGATCAGGTACCCGTCCTTCTTCGCGATCTCGGCGGCCAGCTCCAGGGCGGCCGCGCGCAGTTCGCCCGGCGGGACCACCCTCCACACCGAGCCGTGCGCGTGCAGCTCCGCGGCGGTGGCGGTGCGCGAGGTGTAGTACAGGGTCCGCATGAGGTGCTGCGGGACGAGCCGGGCCAGGTGGGTGGCGGCCCCGAGGGCGCCCCGGTCCAGTTCCGGCAGTCCGAAGGTCGCGTCCTCGGAGGCGACGATGGCGTCGGCGTTGCCGACCAGGCCGATCCCGCCGCCGAGGCAGAAGCCGTTCACGGCCGCCACGACCGGCACCTCGCACTCGTAGACGGCGGCGAAGGCCTCGTAGCAGCCCCGGTTGGCGCCGATGAGCGAGGCGTGGCCGGTGTCGCGCTGCATCTCCTTGATGTCGACGCCGGCGTTGAAACCGCGGCCCTCGGCGGCCAGGACCACGCACCGGACCTCCGGGTCGCGGCCGGCCGCGCGAAGGGCGTCGGCCAGGTCGTACCAGCCCTGCACGGGCAGTGCGTTGACCGGCGGGTAGTCGACTGTGACGAGTGCGATGCCCTTGTCGGGGCTTGAGGTGGAGACACCCATGAGCGGATCAGCTACCTTTCCACCAAACATTTGTTAGGTGAGGAAGGTAGCAGCCGATGGAGCTCAACGGGAGGGTTGTCGTCGTCACCGGCGGAACCCGGGGCGTCGGCGCCGGGATCGCGCGGTCGTTCCTCGCGGCGGGCGCCGAAGTGGTGCTCTGCGCGCGCCGGCCGCCGGAGGAACCGGTCGAGTCGGCGGGCCGTACGGCGGTCTTCACCGCCCTGGACCTGCGCGATCCGGCCGCCGTACGGGAATTCTTCGGATCGGTCGCCGCACGCCACGGGCGCCTCGACTGCCTGGTGAACAACGCCGGCGGAACCCCGTACCGGCTGCTGGGGGAGGGCGAGGCCGAGCGTCACGCACGGGTCGTCGAGCTCAACCTCATCGCCCCGATGACCGCCTCGGTCGCCGCGTACCCCTGGCTCCGGGAGACCCGGGGCTCGATCGTGATGATCGGCAGCGTCAGCGGGACCCGGCCCTCGCCGGGCACGGCGGCCTACGGGGCGGCGAAGGCGGGACTGGAGAACCTGGCCCGCTCCATGGCCGTCGAATGGGCCCCCGAGGTACGGGTCAACTCACTGGTCCTGGGCATGGTGCGCACCGAACTGTCGCACCTGCACTACGGCGACGAGAGCGGGATCGCGGCGGTCGGCGCGACCGTACCGCTGGGACGGCTGGCGGAGCCCTCGGACGTGGGCGAGGCCGCCGTCTTCCTGGCCTCCGACCGGGCGGGGTACGTGAGCGGGGCGAGCCTGCTCGTGCACGGGGGCGGCGAGCGGCCGGCCTTTCTGGATGCGGCAACTGCGAACAAGGAGAGCTGACATGGGACTTGCCGAAGGCCGTGTGGTCATCGTGACGGGCGCCGGACGGGGGCTGGGCCGGGCCCACGCGCTGGCCTTCGCCGGGGAGGGGGCCCGGGTCGTGGTGAACGACCTCGGTGTCGGCCTGGACGGGCTCCCGGGGCCGGAGAGCCCGGCGGCGCTGGTCGTCGCCGAGATCCGGGCCATGGGCGGGGAGGCGGTGGCGCACGGCGGCGACATCGCGACGGCACAGGGCGCCGCGTCACTGGTCGAGACGGCCGTCTCGGCCTTCGGGAGGCTGGACACCCTCGTCAACAACGCGGGATTCCTGCGCGACCGGATGCTGGTGAACCTGGACGAGGACGACTGGGACGCCGTGATGCGGGTCCACCTGAAGGGGCACTTCCTGCCGCTCAAGCACGCGGCGGCCTACTGGCGGGCCGAGGCGAAGGAGGGCCGGCAGGTCGCCGCCCGGGTCGTCAACACCTCCTCGGGGGCGGGGCTGCTCGGGTCCGTGGGCCAGGGGAACTACAGCGCCGCCAAGGCCGGGATCCTCGGGCTGACCCTGGTGTCGGCGGCGGAAATGGGCCGCTACGGGGTCCAGGTCAACGCCATCGCCCCCGCGGCACGGACCCGGATGACGGAGCAGACCTTCGCGGACACCATGGCCGCCCCGGAAGCCGGGGCCTTCGACGCGATGGCCCCGGAGAACGTGTCCCCGCTGGTGGTGTGGCTCGGCTCCGACGCCTCCGCCGGGGTCACGGGCCGCGTCTTCGAGACGGAGGGCGGCCGCATCACGGTCATGGAGGGCTGGCGGCCCGGCCCCACGGCCGACTGCGGAGCGCGCTGGACTCCGTCGGAGGCGGGGGAGGCGACGACGAAGCTCCTGGCGCAGTCGGAGCCGCCGCAGCCGGTGTACGGGGCGCGCTGACGGGGGCCTGCGGGGGCTGACGGGCACCAGCGGGGGCCGACGGCGGCCGGTGGGCGCCGACCCCGTTCCGCGCCGACCCCGTCTGCGGGGCGGGCCGGTGCGGAACGGGGACGGCGACTGCCTCAGCGCGCGGCGGGCTTCGGGGCGGGGGCGGCCGGCTCCACCACGAAGCGGTACTCGTGGATCGCCTGCGCGTAACCGCACACGCCGTCCTTGCCGGCGTACCGGCCGTACTCGAAGGTGTCGCCGTCCCCGGCCTTGGCCGCACGGTCGGCCCTGACGCGCATCTTGACGTCGGAGCGGGCGCCGGGCTTCAGGGTCCGGGTGATCACGGCGTACTCCGTCAGGCGGCCGGGCATCGGCCGCCACTTCTTCGCGGCCCGGTCGTACCACTGCGTCGTGAGCTTGATGCTCGGGGAGCGGGTCCCCTCCTCCCACGCCGCGGCGTCCACCGTCGCGCCGACCCCCTTCAGCGGGCTCGCCGAGATGTTGACCGTGCGGAACGTGAAGGTGGACCACGTCCCCGCGACCAGCTTGGTCGGGAACCCGACCAGCTCGGAGGTGGTCCTCGCGGTCTGCGTCCACGAGGTGCACGAGGCGAAGGGGTCGGTGGCGGCGGGGTCGGTGGCGGCGGGCGTCGCCGCGACCGGCCGGGCCACGGCGGCGGGCGCCGCGATCAGTACGGCAGGGGCCGCGACGGTCGTCGCGGCGAGGATCGCCAGGGTGCGGCGGATGTTCATGGATCTCTCTCTGCTGGTGCTTCATGCGCGGTGGCGCATGCGTAAGCCGCACGTAAGACCACGAAACGGCCCCGGAGGTTGCCCCGGGCACCCGGATTTCCTCCCGGACGGGCCTTTCCCGGTGGCCGGGAAAACGCCCTCCCGGCGCCGGATGCGGGCCGTCTAGCCTCGCCGCACCGAACCCGCCCCCACCGCACGCGAGGACCGCACATGCTCTCGGACCGCCACCGGCTCCACGTCGCGCAGCAACTGCGATCCGCCGAGCACGCGCGGACGCCCGTCGCACCGCTCGGCGCCCGCTTCCCCGGCATCGACACCGAGGACGCCTACGAGATCCAGCTCCTGAACATCCGTCACCGCCTCGAGGCCGGCGACCGCGTCACCGGACACAAGGTCGGGCTGTCGTCCCCCGTCATGCAGGCCATGATGGGCGTGGAAGAACCCGACTACGGGCACCTGCTGCACTCCATGGAGCTGTACGAGGACACCCTGGTCCCCGCCGCCGCGTACTGCGCGCCGCGCGTCGAGGTCGAGGTCGGCTTCGTGCTCGGCGACGACCTCCCCGGCGCGGGCTGCACCGTCTCCGACGTCCTGGCCGCCACCGAGCGGGTCGTCCCGGCCCTGGAGCTCATCGACAGCCGGATCGCCGACTGGCGGATCACCATCGCCGACACCATCGCCGACAACGCCTCCTCCGCCGGATACGTCATCGGAGAGGGCCGCGACCCGCGCGGGCTCGACCTGAAGGCGATCGAAGCCACCCTGACCCGCGGCCCCGACGCCCTGGCGAGCGGCCGCAGCGACGCCGTGCTCGGCGATCCGGCCGCCTCCGTCGCCTGGCTGGCGCGGACCGTCGCCCGCTTCGGGGTCGAGCTCCGCAAGGGCCACCTCATCCTGCCCGGGTCCTGCACCCGCGCCGTGGACGTGGCCGCCGGGCGGACCTACACCGCCGACTTCACCGGGCTCGGCCCGGTCTCCCTCTCCTTCATCTGAGGTGCCATGACGAACACCAGGAAAGCGACCGCCGCCATCGTCGGCTCCGGGAACATCGGGACCGACCTGCTCTACAAGCTCCTGCGCTCCCCGCACATAGAACCCCGCTGGATGATCGGCGTGGATCCGGACAGCGAGGGCCTCGCCCGCGCCCGCCGGGCCGGAATCGAGGCCTCCCACGCGGGCGTCGACCGGCTCCTCGCCCAGGACGAACTGCCCGACCTGGTCTTCGAGGCCACCTCCGCCTACGTGCACCGCGCGAATGCCCCGCGCTACGCCGAACTCGGCATCAAGGCCGTCGACCTCACCCCCGCCGCCGTCGGCCCCGCCGTCGTCCCGCCGGCGAACCTGACCGCCCACCTCGACCGGGCCAACGTCAACATGATCACCTGCGGCGGCCAGGCCACCATCCCCATGGTGTACGCCGTCTCCCGCGTGGTCCCCGTCGCCTACGCGGAGATCGTCGCCTCGGTGGCCTCCGTCTCGGCGGGCCCCGGCACCCGGGCCAACATCGACGAGTTCACCCGTACCACCGCCCGGGGCATCGAGGAGATCGGCGGCGCCGCCCGCGGCAAGGCCATCATCATCCTCAACCCCGCCGACCCACCGGTCATCATGCGCGACACCGTCTTCTGCGCGATCCCGGCCGACGCCGACCGTGAGGCCATCGCCGCCTCCGTCAAGCAGGTCGCCGAGGACGTGGCCTCGTACGTACCGGGCTACCGGCTGCGCACCGAGCCGCAGTTCGACGACCCCTCCCCGCTCAACGGGGGCACGGCCCGGGTCGCGATCTTCCTGGAGGTGGAGGGCGCCGGCGACTACCTGCCGCCCTACGCCGGAAACCTCGACATCATGACCGCCGCCGCCACCAAGGTCGGCGAGGAGTTCGCGAAGGGACTGCAGAAGTGACCGACCGCCCGAGCCGCCCGAGCTACTCCGACACCCTCGACATCCGGATCACCGACTCCTCCCTGCGCGACGGTTCGCACGCCAAGCGCCACCAGTTCACGGGCGAGGACGTACGGTCGATCGTCTCCGCGCTCGACGGCGCGGGGGTCCCCGTCATCGAGGTCGCGCACGGGGACGGACTCGGCGGGTCCTCCTTCAACTACGGCTTCTCCAAGACGCCCGAGCAGGAACTCATCAAGATCGCCGCCGATACGGCGCGGAACGCGAAGATCGCCTTCCTGATGCTCCCGGGCCTCGGTGTGAAGGACGACATCCGCGCCGCCCACGGCAACGGCGGACAGATCTGCCGGATCGCCACCCACTGCACCGAGGCGGACATCTCCGTCCAGCACTTCGGGCTCGCCCGCGAGACGGGCCTGGAGACCGTCGGCTTCCTGATGATGGCCCACTCCACCACCCCCGAGAACCTGGCCCGCCAGGCCCGGATCATGGCCGACGCCGGCTGCCAGTGCGTGTACGTGGTCGACTCCGCGGGCGCCATGGTCATGGACGAGGTCACCGACCGGGTCGCGGCGCTCGTCGCCGAGCTGGGCCCCGACGCCCAGGTCGGCTTCCACGGCCACGAGAACCTCGGCCTGGGCGTGGGCAATTCCGTCGCCGCCGTCCGCGCGGGCGCGCTCCAGATCGACGGCTCCACCCGGCGCCTCGGCGCGGGCGCCGGGAACACGCCCGTCGAGGCCTTCGCCGCCGTCTGCCGGAAGATGGGCATCAGGACCGGCATCGACGTCCTGAAGATCATCGACGCGGCCGAGGACGTGGTCCGCCCCGTCATGGAAGACGAGTGCACCCTCGACCGCATGGCCCTGCTCATGGGCCACGCCGGCGTCTACTCCAGCTTCCTCAAGCACGCCTACCGCCAGGCCGAGCGCTACGGGGTCTCCGGCGCGCAGATCCTCCTGCGCGCGGGCGAACGCCGCCTCGTCGGCGGCCAGGAGGACCAGCTCATCGACATCGCGGTCGAACTGGCCGCCGAAGCGCGCTAGTCCCCCCATCCCAGCGCAGCACACCCACAACGAAGTGGAGGGCCACCCCATGGCCGAAACGACCGCGGTCGACGAAGCGCCCCGCGTCATCGAAGCCGCCGCCGTGCCCGCGAGGTTCGCCCGCGGCTGGCACTGCCTAGGACTCGCCGCCCCCTTCCGGGACGGAACCCCGCACGAGATCGAGGCCTTCGGCACGAAGCTCGTCGTCTTCCAGGGTGCCGACAGCGGGGAGCTGAGCGTCCTGAACGCCTACTGCCCCCACATGGGCGGCAACCTCGCCCACGGCACCGTCAAGGGCGACGCCGTCGCCTGTCCCTTCCACGACTGGCGCTGGTCCGCAGACGGCCGGTGCGCCGCCATCCCCTACGCCCGCCGCGTCCCGCCCCGCGCCAGGACCCGCGCCTGGACCTCGCTGGAGCAGAGCGGCCAGCTCTACGTCTGGCACGACCCGGAGGGCAACCCGCCGCCGCCCGAGGTCACGATCCCCGTCATCGAGGGCGTCGGCGACCCCGAGTGGAGCGACTGGAGCTGGAACTCACTGCGCGTGGAGAACTCCAACTGCCGCGAGATCGTCGACAACGTCGTCGACATGGCGCACTTCTACTACGTGCACTACGCCTTCCCGCACTACTTCAAGAACGTCTTCGACGGCCACGTCGCCACCCAGTACATGGAGTCCACCCCGCGCGGCGACGTGGACCTCGGCACCCTCTCCACCGGCGGCGGCCTGCGCTCGGACGCCTCGTACCACGGCCCCTCCTACATGATCGACAAGCTGTGGAGCGACATCGGCGGCGGCGTCGAACTCGAATCGGTCCTCATCAACTGCCATTACCCGATCGACGAGAACAGCTTCATGCTGATGTACGGGACCATCGTCAGGAAGCTCCCCGGCATGAGCGACGAACAGGCCGCCGAAGCCGCCCGCCTCACCTCCGAGGGCCTCGCCGTCGGCTTCGAGCAGGACGTCGAGATCTGGAAGAACAAGACCCGCATCGACAACCCCCTCCTCACCGAGGAGGACGGCCCCGTCTACCAGCTCCGCCGCTGGTACGAGCAGTTCTACGTAGACGCCGCCGACGTCAAGGACGAGATGGTCCGCCGCTTCGAGTTCGAGCTCGACACCGCCCGCGCCACCGCCGCCTGGAAGGCCGAGGTCGCCGAGAACCTCGCCCGCCGCGCGGCCGGGACCCCGTGATGACCCCCGTGGTGTGCGGGGAGTGCGGCACGCAGGTGCTGTGCGAGAAGTTCAGCCCCGCCCACATCCAGGTCCAGTGGACCGACGAGGCCGTCGCGGTGTGCCCGCGCATCGCCTCGGAGGCCGGGGAGGGCCGCCCCAGCGGCCGCGTCCGCTCCTGCGAGGCGCTGCGCGCGGGCATCGAGGCCGCCGTCCTGGCGGGCCGCCTGGAGGTGCCGGCCGATGTCTGACACCGACAGCCGTACGAAGTCCCGCGCCGCGGAGGTCCGGAGCCCGGCCCCGGCTGCCGCCCGGGGCGGAGCCGGCGGCAGGCTGCTGGCCCGCGTCACGGACCGGATCCAGGAGACCCCCGAAGCGGTCTCCCTCGTACTCGACGCGGAAATCCCGTACAGCCCGGGCCAGTTCCTCACCATCCGAGTCCCCTCGTCGAGCGGGGCGAACGACGCGGCCCGCTGCTACTCCCTGGCCGGGTCCCCGCACGCGGGGGACCCGCTGCGCATCACCGTCAAACTGGTCCCCGGCGGCGTCGGCTCCGGCTGGCTGTGCCGGGACGTGCGCATCGGCGACGAGCTGGAGATCCTGCCCCCCGCCGGCACCTTCACCCTGACCGACCCGGACCGGGACCTGCTGCTCGTGGCGGGGGGCAGCGGAATCACCCCGGTGCTCTCCCTCGCGAAGTCGGCGCTCGTGGCCGGCCGGGGCCACGTCGCCCTGGTGTACGCCAACCGCGACCCCGGCTCGGTGATCTTCCGCGACGAGCTGTGGGGGCTCGCCGAGGAACACCCCGGGCGGCTCACCGTCGTGCACTGGCTGGAGACCCTCCAGGGACTGCCGACCGCCCCGCAGCTGGGCCCGCTCGTGGCCCCGTACGCGACCCGCGAGGCCTACCTGTGCGGACCCGTTCCGCTGATGGACGCGGCGGAGGCGGCGGTGCGGGCCTCGGGCGGCCGGGGCCGGTCGATCCACCGGGAGCGGTACTTCTCCCTGAGCGGGGACGTCTTCGCCCCGCCGGTGCCGGGGGACGGGGCGGCGGGGGGCGGGCAGGACGCCGCCCCCGCCGGCGGCGCGACCGCCGAGGTGGAGCTCGAAGGGATCGTGCACACCGTCGCCTGGGGGCGGCAGACCTCACTGCTGACCGCACTGCTCGCCGCAGGCGTCCGCGCTCCGTACTCCTGCCGCGAAGGCGCCTGCAGCGCCTGCTGCTGCCGGGTGCTGGAAGGCGAGGTCACGATGGTCCGCAACGAGGTCCTGGTCCCCGAGGACCTGGCCGACGGCTACGTCCTGGCCTGCCAGGCCCTGCCGCTCGGCGACCGCGTCCGCATCAGCTACGACGGCTGAACGGCGCCCCCGGCCCGCAGGCCCCGCCGGACGGCTTCGGGCCCGGCCCCCTGGCGAGGGGTCGGGCCCGAAGCCGTTCACTCGTGCGTGGGGATACCACTACCCACTACATCCACTCGCTGAACCGCAGCCATCCCATCATGTTGTCCATCGCCTGCGCCGAGACCGCCGGCTCCAGGTCCCGCGCCGGCGCGGCCGCGGCCCGCCCCGGCCGGCCCGGCCCGTACAGCTCCCGCCACACCGACCGCGTGCAGGCCAGTACCGCCTGCGCGAGGCGGGCCGTCTCCCGGTCCCCCCGGCAGGAGGACACCGACACGGCGGCCACGGCCCGCCCGGCGCCCCGCAGCGGCGCGGCCACGCAGGAGATGCCGCGGAAGCTCTCCTCCCGGTCGTACGCCACCCCGCGCTCGCGGACCGCCGCCAGCTCCGAACGCAGCGCGAGCGGCCGGATCAGGGTGCGCGCGGTGCGCGGGCGCAGCCCCTGCGTGAGGACGTGTTCCACCGCGGCGGGATCACTGAACGCGAGGATCGCCTTCCCGGCGGCCGTGCAGTACGCCGGCATGCGGCCGCCGACCCGCGAGGGCACCGTGGTGGCCTGCGAACCGCCGATCCGCTCCAGGCACACCACCTCGGCCCCGTCGAGCACCGACAGGTGCACCACCCGGCCCGTCTGCTCGTGCAGCGCGTGCAGCAGCGGCAGCGCGGCCCGGCGCAGCCGGTTGTGGTGGGAGGCGAGCGCGCCCAGCTCCAGCATGCGCATGCCCATGCGGTAGTCCCGGCCCTCGCGGTCCAGCCAGCGCAACTGCACCAGCTGGTCGAGGATCCGGTGGGCGGAAGAACGTGGGATTCCGGAGCGGCGTACGACCTCGGTGAGCGACAGCCGCGGCTGTGGCCCCTCGAAGGCGCCCAGCACCTTCGCGGCCTTCTCCAGCAGCGAAAGCGGTGCGAGCCCGGTCTCCGCGACCTGCTCCATGAACTGGTCGAGCACGAGAAAACCCCCTGCGTGAGGCGTTGGGGCGACCCTGCCACGCGCCCCCGGCCGGAGGGAAGCACCCGGAGAGGTCTATTTCATTCAGTAATACTTCAAGTAGTTGCTTCGAGGAGTTCCGAGGAGTTCCGGGGGAGTTCCGAGGAGCTTCCCGCTCAGCGGGAACAGCTCGTTCCGCGCCCCGCACCACCCGGCGTACGTTCCTCGCCATCGATCCGGAACACGATCCCGAACACCCGAAGATCCTTGATCTGAGAAGGGGACACCATGAGTGACGAAGAGGTCCTCGCAGCGGTCCGCGCCCTCGCCCCCGCCCTCCGCGAGCGCAGCGCAGAGGCCGAAAACCTGCGCAAGGTCCCCGAGGCGAGCATCAAGGAACTCGCCGACACCGGCTTCTTCCGGCTGCTCCAGCCCAAGGCCCACGGCGGGTACGCCGCCGACCCCGCCCTCTTCTACGCCGCCGTCAAGGACATAGCCAAGGCCTGCGGCTCCACCGGCTGGGTCGCCTCCGTCGTCGGCGTCCACCCCTGGCACGTAGCCCTCTACGACCCCCGTGCCCAGGAAGAGGTCTGGGGCCAGGACCGCGACACGCGGATCTGCTCCTCCTACGCCCCCACCGGCAAGGTCACCCCCGTCGACGGAGGATTCACCCTCAGCGGCCGCTGGCACTTCTCCTCCGGCTGCGACCACGCCGACTGGGCCCTGCTCGGCGGACTGGTCACCGACGCCGAAGGCCGCCCCGTCGACATGCGGACCTTCCTGATCCCGCGCTCCCGGTACCGCATCGACGAGGTCTGGGACACCGTCGGCCTGCGCGGCTCCGGCTCCAACGACATCGTCGTCGAGGAGGTGTTCGTCCCCGAACACCGCGCCCTCAGCTTCGGCCCCGTCACCGCCCTCCAGGTACCCGGCCACCGCCTCAACCCCGAGCCGCTCTACCGGCTCCCCTACGCCTCCGTCTTCACCACCACCATCTCCACCCCCATCGTCGGCATCGCCGAAGGCGCCTACGAGGACTACGTCACCGCGACCCGCGAACGCTTCCGCATCTCCTACGGCCAGCAGGTCGCCGAAGACCCCTTCGCCCAGGTCCGCATCGCCCGCGCCGCCAGTGACATCGACGCCTCCTGGCTCCAGCTCCGGCGCAACATCTCCGAGCTCTACGCCCTCGCCGCACGAGGCGAGGAACTCCCCACGCCGCTGCGCACCCGGGCCCGCCGCGACCAGGTCCTCGCCACCGAGCGCTGCGTCGCCGCCGTCGACCTCCTCATGGAGAACGCGGGCGGCAGCGCCCTGCGCACCGGCCCCAACCCGGTCCAGCGGGCCTGGCGCGACGTCCACACCGGCCGCGGCCACGCCGCCAACGACCCGGAGCGGGCCCTGGTCCTGTTCGGGCAGGGTGCCCTCGGACTCGACATCCAGGACACCATGCTGTGAGCGCGCAGGGATTCACCTACGAGAACACCTCCCGCACCGTCAAGGCCGGCGCCCTGAACCTGCACTACCACGAGGCCGAACCCGTCCGGGAGGCCGACGCGCCCGTCGTGATCATGCTGCACGGCGGTGGGCCCGGCGCCTCCGGCTGGTCCAACTTCGGCGGCAACCTGCCCCACTTCGCCGCACGCTTCCGCACCCTGCTCGTCGATCAGCCCTGCTACGGCCGCTCCGACAAGCCGGAACCCGACCGCGACTACTTCGGCTTCAGCGCGAACGCCGTACTCGCCCTCATGGACGAACTCGGCATCGAGCAGGCGAACTTCATCGGCAACTCCCTCGGCGGAGGCACCGCCACCCGGCTCGTCCTGGACCACCCCGAACGGGTCGACAAGCTCCTGCTCATGGGCCCCGGCGGGATCTCGCTGAACCTCTTCTCCGCCGACCCCACCGAAGGCATCAAACGGCTCTTCGAATTCAGCCTCGCGCCCGAGCCCACCCGCGAGCAGATGCGGACCTTCCTCACCACCCTCGCCCACAACCCGGCGATCGTCACCGACGCCCTCGTCGAGGAGCGCTACGCCCAGGCCACCGACCCCGAAGCCAGGCTCGGCAACGCCCGGATGGGAGCCTCCTTCGCCAAGTGGCCCGAGGCCGCGATGCTCTGGCGCGAAGCGCACCGCATCAGCCGCCCCGTCCTGCTGACCTGGGGCCGCGAGGACCGCGTCAACCCGGTCGACGGCGCCTTCCTCGCGCTCAAGACCATCCCGGACGCCCGCCTGCACGTCTTCCCGCACTGCGGGCACTGGGCTCAGACCGAGGCCGCAGACGAGTTCAACCGCCTCGCCACCGACTTCTTCCTCAACTGATCCCTCTCCTGCCCCTCCACTGATCCCACCGAGGAGTTCCCTCATGGACATCCGCGCACTCGGCTACCTCCGCATCGAGACCGCCGACCTCGCCGCCTGGCGCACCTACGTCCTCGACATCCTCGGCATGGCCGAAGCCGCGGGCACCACGGACACCCGGCTCAACATCCGCATCGACGACCGCACCCACCGCTTCCAGTTCCTCGCCGGCGCCCAGGACCGGCTGCTCGCCGCCGGCTTCGAAGTGGCGGGCGCCCGCGCCCTGGAGGACGCCGCCGCCGAACTGGAGAGCGCCGGACACCCCGTCAAGCAGGGCGACGCCGAGACCCTCGCCGACCGCCGGGTCCAGGGCCTCATCCACTGCGAGGACCCCAGCGGCAACCCCCTGGAGATCTACTGGGGCCAGGCCCAGGACCACACCCCGCTCGCAGCCCGGTACGGCAACCGGTTCGTCACCGGCGGCCGCGAGGGCGGCCTCGGCCTCGGCCACGTCGTCCTGCCCGCCGCCGACACCGAGGCCACCCTCGACTTCTACGAGAACCTCCTCGGCTTCCAGCTGCGCGACTCGATGCGGCTGCCCCCGGCCGCCGTCCCCACCGGCAAGCCCGGGCGGGAATTCCACTGGATGCACTTCCTCAGCCCCAACCGCCGCCACCACAGCCTCGGGCTCTACCCCGGCGCGCTGCCGCCCGGCATCGTCCACTTCATGGTCGAGCTGGAGACCCTCGACGACGTCGGTTACTGCCTCGACCGCATGAACAGGGCGGGCATCCCCATCGCCTCCACCCTCGGCCGGCACTCCAACGACCACATGGTCTCCTTCTACGCCCAGGCCCCCGGCGGCTTCCAGGTCGAGTACGGCTGGGACGGCCTGCTCGTCGACCCCGCCACCTGGACCGCGAAGGAGATCACCGCGGACAGCTTCTGGGGCCACCAGTGGAACGGCTGACCGGCCCCGCCGCCGGCGCGGTCGACCCGGCTCTGTTCCGCGAGGTCCTCGGCGCCTTCGCCTCCGGCATCACCGTCGTCGCGGCCGTCGCGGACGACGGCCGCCCGGCCGGGCTGGCCTGCCAGTCCTTCGCCTCCCTCTCCCTCGACCCACCGCTGGTCCTGCTCTGTGTGGGCAAGGGCTCTTCCAGCTGGCCCAAGGTGCGGGCCGCCGGCCGCTTCGGCGTCAGCATCCTCGCCGAGGAGCAGCGCGCCGTGTGCGAGGCGCTCGGCCGCCGCGGCGAGGACAAGTTCGCGGACGTCGACTGGGAACTCTCCGCCCACGGAGCCGTCCGCGTGAGGGGCGCCCTCGCCACCGTCGACTGCGCCCTCGAAGAGGTCCACGAGGCGGGCGACCACTACCTCGTCACCGCCCGGGTCCTCGAACTCGACGCCCGCGACGGCGGATCACCCCTCCTCTACTACCGCAGCGACTACGCCACGGGAGCCTTCGGATGACAACCGGCCACGCCACCGAGCACGCCACCGGGCACACCACCGGGCACGCCTACGACGTGGTGGTCGTCGGCTCCGGCGCCGCCGGATTCGCCGCCGCCGTCACCGCCCGACTGCGGGGCCTGAGCGTCCTCGTCGTGGAGAAGACCGACACCTACGGGGGTTCCACCGCCCTGTCCGGCGGTGCGATCTGGGTCCCCGGCAACTTCCACCTCGACCGCGCCGGCCTCGCCGACACCCGCGAGAAGGCCCGCGCCTACCTCGACGCCACCGTCGGCGACCGGGTCCCGGCCGCGCGCAAGGACGCGTACCTCAGCCACGGGCCGCGCATGGTCCGGGAGTTCCACGACCGCACCGAGATCCGCTTCATGCACACCCCCGGCTACCCGGACTACTTCCCCGAGGCCCAGGGCGGCATGGCACAGGGCCGCTCCATCGAGCCGTGCATCGTCGACTTCAAGCGGCTCGGCGCGCTCGGCGCCACCATGCGCCGGGCCGGACTGCCCACGTACGGGCTGACCATGACCTCGTACGACTTCCGCTTCCTGAACATGGTCAGCCGGACCTGGGCGGGCAAGAAGACCTCCCTCAAGGTCGGCCTGCGGGCCGTCAAGGCCCTGGCCACCGGCCGCAAGCTGCTCTCCCTCGGCGAGGCGCTCGTCGCCCGCATGCGGCTCTCCCTGGACGCGCTCGGCGGCGAACTGTGGCTGTCGGTGCCCCTGACCGCCCTGGTCACGGACCCGGCCGGCCGGGTGACGGGGGTACGGGTCCTGCGCGCCGGGCGGGAGGTGACCGTAGCGGCGCGGGGCGGGGTGGTGCTGGCCTCGGGCGGGTTCTCGCACGACCAGGCACTGCGCGAGAAGCACCTGCCCGCGCCCACGTCCACGGTCTGGACGCACGCCTCGCAGGGCCAGACCGGCGACGCCCTGAAGCTCGGTGAGGAACTGGGGGCCGCCACCGATCTGCTGGACAGGGTCTGGGGCGCGCCGTCGGTGTGCCCGCCGGGGGAGAAGCCCTTCTTCCTCGTCGCCGACCGGGGCATCCCCGGCATGGTCATCGTCAACGAGGCGGGGGAGCGCTACGCCAACGAGGCCCTGCCGTACCACGCGTTCGTGGACCGGATGTACGCCGCCGACCGGCCGGACGCCAGGACGGTGCCGTCCTGGCTGATCCTGGACGCCCGCTCCAAGGCCCGGTACATCTTCGCCGGACTCTTCCCCGGGCAGCCCTTCCCCGAGAAGTGGCTGGAGAGCGGCTTCCTGAAGAAGGCCGACACCGTGGAGGAACTGGCCCGGCAGATCGCCGCGCCCGGCCTGCCCGCCGCGATCAGCCGCTTCAACTCCTTCGCCGAGGTGGGCACCGACAGGGACTACGGCCGGGGCGAGAGCGTCTACGACCGCTACTACGGCGACCCGACGCTGCCCAACCCCAACCTGGCGCCGATCGACAAGGGCCCCTTCTACGCCGTCCCCGTGCACCCGGGGGACATCGGCACCAAGGGCGGCCTCGTCACGGACACCGACGGCCGGGTCCTGCGCGAGGACTCCACGCCGATCCCGGGGCTCTACGCCTCCGGCAACTGCTCGGCGGCGGTGATGGGGGAGACCTACCCCGGGCCGGGCGCCACGATCGGGCCGGCGATGGCCTTCGGCTGGGCCGCCGTCAACGCGATCGCAGCCGGGCTGGACCAGGCCTCGCGCCCCGTCTCGTCCTAGGAGAGCTTGCCGTCGTAGTCCGGCAGCTTGACGGTGCGCTCGGCGTGGCCGCCGACCAGGTCGCTCTGGTTGTTGCCGATGTTGGCGATGATCGTGTAGCCGCGTGCCTCGATCTCCGCGCGCTTGGCCGTCTTGTAGGCGCTGACCTCGCCGAACAGGGCGGGCAGGTCGCGGACGTAGAGGCCCGAGACGGGGTAGCCGACCGCCTTGAGGTTGCGCTCGGTGAGGGAGTAGACGATCCCCGGGCGGGCGGTGACGAAGAAGATGGCGACCCCGCGGTCGTTCGCGTACCGGGTCAGGTCGCGGACCTGGGCGATCGCGGGGGTCGGGAAGGTCCAGAACCAGTGGAAGTCCGTCTCCAGCGACGAGTTGTCGATGTCGAGGACGATCGCCGGCTTCTCACCGGCCGGCGAGGCGGCGATGCGCTGCTCGATCCCGGGGCGGGCCGCGCCGATGACGGCGGACACGTCGCGCTGCCAGGTGGCGTAATCGATGCCCAGGATCGCGGCGTTGCCGCCCGGCGCGGAGGCGGTGACGGCGGTGACGGCGCTGACGGCGGGGGCGGCCGTCGTGGCGGGGGCCGCCTGTGCGGCGGCGGCCGGAACCAGGGCCAGTACGGCCGCGGCGGCGGCCACTGCGGCGGCAGTGCTACGGGTACGGGTGCGGGTGCTGCGCATGGGGGACGCTCCTCGATCACGTGTTGGCATGTACGTGTCCAGGCTGGAGATCGTCCGTCCTCATGTCTACTGGCTGGTAAGTAACTTTTCATGGCCGTGCGGTGAACCTCCGTCACGCGTCACGCCCGGCGCCGGGTCCGCAGGTCGACGGGTCGTCGGCGGAGGGGGGTGTTCCGCCCTGGGGGGCCGGGCAGAGCGCCCGTATGAGTGAGGGCGTCATCGCGCTGATCGTCGTGTCCGGGACCGTCGTCGCTTGGGGTGCGATCTACTTCGCGGCCCACCGCTCGACCTATGGCGGCAGCCACTCGACGGTCACCCGCAGGAGCGGCGGCGACAGCGGGGGTGACGGCGGGGGCGGTGACGCGGGCTGCGGCGGCGGAGCCGGCTGCGGCGGCGACTCCGGGGGCTGCGGCGGCGACTGACCGATCAGGTGTCGCAGTCCAGCACCGTGCGGCACAGCCCGCAGCGGGCCCGGACCGGTCCGCCGTGTGCGGGCAGCCGCAGTCGCTGTCCGCACACCGGGCACGGAAAGCTCACCCGCAGTCCGCCCGCGCGCTCCTCGAAGCCGTACGGGGCCCCGGGCGGTGCGGCCCCGCTCCGGCGGGCCGCCGCGTACCGGAGCCGCTCCCGCCGGCCCGCGGCCGCGAGGGGGGCCCGGCGCAGGTCCCGGTCGGCCAGGGCGCGGCCGCGCACGTACGCCTCGTAGGCCTGCGGGCTGGTGAACCACGCGGAGAGGTCCTCGCTGCCGAGGAACCGGCCGCGTCGGGCGAGGACGTAGCCGAACTCCTCCGGGGTGAGGTAGCCGAGCTTCTGGTGGGTGAGCTCGTCCTCCCGGTAGGCGTCGAGCAGCAGCCAGCCGGCGCCCAGGTAGGCGGCGGCGGTGTCGGTGAGGATCTCGTTGTCGATGGTCGAGGGGAAGCGCAGGTCCAGGCGGTGCAGCAGGACGTGCGTGACCTCGTGGGCGAGGGCGGCCGCCAGATCGCGGCGGTGGAGGCGGAAGCGGTCGTTGACCTCGACGAAGTACTCGGGCCCGGCAGTGAGTTCCACGGTCGCCGCCTCCTCCATCGCCCGGAAGCCCACGATCAGTCGCGCGTCGGGCAGCCGCAGTGCGCGGACCATCGCGGACGCCACCCGGTGGGCGCCGAGGTGCAGGTCCTCGGAGGAGGGGAAGGCCGCGTCGGCGGGCGCGAAGGGCGTGTCGTAAGCGCGGAGCCCGTCGGCGGACAGTCGCCGGAACAGTGCGGTGACGGCCGCGCGGACCGACTCCAGGTGAGGAAATCCGTGCTCGATCGGGCTGCTGCGCCGACCGTTGTGCGTCATCGGGCACCTCCGGCCGGAAGTTGTCCGAAAACGCGTTCTTGAAGCCCTCCGTGCGGGCGGTGTGTCATGTCCCCGTCACCCATGTGGTCCATCCCACCCGTCATGGAGTGACACGCACGGCCCAACCCCCCACGAAAGGCAGTGTGTCGACTGTGTCCAGCCTCGTCACCACCCTCAAGCGCGCCCTCGCCGTCGGAGCGGTGGCCCTCGCGGCCGTCAGCCTCCAGCCCGGCACCGCAACCGCCGGCACGGCGCCCGTCGTCGGCGGAACGCGCGCCGCCCAGGGCGAGTTCCCCTTCATGGTCCGGCTCTCCATGGGCTGCGGCGGCGCCCTCTACACCCAGCAGATCGTGCTGACCGCCGCCCACTGCGTCGGCGGCTCCGGCAACAACACCTCCATCACCGCCACCGCCGGAGTCGTCGACCTCAACAGCTCCAGCGCCATCAAGGTCAAGTCCACCAAGGTGCTCCGGGCCCCCGGCTACAACGGCTCGGGCAAGGACTGGGCGCTGATCAAGCTCGCCAAGCCCATCAACCTGCCCACCCTCAAGATCGCCGACACCAAGGCCTACGACAACGGCACCTTCACCGTCGCAGGCTGGGGCGCCGCCCGGGAAGGCGGAGGCCAGCAGCGCTACCTGCTGAAGGCCACCGTCCCCTTCGTCTCCGATGCCTCCTGCCAGGACTCCTACGGCAGCTCCCTCGTGCCCGCCGAGGAGATCTGTGCCGGATTCGAGGCGGGCGGCGTCGACACCTGCCAGGGCGACTCCGGCGGCCCCATGTTCCGCCGCGACAACGCCAACGCCTGGATCCAGGTCGGCATAGTCAGCTGGGGCGAGGGCTGCGCCCGCCCCGACTACCCCGGCGTCTACACGGAGGTCTCCACGTTCGCGGCGGCGATCAAGAGCGCGGCCGCCACGCTCTGACCGATCCCCGACCCCGTCGCCCTCCTCCTCCCGGCCCGCCCGACAGGGGCCGGAAGGATGAGGCGCGATGCCCCACATGTCCGTAAGGTCGACCGCAGTACCGTGAGGCCGGAACGACGCCGTTCCGGCCTTGCGGCATGCTCCCGACGGTCTGCTGTGCGGTTGCGGGCCGAGGCGCCCGCAGGTCCCATGGAGAGATCCCACCGGGTGGGAATGCCGGGAAAGCCGGACCAGCACAGGCAACGGGCGACAGTGGGGCAGGCGGCGCATGACGATCAGAGTGATCATCGCGGACGACCAGGAGATGGTCAGGACCGGCTTCCGGATGATCCTCGAAAGCCAGCAGGACATCGAGGTGGTGGCCGACGTCGAAGACGGCGAAGCGGCCCTCGCAGCCGTCGCCGAACACCGGCCCGACGTCCTGCTCCTCGACATCCGCATGCCCAAACTCGACGGACTCGAAGTCACCCGCCGGCTCTCCGGCCGAGAAACCCCCCGCATCGTCATCGTCACCACCTTCGACCTCGACGAGTACGTCCACGCGGCGCTCCACGGCGGAGCGTCCGGCTTCCTCCTCAAAGACGCGAGCCCGGCCATGCTGGTTGAAGCGGTGCGGGCGGCAGCCGTCGGAGACTCCCTCGTCTCACCCGCCATCACCGTACGGCTGCTGCGCGAAATGGCCCTGCGCACGCCGGCCGCCTCCGCCGCCGCCCGCCGCCCCGCCGAACCCCTGACGGACCGGGAACGCGAGGTCGTACGCTGCCTCGCGCGCGGGCTGACCAACGCCGAGATCGCGGGCGAGCTCTTCGTCTCCCTCTCCACCGTCAAGACCCACCTGGCCAACGTCCAGGCCAAACTCGACGCCCGCAACCGCGTGGAAATCGCCGCCTGGGCCTGGGAAAGCGGCCTGGCAGGCACCCCGGCGTGACCCGGTCGCACCCCCTGAACACCGCCGACCGCCGCTCGGCGGCATCCGTCCCGCGTCAGCCCCGTGGCCGTTCGGGCGCTGCCTGCCGGAACCGGCCGCGCGGCCTTTCGCGCGCCGCCTGCCGGCGTCAGGCCGGCTGCTTGTCGGGGGCCGCCGGACAGAATCAGCCCCGCCGGCGTTTGGGGCGCGGGGTCTGGGGCGGCGCCCCGGGAAGCCGGCACACGCCGTCCCCGACGACACAGGCCGCCACGGGCCCGGGCAACGCCCGGCCGAACCGCCGCCCCCACCCGGACCGAAGCCCGTACACCCCCGGCGGAGCCGTCCGGCGCCCGGGCGGAGCCACGGGCCCGGCGCCCCGCAGAACGGGCGGGGCCACGGGCCCGGCGCCCCGCAGAACGGGCGGGGCCACGGGCCCGGCGCCCCGCAGAACGGGCGGAGCCACCCGCGCGGTGCCCCGTCCCACCGGCGGAGCTACCCTCCGGGACCCGGTATGAGCCCCCTGGGGCCCTGGGCCCGCCGCCACCCCCATGCCGCGGACTGGATCCGGATCCTCCTCTCCGTCACCCTCCTCTCCCTCGTCACCTTCGAGGGCGTCGTCCTGGCCCGCCAGCCCAGCACCCCGCACGCCGCCGTCTGGGTGTCGGGCGTCCTCGTCTGCCTCAGCGCCGCGCCCTGGCCGGGCATCCCCCTCCTCGTCCGCGCCTGGTTCGCCTCCGCCGTCACCTGGACCGTCACCCTCTCCCTGATCTTCAGCAACCTCCCCCTCGTCGTCTGGGGCGGCGGCGAGGCCATCGCCCTGCTCGTCCTCCTCACCCAGGTCCTGCTCCGCGCCCCCGCCCGCACCGCGGCCGTCCTCGGCCCCCTCCTCGCCCTCGGCTGCATCGCGGCCCCCGTCCGCGACGCGGACCCGGGCCGCTTCACGCTGCTCTTCTCCGTGCTCGCCGTCGTCGTCACCGCGTACTCCCTGCTCCTGCGCCTGCAGTCCGTCCAGCGCGTCCGCGAACTGCGCGCCGTACGCAGCGCCGAGCGCCTGGAACTGGCCCGCGAACTCCACGACCTCGTCGCCCACCACGTGACGGGGATCGTCGTCGAGGCGCGCGCCGCCCGCTACACCAAGGTCTCCGCCGAACGCGCCGGCGAGATCTTCGGCCGCATCGAGTCCGCCGGGGACGAGGCGCTCGGTTCCATGCGCCGCCTGGTCAAGATCCTCCGCGAGGGCGCCGCCGACACCGACCCGGAGACGGGCAAGGGCTCCGGCAACCCCGGCCCCACCGGTACGGCCCCCGTCGCGGGCCTCCGCGAGATCCGCGGGCTGACGGAACGGTTCGCCGCCACCGGCCCGCCCGTCGTCCTCTACATGGAGGAGGGCCTGGAGGCCCGGCTCCCCGCCGACGTCGCCGCCACCGCCCACCGCATCGTCCTCGAAGCCCTCACCAACATCGGCAAGCACGCCGCCACCGCCACCGCCGTCCGGATCGGCCTGCGCACCGTCCCGGCCGGCCTGGAAGTACGGATCGCCGACGACGGCGGCCGCCCCGCGAAACTCTCCGAGAACGCCCGCGGCGGCGGCTACGGCCTCGTCGGCATGGCCGAACGCGCCGAAGCCCTCGGCGGCTCCCTCACCGCCGGCCCCGCCCCCGAAGGCGGCTGGCTGATCACAGCCGTCCTACCCCTCTAGGTCGTCTCTTTCGGATCTTGCCTGGCCCGCGCCGCCCGGCACCGCGCCTCGCCGCACTGCCGGCCCCGCACCGTCCCGCCGCCGCCCTGCCGAGTCCGTACCGGGCCCCGCTGCATCAGCCGCCCTGACGGGCACCCGCTGCCGCACGGCGGGGTACGGGCCGGGGTCCGGGGACCGCGGAGCAAACCCGCGGGTCGCCCGCTCCGCACCCGGCGCGCCCCCACCCCCGGCGCGCACCAGCGCGCCCCCGCGCCCGCCCCGTCTCAATGGCCGATCGGCCGACGAACCGAACGAGCGCGCCCCGTATTCTCGTGGACCATGAACACCAGGGACATCGATGAGAACGTCACCGCCGAGCTGGCCCGGCTCAGGGACAGCATCGACAACATCGACGCGGCCGTGGTCCACATGCTCGCCGAGCGGTTCAAGTGCACCCAGCAGGTCGGCCACCTCAAGGCCCGCCACCAGCTGCCCCCGGCCGACCCGGGCCGCGAGGCCAGCCAGATCGCCCGGCTGCGCCAGCTCGCCGAGAACGCCAAACTCGACCCCGCCTTCGCCGAGAAGCTCCTGAACTTCATCATCGCCGAGGTCATCCGCCACCACGAGACGATCGCCGCCGGCGAAGGCGAAGACGAAGGCGCCGAATAGAAGCCGGGGCCCGGCACCGGCGCCACCATCCGGCAGCATGGGCCCCATGTCCGCACTGACGCGCAACGAAGCGCAGCTCCGAGCCCGACTCCTCGACGTCCGGCACTACGAGGTCGCCCTCGACCTCACCACCGGCGACGAGACCTTCGAGTCCCGCACCGTCATCCGGTTCACCGCCCGCGCCGACGGCGACACCTTCGTCGAGCTGAAACCGGACGAACTGCGCTCCGCCGCCCTCGACGGACACCCCCTGGACCCGGCCTCCCTCACCGACGGCCGCCTCCCCCTCGCCGGCCTCACCGAGGGCCCCCACGAACTCCGCATCGCCGCCCGCATGCGCTACTCCCGCACCGGCGAAGGCCTGCACCGCTTCACCGACCCCGCGGACGGGGAGACGTACGTCTACACGCAGATGTTCCTGGACGACGTCCAGCGCGTCTTCCCGGCCTTCGACCAGCCCGACCTCAAGGCCGTGTTCGAGTTCACCGTCACCGCCCCCGCTCACTGGACCGTCCTCGCCAACGGCGTCACCTCCCGCATCGGCGAACGCCTCGGCGACGGCGGTGGCGGCTCGGGCGACGGCTCCGCCTCCGAGGCCGGCATCTGGGCATCCGCCCCCACCCCCGTCATCTCCACCTACCTCGCCGCCGTCGCCGCCGGCCCCTGGCACAGCATCCGCACCGAACACGCCGGGATCCCCTTCGGCATCCACTGCCGCCGCTCCCTCGCCCCCCACCTCGACGCCGACGCGCAGGAGATCCTCGGCCTCACCACCGCCTGCTACGACCGCTTCCACGAGAAGTTCACCGAGCCCTACCCCTTCGACTCCTACGACCAGGCCTTCGTACCCGAGTTCAACGCCGGCGCCATGGAGAACCCGGGACTGGTCACCTTCCGCGACGACTACGTCTTCCGCTCCGCCGTCACCGACGCCGAACGCCAGCGCCGCGCCGTCACCATCGCCCACGAGATGGCCCACATGTGGTTCGGCGACCTCGTCACCCTCAGCTGGTGGGACGACATCTGGCTGAACGAGTCTTTCGCCGAGTTCATGGGCTACCAGACCCTCATCGAAGCCACCCGCTTCACCGAGACCTGGACCGGCTTCGGCATGGAACGCAAACCCTGGGGCTACGACGCCGACCAGCGCCCCTCCACCCACCCCGTCGCCCCGGACGCCGCCTCCGTCCCCGACACCGCCTCCGCCCTCCTCAACTTCGACGGCATCTCCTACGCCAAGGGCGCCTCCGCCCTGCGCCAACTCGTCGCCTGGCTCGGCGAGAAGGACTTCCTGGCCGGCATCAACACCCACTTCGCCCGCCACAAGTTCGCCAACGCCTCCCTCGCCGACTTCGTCGACTCCCTCGCCGCCCACACCGACCGAGACGTCCACACCTGGGCCGAGACCTGGCTGCGCACCACCGGCGTCGACACCCTCACCCCCCGGCTCGAAGAGAGCCACGGAGGCTGGACCCTCACCGTCGACCGCACCGGCAACCGCCCCCACCACATCGCAGCCGGCCTCTACGACCGAGCCCCCGACGGCGTCCTCGAACCGCGCGACGTCCTTGCCCTCGACGTCCCCTCCGACGAGGTCCTCTCCGTGAGCGGCCCGCGCCCCGCCCTCCTCGTCCTCAACGACGGAGACCTCACCTACGCCAAGGTCCGCCTCGACGAGACCTCACTGGAAACCGCCCTGCGCGGCATGTCCCGCATCCCCGACCCGCTCACCCGCGCCGTCGTCTGGAACTCCCTGCGCGACATGGTCCGCGACGGCGAACTGGGCGCCGCCGACTACCTGGCGACCGCCGAAGCCCACGTACCCGAGGAAACCGACCTCGCGATCGTCCAAGGCGTCCTCACTTTCACCCGCGCCCAGATCGCCGACCGCTACCTCACCCCCGACCACCGGGGCGACGCCCTCACCACCCTCACCACCATCGCCCGCGACCTGCTGCGGCGCACCGAGGACGGCTCCGACCCCGGCCTGCGGCTCGTCGCCGTCCGCACCCTCGTCGACAGCGCCACCCAGCCCGACACCATCGCCGGCTGGCTCGCCGAAGGCACCGTCCCCGGCGGCCCCGAACTCGACCCCGAACTGCGCTGGCGCATCCTCGCCCGCCTGTCCGTCCTCGGCGCGGCCGGCGAAGGCGAGATCGACGAGGCCCTCGCCGCCGACTCCAGCGCCACCGGCCGCGAAGGCGCCGCCCGCTGCAGGGCCGCCCTCCCGACGGCCGAGGCCAAGGCCGCGGCCTGGCAGCGCCTCTTCCACGACGACTCCCTGTCCAACTACCTCTTCACGGCCACCGCCCAGGGCTTCTGGCAGCCCGAACAGGCCGATCTGGTACGGGAGTACGTGCCGCAGGCCTACTCCGAGGCCGTCACCCTCGCCGCCCGCCGAGGTCCCGCCATCGCCGACGCGGCAGGCCGCTGGGCCCTCCCCGGCCACGAGATCACCGAAGCCAACCTCCAGGCCGGCCACACCGCCCTGACCTCCCCCGACATCACCCCGCTCCTCCACCGCAAGCTCGCCGACCACCTCGACGACCTGACCCGCGCCCTACGCGCCCGCCCGTAACCCCACCCCCACCAAAACCCGACGGTGCCCACCCGACCCCCACCCCCACCACGGGCTGGGGGCCAACCCTCGCCTCCCACGCCTGCTGCGGGCTGGGGGTCAGCTCCCGCCGTCACGCCTGCCGCGGGCTGGGGGTCAGCTCTCGCCGTCACGCCCGCTGCGGGCTGGGGGCCATCCCTCGCCTCCCACGCCCGCTGCGGGCTGGGGATCAACCCTCGCCCCTCACCCCGCCGCAGGCCGAGGGCCAACCACCCAGCCCGCACCCCACCCGGTCCACCCACCTGGCCATGCTCACCCCACCTGGCCGGCCTGGACGGCTGAGCCCGCGCGTTCGGCTGCCTTACCTTCCGGCTCTGCCGGGCCCGCCCCGCCTGGCCACGCTCGCCCATCCCACTGCCCGCCTGCCTGCCCGCCTGGCGGCGTTCGCCCGCCCCGCCCGCCCGGCCGGGCCCCCTCCTGCCGCCCCGGGCTGCAGGCCCCTTGTACGCGCCCGTCCGTCCCGCGGATACCCGCGCCTTCGCCCAGAGCGCCACGCCGCCGTGTCGCCCAGCGCACCGATCAGCTGCGCAGCGTAGACGGACCGCCGGCACCCATGCCCATGCCCAGGGACCCAAGGCCTACGGATCCGCCACCTCGCCCGCCGCAGGCGGTCGCAGCGCGCCCCGCCCCCCGTCTGCGCGGCGCACACCTTGCTCACCCGGCCACCACCGACGGCTTGAAATCAACCACTCATAAACCCGGGCGGTTACCCCATTCGGGTCGGATCGTTGTACCCCCCGGGTCCCCGACCCAGCGAGCGGCACACCCGCCGCCGAACCGTTCCCGTGAGGACAACCGCATGACAGCGCCCCCCGGCACAGGCAGACGCGGCAACGCCCCGCTCGCCGGAGGACCCCACGGCCCCGACGCCCTGCAACCACTCCTCGCCACCGTCCTCGACGCCCTGCGCACCGGAGCCCGCGCCCGCGGCGGACCGCTCCCGGCCGGCGGACCCGAGGCCGTCACCGCACGCGTCACCGCAGCACTGGGCGAAGTGTTCCCCGACCACGGACACGGCGACCACGAAGCGCTACGGACCCTCGTCCACACCCTCACCGCCGGCGCCGCCGACCCCGCCGACCCCCTGTGCGCAGCCCACCTGCACTGCCCGCCCCTCGCCGTCGCGGCCGCCGCCGACCTTGCCGCCAGCGCCCTCAACGCCTCCCTCGACTCCTGGGACCAGGCACCCGCCGCCTCCGCCCTCGAAGCCCTCCTCACCCGCACGCTCGCCGCGGAGTTCCACGACACCCCCCACCCCGACGCCGTCCTCACCACCGGCGGCACCGAGGCCAATCACCTCGCGCTCCTCCTCGCCCGCGAACGCCACGGCCCCCACCTCACCGTCCTGCACGGCGCCAACGCCCACCACTCCATCCCGCGCGCCGCCTGGCTCCTCGGCCTGCCCCCCGCCCGCAGCCTCCCCACCCCCACCGGAACCCTCACCCCGGCCACCCTCGCCGAAGCCCTCGCCGCCACCACCGGCCCGGTCCTCGTCACCGCCACCGCCGGCACCACCGACGCCGGACTCATCGACCCCCTCGACGCCCTCGCCGACCTCTGCGACCAGCACGGCGCCGACCTCCACATCGACGCCGCCTACGGCGGCCTCCTCCGCCTCAGCCCCCGCCACCGCCCCAAACTCGCCGGCCTCCACCGCGCCCGGTCGATCACCATCGACCTCCACAAACTCGGCTGGCAACCCATCGCCGCCGGACTCCTCACCGTCCCCGACGCCGCCCTGCTCGCCCCCCTCACCCACCAGGCCGACTACCTCAACGCCCCCGACGACACCCAAGCCGGCCTGCCCGACCTCCTCGGACGCTCCCTGCGCACCACCCGCCGCGCAGACGCCCTCAAGATCGCCGCCACCCTGCGCTCCCTCGGCCGAGACGGCCTCACCCACCTCATCGACCGCACCTGCGCCCGCGCCGAACAACTCGCCCGGCTCCTCGAAGCACACCCCGCCTTCGAACTCCACGCGGCGCCCACCATCAGCACCGTCCTGTTCCGGCCCACCCACGCCGACGACACCGCACTGGCCACCCTGCGCCGCACCCTCCTCCAGGGCGGCACCGCCGTACTGGGCCGAGCCACCGCCGACGGCCGCCTCTGGCTCAAGGCCACCCTGCTCAACCCCCACACCACGGCGGGGGACCTGGACGCCCTCGTGAACCTCCTGGAAGGCAGCACCCACCGATGACCGCCCAGCACGATGCACCCCACGACCTCGTCGGAATCGGCATCGGCCCCTTCAACCTCTCCCTCGCGGCCCTCGCCCACGGCCTGCCCCAACAAGGCGCCGCGGAACTCGCCACCGCCTTCTACGACCAGCGCCGAGACTTCCGCTGGCACCCCGGACTCCTCATCGACGGAGCCACCCTCCAAGTCCCCTTCCTCGCCGACCTCGTCACCCTCGCCGACCCCACCAGCCCCTGGTCATTCCTCAGCTACCTCAAGCACAAGGAACGCCTCTTCCCCTTCTACTTCGCCGAGAGCTTCCACATCCAGCGCGCCGAATACGACGCCTACTGCCGCTGGGTCGCCGGCCGCCTGCCCGGACTCCACTTCGGCCACCAAGTGGACGCCGTCCGCTGGAACCCCGAACGCGACCTCTTCGAAGTCGACTTCACCCAAGTCGACGCCGACGGAGAAGCCGAAGCCCTCGGCCGCACCTACACGCGCAACCTCGCCCTCGGCATCGGGACCGCCCCCTACATCCCCGAACCGCTGCGCCCCCTCGCCGAAGCCCCCACCGTCCCGGTGATCCACTCCTCCGAGTACCTCGACAACCGGCAGCGCATCCTCGGCGCCGACCACGTCACCGTCATCGGATCGGGCCAGTCCGGAGCCGAGGTCTTCCTCGACCTGCTCCGCTCCCGTCCCGCCGGCCGCGAACGCCTCACCTGGCTGGCCCGCACCCCCTCCTTCGCCCCCATGGAGTACTCCAAGCTCGGGCTGGAACACTTCACCCCCGACTACACCCGCTACTTCCACTCCCTCCCCGAACCGGTCCGCGACCGCCTCGTCCCCGCCCAATGGCAACTCCACAAGGGCATCGACGCCGCCACCATCGCCGCCATCCACGAGGAGCTCTACCGCCGCACCCTCGACGGAGGCTGGCCCGAGGCCGTCCTCACGCCCGGAGTCAGCGTCCGCACCGCAGGCCGCGTCGCCACCACCAAGGTCGAACTCCACCTCGAACACGTGGACCAGGGCGCCCGCTCCCGCCTCACCACCGACGCCGTCGTCCTCGCCACCGGCTACCGCGAACGCCCCCTCTCCCGCCTCCTCGCCGGACTCGACCCCTACCTGCGCAAGGACTCCTCCGGCCGGCCCCGCATCGACGACCGCTACCGGATGATCACCGACCCGGCCGTCACAGGAAGCGTCTTCGTCCAGAACGGCGAACGCCACACCCACGGCGTCGGAGCCCCCGACCTCGGCCTCGCCGCCTGGCGCAGCGCGGCCATCCTGAACACCCTGACGGGCAAAGAGCCCTACCCCCAGCCCACCCGCACGGCCTTCACCACCTTCGGCCTCGAACAGCGGGAGCACACCCGGCCCCAACCCGCCGGGGAACTGCTCCCACTGGTCGAGCACCCGTAAGGAGAAACGTTTAGAGCACCATCGGCTAGAAGACAGGTGCCCCGGCTCGGGTCAGCCGCCAGTCCACGGACGCGAACTGCGCCGGGTCCACCGTCCCCTTCGCCTTCACCCACTGGATGATCGTGTTGCGTATTTCATCCGAGTTCGCCCACAGCTGCTTCGACTGCGGCACGTGCGGGAAGTTCCCACCACCCGAAGCCCGGTAGTTGTTCACCGCCAGCACGAACTGCGCCGCCGGATCCACCGGCTTCCCCTGGAAGGACAGCCCCGAGATCCGCGAGCCCACCGGCTCGGAGATGTCGACGTCGTACGTCAACCCGTACACGGCGTCGTAGTTGTAGTCCGGCGTACCCTCCGCGTTCGTCAGCTTCGCCGGATCCACGACATCGCCCGGCGCCGTCCGCACGTAGTACCTCGCCGAATACTCCAGGTAGTCCTTGACCTGCGCACCCGTCAGCAGCCGCGCCTCCAGGGTGTTCTCGAACGGATACAGACCCGCCGCATCCCTGATCGTCACCTGCCCGGCCGGAATGGACGCCGTCCGCGAGAAACATGAAGCCTGCGACAGCACCGGCAGCGCAGCCCACTCCGTACCCGCCAGCGCACCCTTCACCGTCTCCGCCTGCACGTGGTTGATCAGATCGATGATCGCCACGTCCTTCACCGGGCCGTCCACCGAAGACATCGCCTGCGTCGACGTACCGATCACCTGGTTCACATACGCCACGACCTTGCGGTGCTCGTCCGACAGAAGTCCCACGATCGCCGGGTCCTCCACCGCCGTATTCGAGTTCAGCACCCGGGCCGACACCTTCGACACCGACCAGCAGCCCTTCGCCCACGTCAGCTCGAAGTCGAACAGCGTCAGCCGCTGCCCCCACTTCAGCGGCTCGGACAACACCACGTCCTTGCCCGTCGCCTTGTTCCGCACCCGGTACTCCGGGATCTCCGTATGCGCGTGCCCCACCAGGATCGCGTCGATCCCCGGCACCTGCTCCGCCACCAGACCCGCAGCGTTCTCGATGTACGGCAACTGGTCCCCGTAGCTCGACGTACCACTCGAACCCGAATGCGCCGACACGATCACCACATCCGCACCCAGCGACCGCAGCCGCGGCACGTACTTGGCGGCCTGCTCCTCAAGACCAGGGAACGTCATCTTCCCCTGCACGTTCGCCTTGTCCCAGATCGCGATCCCCGGATTCGTCAGACCCAGCACCGCCACCTTCACGTCCCGCCCGTGCGGAGTGCGCAGCCGGTGCATGCTGTACGGCGGGAACGCCGGCCGCAGCGTCTTCGCATCCAGCGCGTTCGCCCCCAGCAACGGGAAGTCGCACTGCTCCTCGAACTTCCGCAGCACCGGAATGCCGTAATTGAACTCGTGGTTCCCCAGCGCCGCCGCGTCATAACCGATCGCGTTCATCGCCTGCGCCATCGGGTGAACCGGACCGCGCCGCGCGGTGATCGGATCCACCTTCGCGTAGTAGTACGAAAGCTGCGTCCCCTGAATGGTGTCCCCGGCATCGATCAGCAGCGTGTTGCGCCGCCCCTTCTCCGCCCGCACCTGGTTCACCAGCGTGGAGATCTTCGCCAGACCGACGTCGTTGTGCGCCTTGTCGTCGAACTCCTTGTCCGTGAAGTAGTCCCAGTTGAAGACGTTCCCGTGCAGGTCCGTCGTCCCCATCACCGTGAACGCGTACGTCCTCGCCCCCGAAGCCGAAGCGCCGCCGGCCACCGCGTCCGCCGCGGCGGCCGGGGTGCTCGTGGCCCCCGCCAACGCCACAGCCGCACCCGTCGCAGCTGAAGTGCCCAGAAATGTCCTACGGTCCAAAGCCATGCCATCTCCCCTTGTGAGGTGCGTGCACAGATAGGCAACGCGCGTAGATTCTGACCCAGCAGTAACAAGCCGCAACACCCCCAGCAGGTTTCGATCCGATGACCACCCCCGTACGAGCAGCAGTGCGAGAGTGAATCCATGACCCAGGACGCATCGCACCAGCCCTACGGAACCCCCGAAGTCCCCCGCGTCGCAGTCCGCGGCGAAGCCACCCTCGAAGTCGACCCCGAAATCGCCCGCATCGGCATCACCGTCAGCGCCCGCGGCACCGACCGGCGCACTGCCCTCGAAGACCTCACCCGCCGCAACAACGCCGTCCTCGACCTCGTCAAAAGCTACGGCGACCCCGTCGAAAAACTCGAAACCGGCGCCTTCTCCATCACCCCCGAACTCACCCGCCACGGCCGCGGCGAACGCATCCGCGCCTACCACGGACGCGTCCACCTCACCGCCGAACTCAACGACTTCACCACCCTCGGCGAACTCACCACCCGCCTCGCCGACCTCGAACTCACCCAGGTCGACGGACCCTGGTGGGCCCTGCGCCCCACCTCGCCCGCCCACGGCGAAGCCCGCCGTCAAGCCGTCCTCGAAGCCGTCCAGCGCGCCCGCGAATACGCCGCCGCCCTCGGAGCCGACCTCGCCGCCCTCGTCGAACTCGCCGACCTCGGAGCCGAGAACGCCCCCGCCCCCTTCCAGGCAGCCGGCGCCGGCATGCGCACCATGGCCTTCAGCGCCGCCGAAGACACCGGCGCCCCCGCCCTCGACCTCGAACCCCAACGCCAGACCGTCTACGCGCAGGTGAACGCACGCTTCACGATGACCCCTCCCCAGCTCTGAAAACCCGAACAATCAGCGCCCCGGGGGTGCTCATCAGAGCACCCCCATGCACATTCAACAATTGTCAACAAGCTTTTGCTCAAAGGTTGTTGAGTGGACACTCGGAACCAATTTCCTACTCCCTGGTAGGGGCATACGCTCGCCTCATGCGCCGAGCGAAAATCGTATGTACCCTGGGCCCCGCCACCGACTCATACGACCAGATCAAAGCCCTGGTCGAAGCCGGAATGGACATCGCCCGCTTCAACCTCAGCCACGGCACCTACGCCGAACACGAGGACCGCTACCAGCGCGTCCGCAAGGCTGCCGACGAAACCGGCCGCAGCGTCGGCATCCTCGCGGACCTTCAAGGCCCGAAGATCCGCCTTGGCCGCTTCCGTGAAGGCCCCGTACTCCTTGAACGCGGCGACGAATTCACCATCACCGTCGAAGACCACGAAGGCGACCGCCACACCTGCGGCACCACCTACAAGGGCCTCGCCGGAGACGTCACCACCGGCGAACGCATCCTCGTAGACGACGGCCGCGTCACCCTCGAAGTCACCGCCGTCGACGGCCCCCGCGTCCACACCCGCGTCATCGAAGGCGGCATGGTCTCCGACAACAAGGGACTCAACCTCCCCGGCGTCGCAGTCTCCGTACCCGCCCTCTCCGAAAAGGACATCGACGACCTCCGCTGGGCCCTGCGCATCGGCGCCGACATCATCGCCCTGTCCTTCGTCCGCAGCGGCAGCGACATCGAAGACGTCCACCGCATCATGGACGAAGAAGGCCGACGCCTCCCCGTCATCGCCAAGGTCGAAAAGCCCCAAGCAGTCGAAAACATCGACGACATCGTCGCCGCCTTCGACGGCATCATGGTCGCCCGCGGAGACCTCGGCGTCGAAATGCCCCTGGAACAAGTCCCCATCGTCCAGAAGCGCGCCGTCAAGCTCGCCAAGCGCAACGCCAAGCCCGTCATCGTCGCCACCCAGATGCTCGACTCGATGATCGACAACTCCCGGCCCACCCGCGCCGAAGCCTCCGACGTCGCCAACGCCATCATCGACGGCACCGACGCCGTCATGCTCTCCGGCGAAACCAGCGTCGGCAAATACGCCATCGAAACCGTCCGCACCATGGCCCGCATCGTCGAAGCCGCCGAAGAAGACATCCTCGCCAAGGGCCTCCCCCCACTCACCGACCGCAACAAGCCCCGCACCCAAGGCGGAGCAGTCGCCCGCGCCGCCGCCGAAATGGGCGACTTCCTCGGCGCCAAATTCCTCGTCGCCTTCACCCAGAGCGGAGACACCGTCCGCCGGCTCTCCCGCTACCGCTCACCCATCCCCCTCCTCGCCTTCACCCCCGACCCCGCCACCCGCTCCCAGCTCAACCTCACCTGGGGCGTCGAAACCTTCCTCGGACCCCACGTCGACTCCACCGACGCGATGGTCGCCCAGGTCGAAGAGGAACTCCTGCGCATCGGCCGCTGCGTACCCGGCGACGTCGTCGTCATCACCGCCGGCTCACCCCCCGGCGTCAGCGGATCCACCAACCTCGTCCGCATCCACCACATCGGCGACGCAGTCCGCTGACACCGCCCGCAAGCGGCTACAACACCTCACGTATAAGACGCACCGCGTCGGGCAACACCAAACGGCTCTCACCCGTACTCGGGAAGTGCCCGCCCGACGCGGTCACCCGCGCCTCCGCGCCCAGTTCCCGCGCGAACCGCACCACATGCTCACCCGTCGCCTCCCCGGTCACCGGGTCGTCCGCCGCGTGCAGCACACGGAACTCCCGCGCAGCCTTACGGATCCGCTGCCAGTCGAACTCCGGCGAGAAGAACGGCGCCAACGCGTCGTACCCCACCTCGCCGGACATCGACGCCACGAACACCACCCCCGCGAACGCCCCCTCGGCCTCGGTGTCGTGCTCCTGCAGCAGCCGCAGCACATTCACCCCACCCAGACTGTGACCCACCAGCACCGTCTCACCGGCCGGCGCACCCTCCACCGCCGCCTCCAGCTCCTTCAGCCACACACCGGGCTCCGGAGCGAACGGTTCGGGGAAGTTCGGAATCCGCACCTCGTGCCCCTCCGCGGCAAACTCCTCACCCGTCGCCGCATACCAGTGCTCCCCGGCATTCATCCCGTACCCGTGCGCGATCACGATCTTGCCCATGGCTCCGCCCCTCGTGGCTCTCGGTCGATCCTTAAATCGAAACGCTACGCCGCGTTTCGATAAAACGCTAGGGCTATCGTGAAGCCGTGTCAATCACTCCTTCGGGCAACCCGCCCCGCACCGGCGGCCGCCTCCGCAACGAAGACGCCCACCACTCCGTCCTCGAAGCCACCGCCGCACTCCTCGTCGAGAACGGCTACGGCGCCCTCACCATCGAAGGCGTGGCCAAGCGCGCCAACGTCGCCAAAAGCACCGTCTACCGCTGGTGGAAGTCAAAGCCCGCCCTCGTCATGGACGCCTACGCCCACGAAACCGCCGCCCGCGTCCCCGAACCCGACACCGGCACCCTCACCGGCGACCTCACCGCCTTCGTCACCGACCTCTACCGCGTCGGCCGCGACCCCGTCCGCGCCAAAGCCCTCACCGGCCTCATGGCGGAAGCCCAGCTCGACCCCGCCTTCGCCGAACCCTTCCGCGCCTGGGTCGCCACCCGCCGCGAGGTCGTCGCCACGCTCCTGACGAGGGCGGTCACCCGGGAAGAACTCCCCGCCGCCACGGACCTCGACCACGCGGTCGACCTGGTCTTCGGCCCCTTCTGGTACCGCCTCCTCATCGCCCACGCCCCCCTCGACCCCGCTGACGCCGAAGCCCACGTGGCCACCGTGCTGCACGGCCTGGCGGGCCGCGTAGGCGAATGAGTGCCAAGTCGCCTTGACCTCAAGCCGACTTGAGGTCATACGCTCGCAGTATGACGATCAAGGAATACACACAGGACCAGCTCGCGGCCCAGCCCATCGGCTACTGGGCCCGCGAGGCCGCCAACCTCGCCATAGGCGGCCTCCGTGCCGCCCTCGCCGAGGAGAACCTCACCCAGCCCCACTGGTGGACCCTCAACCACGTGGCCGCCTCCCCGGCCCAGTGGAAGCGAACGGACCTCACGGAGAAGCTCACCCCGTACGACGACCAGGACACCGACTTCGAGGCCCTCTACGACGACCTGGTGGCCCGGGGGTGGCTCACGGAAGCGGATGGGACGCTGACCCTGACCGAAGCGGGCGAAGCCGGCCGGGTCCGCGCGCACGACCGCAATGCGGAGGTGCACGCGCGGATGCGGGAGGGTGTGGACGATGCGGCGTACGCGGCGACCATAGACGGCCTGCGCCGCATGGTCGCCAACCTCGGCGGCAGCGGCGACCTGCCGGGCTAGTACTTCGGCCCGATGTGGGCGTCCATGAGCGCGACGGACTCCTTCCTCGCGATGGACACGTTGAAGGGGTCGCTGCCGCGGGCGAGGATCGTCCACCGGACGCCGACCTTGGCGAGGGTGTCCGTGCAGAGCTTCCGGATGTCGTCGGACTTGTTCGTGAAGAAGTACCGGGGGTACTCGTAGCGCTTGCCGTTGCGGACGGTCCAGTTGGTGACCCGGCACCCGTCGGAGTGGATCAGCCCCCGGATGAACTCCCACGGGTTCGCGTCGACGATTGCCTGCTGCCAGTCCTCCAGGGCGATGCGGCGATCATGCTTCTTGCCGGGTCCATGCTGAGGGAACAGGCACGTCCAGTGGTGGGTGTAGGACTTGACCTCCACGCAACCCTGCCGCTGGACCCGTCCCACTTTGGGGAAGGACATGACGAGGTGCATCGCTGCTTCGGCGGCGTCGATGAGGCCGGGCCAGGAGGCGTCGCACCAGATGGACAGGTGGTGCTGTTTGTACTTGGAGATGATGTGGCCGTCGCCGAGGTGGAGCCCCAGGAGATAGGCGTACGCGGGCTGGTTGATTTCTCGGACGGTGCATCTCGGGCAGTCGGTCGGCCGGACGTACGCCTCACCGCGGTGTCTTCGGTCCTCGGACCGCCACCAGCCGATGGTGCCGCGCGGTATGCCCAGGTGTTCGGCGACCACTCGATTGGTCACGCCCCGGCGCATCAGTAGGACTGCTTCTTCGCGTATCGAAGGATTGTGCTCCACCCTTGGGAGCTTCGTCGCTGTTCGTCCAGTTGGTCGCAATTCGAAGTTGCGTTCACTGCGACGAGTGAAGATCCTAAAATCGCTCGGCGACCTTGGAAACGAAGGAGAAGTGCCCCGGGTCGGATTCGAACCGACGCTGAATGGGTTTTGAATCCATGGCCTCTGCCGCTGGGCTACCGGGGCCCCTTCGAAACGAAGGATACCTAAGACCCTCCGTGTCACAAACATACAGGAGCTAGGTAGGCTCGGGGGAGCTGAATCGCCTTGCACCAAGGAGCCCCCGTGACCGCCGAGCACGAGTCGACGCCCACGCCCGACGCCGACCAGTCGCACGTTCCGCCGCTGACGACCCGCGTCGTCATCGCCGAGGACGAGGCGCTCATCCGTCTCGACCTCAAGGAGATGCTGGAGGAGGAGGGCTACGCCGTCGTCGGGGAGGCCGGAGACGGCCAGACCGCCGTCGAGCTGGCCCGGGAGCACCGTCCCGACCTGGTCATCCTCGATGTGAAGATGCCCGTCCTGGACGGGATCTCCGCCGCCGAGAAGATCGCGGAGGAGTCCATCGCCCCCGTGCTGATGCTCACCGCGTTCTCGCAGCGCGATCTCGTCGAGCGCGCCCGCGACGCCGGGGCCATGGCGTACCTCGTGAAGCCCTTCAGCAAGAGCGACGTCGTCCCCGCCATCGAGATGGCCGTGTCGCGCTTCGCCGAGCTCCGCGCGCTGGAGAAGGAGGTCGCCGACCTTTCCCTCCGCCTGGAGACGCGCAAGCTCGTGGACCGCGCCAAGAGCATCCTGCAGACGCAGTACGGGCTTTCCGAGCCGGCCGCCTTCCGGTGGATCCAGAAGACCTCCATGGACCGCCGCATGTCCATGCAGCAGGTCGCCGAGGCCGTCATCGAGGACGCCGAGGAGAAGAAGGCCGCCGCCGGCAAGGGCGAGTAGGACGTAGCGAGAACGAGTGAGGCCCGCCTCCGGATCCTGGATCCGGAGGCGGGCCTCACTCGTACACGAAGGGTGCTCAGTCCTCGCCGAGGTACGCCTTGCGGACGTCCTCGTTGACCAGGAGCTCGCGGCCCGGGCCCGACAGGACGACCTTGCCGATCTCCATCACGTGGCCCTGGTCGGCCAGGGAGAGCGCCGCCTGGGCGTTCTGCTCGACCAGCAGGATGGTGGTGCCCTGTGACTTGAGCTCGGCGATGGTCGCCATGATCTTCTGCATCATGATCGGCGAGAGGCCCATGGAGGGCTCGTCGAGCATGAGCAGCTTCGGGCGGGACATGAGCGCGCGGCCCATGGCGAGCATCTGCTGCTCGCCGCCCGAGAGGGTGCCGGCGGCCTGCTTGCGGCGCTCTCCCAGGATCGGGAAGAGGTCGTAGGCGCGCTGGACGTCCTTCTGGATGCCGTCCTTGTCCTTGCGGAGGAAGGCGCCCAGGAGGAGGTTGTCCTCGATGGTCATGCGCGGGAAGATGTGCCGCCCCTCGGGGGAGTGGGCGAGTCCGAGCGCGACGATGTCGTGCGCGGGGATCTTCTTGAGGGACTTGCCCTGGAACTTGATCTGGCCGCCGCGCGGTTTGATCAGGCCCGAGAGGGTGCGCAGGGTCGTCGTCTTGCCGGCGCCGTTGGTGCCGATGAGGGTGACGATCTGGCCGGCGTCGACGCTGAACGAGATGCCCTTGACGGCTTCGATCTTGCCGTAGGCGACGCGGAGGTCCTCGACCTCGAGGAGTGCGGTCACCGGTCTTCTCCGTCCGTGCTGCTGGTCGTGCTGTCCGTCGCCTCGTCGTGTGCGGCCTCGCTGTGTGCTTCGGCTGCTTCGACTTCGGCGAGTTCTTCGGCGCCGGGGGCGCCTTCGAAGGGTTCGCCGAGGTAGGCGGCGATGACGCGCTCGTCGCCCTGGACCTCGGCGGCGGTGCCTTCGATGAGCTTTTCGCCCTGGACGAGGCAGGCGACGCGGTCGCAGAGGTTGAAGATGAAGCGCATGTCGTGCTCGATGACGAGGACGGCGATGCCCTGGTCCCGGATGGCGAAGATGAGCTCTTCGGTGGCGCGGGTTTCCTGCGGGTTCATGCCGGCGGTGGGCTCGTCCAGGAGGATGAGGCCGGGGTCGCTGGCCAGCGCGCGGGCGATTTCGAGCTTGCGCTGTTCGCCGTAGGGGAGGTTGCGGGCGAGGTGTTCGGACTTGTGGGCGAGGCCGATGAACTCGAGGAGTTCCATGGCCTTCTCGCGGCTCGCCGCTTCTTCCCGGCCGAAGCTGGGGAGGCGCAGGAGGGAGGCCCAGAGGCCGACCTTGGTGCGGGTGTGGCGTCCGACGAGGACGTTTTCCAGGACCGTCATGTTGTTGAAGAGACGGATGTTCTGGAAGGTGCGGGCGACGCCGGCGGCGGTGACCTTGTACGACTTGGGCGGCAGGACCTTGTCCTTGTACCGGACTTCACCCTCGGTGGGGATGTAGAGGCCGGTGAGGCAGTTGAAGAAGGTGGTCTTGCCGGCGCCGTTGGGGCCGATGAGGCCGACGATCTCGCCGCTGCGCACGGTGAGGTCGACGTTCTTGACGGCGGTGAGGCCGCCGAAGCGCATCGTGACGCCGCGTGCGTCGAGGACGGTCTCCGCCGTGGTGGCGGGGGGCGTGTCGGTGGTGGTGGTCGTCATGGGTTCAGACCCCTGCCTTGCCGAGAACCGTGGGCGCTTCCATGTCCTCGTGGAGTTCGAGCTGGTTGCGCCGGTTGGGGATGATGCCTTCGGGGCGCAGGCGCATCAGGACGATGAGGGCGAAGCCGAAGACGAGGAGCTGGTATTCGCCGAGGAACTGGAGCTTGTTGGGGATCAGGAAGAGCAGTGATCCGCCGACGAGGGGTCCGGAGATGGTGCCCATGCCGCCGAGGACGACGGCGGCGAGCAGGAACGCGGAGTTCGGGGGCACGGCGTTGGCGAAGGTGTACTGGTCGGGGGTGACCGTGTAGCTGACGTGTGCCTGGACGGCTCCGGCGAGGCCGGCGAGGGTGGCGCCGAGGGCGAAGGCGATGAGCTTGACGCGGAAGCCGTTGATGCCCATGGCTTCGGCGGCGGTCTCGTCCTCGCGGATGGCGACCCAGGCGCGGCCGATGCGGGATTCCGCGCTGCGGCGGAAGACGAGGATCACGATGAGGGTGATCAGCAGCATCAGCAGGAAGTAGTTGGCGAAGCGGCCGATGGTGAATCCGGCGATGGTGTGTGTGGCGCCGAAGTCGAATCCGAAGAGGTTGACGTTCGGGATGCCGGCGATGCCGTTGGGCCCGTTGGTGATGTCGGGGCCGGAGGTGCCGTCGAGGTTGTTCATGGAGATGCGGAAGATCTCACCGAAGCCGAGCGTCACGATGGCGAGGTAGTCGCCGCGCAGGCGCAGGGTGGGTGCTCCGATGAGGACGCCGAAGACCATGGAGGCGGCGGCCCCGAGGAGGAGTGCGGCCCAGAAGGGGAAGTGCACGCCGAAGGGGGAGTTGGGGGAGCCGGAGACCAGGGCGGCGGTGTAGGCGCCGACGCCGAGGAAGGCGACGTAGCCGAGGTCGAGGAGGCCGGTGAGGCCGACCACGATGTTCAGGCCGAGGGCGACGGTGGCGAAGATCAGGATGTTGACGCCGAGGTTCGCGTACTGGTCGTCGGTCTGGGTGAGGGGGAAGGCGGCCGCGGCTGCGAAGGCGCCGACGAGGGCGACGTTGCGGTGGCGGGTGGTGAGGGCGGTGACGCGGGCGAAGAGGCCCGCCTTGTTGAGCGCTGCGGCACCGAATCCGGCGGTGATCAGGAAGCCGACGAAGAGTTCCTGGTACGGGGTGGTGATGCCGTAGGTGAAGACGGTGAGCGCGAGGCCGAGGACGGCGGCGATCAGGAGGATCTCGGCCCAGGCCGGGAGGGCGCGGGCGGGCTTGACGGGGCCGGAGGCGAAGGCGGCCTTGAAGGTCGTCCAGCGGTTGCCGGCTTCGTGCTTGTACTTGTCCCAGGCGGTGTCGTCGGGGTCGGGGCCTTCGAGCGTGGGGCGCTCGAAGGGGAGTCCGAAGGCGCCGATGACGGCGATGAGGCTGACCAGGGCGGCGATGCCGGCTCCGGGTTCGAGGTCTACGAGGAGTCCGAGTTCGAGGACGATCGAGACGACGGTGTACCAGGTGGTGGCGAACGCGGCGAGAGCGGCGAGTTTGATCGCTGCGTCGGCGCCGGCGGGGGTGAGCCAGCCCAGGCCCTTGGTGCCGTAGGAGGCGAGTCCGAAGAGGGCGGTGAGTGCGCCGCCGATGAGGACGAGCCACTGGAGGCCGGCGGGGGAGCCGTAGTAGGTGAGGTCCCCGGGGAAGGCGGTGCTCCAGGTCCAGGAGAGGAACGCGGAGACGACGGTGAGTGCGCCGCCGGCGGTGGCCAGCGCGCGGGCCGTCTTCTCGGGGAGGGGGATGAGTCCCTTGGCCGGTGCGGTGGTCTTCACGGTGTTCTCGGTGTTCGCGGTGTCCGCGGTGATGTTCGTCATGGAGGTCACACCCTGTCCGCCACGCGCTGGCCCAGCAGGCCTTGTGGCCGGAAGAGGAGCACGAGGATGAGAAGTACGAACGCCCAGGTGTTACCCCAGGACTGGCCGCCGAGCTGTTCGAAGCCGGGGATGTCGGCCACGTAGACGGTGGTCAGGGTTTCGGCGAGTCCGAGGACGAGGCCGCCGACCATGGCACCGTAGATGTTGCCGATGCCTCCGAGGACGGCGGCGGTGAAGGCCTTGAGGCCGAGGAGGAAGCCCATCTTGAACTGGACTTCGCCGTACTTGAGGCCGTAGGCGACGGCTCCGATGGCGGCGAAGACGGCTCCGAGCGCGAACGCGGTGGTGATGATGCGGTCGGTGTTGATGCCCATGAGCTTGGCGGTGTCGGGGTCCTGGGCGGTTGCCTGCATGCCGCGGCCGGTGCGGGTCTTCTTGACGAAGAAGCCGAGGAAGGCCATGGATATGGGGGCTGCGATCAGGAGGAAGACGTCGCCGGTCTGGATGGTGACGCTGCCGAGGTGGAAGGGTCCGCCGGGGATCTCGGGGAAGATCAGGGAGGATTCCGCTCCGGGGTACCAGGCCCATACCGCCTGCTGGAGGGCGATGGAGAGGCCGATGGCGGTGATGAGCGGGGCGAGGCGGGGAGCGTTGCGCAGGGGTCGGTAGGCGAAGCGTTCGGCACCGACGGCGATGAGGGTGGCGACGATGACCGCGCCGATGATCATGAGCGGAAGGGCGATCCACATGGTGGTGCCCCCGGGGAGCATCAGCCAGACGGTGAGCGCTCCGAATCCTCCGGTCATGAAGATCTCGCCATGCGCGAAGTTGATGAGCTGGACAATGCCATAGACCATCGTGTAGCCGATGGCGACGAGCCCGTACATGGATCCCAGTAGCAGGCCGTTGACCAGCTGTTGCGGCAGTTCGTGCACCGCAGGTCCTCCGAGTCTTTCGACGGATGTGACTCCGCGCGGGGCGCTTTTTGTGCGCGCCCCGCGCGGCAGGTGGGTCGTGCTCCCGTGGCCGGCCGTTCGAGCGGACTACCGGCTACGGGTCGTTCGGGTGGTCAGTGGGGGTCAGCCGAGGGTGCCGGACTCGACGGACTTCCACTCGGTGCCCTCGACCTTGTAGACGGTGAGCTGCTTGTTGGTGGCGTCACCGAACTCGTCGAAGGAGACCTTGCCGGTCACACCGTCGAAGGAGACGCCCTGGACGGCGGCGAGGACCTTGGCGCGGGCGTCGGCGGGGAGCTTGCCGTTGTTGGCGTCGACGGCGGCCTTGACGGCCTCGATGATCGCCCAGGCGGAGTCGTAGGAGTAACCGCCGTAGGCGGCGAAGGGCTCCTTGTATCCGGCCTTGGTGTAGTTGGCGACGAAGTCCTTGGCGGACGGCAGGCTCTCGACCGGGGCGCCGACCGAGGTGGCGAGGTCGCCCGCGGACTCGGCGCCGGCGAGCTCGACGTACTTCTTGTCGTAGATGCCGTCACCGCCGACGAGCGGGATCTTGGTGCCGGAGGCCTTGATCTGCTTGCTGAGCGGGCCGGCCGCCGGGTACTCGCCGCCGTAGTAGACGACGTCGGCGCCGGAGCTCTTGACCTCGGTCACGATCGCGGAGAAGTCCTTGCTCTCCGGGTCGATGTGGCCTTCGCCGACGACCTGGCCGCCGAGCTTGGTGAACTCGCCCTTGAAGGTGCCGGCGAGGCCCGCGCCGTAGGTCTTCTTGTCGTCGATCAGGAAGACCTTCTTCTTGCCCGCCTTGTTGAAGAGGTACTGCGCCGCGAACGGGCCCTGGATGGCGTCCGTGGTGGCGGTGCGGAAGTAGCTCTTGTAGGTGCGGACCTTCTCGCCGGTGGCCCACTTCGGTCCCTGGGAGAGGGACGGGCTGGTGTTGGCCGGGGAGATCTGGGCGAGCTTGGCGTCGTCGAAGACCTTCTGCATGGACTCCGAGACGGAGGAGTTCAGCGGGCCGACGACACCGAGGACGTCCTTGTCGGCGACGAGCTTGGTGGCGTTCTGCTGGCCGGAGGAGGCCTGGGCCTGGTCGTCGAGGGCCTGGATCTTGAAGGTGACGCCCTTGACGTACTTCTTCTCGTTGGCCTGCTTGGCGGCCAGGTCGGCGGAGTTCTTGATGCCGAGGCCGAGGGCGGAGAGGTCGCCGGTCAGCGGGGCGTCGACGCCGATGACCACCGTGGTGTCGCCGCTGCCGGCGTCGTTGGTCTTTTCTCCGCGCGATCCGCAGGCGGTGAGGGTGAGGGCGCCCGCAGCGAGCGCGGCGGTCACGGCAATGAGAGAACGCTGACGCACGATCAGTCCTTTCCTGGCACTGCGTCCCCCGTGGGACGCACCGTGTCGAACGCGGGGAACCGAACTGAAAGGAATCCGGCTGGTCGCGGTGACTGGCCGTGACTCTAAGCGGGTCTTAGGACGTTATGGAGGGCTGAGGCCAATGATGTGACTCTCTTGTTATGCCACGGCGTAATGCATAGCGGATGTCTGCGGGTGGAAAGGGGGAAATCCGGCCGGTTCGTCTTGTCCGCATGCTGAGACCGGTGAGGAGTGTTGGGTGGTTTGAGTACTGTCACGCCAGGACTCTGGGCCCTTTTGGTCATGACGGAGGCGAGGTGCTCGCGTCTCGATCTTCGGGACAGGCCCTGGTCAGGGCGGTGGAGAGATCTCGCGCATAACGGTCACCGGGGATGTAGCTGTGATCCTCTTTCTCAAACCCATTACTTAGGGTTACTTCCAGGAAAGGGAGTCCGGAATTCCGTGCCACATGCACGCAGTCTGTGACTCGAATCCGTACGGCGAGGTCACGGGCCTCGCCCGGGGCGAGCGTGGCCGGAAGTGGTGGCTGGACCTCGACCGTCAGCGCCCGCGAGGACTGCGTCAGCCGCTCCAGCGTGACGGCCGGACCGGCCCCGGCGCGCACACGCACGGTGAACGCGAAGGCCGCGGCGGAGGGGGTCTGCCCGGGGTCCTGTCCGGCGTCCTGCCCGGCCGGACCGGCGTACGCGAGGGAGAACGCCTGCGAGGGTGCGGGCGGCCGGTACGGGGCGGGGCGCGGCCGGGCCGCGTACAGCGCGGCCCCGGTGGCGAAGACGGCGGACGCGCAGGTCAGCGCCCCGAGGGCCAGGACGGTCCGCCGGTGGCCCTCGTAGGCCTCGCGGAGCCGCCGGACGGCTGGGGGTGTGTGCGGGGTGCGGGGGGCGGCGTGCGGGCCCTCGTGGGCCTCCGTGCCCTCCCCGGGCTCGACCGGGCCGATGCCGCCGCTCACTGCCAGGGACCGTCCGTCGGGGCGCCCGAACGGTAGCGGTCCTCGCAGCGGCGCTCCGCCTCCCGGGCGGTGAGCTCGCGCGCGGCCGCAGGGCCCTTGGTGTCCCGCTCGGCTCGGGCGTCGGCGAGGACGGCGCGCAGGATGTCGTTCTGGCCGCCGGACAGGCCCATGGACTGGTAGTCGAGGGCGACGGCGTCGCGGCCCTCGCCCGCGTCGAGGATGACGCCAGCCCAGTGGGTGATCAGACGGGTGCAGACGTCCTGGGGCGCCGGTGCGGCGGTGGCGGCGGTGGCGGCGGTGGGAGGGATGCCGGTGGGAGGGATGCCGGGATCGCTGCCGGCGCAGCCGAGCAGTGCGACGGTCAGCAGTGCCGTCGCCGTCACCGCCGCGGCCGAGGTGCGCCGCGGCGCCGGTCCGGATCCCATGCGGGAACGCTAGACCGGCGCCGCTGCGAGGGCAACGGCTAGTTGTGGCCGTCCTGTTGCGGGTTCACGTCGCGCAGCAGGCAGGTCAGGCGGGCGGTGCAGACCCGGCGGTCCTGTTCGTCCGTGATGACCACCTCGTAGGTGGCGGTGGAGCGGCCCCGGTGTACGGGGGTCGCGACGCCGGTGACCAGGCCGGACCGGGCGCCGCGGTGGTGGGTGCAGTTCAGGTCGACGCCGACGGCGACCTTGGTGATGCCGCCGTGCATCATCGCGCCGACCGAGCCGAGGGTCTCGGCGAGCACGGCGGAGGCCCCGCCGTGGAGGAGTCCGTAGGGCTGGGTGTTGCCCTCGACGGGCATGGTGGCGACGACGCGCTCGGCGGAGGCTTCGAGGATGCGGATGTCCATCCGCTTGCCGAGGTCGCCCGCCGAGAACAGCGCGGGCAGGTCGATGCCCAGGGCCGTGTACTCGTCGAGGACCTCCTGCGGGAACTTCACCGCGTGCTGCTGCTCGCCCATGGGCCGACTCCGTTCGTCAACGCTCGTTAACCGTCTTGTCCTCAGGTCGTTCTATCAGGCCGGTTCGAAGCGCACGACGACGGACTTGCTCGCCGGGGTATTGCTGGTGTCCGCGGTGGAGTCGAGGGGCACCAGGACGTTGGTCTCGGGGTAGTAGGCGGCGGCGCAGCCGCGGGCGGTCGGGTAGTGCACGACGCGGAAGCCGGGGGCGCGCCGCTCCACGCCGTCGCGCCACTCGCCGACGAGGTCGGTGTACGAGCCGTCGGCGAGCCCGAGCTCGGCGGCGTCCTCGGGGTTGACCATGACCACGCGGCGGCCGCCGGTGATCCCGCGGTAGCGGTCGTCGAGGCCGTAGATGGTGGTGTTGTACTGGTCGTGGCTGCGCAGGGTCTGCAGGAGCAGGCGCCCCGGCGGGAGGTGCGGGTACTCCACGGGGGCGGCGGTGAAGTTCGCCTTGCCGGTCTTCGTGGGGAAGCGGCGCTCGTCGCGCGGGGCGTGCGGGAGCTGGAAGCCGCCGGGGCGGGCGACGCGGGCGTTGAAGTCCTCGAAGCCGGGGACGACGCGGGAGATCCGGTCGCGGATGGCGGCGTAGTCCCGCTCGAAGTCCTCCCACGGGGTCGCTGACGTCTCGCCGAGGACGGCGCGGGCCATGCGGGCCACGATCGCGGGCTCGGAGAGCAGGTGCGGGGAGGCGGGGGCGAGGTTGCCGCGCGAGGAATGGACCATGCCCATGGAGTCCTCGACGGTCACGAACTGCGCCGTGCCCTTTTTGCCGGGAGCGCCGGCCTGGACGTCCTTGTCGGTGCGGCCGAGGGTGGGCAGGATCAGGGCGCGCCTGCCGGTGACCGCGTGGGAGCGGTTGAGTTTGGTGGAGACGTGCACGGTCAGGGAGGCGCGGCGGATCGCGGTCTCGGTGACCTCGGTGTCGGGGGTGGCGCCGACGAAGTTGCCGCCCATGGCGAAGAGCACCTTGGCCTCGCCGTCGCGCAGGGCCTGGATGGAGCGGACCACGTCGAAGCCGTGCTCACGGGGCGAGGTGATGCCGAATTCCTTGTCGAGGGCGTCGAGGAAGGCGGGTGCGGGGCGCTCGAAGATCCCCATGGTGCGGTCGCCCTGCACGTTGGAGTGGCCGCGGACGGGGCAGACGCCGGCGCCGGGGCGGCCGATGTTGCCGCGCAGGAGCAGCAGGTTGACGACCTCGCGGATGGTGGCGACGGAGTGCTTGTGCTGGGTCAGGCCCATGGCCCAGCAGACGATGGTGCGCTTCGAGGCCAGGACCATGGCGAGGGCGCGCTCGATGTCGGGGCGGGTCAGGCCGGTGGCGGTCAGGGTCGCGTCCCAGTCGGTCTCCTGGGCCGTGGCCGCGAACTCCTCGTAGCCGTGGGTGTGTTCGCGGATGAACTCCTCGTCGGTGGCGCCGCCCGCCTCGATGACCAGCTTGTTCAGGAGGCGGAAGAGGGCCTGGTCGCCGCCGATGCGGATCTGGAGGAACAGGTCGTTGAGGGCGGTGCCCTTGAGCATGCCGAGGGGGGTCTGCGGGTTCTTGAACCGTTCCATGCCGGCCTCGGGCAGCGGGTTCACCGAGATGATCTTCGCGCCGGCGGACTTGGCCTTCTCCAGGGCGGAGAGCATGCGGGGGTGGTTGGTGCCCGGGTTCTGTCCGGCGACGATGATCAGGTCGGCTTGGTGGAGGTCTTCGAGGGAGACGCTGCCCTTGCCGATGCCGATCGTCTCGTTCAGCGCGGAGCCCGAGGACTCGTGGCACATGTTCGAGCAGTCGGGGAGGTTGTTGGTGCCGAACTCGCGGACGAACAGCTGGAAGAGGAAGGCCGCTTCGTTGCTGGTGCGGCCCGAGGTGTAGAAGAGGGCCTCGTCGGGGGAGTCCAGGGCGCGCAGCTCCTGCGCGATCACCGCGAAGGCGCGCTCCCAGCTGACCGGCTCGTAGCGGTCGGCGCCCGCCTCCAGGAGCATCGGCTGGGTGATCCGGCCCTGCTGGCCCAGCCAGTAGCCGGAGCGGGTCTCCAGGTCGGCCAGCGGGTGTTCGGCGAAGAAGGCGGGGGTGACCCGGCGCAGGGTGGCCTCTTCCGCGACGGCCTTGGCGCCGTTCTCGCAGAACTCGGCGGTGTGCCGCTTGTCGCCCTCGGGCCAGGCGCAGCCCGGGCAGTCGAAGCCGTTCTTCTGGTTGACTTTGAGGAGGGTGCGGGCGGTACGGGCCAGCCCCATCTGCTCCTGCGCGATCCTCAGGGTGTGCCCGATCGCGGGCAGGCCCGCGGCCGCGTGCTTGGGGGGCGTCACCTGGGGTGCGTCCTGTACGGGATCCCCTGCGGGCGGCTTGGTGGCCATGGCGCTCCCCTTCGAGCGTACGTGCGAATGCAGCACATAGTGCCGCACTTCCGATCCTTTCACGGCCGCCGGGTGGCCGGGAGGGCGGTACGGAGCGTCCGGAGTCCGGACGGGTGCGCCGGGGGCGGCCGCTGCGACGGATGCGCCGGGGGAGCCGGGAGGGCCGGGAGGGCCGGGAGAGCCGGGGGGAAGTCGGACGGCGAGGCTCCCGGGCGGCGGCGGACCGCCCCCGGGAGGGGTGGCGTCCGGACCCGCGCGGGGCCGGGCCCGGACGGCCGTCCACTGACCGGGTGACCACCGGCGCCGGAAATGTCAGTGCGGCGGCCTAGGATCGGGGGCGTGGCAGATTCAGCATCGAAGAAGACCGACCAGCCGACCGCAGCGGACCGCCCCCGCCTGATGCTCATGGACGGGCACTCCATGGCGTACCGGGCGTTCTTCGCGCTGCCCGCGGAGAATTTCACCCTCGCGACGGGGCAGTCGACGAACGCCGTCTACGGATTCGCGTCGATGCTGGCGAACACGCTGCGCGACGAGGCGCCCACGCACTTCGCGGTGGCGTTCGACGTGTCCCGCAAGACGTGGCGCGCGGCGGAGTTCCCCGAGTACAAGGCGAACCGCTCCAAGACCCCCGACGAGTTCAAGGGCCAGGTGGAGCTGATCGGCGAGCTCCTCGACGCGATGGGCGTGCCGCGGTTCGCGGTCGACGGCTTCGAGGCCGACGACGTGATCGCGACGCTGGCCACGCAGGCCGAGGCCCTCGGCTTCGACGTGCTCATCGTCACCGGCGACCGCGACTCCTTCCAGCTGGTCTCCGAGCACACCACCGTGCTCTACCCGACCAAGGGGGTCTCCGAGCTGACCCGGTTCACCCCGGGAGAGGTCGAGGAGAAGTACGGCCTCACCCCCCAGCAGTACCCGGACTTCGCGGCACTGCGCGGCGACCCGTCCGACAACCTCCCCGGCATCCCGGGCGTCGGCCCGAAGACCGCCACCAAGTGGATCACCCAGTTCGGGTCGTTCGCGGAGCTCGTGGAGCGCGCGGACGAGGTCAAGGGCAAGGCCGGCGAGAGCCTCCGGGAGAACCTGGACGCCGTGAAGCTCAACCGGGTCCTGACCGAGATGGTCAAGGACGTCGCCCTGCCCAAGACCCCCGCGGAGCTGGTCCGCGCGCCCTACGACCGGAGCGCCGTCACCGGGGTCCTGGACGTACTGGAGATCCGCAACGCCTCCCTGCGCGAGCGACTGCTCGCCGTGGACCCGGGCGCCGCAGGGGAAGAGGCCCCGGCCCCGGCGTCCGCCGCCGCCGTGGAGCTGGACGGCTCCGTCCTCGGCGCCGGCGAGCTCGCGCCGTGGCTGGAGAGCCACGCGGGCACCCCGCTCGGCATCTCCACGGTCGACACCTGGGCGCTCGGCGCCGGCAACGTCTCCGAGATCGCCCTGGCCTCGGCCGGGGGAGCCGCCGCCTGGTTCGAGCCGTCCGCTCTGGACGAGGCCGACGAGCGGGCCTTCGCCGCCTGGGCCGCCGACGCGGCCGAGCCCAAGGTGGTGCACAACGCCAAGGCCCTGATGCGGGTCTTCCCCGAGCACGGCTGGACCCTGGCCGGGGTCGCCATGGACACCGCGCTCGCCGCCTACCTGGTCAAGCCGGGCCGCCGCTCCTTCGCACTGGACGTCCTCTCCCAGGAGTACCTGCACCGGGAGCTGGCGCCCGCCGCCGCCGACGGGCAGCTCGCCTTCGGCGCCGACGACACCGCCGAGGCGGAAGCCCTCATGGCGCAGGCCCGCGCCGTCCTGGACCTCGGCGACGCCTTCGCGGTGAAGCTGCCCGAGGTGGGCGCCGCCGAGCTGCTCCACGACATGGAGCTGCCCACCTCCGAGCTGCTGGCCCGCCTGGAGCGGGCCGGCATCGCCGTGGACCGCAGCCACCTCGAAGCGATGGAGCAGCAGTTCGCCGCGGCCGTGCAGCAGGCGGTGAAGGAGGCGCACGCGGCGGTCGGCCACGAGTTCAACCTCGGCTCGCCCAAGCAGCTCCAGGAGGTCTTCTTCGGCGAGCTGGACCTGCCGAAGACGAAGAAGACCAAGACCGGCTACACCACGGACGCCGACGCGCTCGCCTGGCTGGCCACCCAGACCGACCACGAACTGCCCGTGATCATGCTCCGCCACCGGGAGCAGGCCAAGCTGCGCGTCACCGTCGAGGGCCTGGTCAAGATGATCGCCGCCGACGGCCGGGTCCACACCAGCTTCAGCCAGACCGTCGCCGCGACCGGCCGGCTGTCCTCCACCGACCCCAACCTGCAGAACGTGCCGGTGCGCACCGACGAGGGCCGGGCCATCCGCCGCGGCTTCGTCGTCGGCGAGGGCTACGAATCCCTCATGACCGCCGACTACAGCCAGATCGAGCTGCGCGTCATGGCCCACCTCTCCGAGGACGAGGGCCTGCTCGAAGCCTTCCAGTCGGGCGAGGACCTGCACACCACCGTCGCCTCCCAGGTGTTCGGCGTCGAGCGCTCCGAGGTCGACGCCGAGATGCGGCGCAAGATCAAGGCCATGTCCTACGGCCTGGCCTACGGACTCTCCGCGTTCGGTCTCGCCCAGCAGCTGAACATCGAGCCCGGTGAGGCCCGCGGCCTGATGGAGACCTTCTTCGAGCGCTTCGGCGGGGTCCGGGACTACCTGGGCCGCGTCGTCGAGGAGGCCCGCGCCACCGGCTACACGGCCACCGTCTTCGGCCGCCGCCGCTACCTCCCGGACCTCAACAGCGACAACCGCCAGCGCCGCGAGGCCGCCGAGCGGATGGCGCTGAACGCGCCGATCCAGGGCACCGCCGCGGACATCGTCAAGGTCGCGATGCTGCGCGTGGACAAGGCGATCACCGGAGCGGGGCTGAAGTCGCGGATGCTGCTCCAGGTCCACGACGAAATCGTGCTGGAGATCGCCCCCGGAGAGCGCAAGAAGGTGGAGGAGCTGGTGCGCCGCGAGATGGCCGCCGCCGTCGACCTGCGGGCCCCGCTGGACGTGTCCGTGGGCGTCGGTCCCGACTGGGAGTCCGCCGCGCACTGATCGCCCGCACCCGTGATCCGGGTAGCGCCCGTTCCCGCCTACTGAGTGGGGACGGGCGTTCTCGTGTCCGCGTCCTTGTCCGTGTCCGCGTCCGTGTCGGCGGACGGGAGGTCGCGGACCCGCCGGTGGCGCAGGCGCACGAGGACCCCGTACAGCAGCAGTCCCACGGCGAGACCGCCGCCCGCGCCGAAACATATGGTCGGGATGATGTCGAGCGGCGTGCGGATCCGGTCGAAGTAGGTGAAGAAGCGCAGCACGCGCATAGTGACCCCGGCCGCCACGCAGACCAGGACCAGCGCGAGCGCGCCCCACACCCCGGCCCGGCCGAGCACGGGGACGGACGCGGGGGCCGGCGAGTCCGGCAGCCGGCGCAGCGCGGTCGCCGTGAACCAGACCAGGAAGCAGGCCGCGAGCGCCGAAGTCCCGTACTGCAGGTACGAGTAGAGGGGAAGTCCGAGGGCGAGCGGTTCGCCCAGCTCCGGCAGGATGCGCGTCCCGAAGCGGTCGACGTGCGTGAAGGCGTCCCACACCACGTGCGTGAGGGAGCCGATGGCCGCCGAGACGTAGAACCACAGGGCCAGCGCGGGCAGTCGGCGCCCGCGCCATTCCTCGCCCCGGACGAAGGCGTGCACCCTGCCCTGCCGGCCGCGGGGCAGGAGTGCGATCAACGGCTCGCGCAGCAGCAGCCAGCACGCCGCGAGGGCGGCGGTCAGGACCGCGTCGGTGGTCAGGACGCCGGGCAGGGAGTGCGTGAAGGTGCTGTACGGCCTGAGGCCCGGCACCACGATGTCGACGAAGTAGAGGGTGTCCGGAGCGAACGACCCGAGGACCAGGGCCGATCCGACGAGGGGGCCGCGCGCACGACCGGACCGGCGGATGGCCGGAAGTACGGCGGCCGCGTGGCTGAGAGTGAACGGCATGAGGACCTTGTCTCGGGTGGCTCGGCTCATCGACCGGTGCGGTGCGCCCGGCGCGTCCAGTATGGGTGGCCTGCGGAACTCATGAGGAAATCGTGAATTCCCGCCCACGATGCGTGCCCTGTTCAGCGAGTTGACGTAGGGTCACGCGGACGTCGAGGGGGAGGGGGGTCCGGCTCATGGCGGCTCGGATTCGAATACCGGCAGGCGCGTCCGCGGGGATACCGGCGCGGTTCGGCCGGGTGATGCGCAAGGGCGGGGCCGCCGTGCTCGTCTCCGCTCTCGTGGCCGCGGTGCTGACCGCCTCGCAGGGACCGCTCGCGGCCGGAGCAGACGCGTCCGCGGTCGCGGAACCCGGGCCCCCGCCCGAGGGCTCCGCGGGCGACGGCTCCTACTTCACCGCGCTGCCGCCGCTGGTGAGCCCCGAACCGCCGGCCGTGCTGCTCCCCGAGGACGGGGCGACGCCTCCTCCCGTGGTGCCGGCCGCCGCGGATCCGGGGCCGCGCAACGAGCCCGCGGCCATGGGGGGCGCCGAGGGCGCGCAGGGCATTCCGGCGAGCGTGCTCGCCGCGTACCGGGGCGCGGAACGGACGGTCGGCGGGAACGACCCCGGGTGCGGACTGCGCTGGCAGCTCCTCGCGGCGATCGGCAAGGTCGAGTCCGGGCAGGCGCGCGGCGGCCAGGTCGACGCCTCCGGCACGACGCTGCGGCCGATCCGGGGGCCGGTGCTGGACGGCAACGGCTTCGCGAACATCCGGGACACCGACGGCGGGGCCTACGACGGGGACTCCCGCTACGACCGTGCGGTCGGGCCGATGCAGTTCATCCCGTCCACCTGGGCCTCGTGGGGCCAGGACGCCAACGGCGACGGCCGCCGTGACCCCAACAACGTGCACGACGCCGCGCTCGCGGCGGGCCGCTACCTGTGCGCCGGTACGCGTGACCTGCGGGTGGAAGCGGATCTGGACCGGGCCGTCCTGTCGTACAACAACTCCTCCGCGTACCTGCGGACGGTGCGGTCGTGGTTCACGTACTACCTGAAGGGCGCGCACGAGGTCCCGGACGGCCGTGGCGGTGGTGGTGGCGGTACCGGTTCTGGTTCCGGTTCCGGTTCGGGTGGCAAGGGCACCCCGGCGGTGACACCTCCGCCGCCGTCCCCGACGCCGAAGCCCACGCCTTCGCCCACCCCGACTCCGAGCCCGACGCCCACCCCGAGCCCGACGCCCACCCCGAGCCCGAAGCCGACGCCCACCCCGAGCCCGACTCCTTCGCCGAAGCCGACTCCGAGCCCCACGCCGACTCCGAGCCCCACGCCCACGCCGAGTCCGACGCCCACGCCGAGCCCGACGCCCAGCCCGACGCCGAGTCCGAAGCCGACCCCCAGCCCGACCCCGACCCCGAGTCCGAAGCCGACTCCGAGCCCGACCCCGTCGCCGACGCCCGAGCCCGCTCCGAAGCCCACGGCTTCGGTCTCCCCGTCGCCGAAGCCCAAGCCGTCGCCCAAAACGTCACCGTCCGCGTCCGCCGCCGCTCCGGCGCCCACACCGGCTCCCTGACGCGCCCGACGCCCCTGACACGCGCCGCCCCCGCCCCCTGAGCGGGGGCGGCGACCCGGCGTGACCCGGCGCGGCCCGGGTCCCCGCGCGAGCAGTGGCGCAAACGGTTCTCATCTGTCACCCGCATTGCTACGGTGCCACCGCCCTGACACCCCATCAGATTCCGGAGGCCCCGGCATGCGCGCATTCGTCGCCGCCGCCAGCGGTCTCGTCCTCGCGGCGCTCCTCGTCTTCGCCATCACGGCGACGGGGGCGCCGGAAGGCAAGACCTCACCCAAGCCCCTGCTCACCACCGCGCCCGCCGCGCCCGGAAAGTAGAGGAGGGCCCGGCCATGCGACGCAGAGCAAGCCTCGTCCTGCTAGCCGTAGCCGTGTTCTGTGCAGCCCTCGCGCCGCTGCTGCGCTGGTACGCGTACCCCCGACTCGCGAAGATCCCGCCGAGCCAGTACCAGGAGATGGTGCTGGAGGCGAAGGACGCGACCCTCATCGACTACGCCACCATGCAGCCGAAGAAGGTCGACAAGGTCACCATCGTCCAGACCCTCAAGGGCAACGTCGAGGCGTCGAAGGAGATAGAGGCCAGCGCGGGCAAGGACGTCGTGGTCTGGGACACCTTGACCCACATCATGGGCCCGGACGGGAAGATGGTCTCCCAGATCCCCGAGCGCTACATCTTCGACGCCCACAGCCAGGACCCGGTGCACGCCACCGGCGAGGCCGTGGACGGGGACCCGGTCAAGCGCGAGGGCATCGAGTTCAAGTGGCCGTTCTTCACCGAGCCGCGCGACTACCTCTACTTCGACGCGCAGACCCGCACCTCCTCGCCCATCCACTACGTGGGGCCGCGCAAGTTCAAGGGCATGGACGTCTACTACTACGAGCAGACCGTGCCGTGGACGAAGGTCGGGCTGCCGAAGAAGATGCCGTTCGACGGCATCGACCCGGCGACGTTCGAGCAGACCACCGGAACCAGCCTCTGGTACACGACCAAGGCGATGTTCTGGGTCGACCCGGTGACCGGGGCGCCCGTCAACGCCGAGCAGGAGATCCAGCAGGAGATGCGCGGCGGGAGCCTCGCGGGCAGCGCGCCCGACGGGAAGCTCACCGTCTTCGCCGGGCACGTGAAGATCCGCGAGGACTACAGCGACTACACCGTCGACCTGGTGAAGTCGAACCGGGTCATGGTCCTCGGGCTGCACACGTACGCCCCGATCGGGCTGGCGGCCGGCGGGCTCGCGCTCTTCGGGCTCGCGCTCTGGCTGGAGGCGCGCGGCCGGCGCCCCCGCCAGGAGGAGCCGTTCAGCGCTTGAGCCGGGCGTTGGTGTGCCGGGTGGGCTCGGCGGTCGCCGGGTCCTCGGGCCACGGGTGCTTGGGATAGCGGCCGCGGAGCTCGGCGCGGACGGCGCGGTAGCCGCCCTGCCAGAAGGAAGCCAGGTCGGCGGTGACCGCGGCGGGCCGGCCGGCGGGCGACAGGAGATGGACGAGTACGGGGACCCCCGCGATCCGGGGGGTTTCGGCCAGCCCGAACAGTTCCTGGAGCTTGACCGCGAGTACGGGCTGCCCGTGCTCGGCGGCGTAGTCGACCCGGATCCGCGAGCCGCTCGGCACCTCGATCCGCTCGGGGGCCAGCTCGTCGAGCCGGACGGCCTCCCCGGTGGCCCAGGGGAGCAGCCGGTTCAGCGCCTGCCCGGCGTCGATCCGTGCGAGGTCGCCGCGGCGCCGGGCCCGCGACAGCTCGGGCTCCAGCCAGTCGTCGGCCCGCTCCAGCAGTTCCCCGTCGTCCGCCACGTCGGGCCAGGGCGGGCCGAGCGTGCGGTGCAGGAAGCCGAGCCGGGCCCGCAGTGCCTGCGCGTCCGGGGTCCAGCGCAGCAGGCCGAGTCCGTCGGTGCGCAGCCCGTCGAGCAGTGCGCTCCTGACGAGGTCCCGGTCGGGGTCGCGCAGGGGCCGCGCGGCGAGCTCGATGGCACCGAGGCGGGTGACCCGGCGGGCCACCAGGTCGCCGTCCTCCCAGTGCACCTCTTCACCCTCGCGGAACAGGTGGCCCGCCGCCGTGCGGGCGGTCTCCTCGTCGAGGAGGGCGCCGAGGCGGACGCGGGCGGAGGCGGAGTGCGGGGGTCTGTCGGCGACTGCGATCGCCAGCCAGGGCGCGCTGCGCAGGCCGGATCCCTCGCCGAGCTCGGCCCCGGTCCCGGAGGCCATGAGGAAGGCACCCTGGCCCTTGGCCTTGGCGACCCGCTCCGGGAACGCCAGCGCGGCCACGAGCCCGGCGGCCGCGTCATCGGGGACGGAAAACCCCGCAGGGCCGCCCTCCGCCGCCGCGCGCTCCAGGCGGCGGGCCTCCGCGCGCCAGCGCGATGCGTAGGGGTCGCCGCCCGCGCGGGCACGCCGCCAGGCCGCGGCCAGGTCGTCGCCGTACTCCCGCGGCGGCTCTTCGCTGAGCAGGGCCACCAGTTCCGCCGCCCGCCGGGGGCCCAGCGCGGCGGAGCCGTCGAGCAGGGCCCGGGCGAGGCGCGGGTGCAGGCCGAGCCGGGCCATCCGCAGCCCCCGCGGGGTCGGCCGGCCCGCCGGGGACACCGCGCCCACCGCGAGCAGCACCTCCCGCGCCGCGGCCATCGCTCCGGCCGGCGGCGGATCGAGCAGGGCCAGGCCGGTCGCGTCCGGGTCGCCCCAGCAGGCGGCCTGGAGGGCGAACTGCGCGAGGTCCGCGATCCGGATCTCGGGGGAGGGGTACGCGGGCAGCCGCCCGTCCTCCGCTTCGGCCCAGCAGCGGTACACCGTGCCGGGGGCCTCGCGCCCGGCTCGGCCCGCGCGCTGGCGGCCGGCGGCGCGGGACGCCCGCACGGTGGCCAGCGCTCCCAGGCCCCGGGCATGGTCGACCCGGGGTTCGCGGGCCAGCCCCGAGTCCACGACGATCCGTACGCCGGGCACGGTCAGGCTGGACTCCGCGACGGCGGTGGAGAGGATGACCCGGCGGTGCGGCGCGGGGGACAGCGCCGCGTCCTGGACGGCGGCGGGGGCGCGGCCGTGTATCTGGAGGACTTCCGCGTCGGCCGCGCCGAGCTGACCGGCGACCCGGGCGATCTCGCCGACGCCGGGCAGGAAGCAGAGGACGTCGCCGGAACGTTCCGCCAGCGCCCGCCGCACCACCGAGGCCACGTGCGTGAGCTGCGCCGGATCCACCCGCATCCCGTGCGGGGGCCGCACCGGGCAGGCCGGCGGGGCCCACACGGTCTCCACCGGGTACGAGATTCCCGCGGCCTCCACCACGGGGGCGCCACCCAGCACCCGCGACCATCCGGCCGCGTCCGTGGTCGCCGAGGCCGCGAGGAGCCGCAGCTCCGGGCGCAGGGTCGCGCGTACGTCCAGGAGGAAGGCGGCGACGGTATCGGCGTCCAGGTGCCGCTCATGGCACTCGTCCAGGATCACCAGGTCGGTTCCGGAGAGCTCCTGGTCGCGCTGGAGCCGCTGGAGCAGCACTCCGGTGGTGACCACCTCGACGACGGTGGACGGTCCGACGTTCCGCTCGCCGCGCACCGTGAAGCCCACGGAGGCGCCGACCGGCTCGCCGAGCAGCCAGGCCATCCGGCGGGCCGCCGCGCGGGCGGCGATCCGGCGGGGTTCGGCGACGACGACCCTGCGGCGCGGCCCGCCTCCCACCAGCCCCGCCAGTACCAGCGGCACCAGCGTGGTCTTGCCGGTGCCGGGCGGGGCGCAGAGCACGGCGGTGCCGTGGGCGTCGAGCGCCGAGACGAGCGCGGGCAGGGCTTCCCGTACGGGAAGGGCGTCGAGGTCGGCCGTACGGATCACGCGCTGTCCCGTCACCGGCTCAGTCCCGCTCGCACACGAAGATCGCCGTACCGGGGATGAGGTTGCCGCGCAGCGGGGACCAGCCGCCCCACTCCTGGCTGTTCCACGCGGGCCACTCCGGCTCGACCAGGTCGACGAGGCGGAAGCCGCCCGCGACCACGTCCCGTACCCGGTCGCCGATCGTGCGGTGGTGCTCCACATATACGGCGCGTCCCTGCTCGTCCTGTTCGACGTACGGGGTGCGGTCGAAGTAGGAGGCGGCGACGGACAGCCCCTCGGGGCCCGGCTCGTCGGGGAAGGCCCAGCGGACGGGATGGGTGACGGAGAAGACCCAGCGGCCGCCGGGGCGCAGGACGCGGCGCACCTCGCGCATGACGTTCACGGGGTCGGCGACGAAGGGGACGGCCCCGTAGGCGGAGCAGGCGAGGTCGAAGGAGCCGTCGCGGAAGGGGAGGCGCCCGGCGTCGGCCTCGACCAGGGGGACGTCGTCGCCGATCCGCAGGGCGTGCTGGAGCTGGCGGTGGGAGAGGTCGAGGGCGACGGGGCGGGCGCCCTGGGCGGCGAGCCAGCGGGAGCACTGGGCGGCGCCGGCGCCGATCTCCAGGACGTCCTTGCCCTTGAGGGAGGCGGCGGGCCCGAGCAGGGCCGCTTCCGCCTCGTCCAGGCCCTCGGGTCCCCAGACGAAGCGGTCGTCGCCGAGGAACGCCCCGTGCTCGCTCTGGTACTCGTCGGCGTTGCGGTCCCACCAGCCCCGGCTCGCGCGGCTGCTCTCCGCTTCCCCCGCGTCACGCCGCGTGGCCTCGGAATCGTCTTCGGCGGCCGATCCGGCTTCGTACGCCTCTTCGGGGGCGTAGTCCTCTTGGTTCATGGGGCCCGTCGTCGTAGTCTGCGAATGTCTGCGGAAAGCGGGCGGGAAGGGCCATCGGCGCCTGCCTGCCCGTTAATTGTGCCGGTTGTGCGGTGATCCGCCCGGGGTGTGCGCCTTCGCGCATTGACCCTGTCCGGCTGCCCCCGTATGCTACAAGTTGCGCTGCGAGCCTGTGCTCCTCAGACCTAGCAGGCTGCGCTTGTATCTGTTGATGTCCCCTCGGTTTTCGAGGCCCCCACCCCGCATTTCGCGGAACTGGGGCTTCCTTGGCTGTCCGGCTTCTTCGGCAGATGCCGATAAGGGCTCCCGGCGTAGCAGTACCTACGACTTTCTGTCCGTAACCGGAGCCCTTACCCACATGACGAGCAGCACCGAGACCACCGCCACCACCCCGCAGGTTGCGGTCAACGACATCGGTGACGAGGCCGCGTTCCTCGCCGCGATCGACGAGACGATCAAGTACTTCAACGACGGCGACATCGTCGACGGCGTCATCGTGAAGGTCGACCGTGACGAGGTCCTCCTCGACATCGGTTACAAGACCGAGGGCGTGATCCCGAGCCGCGAGCTCTCGATCAAGCACGATGTCGACCCGAACGAGGTCGTCAAGGTCGGCGACGAGATCGAGGCTCTTGTTCTCCAGAAGGAGGACAAGGAAGGCCGTCTGATCCTGTCCAAGAAGCGCGCGCAGTACGAGCGCGCCTGGGGCACGATCGAGAAGATCAAGGAAGAAGACGGCATCGTCACCGGTACCGTCATCGAGGTCGTCAAGGGTGGACTCATCCTCGACATCGGCCTCCGCGGCTTCCTGCCGGCCTCCCTCGTCGAGATGCGTCGCGTCCGCGACCTCCAGCCCTACGTGGGCAAGGAGCTCGAGGCGAAGATCATCGAGCTGGACAAGAACCGCAACAACGTGGTCCTGTCCCGCCGTGCCTGGCTCGAGCAGACCCAGTCCGAGGTTCGCCAGACGTTCCTCACCACCCTGCAGAAGGGTCAGGTCCGCTCCGGCGTCGTTTCCTCGATCGTCAACTTCGGTGCCTTCGTGGACCTGGGTGGCGTCGACGGTCTCGTCCACGTCTCCGAGCTGTCCTGGAAGCACATCGACCACCCGTCCGAGGTTGTCGAGGTCGGCCAGGAAGTCACCGTCGAGGTCCTCGACGTGGACATGGACCGCGAGCGCGTCTCCCTGTCGCTGAAGGCGACGCAGGAAGACCCGTGGCAGCAGTTCGCCCGGACGCACCAGATCGGTCAGGTCGTCCCGGGTAAGGTCACCAAGCTGGTTCCGTTCGGTGCGTTCGTCCGCGTGGACGAGGGCATCGAGGGTCTGGTCCACATCTCCGAGCTGGCCGAGCGCCACGTGGAGATCCCGGAGCAGGTCGTCCAGGTCAACGACGAGATCTTCGTCAAGGTCATCGACATCGACCTCGAGCGTCGCCGGATCTCGCTGTCGCTGAAGCAGGCCAACGAGTCCTTCGGTGCCGACCCGGCCTCGGTCGAGTTCGACCCGACCCTCTACGGTATGGCTGCCTCGTACGACGACGCGGGCAACTACATCTACCCCGAGGGCTTCGACCCCGAGACCAACGACTGGCTCGAGGGCTTCGACAAGCAGCGCGAAGCCTGGGAGGGCCAGTACGCCGAGGCGCAGACGCGCTTCGAGCAGCACCAGGCCCAGGTCATCAAGAGCCGCGAGGCCGACGAGGCCGCCGCTGCCGAGGGTGCGGCCGCTCCGGCCGCGGGCAGCAGCAGCAGCGCCGGTGCGGGCATCTCGGGTGGTTCGTACTCCTCCGAGGGTGCGGACGAGACCTCTGGCGCCCTGGCGTCCGACGAGGCCCTCGCCGCGCTCCGCGAGAAGCTGGCCGGCGGCCAGAGCTGATCGCAGCAGCACGGTGTGAGCCGAGCTGATCTTCACCGGTAAGGCCCGTCCCCTAAGGGGGGCGGGCCTTACCGCGTTGTACGGCCGTGCCGCGCGTTCCTGTGAACACCGCCTGCTGAACACCGCCTCGTGAAAACGGTCAGAACCGTCAACTGGGGAATGGTCACGGTTCCTTGGACGTTCTTGCCAGAGAACGCGGCGGAGGAGGAGTGGTGGCAGTGCTTGATCCACAGGGTTTGTACGAATGGGACGCCAAGGGCCTGGCGGTGGCCGACCTGGCGCTCGCCCAGGACTCGGCCGGGCTGGTCATGCTCTACCACTTCGAGGGGTACATAGACGCGGGTGAGACCGGCGAGCAGATCGTCGAGCGGCTGCTCGACACGCTGCCCCACCAGGTCGTGGCCCGGTTCGACGCGGACCGCCTGGTGGACTACCGGGCGCGCCGTCCGCTGCTGACGTTCCAGCGCGACCACTGGACGGAGTTCGAGGAGCCCCGGCTCGAGGTGCGCCTCGTCCAGGACGCCACCGGCGCACCCTTCCTGCTGCTGTCCGGCCCCGAGCCGGACGTGGAGTGGGAGCGCTTCTGCGTCGCCGTCCGGCAGATCGTCGAGCGCCTGGGCGTGCGGCTCTCCGTCAACTTCCACGGCATCCCCATGGGCGTCCCCCACACCCGGCCCGTCGGGATCACCCCGCACGGCAACCGGACCGACCTGATGCCGGGTCACCGCAGCCCCTTCGACGAGGCCCAGGTCCCGGGCAGTGCCGAGTCCCTGGTCGAGTTCCGCCTCGGCCAGGCCGGGCACGACGTGCTGGGCGTCGCCGCCCACGTACCGCACTACGTGGCGCGCTCCCCGTATCCCGACGCCGCGCTGACCGCCCTGGAGGCGATCACCGCCGCCACGGGGCTGGTCCTGCCGTCGGTCGCGCACGCGCTGCGCACCGAGGCGCACCGCACGCAGACGGAGATCGACCGGCAGATCCGGGAGGGCGACGAGGAGCTGGTCAGTCTCGTGCAGGGGCTGGAGCACCAGTACGACGCGGCGGCCGGCGCCGAGACCCGGGGCAACATGATCGCGGAGCCCGCGGAGATCCCGTCGGCGGACGAGATCGGCCTCGAGTTCGAGCGGTTCCTGGCGGAGCGCGAGGGCGAGGGCTGAGGAACCGCCCGGGCAGGGGGTCCGTACGGGCCCCAGGACGCGGGGGCTAGTCTGCCGGGCATGTTGAAAGTTGGCCTGACAGGCGGAATCGGCGCCGGCAAGAGCGAGGTCTCGCGGCTGCTGGCGGGGTACGGGGCGGTCGTCGTGGACGCCGACCGGATCGCGCGGGAGGTCGTGGAGCCGGGTACGTCCGGGCTCGCGGCGGTGGTGGAGGCCTTCGGGGAGTCCGTACTGACTCCCGGGGGCGGGCTGGACCGGCCGAAGCTGGGGTCGATCGTGTTCGCCGACCCGGCGAAGCTGCGGATCCTCAACGGGATCGTGCACCCGCTGGTCGGGGCCCGGTCCGCCGAGCTCGAAGCCGCCGCGGGGGCCGACGCGATCGTGGTGCACGACGTACCGCTGCTCGCGGAGAACGGGCTCGCTCCCCTGTACGACCTGGTCGTCGTCGTGGACGCGGCGCCCGCCACCCAGCTCGCGCGGCTCACGGGGCTGCGGGGCATGGAGGAGTCGGAGGCCAGGGCCAGGATGGCGGCGCAGGCCACGCGCGAACAGCGGCTGGCCGTGGCCACGCTCGTGATCGACAACGACGGGCCGCTGGAGGCGCTGGAGCCGCAGGTGCGCAAGGTGTGGGAGGAGCTCACGGTGCGGGCGGCGGGCGGCGGGTCGTGACCAGGGCCGCGTGACGGGGACGAATGGCGGGGCGGCGTGACCGGCGCCGCGTGACGGGGGCTGCGGCCACGGCCGCGTGACGCTGATCGCGACGGCCGGCCATTGCTCGCCCGACGGCCGGCCCCCGGTGGCGGCCTCCGGTGGCGGCCTCCGGGGCGTGACCGCACGATGCGAGACACGGAGCCGATCCGCCGCTCCCTCCAGCGCTCCGGGCACGTCCCGCCGAAGAAGGGTGCCGCGCATGCCCGTCGACCCGTCCCTCGCCGCCGTACTCGACCAGGTCAACGCCCACCCGGTCCCCCGGGTCATCGACACCGATCCCGAGGTGCTGCGCGAGGTGAACCGCGCGATGGGCGCCGGCTTCGCACTGCCGGAGCCGATCGAGGTCGGCTCGGTGGAGGACACCGCCGTCCCCGGACCCGCCGGACGGATCCCCGTCCGCGTCTACCGGCCCGAGGACGGCGGACCCGTTCCCACGGTGGTCTTCTTCCACGGCGGCGGCTGGCTCACGGGCGACCTCGACACCCATGACGACGTCACCCGGCGGATGTGCCGCGACGTGAACGCCGTGGTCGTGGCCGTCGACTACCGGCTGGCCCCCGAGCACCCCTTCCCCGCCGCCTACGACGACTGCCTCGCCGCCGCCCACCACGTCGCCGACCACACCGACGACTACGGAGGCCGCCGCGACCGCCTCGCCGTGGCCGGCGACAGCGCCGGAGGCAACCTCGCCGCCGCCGTCGCCCTCACCTTCCGCGACGAAGGCCGACCGCTCGCCGCGCAACTCCTGGTCTACCCCGCCACCGACTTCGTCGGCGACCACCCCTCACGCACCGAGAACGCCGACGGCTACGCCCTGCGCACCCAGGACGTCCTGGATCTCCAACACCTCTACGCGGGCGACGACCCCGCCGTCCGCGGCTCCTGGCAGGTCTCCCCGCTGCTCGCCGAGAAGTTCACCGGCCTCGCCCCCGCGGTCATCGGCACCGCCCAGTACGACCCCCTGCGCGACGAGGGCAACGCCTACGCGGAAGCCCTCACCGGTGCCGGCGTGGACGTCTTCGCCCGTACCTACGACGGACTGATCCACACCTTCCTCAACCTCTTCCCCGTCTCCCCGGCCGCCGACGCCGCCGTCACCGAGCTGTACGCCCAACTCGAGGACCGGCTCGGCTGACGGAATAGCGGGCGGCGTGCGGGGCGTTGAACGCGCCTGTAGAGGGAAGGAACAGACCGTGTCCGACACCACGCCGCAGCTCCCGCCGCCCCCTCGGTCCTCGTCGCCCGAGACGCACGTCATCGACTACCGGGCCGCGGAGCAGCTCCTCGCCGCGCGCGACCCGCGCGGTGCGGTGAAGCTGCTCGACTCGGTGATAGCCGCCCACCCGGAGAACACGGCGGCCCGGCTGCTGCGCGCCCGGGCCTTCTTCGCCGCCGCCCAATTGCGGCCGGCGGAGCTGGAGTTCGAGATCGTGCTGGAGCGGGAGCCGGACAACGCGTTCGCCCACTTCGCACTGGCACGCACCCACGAGCGCGCCGGCCGCCCGGACCAGGCCCGCAAGCACTTCCGCCTCGCGGCCGCCCTGGACCCCCAGCCGGACTACCTGGCGGCGGCCCGCTTCGAGAAGTAGCCCGGCCGGGCTCCGGGCAGACGCCCCGGGACACCACACCTAGGCCGTCTCTTTCGGATCTTGCCTGGCCCGCGTGGTCCGGCAAGATCCGAAAGAGACGGCCTAGTGGCCCGGGGGCTCGTACGGGGGGATGTCGCGGCCCGGCTGGTAGTGCGGGCCCTGGTGGATGCGGCGGATCACCACGGTCAGGTCCACGGCCGCGAGCACGGCGATGGCCGCGCAGGCCGCGGCCCACCCGGGCCGGGCGGCGAGCGAGAACGCCGCCGCCCCGGCACCGGACCAGATCAGCCCCCACAGGCTCAGCCAGAAGCGCAGCCGCAGCGCGCTGCGGGCCGTCACCGGCTCGTTTCCGGTGCGCATGGCCATCACCGCCCAGACGTCGTCGCCCACCCCGGCTTCCCCGTCCCTTCCATGGTCCCACCGGGGGCGCGGAGCGTCAGGGGTTGAGCTTGTTCACGGCCCTGACGGTCGTCTTCTTGAAGGCCGGGACGGGTGCCTCGTTCAGGTACCCCATCTGCCCCCACCTCACGAACGTCACCGTGGAGCCGTCGCGCCCGATGCCGAACAGGTGGACGCCGGGCTCGGACTCCGGCATGGAGGTGTGCACCCCGTAGACGTGCGCGCCCTCCTCGACGCTGAGCTTGCCGTAGTCCTGCCAGGAGGCCGTACCGCCCGGGGTCTTGCGCAGCCAGTCGGCGGCGCAGGCCGCCACCTTGCGCTCCAGGGCCGCCTTGAGCTTGATGGCCGCGGCGCTGGAGGACGTGCGCACGGACACCTGTACCGCGTTCGTGTCGAACTCGGTGCCGAAGTCGCGGTACCAGCTCCCGGTGGCGGGGAGCACGCCGTCCGCACAGAACGGCGCGAACTCGGGCAGCCCCTTGGTGACCTTCCCGGCGTACCAGGCGGAGCCGGGGTGCGGGGGCAGGTCGGCGCCCGCCAGGAACCCGGGCGCGGTGACGGCGGCCGAGGAGGTGGTGGAGGCGGTGAGGACGAGGGCGGTGGCGGCGGCCGCGGTGGCCGCGAGGACGGCGGCGGTCCGGGCGGTCCGGGCGGGCCGGGCGGGTCCGGTGGATCGGGCGGTGCGTCGGAACATGGTCGGTTCTCCCCGTGTGGTCCGTGACGGTGCGGTGGTGTCTCTCGAGAAGGCTGTACCCCGGCTCGGGCCCACGCCGGCGTTTCGGGACGAACTCGGGACGGTGGAACGGCCGTACGCACCGTCATCTGCGGGAACATCGTTGGCATGGAACGGAATTCCGGGACGGGGAGATCGGCCGAGGCGCAGGCGTTCGCACGGTCGATGAGGGAACTGAAGGAGCGGAGCGGGCGGAGCTACGGGGCTCTCGCGCGAGGGCTCCACACGAGCACGTCGACCCTGCACCGCTACTGCAGCGGTGAGGCGCTGCCCGCGGAGTTCGTGGTGGTGGACCGCTTCGCGCGGGCCTGCGGGGCGACTCCGGCGGAGGCGGTGGAACTGCACCGGGCCTGGCTGCTGGCGGATGCCCGGCGGCGCGCGGTCTCGGTGGCGGAGGTGGCGGAGGCGGTGGGGGCGTCGCCCGAGGGTGAGGGCGGCCGGGAAGACCCGGAGGCCCGGCCGGAGGAGGTGGCCGCGGATCCCGATGTTCCGGGGGCGCCGCTGCCGCGCCGGTCCGGGCACCGGCTGCGGCTGGCCGGGGTGGCGGTCGCCGCGGTCGTGGCCCTCGCGGTGGGCGTCTGGTGGCTTCCGCAGACGGGCCCGGACCACCGGGCACCCCAGGCCGGACCGACGGCGCCGGTGGGGGCCACGGGGACGGCCGGGGCCACGGGGACGGCGGCGACGGCCGGGCCGACGGCGTCGGAGACCGCGCCGGGAGGGACCGGGCCCGCGGCGCCACCCGCGGCGACCGGCCCGGGGGCCGGCCCTACGGCCGCTTCGGCGGGCACTTCGGCGGGCACGACGGGAGCGCCGACCGGGCCCGCCGCGACGGGCGGCCCCACACCGGCCTCCCCGCCCCTGCGCGCGGCCGTGCGGTCGCACGTGTGGGCGGCGGGCTGCGATCACGCGTACCTCTCCGAACAGGCGCCCTCGGCGGTGCCCCCGCCCCCGGTGGAGGCGGACGCGCCCGCGTGGGCGGCGGGGCGGGAGGCCGTCCACGCGGGGACGCAGATCGTGGAGATCACCCTGCTGGGCACGGGTCCGGCCGCGGTGGTCCTGGAGGACTTGGAGGTACGGGTGGCCGGGCGGCGGTCCCCGCCGGCGTGGAACGTCTACGAGATGTCGCAGGGCTGCGGCGGAGGGCTCACCCCGGCCGGCTTCGCGGTCAACCTGGACGCGCCGCGCCCACTGGCCCGTCCGGTGGCCGGCAACAACGAGGGGGAGAAGATCGAAGCCCCCGCCTTCCCGATCCGGGTCTCGGCCGCCGAACCGGCCGTCCTACGGGTGGTGGCGAGCACCACCGGCTGCGACTGCGACTGGTCCCTGGACCTTCACTGGAGCGGCCCCACCGGCTCCGGCACCCTCCGCCTCGACGAGGCCGGCCGGCCCTGGCGCATCTCGGCCGTCTCCGCGGACCGGCCGGTGTACGGATACGCAACCGAACAGGGCCGCTGGGCCCGCTGACCGCCGGGCGCGAGCACCACCCGTACCGCAGCCCCGCGGCACTCCCGGGCTGCCGGGCCGCGTGCCGTCGGACCGCCGTGCGCCGGGCGCCGTGCTGCCGGACCGACGGGTTCCACGGTCTCCGGGGTTCCGGGAAAGGCACAGCTCAGCGGCATTGTCAGTGGCCCCGCCTAGACTCGACGCAGACGGGATCCGTCTGACCGAGGAGACCGCGGAGACCGCGAGAGGGGGGACATCATGGCCATGCCGACGACGCGCCACGCACCGGCGCAGCCGCCCGGGTCCGGGTCCGCTCTGCCGCGGCACGCCGCCGTGTTCCTTCCGGCCGCGGTGCCCCGCGAGAGCCGCATCGCGTTCTGGGCCCCCGACGGGGACCCCCTGCCCGCCGAAGGCGCCCCGGACGCGCTCCAGGTGGTCCGCCCCCATGGCGAGGGCGTCCGTACCCGCACGGTGCCCGCCGTCACGCTGACGGTCACCGCCGCCCTGCCCGTGCTCGTCCGTGCGGTCCGCAGGCCCGGGACCCATCCCGCGACCCGTGCCTGGGGGACGGCCGCCGTCCAGGCGCTGTCCCTCGTCGCGCGGGGCCGGCTGCTGCCCGGGCTGACCCCCGAAGGCATCGACGCCTGGCGGGCCGGACCCCTGGACGCCGAGGACATCGCGCATCTGCGCGCGGTCGCCGCCGCGATGCCCCACGAGGGGTACGCCACCCCGCTCGCCGGACGCCGCCCGCTCCACCTGCCCGAACCGGAGGCACTGGTCAGGGCGTTCCTCGATGCCGTCGCCGACAGCCTGCCCCGCACCCCGGCGGCGCCCTTCGCCGCGGGCCGGCCGTTCGCGGCCCGCGAGCCGCAGCAGGTCCCGGGGATACGGGACTGGGCCGCGCAGGTCGCCTCGGGCGCGGACACCGGAGTCGGCATCTCGCTCCGCCTCGACCTGTCCTCCTTCCGCCTCTTCGACGAGGCCGAGAGCGGGACGGAACCGGGCGAGGACCTGCGCCGCGCCGGGGCCGCCGTCGTCCAGGTGCACAGCCTCGCCGACCCGACGCTGGTCACGGACGCCTCGATGCTCTGGGCGGGCGCCGCCGCGGCCGGCTTCGGACCCCGTGCCCGGATCGACGCCGTCCTCGCGCTGCGACGGGCCGCCCGGGTGTGGCCGCCGCTGCTCCGGCTGCTCGACCAGCCGGTTCCCGACGTGCTGGCCCTTTCGGACCCCGAGCTCGAAGACCTGCTGGGCCGGGCCGCGACCCGGCTGGCGGAGGCCGGAGTCCCTGTCCACTGGCCGCGCGAGCTGGCTCGTACGCTGTCCGCGACCGCGGTCGTACGGTCCACCGCGCCCGGTTCCGCGACCGACGGCACCGCCTTCTTCGACGCCGAGCACCTCTTCGCCTTCTCCTGGGAACTGGCGCTCGGCGGGGACCGGCTCACCCCGGGGGAGATGGACGCGCTCGCGCAGGCCCACCGGCCCGTGGTGCGGCTGCGCGACCAGTGGGTGCGGGTCGATCCGGAGCTGGTGCGCAAGGCGCGCAAGCGGGAGCTGGGTCTGCTGGACCCGGTGGACGCGCTGGCCGCCGTACTGACGGGGACCGCCGAGGTCGAGGGGGAGCCGGTGGCCGCGGTGCCCGTGGGGGCGCTGGCCGCCCTGCGGGACCGGCTGACCGGGGAGCTGGCGCCGCTGCCCCAGCCGGCCGGGCTCAAGGCCACCCTGCGCGACTACCAGGCCCGCGGTCTGGCCTGGCTGGACCTGATGACCTCGCTCGGACTCGGCGGCTGCCTCGCCGACGACATGGGCCTGGGCAAGACCGTCACCCTGATCGCGCTCCACCTGCACCGCGACCGCCCCGAGCCGACGCTGGTGGTCTGCCCGGCCTCGCTGCTGGGCAACTGGCAGCGCGAGATCGAGAGGTTCGCCCCCGGCACGCCGGTGCGCCGCTTCCACGGCGCCGGCCGCAGCCTCGAAGGACTGTCCGGCCAACCCGCCGGGGGATTCGTCCTCACCACCTACGGAACCATGCGCGCGGGAGCGGCCCGGTTGGCCGAACAGCCCTGGGGCATGGTCGTCGCGGACGAGGCCCAGCACGTCAAGAACCCGCACTCGGCGACCGCGAAGGCGCTGCGCACGATCCCGGCGCCCGCCCGGGTGGCGCTGACCGGCACCCCGGTGGAGAACAACCTCTCCGAGCTGTGGGCGCTCCTCGACTGGACCACGCCCGGACTGCTCGGCCCGCTCACCGCGTTCCGGGCCCGCCACGCGCGGCCCGTGGAGCACCAGACGGAGGAGGACGGGGGCAACGAGGCCGCGGTCGCCCGACTGGCCGCGCTGGTCCGGCCGTTCCTGCTGCGGCGCAAGAAGTCCGATCCCGGGATCGCCCCCGAACTGCCGCCGAAGACGGAGACCGACCACCCCGTCTCCCTCACCCGCGAGCAGGCCTCCCTCTACCAGGCGGCGGTCGACGAAGCGATGGCGGTGATCGGTGCGAGCGAGGGCATCGAGCGGCGCGGAATGATCATGAAGCTGCTGGCCTCGCTCAAGCAGATCTGCAACCACCCCGCTCAGTATTTGAAGGAAGGAGAGCCGCGGATCGCGCACCGCTCCGGGAAGCTGGCCCTCCTCGACGAGCTGCTCGACACGATCCTGGCCGAGGGCGGCTCGGTGCTGGTCTTCACCCAGTACGTGACGATGGCCCGGCTCCTCGAGCGGCACCTGACGGCGCGCGGGATCTCCCACCAGCTGCTGCAAGGGGGCACGCCCGTTCCGCGCCGGGAAGAGCTCGTGGACCGGTTCCAGGCGGGCGAGGTGCCCGTGTTCCTGCTGTCCCTCAAGGCGGCCGGCACCGGCCTCAACCTCACCCGGGCCGGGCACGTCATCCACTACGACCGCTGGTGGAACCCGGCCGTCGAGGAACAGGCCACCGACCGCGCCTACCGGATCGGCCAGACCCAGCCCGTCCAGGTGCACCGCATCATCGCGGAGGGCACCGTCGAGGACCGGATCGCCGAAATGCTGGAGGCGAAGCGGGCGCTGGCCGATGCCGTGCTGGGCTCCGGCGAGACGGCGCTGACCGAGCTCACCGACCGCGAGCTGGCCGACCTCGTTTCCCTGCGGAGGCCCGGATGATCACCGCGCGCGACGACCGCCGCCGCACCTTCGAGACCGTGCCGCCGGGGGTGGAGGCCGTCAGCTGGTGGGGCCGGGCCTGGGTGTCCGCCCTGGAGGAGGTGGCCCGCGACGGAGCCCGCCTGACCCGCGGGCGGACGTACGCCGCCGAGGGCCACGTCGATGCCGTCACCGTCACCCCGGGCCGGATCGTGGCCTACGTCCGGGGCAGCCGGGCGCGGCCGTACCGCACCGAGCTGTCCCTGCCCGCCTTCTCGGACACCGAGTGGAGCGAGCTGCTGGAATCGGTGGTCGCCGATCCGACGGCGCTGGCCGCACTGCTGGAGCGGGAGGTCCCCGAGTCCCTCTCCGAGTCGGTCCTGCCCGGTGCGGGGGAGCTCGTGCCGCGCTGCTCCTGCCCCGACGTCGCCCGCCCGCCCTGCAAGCACGCCGCGGCCCTGTGCTACCGCGCGGCCCGGCTCCTGGACGCCGACCCCTTCGTCCTGCTCCTGCTGCGCGGCCGCGGCGAGCGCGAGCTGCTGGAGGAGCTCACCCGCCGCAACGCCTCACACGCCGCGCGCGAACAGCCCGACGGGACACCGGACTTCCCCGGGGTACCGGCCCGCGCCGCGCTCGTACGCACCGTGCTGCCGCCGCTGCCCGCTCCGCTGGCGGCGCCCTCCGCCGTCGGGATGCCGCCCGCGTATCCGGCCGACCCGGCGGCCCCGGACCCGCTCGCCCTGGACCAGCTCGCCGCGGACGCGGCCGCCCGCGCCCTGGCGCTGCTGCGCACCGCCGAGGATCCGATGGCCGGGCTGAGCCGCTGGCAGGACGCCGTCCGGCTGGCCTCGGCCCACCCGACGGCCGGGCTCACCGGCGCCGCCCGCACCCTCTACCGCGAGCTGGCCCGGGCCACGGGACGCAGTACCACCGACCTGGCCCGGGGAGCGGCCGCCTGGAGGCAGGGCGGTCTGCCCGCCCTGCTCACCCTCGAAGAGCCCTGGGAGCCGCCGGCGGGCCCCTTCGACCGGGCCCGCCCGGCTCTTCTCGCCGCCGGCCAGGGCTCGTTCCGCCCCGACCGGAACCGGCTGACGGGCCCCGGCCGGCAGCTCCGGCTCGGCCGGGACGCCCTCTGGTACTCCTACGAGAACCGCCTGGGCGATGACGACTGGTGGCCCACGGGCCGCGGCCCCGCCGCGGATCCGGTCACGGCCCTGCTGGGCTGAGCCCGGCCGCCCAGCGGTCGAGGGTGATGAAGTCCTGCGGGCGCAGGCCGTGGCGGGGGTGGATGCGCAGGAGCAGGGCCGGGGCCGGGTGGTGGGAGGCGACCCAGGCGCGGTCCCTGGGCGTGATCAGGTCGTCGACCCAGGCGAAGGGCCGGCCGGCCGCCCATTCCACGAGCGGGCGGGTCTTCCAGAAGAGGCCGTCGGGGTCGCGGCTGAAGGGTTCCGGCCATTCGATGACAGGAAGATCAGCGGGTAGTCCGATGTGCGGGGAGATCAGTGTGTTGGCCTCGTGCGTCCAGGCGGTGGCCCAGGCGATGTCGTAGGGCAGGGCCAGCAGCCGGGCGCCGTGGGCCGGGTGCAGGCGCACCCGCACACCGCGCCGGGCGCTGCGGGATTCCGGTGCGCGGTAGGACAGCCAGATGCTCGGGCGCATCCGGTGGCTGGTGTATCCGCGGAGCCCCGCGAGGCGGGACCGGAACGGGTTGAGGGGGCCGTCCACGTCGAGGAGGAGCAGCGGGCGAGTCATGAAGTAGGGATTACCCAGTACACGATGGAGTGAAATGCCTACCGGCGCTATAACCCGAATGGGGTTACGGCGTTGTTTCCGGTACGGGTGCAAGGCCCGTGGACCCTTCCGGAAGGCAGGAAATCTGATGCGTCACAGTCGTCGGAATGGCTTGATCGCGGCGGTGGTTGCGGGGGGTGGACTCGCGGTCGCGGGTGCGGGTGGCTTCGCCTACGCCGACGCGGAGGCGGGCGGGCAGGCCGTGCGTTCGCCGGGGGTGCTGTCGGGGAATCTGCTGCAACTGCCGGTACACGCCCCGGTGAACGTGTGCGGCAACACCGTGAGCGTGGTGGGCGTGCTCAACTCGGCGGCCGGGAACCGGTGCGTCAACGCGGACCGGGGCGCCGGGCAGCAGGGCAAGCCGGGACATCCCGGGTCTCGGCCGTCCGACCCCTCGTACCCGTCGAAACCCGGCGCCGGAAACGGTGCGGGGAACGGCGGGCACAGCGGCCACGACGGAGACGACCGGGACGGCGGGCACGGTGGGCCCGGCCGGGGTGCGGTGGCCGACGGGCGCGGAAAGGATTCTCCGGGGCTGCTGTCCGGCAATGGGCTCCAGCTCCCCGTCCAGGTGCCGGTCAACATCAGCGGCAATTCGGTGAGTGTCGTCGGCGTCGGCAACTCCTCCGTGGGCAACACCTCGGTCAACGGCTCGACCCCGGTCGTCGGCGAGCCGGTCCGGCCTCCCGTCGCCGTGCGGCCGGTCACCCCGCGGACCCCGCAGACCCCGCCGGCCCCGCCCCGGGGTCCCGCGCTCGCCCACACCGGGGCCGAGAACGTCGGCTACCTGCTGTCCGGCGGCGGCGCCATGCTGCTCGGCGGAGTGCTGCTCTACCGGCGCTTCCGGCTCAACTAGCCTGCGACGCGGGCGCCTCGGAAGCTGCCCGCCAGCCGTCCAGGATCGCGTCGATCCGGGGCGCCAGCCGGGCCCGGGCGGCGAACCGGGGCACGCCCCCCATCAGCAGGGCGTCGTACTCGGTGTCGAGGTGCCGCACGGCCGCCCGTACCGCCGCGTACACGGCGGGCGGGTCCAGAGCCCGGCCGGCCGCACTGCGGCCCACCCGGCCGCTGCCGCGCACCGAGGCGTGCGCGGCGATGGCCCGGGCCCGGTCGGAGGGGCACCCGGGGAACAGCCGCAGGATCTCGGCGGCGAAGGCCGCCGTGAACCGGGTGTCCTCGGCCGCCCGGCGCAGCCGGTCGCGCTCCCGGCGGCGGGACCGTGCCTCGGCGTCCGCGAGGCAGGCCCGCTCGGCGTGGGCCAGGGCCGCGTCCTCGACGAGGATGCCCATGCGCTCGTAGCGGCGGCGGCGCCGGTGGAAGCGGACCACGACGGCGGACAGCGAACTGGCCTCGTGGGCGCGCCGGGTGAGGGCGGTGTCGCCGCGCGGCAGGTAGAGCAGGTGTCCGAGGTCGGCGCAGTCCAGGCAGCGGGGCACGCCGGCCTCGCGGACGAGGCGGCGCAGTGGTCCCTGCCTGCACTCCGCGCAGTGGATCTGCTTCGTCGACTCGAAAACGACCAGGCTCATGTCGAAGTGATACCGCCGTTCAGGCCGTATATCACCTTGTACGTATGGGTACTTGCGGTTTCACGGAGTCTTCCCTGACCTCATGGTGTCCTCCTACCGTGAGTCGAGTGGGCCGCGGCCGGTCCATGGAGGAGGGAAACATGGTTGGACGGCAGGCGACGGCCGGGCGCCCGAGGGTTGCGGGCAGGCGTCCGAAAGCGGAGGTGGCTTCCGACCTCGTGGTGAGAGAGGTCGAGATAGAGCCCGGCGGCTGCACCGGCTGGCACTACCACCGCGTCCCGTTGATAGCGGTGGTCAAGTCCGGCACCCTGACCCGGATCCTGCACGACGGTACGGTCGAGGTGCATCACACCGGCACCAGCTTCGTCGAGCCCGCCGGCCGGCGCCACGTCCACCTCGGCCGCAACCTGGGCGCCGAGCGGGTCGTGCTCTGTGTGACCGCCGCCCTCGCCGAGGGCGACCCCTTCGCGCTGCCCACCGAGGCTCCGCCCGGGGCCACGCAGTGCGCGTGCCCCACGCGGACGCGATGAGCTCCGGCCCCGTGAACCAGGGCGCCGCTCAGACGAGCCGGCGGATCTCCCCGCGCACGCGGTAGAAGCCTCCGGCCGCCGGGTGCAGGCCGTCCACCACGTACCGGGCGCCGGGCTCCCGTATCCCGCGGGGGAACTGCACGTTCCACGAGGGCTCGAAACCGCCCGACACCACCTGCACGCGCATCCGCTGGCCCAGCTGCACGCACTCCACGACCACACCGCCCGCGGGCACCGAGGACACGGACACCGTCGCCACCGCGGCGGGGGTGGCGGCCGGGGTGAAGACGGGCAGGGCGGCCGCCGACTTCACGTCCACGGCCGTCGGCACCGATCCCTCCCGGGCGGCCGCGATCGCGGCCTCGCTCGCGTCCACGCACACCAGCGAACCGTCCGTGGTCACCAAGTACAGCCGCTCGTCCAGGTACTGCATGGACAGCGCGGCCCCGCTGCCGGTGCCGAGCTTCCACAGCCGGCGCCCGTCGGAGTCGAAGCAGTACACGGACGAGGCCAGGTCACCGGCGAAGACGTGCCGGCCGTCCGGCGAGGTCGCGCAGGAGTAGACCGCCGCGTCGCACCGGTACGAGGCCTCCAGCGCGCCCGTCGCCTTCGACAGCCGCTCCACCGTGTTGCGGCCGGTCCCCGCGTACACCGCGTGGTCCTCCTGCCAGCCGAACAGGACCGACCCGTTGGTCGGTGTGTGCCACAACTGCCCGCCGCCGTCCGGGGCGTAGGCCGTGACCCCCTTGCTGTGACCGTGGTAGACCGCCCGCTCGTCCGCGCGCACCATCCACGCGTTCTCGCCGGCCGAGCGCCGCGACCACTGGAACTCGTCCTCGTGGTCGATGACCGTCAGCCCGCCGCTGCGGTCGGACACGTTCAGCACGCCCTCGCGGATGTCGAGCCAGAAGATGTCCACGTCGGCCGCGATGTCGTACGCCCCGAACGGCACCTTCGAGGACAGGTCGTACACCGTGCCGTCGTCACAGCCCGCGTAGATCCAGAACTCGTCCGCCACCAGACACTTCACCCCGTCCGGCAGCGAGTACCGGGCCAGCACCTCGCCGTCGTGGCTCACCGTGTAGACGTCCCCGGCCTGGTTGCCGACCCAGCAGCGGTCCTCGTCCACGTGGATCCCGAAGGCGGAGGACCCCGTACGGAACCGCCACAGCACCGGGGCCACGGCGCGCGCGGTGGACGGGGTCGACGTCACCTGGCGCCGCGTCACCGACCGGGCCGCGCGTGCTCCCCGCACCGCCGGGGCGTAGCCCTTGCGGACCTTCTCCCCGACCTTCTTGGCGGCGGCCGCCCGTGCCTTCTCGGCGGTCGGGAAGGAGGAACTCTGCAGCTGGCCGTCCGCGCCGATGCGTCCGTACCGCACGGAGACGGCGGTGCCGTCGACGGTGACCTCGTAGAACTTGTGGGCACCGCCGTCCTCCTGGGACAGCTCCAGATACGTCGTCTCCCGAGCCATGACAGACCCCTCCCCAAGGCCGGGCCACCGGCCCCCTGTGCGCCGGTGATCCCTCTTGAAAAACGTTAGGGGCGACCACTGACAATGGGTTGGTGCAGCTGGAAGCGATCACATGGCAGCGGATGGCCGAGCGGCTCGCCGGTCACCTGGACGACAGCGAGAAGGACAACGAGAAGGACAACGAGAAGGACGGCGGCGAGGGCGAGACCGGCCCGGAAGGCCGATGGCGGCGCGTGGGCATCGACGGGGCGCCCGCCGCCCGCACCGGCGTCCTCGCCGCGGAACTCGCCGACGCGCTGCGCCTGCGCGGGCGTTCGGTCCTGGTCGTGGCGGCCGAGGGCTTCCTGCGCCCGGCCTCCCTCCGCTTCGAGTTCGGCCGCGAGGACGTGGACTCCTACCTCGACGGCTGGTACGACACGGCGGCGCTCTGGCGGGAGGTCTTCGGTCCGACCGACCCCGGCGGCACCGGTCGGGTGCTGCCCGACCTCTGGGACCCGGCCACCGACCGGGCGACCCGCAGCCCCTACGCCGAACTCCCGCCCGGCGGCGTGCTCGTCGTGCACGGCCCGCTGTTGCTGGGACACTGGTTCCCCTTCGACCTCAGCGTCCACATCGGCCTCTCCCCGGGCGCGCTCGCCCGCCGCACCGAGGAGTCCGCCCGCTGGACCCTCCCCGCCTTCGCGCGGTACGAGGCCGAGACCGGCCCGGCGGACCGGGCCGACGCCCTGGTCCGGGCCGACGATCCGCGCCACCCGGCCTGGACGGACCTGCGCCCGGGGCGCACCGGCTGACTCCGCGGGGCCGCCGCGCGCCCACCTCCGCGACCGCGTCCGCGTGCATCTGCGTACGTCCGCGTACGTCTTCGTACTCCCGCCCCGTCACGGAGGTCCGGGAACCGCAACAGGGGGATTCCGGCACGGTGACGATCGGTTCCGGCCATCGCTCCGGCCGGAACCGCACGCTACGTTGACGGCACGCTTCGACGGTGGCCACCCCGGTGGCGCCTTGGCAGAGGGAGAAGGCAATGCGCGCACACGGCACGGTGGTTCGGGACGAGAGACGGACCCGCACGCAGGCGGCGCTCGCAGCGCTGGCCCTGTGCGCGACCCTGGCCCTCACGGCTTGCAACGGGGACGACGAGACCGGTGCGGCGGGCACCCCCGCGAGCCCCGTCACCAGCGCGGCGGCCACGGTCACCAGCACGCCGACCGCCTCGCCGTCACCGTCCTCCGCTCCGTCGAAGAAGCCGGCTCCCACCGCCACCGCCACCCCCACCGCCACTGCGACCGGCACCCCGGCGGGCACGAAGAAGCCGCCGGCGCCCGGTTCCCCTTGCGACCACAAGATGCCGATCTCGCCCGACGAGGTCGCCGTCTACCGCTACACCCCCGAGGGCGGGGTCCACAGCCTGATCGTGAAGCACGGCAACTGGGGCTGCGCCGCGCCCGGCATGGACGCCGCCCCCTTCGACACGGTGGGCAAGGAGACCTACCTCAACATCGCCGAGGATGCCAAGATCACGGCCGTCACCCCCGTCATCGCCAGCCCGGTGAGCAAGCCGATCACGCTCCAGCAGCTCATCGACTGGCTGATCGCCCACCCGAACCAGGGCCGGGTCTTCCGCTACCACCTGAACGGCGCCGGCGTGATCGACTGGATGGACCAGCAGTACACGTCGTAACGCCCACTGGCGCGGCCGTACGGTCTTCCCCCTTCCCCCTTCTCCCTACGGCCGCCCGCCCAGCCGTGTCACCGCCAGCGCGGCCGCCCGGCAGCCCGCCCCCGCGGCCCACGCCGAGCCCGCCCCCGCCAGCCGGGCCGCGAGGAAGGCTCCCGTGAAGGCGTCCCCGGCGCCCGTGGAATCCACCGCCTCGGCGCTCTCCGCCGCGACCTCGGCCGTCACCCGGCCGTCCTCGGCGATGAGCGCTCCGGCCCCGCCCCGGGTGACCACCACCAACGGCACCCGCCGGCTCAGCTCCGCCGCGGCCCGCGCGACCCCGGCCGCCCCGGCCGGCCCGTGCGACCCCGCGAGCAGCAGCGCCTCGTCCGAGTTCGGCAGCAGTACGCCGACCCCTGCCGCGGCGGCCAGGAAGCGCTCCGGACCCAGCGCGGCCAGGAACCCGGCCGAGGCCGGGTCCACGCTCACCGGTACGTTCCGGGCGCGGGCGGCCCGGAGCGCGACCAGGGCCAGCTCCCGGCTCGTGTCGGCGAAGAACAGGTAGCCCGACAGGTGGAGATGGGCGACCCCGTCCAGCAGTCCGGGCTCCCAGTCCGCGGGGGAGAGCCGCAGCGAGGCCCCGCTGTCGGTCAGGAAGGTCCGCTCCGCGTCCTCGCCGACCAGCGCCACCACCGTCCCGGTCGGCTCGGCGGGATCGACCACCAGTCTGGGCCGCACCCCCGCGTCGAGCAGCGCCCGCTCGTGCCACCCGGCCGAGTCGGCGCCGACCCGTGCGAGGAGGCGTACCTCGGGAGCGCCCGCGTGGGCGGCCCAGCAGGCGGCGTTGGCCCCGGCGCCGCCCGGCAGGGTCCGGATCCGGGCCGGAGTGTCGGTACCCGGAGCCAGTGGCTCCGCGTGCACCGCCACGACGTCCGTCACCACGTCCCCGACGACCAGCAGCGCCCCCGGCCCGGCGGGAGCGGCGGGCGCCGCGGTCACGGCCGGGCCGCCCAGGCCCGCGCGATCCGGGCGCCGAGGCGCACGTTGCCCCGTACCGCCGCGAGGTTGGCCTCCAGGGAGGCGCCGCCCGTCGCGCGCACCAAGAACCCCAGCAGGAACGGGGTCACCGCCTGCCCCGTGATGCCCCGCTCCCGGCACTCCGACAGCGCCTCGGCAAGGACCCGGTCGTGGAGCTCCGGATCGAGCTGATGCTCCGGCGCCACGGGGTTGGCCACGAGCAGCGCCGACTCCGCGCCACCGAGGAGGTCCTGAGCGGCCATCACGGCCGCCACCTCCTCGGGGCGGTGCACGGTCCAGTCGACAGGCTCGCCGGAATCGGCCAGGTAGAACCCGGGGAAACGATCCGTCCCGTAGCCGAGGACCGCCACCCCCAGGGTCTCCAGGCGCTGGAGCGTCGCGGGCACGTCCAGGATCGACTTCACCCCCGCGCACACCACGGTGATCCGGGTCCGCGCCAGCAGCGCGAGGTCCGCCGACTCGTCCTGCGACCGCGTCCAGTCCCGGTGTACGCCGCCCAGCCCGCCGGTGGCGAAGACCCGCAGCCCCGCCCGCGCGGCCAGGAAGGCCGTGGCCGAGACCGTCGTCGCGCCCGTCGCCCCCGCTGCGAGGGCGGGGGCGAGATCCCGGTGGCCGAGCTTGCGTACGCCCTCGCCGCCCGCGATGCGCTCCAGGCGGGCCTTGTCCAGCCCGGCGTACGCCACCCCGTCGACCACCGCGATCGTTGCCGGAACGGCTCCCTCCGACCGGACCAGCTCCTCCAGTTCCAGGCCCACCGCCAGATTGCGGGGGCGGGGCAGGCCATGGGCGAGGATGGTGGACTCCAGCGCCACGACGGGCTGCCGGCGGGCCAGGGCCTCGCGCACCTCCTCCGACAGGACCGGGACCGCGGCTGCGGCCGCGGCGGCCCCGACCGAGGACGATGCCGTGTGCTCAGATGCTGTGTGCTGTGACATGTCCCCATCCCTGGCACGCGATCCGGCCCCCCAAACGCCCGGACGCCGCACCGGCGCGAACCCGCCCCGGCGGCGTGCCCCGGTGGCCGGCCGCCCCCGGCCACCGGGTCACCGGCGCCGGCCTGATGCCCCGGCTCCGTCGCACGTGCCGCCCGTGTCGCCCGTGCCGGCCATGGGGCGGGTGCGCGGGGGTTGGGGTGGCGGGGTCGGCCAGGGCATCCGAGGGTGTGCCGCCGAGCGGGGCGAAGTCCCCTACCCACCCTTCCACCGTTCCCCGGGCCGGCCCGGACCCCGCGCCTCACACGCCGGCGGGGCTGGATTCGGCCGACGCCGCCCTGAGCGGTTCGCAGCCCGGGGCAGGAGCCCCGGGCTGCGCCGGAGCTCCTGCCCCGGTCCCCGCGCTGCGGCGCTTCCGGCCCGTCCGGGGTCCGAGGGCCGCGTCCGGGCCGGCCCGGGAGCACACCCGGCCCCGACGGCGTGTGAGGCACGGGTCCGGGCGGAGCCCGGGGGAGCGGTGGAAGGGCGGCTGGGCGACCCCGCCCCGCAGGGCCGAGCCGACCCTCACCCGCCCACCGGGCCCCAGGCCGGGGAGGCCCGCCAGGGCCGAGCCGTGTGAGTGATGCGTCAAGAAGGTGCACGGCGCGTCGAAAAGGGCGACAGGGTGACGGGTGGGGCGGGCGCGCGCTGGACGCTCTGATCACCCCGACGCGCCGGGCGCCCCGATTAGGCTCCCGGACCATGAGCACAAGTGATCACCGCGATGCCCCCGCCCCCGCATCCTTCGCCGTCTCCGTCCCGGACTTCCCCGACTCCGAGCTGGAGGTGGACGAGCTCGACCCCGCGCAGATCGTCTCCGGGAACCCCGTCGTGACGGGCAAGGTGCTGTGGGAGGCGCCGGACGGCTCGCAGGTGCGCGGGATCTGGCAGATCACCCCGGGCGTCGTCACCGACACCGAGGCGAACGAGCTGTTCGTGGTGGTCAGCGGACGCGCCACCGTCGAGGTGGAGGGCGGCGAGACCCTGGAGGTCGGTCCCGGCTCCGCATGTGTCCTGCGCGAGGGCGACAAGACCACCTGGACCGTCCATGAGACCCTTCGCAAGGCCTACCACATCAGCTACTGACCGGTACCGGTCCCGGTGTCGGAGGCCTTCGCCGGACGCCGGCGCGAGGTGAACAGCGCGAGCGCCGCCATCGGCAGCAACAGGGCGGCGGCGGCCGCGTTGAGCCAGCCGTAGCCCGCCTGGGACATGACCAGCCCGGCGGCGGCGCCGCCGACCCCGGCGGCCGTGTTCATGGTGAGGTCGCCCAGCCCCTGTACCGCGGCCCGCGCGGGCTGCGGCACCGAGTCGGTCAGCAGCGCCGAGCCGGACACCATGCCGGCGGACCAGCCCAGGCCGAGCAGGAAGAGGCCGACGCCGCTCTGGGTGTGGTTCCCGTCGGCCGTGCCGGCGAGCAGCGCGGCGATCGACAGCAGCCCCGCCGCGAGCCCGATCACGGACAGCCGGCCGATCCGGTCCGCGAGCCAGCCCATCACCGGCGAGAAGCCGAACATGCCGGCGATGTGCCCGCTGATGACCAGCCCGATGAGCTGGAGCCCGGCTCCGTGGTGCCCGAGGTCGACCGGGGTCATCACCATGATCGAGACCATGGTGGTGTGGGACACCGCGATGGTGAGCAGCGCGAGCCGGGCTCGGGGGGAGGCCTTGACGGCCGCGAACCCGGCGCGCAGCGAACGCCCGGCGCGGGTCTGGTCCTCGGCCGGGGCGAGCGCGCGGGCCGTCAGCAGCGGGTCCGGGCGCAGGAGTACGCCGATCAGCGTGGCGGTGAGCAGGAAGACGGCGCCGGCCCAGATGAAGGGCCCCGCCGTCGGGGGTATGGAGGTGCCGGCGAAGCTGCGGCTGGCCGGGGCGGAGAGGTTGGGGCCGAGCACGGCGCCGATGGTGGAGGCCCAGACGACGACGGAGATGGCCCGGGCCCGGTGGTCGGGCTCGGCGAGGTCGGCGGCGGCGAACCGGGCCTGGAGGTTGGCGGAGGAGGCGGCTCCGAAGGCCGCCATGCCGAGCATCAGCAGGGGGAAGCTCTTGATCGAGGCGGCGAGCACGACGAGCGCGGCCCCGGCCGCGCCGATCACGTAGGCCAGGACCAGGCCGGGCCGGCGGCCGCGCGCGGTCATCAGCGCGGCGAGCGGCAGGGAGACGGCCGCGGTGCCGATCACGGAGGCGGTCGAGGCGAAACCGGAGAGCGACTCCGTGCCGCTGACCTCGGTGGCCAGGACCGGGGCCAGGGCGATGCTGATGGGCACGCCGATCCCGCCCAGCACCTGGCCGGCGATCAGCACCCCGGAGGTGCGGCGCCGCAGCCTGGGCAGGTCGGCGGCGGTGACCGGGACGGAGGGCCGGGCGGTGCCGGGTGCGGTGCTCACGCGGTCCACCTCCGACACGGGTGCGAAGGGGCTGCCGGCGCGGCGCAAGGTGTGGTCACCGCCGCAGTTTCGCACCCCTCGCCAAGCGGGGGGAACAGGGTTTCGGGGAGTACGGGGAGCACCGGGAGCACGGCCCGCCGCCTCAGAACAGCGGCTGGGGGAGTACCCCCTCCAGGGCCAGGAGGCGGCGCTTGGTCTCCACGCCGCCGCCGAAACCGCCGATGCCCCCGTCGTTCTCCACGACCCGGTGGCAGGCCACCACCAGCGGCAGCGGGTTCGAGCCCATGGCGTTCCCGACGGCCTGGGCCGCGCCCGGTGCCCCGGCCCGGGCGGCCAGTTCGCCGTACCCCACGACCGCCCCGTAGGGAACGGTGCGGTCCAGCTCCAGCAGGACCTGCCGGTTGAAGCCGGAGCTGAGGCGCCAGTCCAGCGGCAGGTCGAAGCGGCGCAGCGTACCGGCGAAGTAGGCGTTCAGCTGGCGTATCGGCTCGGCCAGCAGGACCTCCTCGCCCGGCGGCGGGCGCCGGGCGTCCGCGCCGAGTCGGGAGATCAGCGCGGCGATCATCTTCTCCGCCCGGTCAGGTCCGGCATGGAACTCGACCTTGACCAGGCCCTCGGGGGTGGCGGCGAGGAGCAGCGGCCCGATGCCGATGTCGCCGCTGTCGACGACGGTCCATTCGAGGTGCGGCCCGCGGGGCTCAGGAGTGTCCACCTCTTCACGGTACGGCCCCCCACTGACAGCCCCCCACTGACAGCCCCCCACTGACAGCCCCCCCTGACGGCCCCCCGCTGACAGCGCCCCGCCCGTCAGTAGCCGCCGACCGCTTCCCGTACGACGTCGGGGTTGTCGGTGATGATCCCGTCCACGCCCATGTCCTGGACCTTCCGGGCGGTCGCGGCGTCGTCCACGATCCAGGTGTCCACTTTCAGCGCCTTGCCGTGGGCGCCGACCAGTCCGTGCACCGCGGCGACCCAGTCGCTGTTGATGGTGGTGTGCCAGGGGTTGATCCGGTCGGTGAACTCGGCGTACCGCGGCAGGTCGGCGAGGGCCGGGGTGCCGAGGAAGGCCGTGATCAGGTCGGGGCGCAGCTCGTGCACGGTGCGGACCGAGGCGGCGCTGAAGCTCTGGACCACCAGCCGGCGGGCCACGCGGTTCTCTTCGAGCCATCCGGTCTCACCCAGCAGGTCCAGGGTCTGCCGCTCGATCCCGGGGTAGAGCTCCGGCTTCTTGATCTCCAGGAGGAGCCGCTGCTGGTTGCGCTGGACCCGGTTCATGTAGGCCCGCAGGGTCGGTACGCGGGCGCCCGCGAACGCCTGCCCGAACCAGCTCCCCGCGTCGAGCCGGGCGATCTCCGCCGCGGTGAAGTCCTTCACCCGCCAGGGCTTGCGGTCGGGGAACACCTGCTCGACGTCGGTCGTCCGGGCCAGGGTCTCGTCGTGGATGACCACGAGCTCCCCGTCCCTGGTGCGCTGGACGTCGTTCTCGACCCAGTCGAAGCCCATCTCCATGGCGAGGTCGATCGCCTCCAGGGTGTTCTCCGGGGCGTACGCCGAAGCCCCCCGGTGGGCGTACACGATCGGGTTGGACAGCCAGTCAGGACCGGGCGCGGCCGAGGCGGAGCCCGCACCGCAGATGGTCAGGGTGAGTCCCAGAAAGGCGGCGGTGGCCGCGGCGGCGGATCGGACGTACATGCGCGTTCTCCTCGGGTCAGGGGCCCTGCTCCTGCCGTCAAACGGGCGCGGAGCGGCATTCGTTGCGGCGATGCACTGGCGGCGGCGCGTTTCCGACGCACTTTCAGGAGAGCCGCGTACGGCGATCATGGGGTTGACGATCACCGGGCCGCCACCGAACTACGACAAACGGACCAGGCCCGCACGGCTCCGTACGGGGCGGGCGGGCACCGAGTGTCAGTGGGGGGTCGTACGGTTGACCCATGCGGCCCGTATCGAAGATCGAACGCACGGTGGCGCCTTTCGAGGTCGTCAGCTCCTACACGCCCAGCGGCGACCAGCCGGCGGCCATCGCCGAGCTGGAGAAGCGCATCCGTGCAGGTGAGAAGGACGTCGTACTGCTCGGCGCGACCGGAACCGGCAAGTCGGCGACGACCGCCTGGATGATCGAGAAGCTCCAGCGGCCCACCCTGGTGATGGCGCCGAACAAGACGCTCGCCGCCCAGCTGGCGAACGAGTTCCGCGAGCTCCTGCCGAACAACGCGGTCGAGTACTTCGTCTCGTACTACGACTACTACCAGCCCGAGGCGTACGTACCGCAGTCGGACACCTACATCGAGAAGGACTCCTCGATCAACGAGGAGGTGGAGCGGCTGCGCCACTCCGCGACCAATTCCCTCCTCACCCGGCGCGACGTCATCGTCGTCGCCTCCGTGTCCTGCATCTACGGTCTCGGCACCCCGCAGGAGTACGTGGACCGGATGGTCCCGCTCAAGGTCGGCGAGGAGATGGACCGGGACCAGCTCCTGCGCCGCTTCGTCGACATCCAGTACACGCGCAACGACGTGGCCTTCACCCGCGGCACCTTCCGGGTGCGGGGCGACACCATCGAGATCTTCCCGGTCTACGAGGAACTGGCCGTCCGCATCGAGATGTTCGGCGACGAGATCGAGGCCCTGTCCACCCTGCACCCGCTGACCGGCGAGGTGATCAGCGAGGACCGCGAGCTCTACGTCTTCCCCGCCAGCCACTACGTCGCCGGCCCCGAGCGCATGGAGAAGGCGGTCCGCGGCATCGAGGCCGAGCTCGCCGAGCGCCTCGCCGAGCTGGAGAAGCAGGGCAAGATGCTGGAGGCGCAGCGCCTGCGCATGCGCACCACCTACGACCTGGAGATGATGCGCCAGATCGGGTCCTGCTCCGGCATCGAGAACTACTCGCTGCACATGGACGACCGCGAGCGCGGCTCCGCACCGAACACCCTCATCGACTACTTCCCCGAGGACTTCCTCCTCGTCATCGACGAGTCGCACGTGACCGTGCCCCAGATCGGCGCGATGTACGAGGGCGACGCCTCCCGCAAGCGGACCCTCGTCGACCACGGCTTCCGCCTCCCCTCGGCCCTCGACAACCGGCCGCTGAAGTGGGAGGAGTTCCAGGAGCGGATCGGCCAGACCGTCTACCTGTCGGCCACCCCGGGGAAGTACGAGCTCTCGCGCGGCGACGGCTTCGTCGAGCAGATCATCCGCCCGACCGGACTCATCGACCCGGAGGTCGTGGTCAAGCCCACCGAGGGCCAGATCGACGACCTGGTCCACGAGATCCGCCAGCGGGTGGAGAAGGACGAGCGGGTCCTGGTCACCACCCTCACCAAGAAGATGGCCGAGGACCTCACCGACTACTTCCTGGAGCTCGGCATCCAGGTCCGCTACCTGCACAGCGACGTGGACACCCTGCGCCGCATCGAGCTGCTGCGCGAGCTGCGGGCCGGCGAGTACGACGTCCTGGTCGGCATCAACCTGCTCCGCGAAGGGCTCGACCTGCCCGAGGTGTCGCTGGTGGCCATCCTCGACGCCGACAAGCAGGGCTTCCTGCGGTCGGGGACCTCGCTGATCCAGACCATCGGCCGCGCGGCGCGCAACGTCTCCGGCCAGGTCCACATGTACGCGGACAGCATCACCCCGGCGATGGCCCAGGCGATCGACGAGACGAACCGGCGCCGCGAGAAGCAGGTCGCCTACAACACGGCCCACGGGATCGACCCGCAGCCGCTGCGCAAGAAGATCAACGACATCGTGGCCACGATCGCCCGCGAGGAGCTCGACACCGAGGAGCTCCTCGGTACCGGCTACCGGCAGACGAAGGACGGCAAGGCCCTCAAGGCGCCCGTCCCGGCACTGGGCGGCAAGGCCTCGCAGGCCGCGTCGGGCGGCAAGGCCGGCGCCAAGGGGGCCAAGGGGGCCAAGGGTCCCGTGGTCGCCACCGACCGTCCCGCCGCCGAACTGGCCGCACTCATCGAGCAGATGACCGAACGGATGCGGGGCGCGGCCGCGGAGCTGCAGTTCGAGGTCGCCGCCCGGATCCGGGACGAGGTCGGCGAGCTGAAGAAGGAGCTGCGACAGATGAAGGAAGCGGGCCTCGCCTGACCCGGAGGCGGTCAGTAGGGTTGGCACCAGCCGCAGGTACATGCTGCGCACCCCCATCGGGGGAGGGCTATGGAGAGGGGACAGCGCGTGACGGTCAACATGACCAAGGGTCAGGCCATCAGTCTGCAGAAGGCGGACGGAGGCACGCTGACCGCGGTCCGGATGGGCCTCGGCTGGCAGGCGGCGAAGCGCCGGGGGCTGTTCGGCTCGCGGACCCGGGAGATCGACCTCGACGCTTCGGCGGTGCTCTTCGCCGACAAGCAGCCCGTGGACGTCGTCTTCTTCCGGCACCTGCAGAGCGACGACGGCTCGGTCAAGCACACCGGTGACAACCTCGTCGGCGGCGTCGGCCAGGGCGGGGACGACGAGTCGATCCTCGTCGACCTGCAGCGCGTGCCGGTGCACATCGACCAGATCGTCTTCACGGTGAACTCCTTCACCGGCCAGACGTTCCAGGAGGTGGAGAACGCCTTCTGCCGCATCGTCGACGAGACCAACGGCCAGGAGCTGGCCCGCTACACGCTGGACGGTGGCGGCCAGTACACCGCTCAGATCATGGCGAAGGTGTCGCGCGTCGGCGCCGGCTGGCAGATGACGGCCCTCGGGAACCCGGCCAACGGCCGTACCTTCCAGGACCTGATGCCGGCGATCCTGCCGCACCTGTAAGCAGGACCGGCAACACGGCGGAACAGCACGGCCGGTAGAACGGCACGGCCGGTGGAACGGCACGGCCGGTAGAACAGCACAGCACGGCAGGACCGGGCACGATCGAGGGCCCGGCGGAAGAACGGGTACGGGGGAGGGGCTGCACGATGACGGCCGAACTGGTCCGGGGGCAGAACCACCCCTTGTCCCGGAGCCGGGTGGAGATCAGGGTCTCGGCGGGCACACCCGTGCTCGCCCTGGCCCAGCTCGGTGACGACACGGGCCGGCTCGCCGGCCCCGGTGCGGTCGCCCACCCGGGCGCCCGCACCCTCCCCGGGCTGGAAGTGCCCGGGGAGGCCTCCGGGCAGCACCGCATAGCGGTCGACCTCGACGCGGTCGCACCGGCCGTCCACCGAGTCGGCTTCGTCCTGGCCCTGCCGCCCGGCGGGCCGGTGCGGTTCGGCGCGGTCCCCGCCTCCTACATTTCCGTGGCCGACCCGGAGGGCGCGGAGCTCGCCGGATACACGCTGACCGGACTGGAGTCGGAGACCGCGGTCGTGGCCCTGGAGCTGTACCGGCGCCAGGGCGCCTGGAAGGTGCGCGCCGTCGGCCAGGGGTACGCCGCCGGCCTCGGTGCGCTCCTGACCGACGCCGGACTGCCCGCTCCGGCCGCGGCCGAACTGGCCGCCGCCGCCCTCGGCACGGCTCCGGCCGGGGACATCACCCTGGCCGTCATGCCCGGCGGGCCGGCCCCGACCGTTCCGCGAGGGCTCCGGGCCCCGGCCACACCCCAGACGCCGGCCCAGGCGCCACAGGACGTTCCGGCCGCCCCCGGGCCCCCGCCGATGCCCCCGCAGCCGGGTCCGGACACCGCGGGCGGCCCGCCCACCATCAGCTACGCCCACCCGCGCCGCCGTACCAGCACCGAGTCGCCCGAGCCCGGGCCGCGCCCCGCCGCGCCGCCGCGGCCGGGCGAGGCGCCCCGCCCCGTCGCCGGGGACGCGAGCGGCTGGTCCATGGAGGAGCGGCTCTACAACCAGGTCTGGGGCATGTTCGAGGACTTGGCCCGCGCCGTCGCCGCCTACCGCGGCGCCGTCGAGTTCGCCGACTCCCGGATGGACCGCGAGCTCGACGAGGCGCTGTCCGACCCCCGTCACCGGCTCGGCGGCACCGCGAACGCCGCCCGGGACACCGCCCGGGCCCGCCGCGAAGAACTGGTCGCGCGGGCGCAGGAAGTCCTCGACCGGGACCTGGTCCAGCTCACCGCCGAGTCCGAGGTGGTCGAGCCCGCGCTGCCCGCGGCGTACGCGCGCTGGGACAACCCGGTCTGGCAGGCGCACTCCGTACCCGCCGAAGCCCCCCTCGCCCTGCGCCTGGGCGACCTCCACCTGCCCGAGCGGCCCGACCTGCGCATCCCCATGCTGGCCCGGGTCCCGCTGGAGCGCGGCCTGTGGATCGACAACGGCCGCACCGGCTCCGAGGCGGCCATGGCGATGGACACCGACCGGCTGCGCCGGGCCGCCATGGACATGGCCGTCGCGCACGCGGCGCGGATGCTGGCCGCGCACCCCGCAGACCGGTTCGCCGTCCACGTCATCGACGCGGCCGGCGCCGGAGCCGCCTCGCTGGCCCCGCTGGTGCGCGCGGGAGTGCTGGCCGGGCCGCCCGCCGCCGGGGCCGCGGGGGTCACCGAGACCCTGGAGCGGCTGACCCGCCGGGTGGACCTCGTACAGATGGCGGTGCGGGCCGGGGCTCCGGAGGACCTGCCGCCCGATGTGGACACCTCCGACCAGCTGCTGATCGTGCACGACTTCCCGCACGGGTTCGACGACCGCGCCGTCACCCGTCTGCGCTACCTCGCCGACGAGGGCCCGGCGGTCGGCGTGCACCTCCTGATGGTCGCGGACCGTGACGAGGCCTCGGCCTACGGGCCGCTGCTGGACCCGCTGTGGCGCTCGCTGATGCGGCTGTCGCCCGTACCGGACAACCACCTCGCCGACCCCTGGGTCCACCACGCCTGGACCTTCGAGCCGGACCTGCCCCCGCAGGGCAGCCGTGTCCTCGACCAGGCACTGGAGCGGGTCGCGGCCGCCCGGGGCGGCGCGCGGTAGCGGCGGCCGGGCGGTCCACCGCCCGGCCCCGATGACCGGCCGCTGACCAGTTCTTGGGGTCCCCTTTACCTTCGGCGCCCACTGCGGGTACCCTGGTGAGTGCGGAGGGGAGTATTCCTGCTTTCCTGCTACGGCGTGCCCGTCAATACGGACTGCAATCGGTCCCGGGGCGCCGGCCCGTGGCCTCCTGGCCGTCCGGGTGGAAGAGACCTCCGGCAGCGATGACGCTGACAAAGTTCTGAGCCATCTGCCGGAGGCGTGTAAATAGTGGACGTTTCGTTGCTCCTATGGGTGCTGACCATTCTCGGTCTGAGCATCCTCATCGGCGCCGATTTCTTCATCGGCCGCAAGCCGCACGACGTTTCCATGAAGGAAGCGGGCATCTGGACGGTCGTCTGGATCGTCCTCGCGGTGCTCTTCGGCCTCGGCCTGCTGGTGTTCGGGCACGGCCAGGCCTCGCAGGAGTTCTTCGCCGGTTTCATCACCGAGAAGTCCCTGAGCGTGGACAACCTCTTCGTCTTCGTCCTGATCATGGCGAAGTTCGCGGTCCCCTCGCAGCTCCAGCAGCGCGTGCTGCTGATCGGCGTGCTGATCGCCCTGGTCCTGCGCGCCATCTTCATCGCCGCGGGCGCCGCGATCATCACCAACTTCTCGTGGGTCTTCTACATCTTCGGCGCGTTCCTCATCTACACCGCGTGGAAGCTGATCCAGGAAGCCCGCAAGGACGAGGAGGAAGAGGAGTTCGAGGAGAACCGCCTCCTCAAGTCCATCGAGAAGAAGTTCGGCGTCGCCGACCGCTACCACGGCACCAAGCTCTTCATCCAGAGCAACGGCAAGCGCGTCCTGACCCCGCTGATGGTCGTCATGCTCGCCATCGGCACCACCGACGTGCTGTTCGCCCTGGACTCGATCCCCGCGATCTTCGGCCTCACCCAGGACCCGTACATCGTCTTCACGGCCAACGCCTTCGCGCTGATGGGTCTGCGCCAGCTGTACTTCCTCATCGGCGGTCTGCTCAAGAAGCTGGTCCACCTCAGCTACGGCCTCTCCGTCATCCTCGGCTTCATCGGCATCAAGCTCGTGCTGCACGCCCTGCACGAGTCGGGCCTGCACGTCCCGCAGATCTCCATCCCGGTCTCCCTGGGCGTCATCTGCGGTGTCCTGGTGATCACCACGATCACCAGCCTGATCGCCTCGAAGAAGCAGGCGGAGGCCGAGGCCGCCGCCGGCCCGGAGCGCATCGACGCCTGATCCGGTGCCACCCCGGTCGCCGCGCGACCGGGGTGGCACCGGCCTAGGCTGGTGGGACGTTTCCCTCGTCGTCGTACGACAGGAGGCCGACCCATGAGGCCGACCCGCATCAGGATGCGCAGGGCCTGTGTGGCGGTTGCCGCCGCCGGCCTGCTCATCGCCCCGGCCGTCGCGGGCTCCGCGTACGGGGCGACCGTCCCGGCGCCTTCCGTGTCCGCGGCTCCCTCACCGGACGGCGACACGGAGTTCCCGCAGCTCACGCCGGCCGTCGCCGCCCGACTGGACAAGGTCGTGCGTGAGGTGATGGACCTGGCGAAGGTGCCGGGCGTGACCGTGGGCCTTTGGTCACCAGGCAAGGGCAGCTACGTGAAGTCCTTCGGCGTGGCCGACAAGGCGACCGGCGCGCCCATGAAGCCCGACCTCGGGGTACGGATCGGCAGCGAGACCAAGACGTTCACGGTCACCGCCCTCCTCCAGCTCGTCGACCAGGGCGAGCTCTCGCTCGACGACCCGATCGGCAAGTACATCAGCGGCGTCCCGAACGGGGACCGCATCACCCTGCGCGAACTGGCGGGCATGCGCAGCGGGCTCTTCAACTACAGCGAGGACCCCGGCTTCGGCAAGGAGCTCAACGGCACCTCCACCTTCACGCCGCAGCAGCTGCTCGACATCTCCTTCAAGCACCCGGTGAACTTCGAGCCGGGCACGAAGTTCGAGTACTCCAACACCAACCTGATCCTGCTCGGCCTGCTCGTGGAGAAGATCACCGGCCGGCCGATCGAGGAGGTCATCGGGCAGGACGTGGTGAAGCCCGCCGGGCTGAGCGGCCGCACGCTCTTCCCCGTCGGCAAGGAGTTCCCCGAGCCGCACGCACACGGCTACACGAACGACCTGCCCGGCGGGGAGATCGTGGACGCGACCGACTTCGACCCGTCCTGGGCCTGGGCCGCCGGTGCGATGGTCTCCGACCTGGAGGACCTGCGCAGCTGGGCGAAGACCCTCGCCACCGGCACCCTGCTGACCCCCGCGACCCAGGCCGAGCGGCTGAAGACCCAGCCGATCGGCATCATTCCCGGCGCGGGTTACGGGCTCGGCATCTTCAACGTCCAGGGCTGGATCGGCCACAACGGCTCGCTGCCCGGGTACGAGACGCTGACCGTCTACCTGCCGGAGGAGCAGGCCACCATGGTCATCGTGCTGACCACCGACGACCTGCACAAGGGACAGGAGCCCAGCACGCTCTTCGGGGAGGCCGTCACCGGCATCGTGACCCCCGGCCACGTGTACCCGGGACACAAGCCGACCGAGGACAAGAGCGGCTGAGCGGCTGAGCGGCTATACGGGGGCGGCCGCTGCGGCCGCCCCTTGCTCCGCCCCCTGCTCCGTCTCCGCGCCCGTCCGCTGCCGGACGACCACCGGGTTGGTCTCCGGCAGCAGTGCGAAGCAGGCCAGCGAGACCAGGGCGATCGCCGTCAGGTACACGGCCACGGCCCAGGGCGGGCCGGAGCCGTCCGCCAGTGCCGTCGCCACGATCGGGGTCAGCGCACCGCCCAGCACCCCGCCCAGGTTGTAGCCCACGGCCGCGCCCGTGCAGCGGATCCGCGGGGCGTACAGCTCGGGCAGGTACGCGCCCACCACCGCGAACATCGTCACCATGCCGAGCAGGGCGCCGAACAGGCCCACGGTCATCAGCAGCGGGTCCGCCGTGCGCAGCAGCGCCACGAACGGGAACATCCACAGCGCGGAGGCGGTGCAGCCCGCCAGGCACAGCGGGCGCCGGCCGTAGCGGTCGCCGAGCACCGCGATCACCGGGGTGGCCGCTCCCTTGAGGGCGACGGCCACCATGATGCAGGCCAGCATCACGGACCGGTGCACGCCGAGGTGCTCGGTGGCGTACGCCAGGGACCAGGTGGTGACCGCGTAGAAGACGGCGTAGCCCACGGCCAGTGCCCCGCCGGTCAGCAGGAGCAGGCGCCAGTGGCCCCGCAGGACCTCGGCCAGGGGGGCCTCGGCCCGGTGGCCGGTCTCGGCCAGTGCGCGGAACTGCGGGGTCTCCTCCACCGACCGGCGCAGCCACAGCCCGGTCAGGGCCAGCAGTCCCGCCACCCAGAACGGCACCCGCCAGCCCCAGGCGGCGAACTGCCCGTCGGACAGTGTGCTCGAGAGGGTCAGCATCAGGCCGTTGGCCAGCAGGAACCCCACCGCCGGACCCATCTGCGGGAAGCTCGACCAGAGCCCGCGCCGCCCCTCGGGGGCGTGCTCCGAGGTCAGCAGCACCGCGCCGCCCCACTCCCCGCCGAGGCCGAGGCCCTGGAGGAAGCGCAGCAGGACCAGCAGGACCGGCGCGGCCATCCCGATGGAGGCGTACGAGGGCACGCAGCCCACCGCCACCGTGGCCAGGCCGGTGAGCAGCAGGGAGGCGAGGAGCACCGGGCGGCGGCCGTACCGGTCGCCGATGTGGCCGAAGACGGCGGAGCCGAGGGGCCGGGCGAGGAAGCCGACGCCGAAGGTGCCGAAGGCGGCGAGGGTTCCGGCGAGCGGGGAGAAGGAGGGGAAGAAGAGCGGGCCGAGCACCAGGGCGGCGGCGGTGCCGTAGACGAAGAAGTCGTAGAACTCGATGGCTGTGCCGACGAGGGAGGCCGCGGCGAGCCGGAGCATCGAGGGGGAGGGGGGTGAGGAGGGGGACGCCTCGGCGGTGGCCGGTACGGCCTTGGCCTGGGGGAGGGGAGCGGGGGAGGGATCCTGTTGCATGGTGCAGCAATTACCCCGCCCCGCCCCCCTCGGGACGTGCGTTCGGTCATCAATGACCGGAAGGGAGTGCGGTCCGGCGTGAGGTTGACGGGCCGTTGCCCCCTTCGGTGCCCGCTACCAGCCGCGCTCGCGCCATTCGGCCAGGTGGGGGCGCTCGGCGCCGAGCGTGGTGTCGTTGCCGTGGCCGGGGTAGACCCAGGTCTCGTCCGACAGCTCGCCGAACAGCTTGTTCTCCACGTCGTCGAGCAGGCTGGTGAAGGCCTTCCCGTCGCCCGAGGTGTTGCCGACGCCGCCCGGGAAGAGGCAGTCGCCGGTGAACACGTGCGCGTGGCCGTGCGGGTCGTCGTAGACCAGCGCGATCGAGCCGGGGGTGTGGCCGACCAGGTGGCGGGCGGTCAGCGTGACCCGTCCGACCGTGATCGTGTCCCCGTCCGCGACGAGCACGTCGGTGGTGACCGGGATGCCCTCCGCGTCGTGGGCGCCCGCGTACGTCCGCGCGCCGGTCGCCGCGACCACGTCCGCCAGCGCGCCCCAGTGGTCGCCGTGCCGGTGGGTGGTGACCACGGAGGCGATGCCGCCCTCGCCGATCAGGCTCAGCAGGGTCTCCGGCTCCGCGGCCGCGTCGATCAGCAGCTGCTCGTCGGTGGCCCGGCAGCGCAGCAGGTAGGCGTTGTTGTTCATGTCGCCCACCGCGACTTTGGAAATCATCAGGTCCGAGAGTTCGTGCACGTCGGCCGGACCGCCGACCTTGACCGCTCCGCTGTACGTCATGGACCCGATCCTAGAGCGGAGGGAGGGTCGGCAGGGGTCCGCCCTCGGTCGCCAGGGAGGCTCCCTTGTCCGCGCGGCCGGCCAGCCAGCCCAGGAGCGCGGCGGCGGTGCCGGTGACGGTGACGGCCGGGTCGCCCGCGGAGCCGGTCCGCCAGTGGCGTCCGTCGGTGGCGGACAGGGCGGTGGGCGGCACGTCCGGGCGTCCCGACCAGCGCTCGGCCAGGAACTCGATCTCCCGGCCGGTGAACTCCTCGGGCAGGTCGGAGAGCTCGTAGCCGATGTTCAGGTCCACGTGGTGCAGCTCGACCTCGATCAGGCGCCGGAAGGGCACCCGGGCCGCCGAGTCGGTGACCCCGTTGCGCAGTTCCACGGTGCGGGTCCAGTCCTGCGGGCGCGCGGCGACGGCCTGCCAGCGATCCGCGGAATTCCGGACGTCCTCGAGCTGTTCCAGCAGAGGACGCACCGCATCACGCTCGATGTCGGACTCCCGGGAGGTGGCGCTCTCGTACATCGGGCGGCCCTCGAAGACCTCGACCAGGGCGTCCGCGTTCCGGGCGAGGTGCGCCAGGACGTGGCCGCGGGTCCAGCCGGGGAGCAGTGACTCTTCGGCCAGCTTCGCGTTGTCCAGCTTCGCGACCGCGGTCAGCAGCCGATCGGTGGCCTCATGAACGGATCGCAGGTCGTGCGCATGATCAATCATGCGGCCGAGCCTAGTGGTTGAGGGTCCTCGCCACACGATCGGGTGAAGAGGCCTGCGGAGTGCCGGAAATCGAATGCACGTGCTATACGCTCGGAGTCCAGTCTCCCACTCCACCGCAGAGGCGCCCCCCAATACCCTGGGACGGGGGCCAGTGCCCCCGCTCTCTCAAGAAAGGTGCGGACCGGCGTGACCGACCGTCTCATCGTTCGTGGCGCTCGCGAGCACAACCTCAAGAACGTCTCTCTTGACCTGCCGCGCGACTCGCTCATCGTCTTCACCGGACTCTCCGGGTCGGGCAAGTCCTCCCTGGCCTTCGACACGATCTTCGCCGAGGGGCAGCGCCGCTACGTCGAGTCGCTGTCCTCGTACGCCCGCCAGTTCCTCGGGCAGATGGACAAGCCCGACGTCGACTTCATCGAGGGCCTCTCGCCGGCCGTCTCCATCGACCAGAAGTCCACCTCGCGCAACCCCCGCTCCACCGTCGGCACCATCACCGAGGTCTACGACTACCTCCGCCTGCTCTTCGCGCGCATCGGCAAGCCCCACTGCCCCGAGTGCAGCCGGCCGATCTCGAGGCAGTCGCCGCAGGCGATCGTCGACAAGGTGCTCGCGCTGCCCGAGGGCAGCCGCTTCCAGGTGCTCTCGCCGCTGGTCCGCGAGCGCAAGGGCGAGTTCGTCGACCTCTTCGCCGACCTCCAGACCAAGGGATACAGCCGGGCCCGGGTGGACGGGGAGACCATCCAGCTCTCCGAGCCGCCCACGCTGAAGAAGCAGGAGAAGCACACCATCGAGGTGGTCATCGACCGCCTCACCGTCAAGGACAGCGCCAAGCGCCGGCTGACGGACTCCGTGGAGACCGCCCTCGGGCTGTCGGGCGGCATGGTGATCCTGGACTTCGTCGACCTCGCCGAGGACGATCCCGAGCGCGAGCGGATGTACTCCGAGCACCTCTACTGCCCGTACGACGACCTCTCCTTCGAGGAGCTGGAGCCGCGCTCCTTCTCCTTCAACTCGCCCTTCGGCGCTTGCCCCGAGTGCACCGGCATCGGTACGCGCATGGAGGTGGACCCGGAGCTGATCGTCCCGGACGAGGACAAGTCCCTGGACGAGGGCGCGGTCTCCCCGTGGTCGCTCGGCCACACCAAGGACTACTTCCAGCGGCTGATCGGCGCGCTCGCCGGGGAGCTCGGCTTCCGCACGGACATCCCGTGGGCCGGACTGCCGCTGCGGGCGAAGAAGGCCCTGCTCTACGGCCACAAGACGCAGATCGAGGTCCGCTACCGCAACCGGTACGGGCGCGAGCGGGCCTACACCACGGCCTTCGAGGGCGCGGTGCCGTTCGTGAAGCGGCGCCACTCGGAGTCCGAGAGCGACGCCAGCCGCGAGCGCTTCGAGGGCTACATGCGCGAGGTGCCCTGCCCCACCTGCCAGGGCACCCGGCTCAAGCCGATCGTGCTCGCGGTGACGGTGATGGACCGCTCGATCGCGGACGTCGCCGCGATGTCGATCAGCGAGTGCGCGGACTTCCTCGGGCGCCTCAAGCTCGACGCCCGCGACAAGAAGATCGCCGAGCGGGTCCTCAAGGAGGTCAACGAGCGGCTCCGCTTCCTCGTCGACGTCGGCCTGGACTACCTCTCGCTCAACCGCGCCGCCGGCACCCTCTCGGGTGGCGAGGCCCAGCGCATCCGCCTCGCCACGCAGATCGGCTCCGGCCTGGTCGGCGTGCTGTACGTCCTGGACGAGCCCTCCATCGGTCTGCACCAGCGCGACAACCACCGGCTGATCGAGACCCTCGTCCGGCTGCGGGACATGGGCAACACCCTGATCGTCGTCGAGCACGACGAGGACACCATCAAGGTGGCCGACTGGGTCGTGGACATCGGCCCGGGCGCCGGTGAGCACGGCGGCAAGGTCGTGCACAGCGGCTCGCTGAAGGACCTGCTGAAGAACCCCGAGTCGATCACCGGTCAGTACCTGTCCGGCAAGCGGTCCATCCCGCTCCCGGACGTACGCCGCCCCGTGGACCCCTCGCGCAAGCTCACGGTCCACGGCGCCAAGGAGAACAACCTGCGGGACATCGACGTGTCCTTCCCGCTGGGCGTGCTCACGGCGGTGACGGGCGTATCGGGCTCCGGCAAGTCGACGCTGGTCAACGACATCCTCTACACGCACCTCGCCCGCGAGCTCAACGGCGCGCGTTCGGTGCCCGGGCGGCACACGCGGGTGGACGGAGACGACCTCGTCGACAAGGTCGTGCACGTGGACCAGTCGCCGATCGGCCGGACCCCCCGGTCCAACCCGGCCACGTACACCGGTGTCTTCGACCACGTCCGCAAGCTCTTCGCGGAGACGATGGAGGCGAAGGTGCGCGGCTATCTGCCGGGCCGCTTCTCCTTCAACGTGAAGGGCGGCCGGTGCGAGAACTGCTCCGGCGACGGCACGATCAAGATCGAGATGAACTTCCTGCCGGACGTGTACGTCCCGTGCGAGGTCTGCCACGGAGACCGGTACAACCGGGAGACGCTGGAGGTCCACTACAAGGGCAAGTCCATCGCCGAGGTCCTGAACATGCCGATCGAGGAGGCCGCGGGCTTCTTCGAGGCGGTCCCGACGATCTCGCGGCACCTCAAGACGCTGAACGAGGTGGGGCTCGGGTACGTCCGCCTCGGCCAGTCCGCACCGACGCTCTCGGGCGGTGAGGCGCAGCGCGTGAAGCTGGCCTCGGAGCTCCAGAAGCGGTCGACGGGGCGGACGGTGTACGTCCTGGACGAGCCGACGACGGGTCTGCACTTCGAGGACATCTCGAAGCTGATCAAGGTGCTGTCCGGGCTGGTCGACAAGGGCAACACGGTGATCGTCATCGAGCACAACCTCGATGTCGTCAAGACCGCGGACTGGGTCGTGGACATGGGCCCCGAGGGTGGGTACGGAGGCGGCCTGGTCGTCGCCGAGGGCACGCCGGAGCAGGTCGCCTCGGTGGGCGCGAGCCACACGGGCAAGTTCCTGCGGGACATCCTGGGCGCGGACCGCATCTCCGACGCGGCCTCCGAGCCGGTCGCCGGGCCGGCGAAGAAGAGGGCGGCGCCGCGGAAGAAGGCGGCGGCCCCGGCTGTCGCGAAGAAGGCGGCGGCCCCGACTCCCGCGAAGAAGGCCACGCGGGCCCGCAAGGCGTAGTCGCGGTCGGGCGGCGCGGGTCGCTCCCACCCGCGCCGCCGTAGCCGGGGGTCCCGGGCGCGGCCGCGGCCTAGGCGGCGATGCCGATGGCGTGGCCCGAGGTCGACGGGTCGGACAGGGTGGTCAGGAGGGCGTCGGCGACGTCCGCCCGGCCGATCACCTTGCCGCCCGGAACGTTGGCGTCGACCGCCCGCCGGTACGTCCCCGTGAACGGCCGGTTCAGCAGCTTCGGCGGCCGGATCACCGTCCACTGCGTACCGCTGGCGGCGATCGCCGACTCCATGACCGCGAGGTCCGCGTACAGGTCCCGCAGGGCCCGGCGCAGGATCGGGTAGACCACCACCCGGGTGAACGCGTCGTCCTCCGGCCCGTCCGGGGCCACCGGCGCGGCACTGACCGCCGACAGGCGGCTCACCCCCGCCCGGTCCATGGCGGAGACGATCGACCGCAGGGCCGGGCCCGCGATCGGGGTGAGCCTGGCCTGCTTGTTGTTCGCCGCGCCGAGCGCGGAGACCACCGCCTCCTGACCCTCCAGCACCGACGCGAGCGCCTCCTCGTCGGAGAGGTCCCGTACCACCGCCACCCGCAGCCGTTCGTGCGCGGGCACGTCCAGCCGCGCCGGGTCGCGGACGACCGCCGTCACCTCGTGGCCCGCTTCGAGTGCCTGCCGGACCACCTCGTGGCCGACCCCGCCCGTGGCTCCGAACACCGTGAGTTTCATCCTGGCTCCCGCATTCATGTGACGCATGATGTGTGGCGCATGGCGTGTGAGGCATGGTGCGTGAGGGGGTGGGTGAGTGCTTACTCACCCCCTGCTTCCGTTATGGTGAGTGAATGCTCACCCCGAAGTCAAGCCGGTCCACCCCGGAGCGCCTGCTCGATGCGGCCGAGGCCCTGATGCGCACCACAGGTCTGGCCAACGCCACCACGAAGGCCATCGCCCGTGAGGCGGGCTGCTCGGAGGCCGCGCTCTACAAGTACTTCGCGAACAAGGAAGAGCTGTTCGTCCGCGTGCTGATGGAGCGCCGTCCCAACGCCGGGGCGATGATGGCGGCGCTGACCGGCGATCCGGGGGACCAGCCGGTCGAGGAGCGGCTGACGGAGATCGCCCGGTACGCCTCGCTCTTCTACGCCGAGGCCATGCCCCTGTCCGCCTCGCTCTTCGCCGATCCTGTCCTGCTCACCCGCCACCGCGAGGGCGTGCGGAGCATCGGCGCGGGGCCGCACGTGGTGCTGGAGGCCCTCACCGGCCATCTGTTCCGCGAGCTGGAACGCGGCCGCCTGCGCCCCGACGCCGACCCGGCCGCCGCCGCCGCGCTGCTGCTCGGCGCCTGCTTCCAGCGTGCCTTCTTCCTGCACTTCTCCGGGCCCGACACGGTCGGGCCGGTCGAGGAGTTCGCCCCCGCGGTCGCCGCTACGGTGTGGGCCGCCCTCCGCTGAGCTCGGAGGCGTACGGAGGCTCCGCGCCCGCCCTGGTGCAGGTCAGCGCGGCTGCCGCGGCGGCGTAGGACAGCACCTCGGGCCAGTCCACCGGGCCCGGGACGCCCGCGCCGGCCGCGAGCCGGTGCAGCAGGGCCGCGTTCACGGTGTCGCCCGCGCCGATGGTGTCCACCACCGCGACCCGGCGTGCGGGCACCGAGTGCTCCGCGCCCTCCCGCGTCCACGCCGTCAGGCCTCCGGCGCCCCGGGTGAGCACCACCGCCGAGGGCCCTGCCGCCAGCCAGTCGCCGGCGCGGCCGCCCAGCCACGCCGCGTCCTCCTCCGACAGCTTCAGCACGCCGACGTGCGGCAGCCAGGACAGGAAGCGGGCCCGGTAGGCGGCCGGGTCGGAGATCAGCGCCGGGCGGATGTTGGGATCGAGCAGGGTCAGCAGCCCGCGCCCGGACTCCCGGCGCAGCAGGGTCTCGTAGGCGCCGGCCCCCGGCTCCAGCACCAGCGAGCAGGTGCCGAGCGCGAGGGCCCGTACCCCCTCGGGGAGCGCGGGCGGCAGCCGGAACAGCCGGTCGGCCGTTCCCTCGACGTAGAAGCCGTACGCCGCCGAGCCGTCCGGGGCCAGCGAGGGCACCGCCAGCGTGGTCGGCTCCGGTCCGCGCTGCACCAGGGAGAGGTCCACCCCGGCCGCGCGGAGCCCCTCGAGCAGCGAGGCGCCGAAGCCGTCCGTCGAGATCCGGGAGCAGAAGGCGGTCGGCACGCCGAGCCGGCCGAGCGCGACGGCGGTGTTGTACGGTCCGCCGCCCGGCCGCGGCAGCAGGGCGCCCGGCGGCTCTGCGACGGGCACCAGGTCGATCAGGGCTTCTCCACCGACGACGATCACGCGGGGGAAGGTATCCCATCGGGCGCGGGTATCGTCGGGTGGGCCCGCCGGGCCCGCCGGGCCCGGCCGGGCCGGTCCCGGCCCCGCCGCATCGTGACCCGACCTCACGTCATCCTCACTCCGGGAGAACCGCATGTCCGCCTCGCAGTCCGCCGCCCGCCGTACCGTCCTCAAGGGCGCCGCCGCGATCGTCGGAGCCGTCGGCGGCGGTGCTGCGCTCACGGCCTGCTCCACCGAGACCAACAGCGGTTCCGGCTCCCCGGCGGTCCCCGCCGAGCCCGTCGAGCTGGGTGCGGCGGCCGAGGTGCCGGTCGGCGGCGCGAAGCTGTTCCGGGAGAAGAAGCTCGTCGTCAGCTGCGCGGAGGCGGGCCAGTACAAGGCCTTCAGTGCCCAGTGCACCCACTCCGGCTGCGTACTGGACAAGATCGTCAAGGGTGAGGGCAACTGCCCCTGCCACGGCAGCCGCTTCGACGTGACCACGGGCAAGGTGCTGCGCGGCCCGGCCACCGACCCGCTGCCGGAGGTTCCGGTGAAGGTCGAGGCCGGCAAGCTCGTCGCGGGCTGACCGTCTGCCAGCCAGCCAGCCAGCCAGCCAGCCAGCCAGCCCGGCCGACCGGCCGGCGCCGTGGCCGCCGGCCGCCGCTCCCTCAGTCCCAGTCCCACCCGATCCCCAGGATCCCGCGCCGGACCCCCTGCTCCACCAGGTGCACGGCCCTGTGCGGTCCGCTCGGGTTCAGGTCCGCGAGCCGACCGCGCGGCGCGTCCGGCCCGCTGCGCGTGAATCGGCGGAAGCGCACCGGCAGCGCCGCCTCGTCGAAGCGGACCTGGAGCACGTACTGCCCGCCCGTGTAGCTGAAGCCGCGCACGTACTCGGTGCTGCGGCCGGCGGTGCCGTCCTCGAAGCCGTAGCCGAAGACGTAGGTGTCGCCGGCGCGCAGCCGGGCGTCGAAGAGGAGCTCGGCCACGACCAGCTCCGCTTCGGGGTGGCGGCGGATCCGCCCGGTCCGGCAGTTCTCGTCGGCCCGGACCCGGATCCGCTCGGGATCGCAGCCGGGGTCGCCGTGGTGGACCGCGATGTACCGGTCGACCCCGTCGCGGTGGGCCCGTACGACGTGCTGCGATTCGCGGCCGAGCAGTTCCCCGGCGGGCCCGATCCGCACCCGCTCGTGGTGTCCGACGGTGTGCAGGCCGCCGTCGGCGGGCAGTTCCATGCCGGCCAGCAGCTCCTCCACGGCCGCACCCACGCTGAACAGCGCCCGGTACGAACGCGCGGGCGGCCGGGCCGTGCCGGGCGCGGCGGGATCAGGCGCGGCCAGCAGTCGCAGCAGGGCGCCCTCGGGCAGCTCCAGGATCTGCTCCAGGGCCCGTACGGCCTTCAGGGACTCGGGGCGGCGCGGCCGCCGGGCGCCCTGCTGCCAGTAACTGAGGCTGGTCACCCCGAGCTTGATGCCGCGGGCGGAGAGCCGGTGCTGCACCCGGTGCAGGGGCAGTCCGCGGGCGGTGAGGGCGGCGCGGAGCGCGAGGGGGAAGGGGCCGTCGCGCAGCAGGTGCGGCAGGTCCCGGGCGGCCTGCGCGCGGGCGTCGTCCGAAGGGGGGCCGGCCGGCCGGGAACCGTCCGCGGGCGGTCTGGCCGAGAAGGTGCCGTTCGCGCTCGACCGCATGGCGGCTCCTCCTGTGAACGTTCACGCGACGGGGTGCGGGCGGTCCGGCGGGTGGCGCCCGTGGTCCCGGTGGGGCCAGGTGGGATGACGGCGGGCGTTCACACTCTGGCCCCACCGTTCACACCGCGATGTCACGCCGTATTGAAGCGTGTTGACCTGTTCCCGACAACACCCCGATGCTCCTCCACAGCGTCCGGACGCGCTCCTCCACCCCCACTCCCCACCTGGGAGGAACGCGATGCGCCACACAAAGCGGCGGCTCACCCTCGCCGCCTTCGTCACCGCCCTGCTCCTCGCCCTGCCCACCGCTGCCGCCACCGCCGCCGATGCCGCCGCCGGTACGGGCACCACGACCGCCACCTCTTCCTCAGCCGCCGCACCCGCCGAGAGCTCGGCCCTGGCGTCCAAGCGGCTGAACATCACCATGCAGGCCCAGCAGAAGACCAACTGGTGCTGGGCCGCCGGCGGGAACACCATCGCCACCTGGTTCGGCCGCACCTACAGCCAGAACCAGTTCTGCAACGCCGCCTTCAACCGGCAGCAGGGCTACGACTGCCCCAACAACCAGGCCACCCTCGGCAACGTCCAGACCGGCCTGCGCTGGGCCGGCATCTCCTCCGGCTCCTACGTGACCGGCTGGCTCCAGTACTCCACCGTCCAGACCGAGATCAACGCCAACCGCCCGATCGAGACCCGCATCCAGTGGTCCAACGGCGGTGGCCACATGCACGTGATCTACGGCTACGACACGGCGAACAGCTGGGTGTACTGGGGAGACCCGTGGCCCTCCAGCGACCGCTACAACTGGGCCTCCCACGCCTGGTACGTGGACAACAGCACCTTCTCCTGGACCCACTCGCTCTACCGGATCGGGGCGTGACCTCATGAATTCCCGCCTCCTGAACCCCCGCCTCCTGAACCCCCGTCTCGCCGCCGCGGCCGTCGCCGCGACCGCCGTACTGGCCCTGGCCCCCGCCCAGGCGTCCGCGGCGCCCGTACCGCAGCCCCAGAGCGCCGGCGCCGAGAACCTGGCCGCCGCGGGACGGGCGGCGGCCGCCCCCGAGACGCTCGCCACCCTGTCCCGCTTCTTCGCCCGCGAGGGCAAGGTCTCGCTCGCCGCCGCGCAGCCCCGCATCGAGGGCGAGACGGTTCCCGTGCACTACCTCTCGCCGGAGTTCGTCGCGGGGAAGGCGGGGGCGAGCGTGGCCCGGCTTGAGTTCCTCGCCAGCAAGGCCGTCTCCTCGGACGGACAGCAGGCCGCCCTGTGGACCGCCAAGACGGCGGCGGGCTGGCAGGTGGTGAACATCGCCACCGGCGACGACGAGTTCCGCTACGCACGGCTCGGCGCGGCGAAACTGCCCGGCGGGACCGTGTTCCGCGAACCGCAGATCGACGCCTGGTACGTGGCCGGCGGCGAGCGGGTACTGCCCCTGGACGAGGACGCGGCCACGGCCGTGGGCGCACGGGGCACGAGCCTGGCCGCCTACCGGACCCGGGTCGTGAAGGCCTACGGGGACAAGCTGCCGGGATCCGCCTACGGCAAGTCCGGGAAGGCCGGTGGCTTCGCCCCCACGGAAGCCACGGCCACGGCCACGACGACCACCGCATCCTCGGCGCACTCCCTCGCCGGACTCCCGACGGCCGCCGGAGCCGTGGCTCTGGCGCTGGGCGCGGCCGGCGCGGTGGCCGCCCGGCGTGCCCGGCGGCAGCGGGTGGTGCGGGCGTAACCACCCGAGGGGCCCGGCCGCCTGCCGGGCGGCCGGGCCCTGCAGGGCTGCGGCCGTCTCTTTCGGATCTTGCCCGGGCCTGACCGGCAAGATCCGAAAGAGACGGCCTCGGCCCGCTTGTCGGCGGGCGACAGTAGGGTGGTTGGCATGGCCGACCCTTCCAGCTACCGCCCCGAGCCGGGGCAGATCCCCGACTCCCCGGGGGTCTACAAGTTCCGCGACGAGCACCGCCGGGTGATCTACGTAGGGAAGGCCAAGAGCCTGCGCCAGCGGCTGGCCAGCTACTTCCAGGACCTCGCCGGGCTGCACCCCCGTACCGCCACCATGGTGACCACGGCCGCCTCCGTGGAGTGGACCGTGGTCTCCACCGAGGTCGAGGCGCTCCAACTCGAATACTCCTGGATCAAGGAGTTCGACCCCCGGTTCAACGTCAAGTACCGGGACGACAAGAGCTACCCCTCCCTCGCCGTGACCATGAACGAGGACTACCCGCGGGTCCAGGTCATGCGCGGACCCAAGAAGAAGGGCGTGCGCTACTTCGGCCCGTACGGGCACGCCTGGGCCATCCGCGAGACCGTCGACCTGATGCTCCGGGTCTTCCCCGTCCGCACCTGCTCCGCCGGGGTGTTCAAGCGCTCCGCCCAGATCGGCCGCCCCTGCCTGCTCGGCTACATCGGCAAGTGCTCCGCTCCCTGCGTCGGCCGGGTCACGCCCGAGGAGCACCGCGAACTCGCCGAGGACTTCTGCGACTTCATGGCCGGCCGCACCGGCACCTACCTCACCCGCCTCGAACAGCAGATGCACGAGGCCGCGGAGGAGATGGAGTACGAGAAGGCCGCCCGGCTGCGCGACGACATAGGGGCCCTGCGCCGGGCGATGGAGAAGAACGCGGTCGTGCTCGCCGACGCCACCGACGCCGACCTGTTCGCGGTCGCCGAGGACGAGCTCGAAGCCGCCGTGCAGATCTTCCACGTCCGCGGCGGCCGGGTCCGCGGCCAGCGCGGCTGGGTCACCGACAAGGTCGAGGCCGTCGACACCGCCGGACTCGTCGAGCACGCCCTCCAGCAGCTGTACGGGGAGGAGAAGGGCGAGGCCGTCCCCAAGGAGGTGCTGGTCCCCGCCCTCCCCGAGGACACCCCGGCCCTGAGTCAGTGGCTCGCCGAGCGGCGCGGCTCGCAGGTGAGCCTGCGCATCCCGCAGCGCGGGGACAAGAAGGCGCTGATGGAGACCGTCCACCGCAACGCCCAGCAGTCCCTCGCCCTGCACAAGACCAAGCGCGCCGCCGACCTCACCACCCGCTCGCGGGCCCTGGAGGAGATCGCCGAGGCGCTGGACCTGGACGGTGCGCCGCTGCGCATCGAGTGCTTCGACATCTCCCACCTGCAGGGGGACGACGTCGTGGCCTCCATGGTCGTCTTCGAGGACGGGCTGGCGCGCAAGGGCGAGTACCGGCGCTTCCAGATCAAGGGCTTCGAGGGGCAGGACGACGTCCGCTCCATGCACGAAGTGGTCTCCCGGCGCTTCCGCCGCTACCTCCAGGAGAAGCTGAAGACGGGGGAGTGGTCGCCCGAGTCCCCCGGCCCCGCCGCGAGCGGGGAAGTCGAACAGGACACGCCCGAGGACGACGGGCGTCCCAGACGCTTCGCCTACCCGCCGCAGCTCGTCGTGGTCGACGGCGGGCAGCCCCAGGTGGCCGCCGCCAAGCGGGCCCTGGAGGAGCTGGGGATCGACGACGTCGCCGTGTGCGGCCTCGCCAAGCGCCTGGAGGAGGTCTGGCTGCCCGGGGAGGACGACCCGGTGGTGCTGCCCCGCAGCAGCGAGGGCCTGTACCTGCTCCAGCGGGTCCGTGACGAAGCCCACCGGTTCGCCATCCAGTACCAGCGCAACAAGCGCGGCAAACGCCTGAAGGCCGGCCCCCTCGATGAGGTTCCCGGGCTCGGCGAGAGCCGCAGGCTGGCCCTGATCAAGCACTTCGGTTCGGTGAAAAAGCTGAGACAGGCGACAATCGACCAGATCTGCGAGGTCCCGGGCATAGGCCGCAAGACGGCCGAGACCGTGGCCGTGGCCCTCGCCCAGGCGGTTCCCGCCGGTCCCGCCGTCAATACGGCGACCGGGGAGATCATTGAGGATGAGACCCCCGCGTCCGCGGGAGCAGCATCCGATCGGGGGACCGAGCAATGACCGAGCGCGAAACCCGCCGCGACCGAGGATCCGAGCAGGATTCCGTAAGCGACATCGCATCCGAGTACGACCGAGACGGAGCACAGGTGAGTACGGGCACGACAGTGGAGCCCGGAGATACCGCCGAGGCGGCCATCCCCGAGCTGGTGATCATCTCTGGTATGTCCGGGGCCGGCCGCAGTACGGCGGCCAAGTGCCTCGAGGACCTCGGCTGGTTCGTCGTCGACAACCTCCCGCCCGCGCTGATCACCACCATGGTGGAACTCGGCGCCCGCTCGCAGGGCAACGTGGCACGCATCGCCGTCGTCGTCGACGTCCGCGGGCGTCAGTTCTTCGACGCGCTGCGCGAATCCCTCGCCGACCTGGAGACCCGCGGGGTCACCCGGCGGATCGTCTTCCTGGAGTCCTCGGACGACGCCCTCGTCCGCCGCTTCGAGTCGGTCCGCCGCCCGCACCCGCTCCAGGGCGACGGACGCATCGTCGACGGCATCGCCGCCGAGCGCGACCTGCTGCGCGAGCTGCGCGGCGACGCCGACCTGGTCATCGACACCTCCAGCCTGAACGTGCACGAACTGCGCGCCAAGATGGACGCCCAGTTCGCCGGCGACGAGGAGCCCGAGCTGCGGGCCACCGTCATGTCCTTCGGCTACAAGTACGGACTCCCCGTCGACGCCGACCTCGTCGTCGACTGCCGCTTCATCCCCAACCCGCACTGGGTCCCGGAGCTGCGCCCCTTCACCGGTCTGAACGAGGAGGTGTCGGGCTACGTCTTCAGCCAGCCCGGCGCCAAGGAGTTCCTCGACCGCTACACCGAGCTGCTCCAGCTCATCGCCACCGGCTACCGACGCGAGGGCAAGCGGTACGTGACCATCGCGGTCGGCTGCACCGGCGGCAAGCACCGCAGCGTCGCCATGTCGGAGAAGCTCGCCGCCCGCCTCGCCTCCGAAGGAGTCGAGACCGTCGTCGTCCACAGGGACATGGGGCGCGAGTGACCGGACGTACCATGCGGCTCCGCCGCCTGCGCCGCCTCACCACCGGCAAGGGTGAGGGCGGCGCGGGCCGTACGGGCCTGCGCCGGGGCGAGGCCTCCGAGGTGGCGGCGCCCAAGGTCGTGGCGCTGGGCGGCGGCATGGGCCTCTCGGCCTCGCTGACCGCCCTGCGCCGGATCACCGGCGAGCTGACCGCCGTCGTCACCGTCGCCGACGACGGCGGCTCCAGCGGCAGGCTGCGCGAGGAGCTCGGCGTCCTGCCGCCCGGAGACCTGCGCAAGGCTCTGGCCGCGCTGTGCGGTGACGACGACTGGGGCCAGACCTGGGCGCGGGTGATCCAGCACCGCTTCCAGTCCCAGGGCGACCTGCACGAGCACGCCGTCGGCAACCTGCTGATCGTCGCGCTGTGGGAACAGCTCGGCGACCCCGTCCAGGCCCTGGACCTCGTCGGCAAGCTGCTCGGCGCCCAGGGCCGGGTGCTGCCGATGTCGGCGGTCCCGCTGGAGCTCCAGGCCCTGGTCAAGGGCCACGATCCGGCCCGCCCCGAGGACGTGGACACCGTACGGGGACAGGCCACCGTGGCGCTGACCCCCGGCGAGGTGCTCTCCGTACAGGTGGTGCCGAGCGACCCGCCGGCGGTGCCGGAAGCGGTCGCGGCGGTGCTCGACGCGGACTGGGTCGTGCTCGGTCCGGGATCCTGGTTCTCGTCGGTGATTCCGCACCTGCTGGTGCCCGAATTGCTCGACGCGCTGGTCGAGACCAAGGCCAGAAGGGTGCTCTCGCTGAACCTCGCACCACAACCCGGCGAAACAGAGGGCTTCTCTCCGCAGCGTCATTTGGAGGTTTTGGCCCGACACGCCCCTAAACTCGCCCTGGACGTGGTGCTGGCCGATCAGGCTGCCGTGCCCGATCGCGAGTCCCTCGCCGATGCCGCAAAACGGTTCGGTGCCGCGGTCGAGCTGGCGCCGGTTGCCAGGCTGGACGGCTCTCCGAAACATGATCCGGAGCTGCTGGCCGCCGCGTACGACCGTATTTTTCGGATGCATGGAAGGATCGGCCCATGGCGATGACGCCCGCGGTGAAGGATGAGATCGCCCGCCTGCCTGTCACCCGCACCTGCTGCAGGAAGGCGGAGGTCTCGGCGATCCTTCGGTTCGCGGGCGGGTTGCACCTGGTGAGCGGCCGGATCGTCATCGAGGCGGAACTGGACGCGGGGATCGCGGCCCGCCGCCTGCGCAAGGACATCCTGGAGATCTTCGGACACTCCTCGGATCTGGTGATCATGGCTCCGGGCGGTCTGCGCCGGGGCAACCGGTACGTGGTCCGCGTGGTCGCCGGCGGCGACCAGCTCGCGCGCCAGACCGGCCTCGTGGACGGCCGCGGCCGTCCGATCCGGGGTCTGCCCCCCCAGGTGGTCTCCGGGGCCACCTGCGACGCCGAGGCGGCCTGGCGCGGGGCCTTCCTGGCCCACGGCTCGCTGACGGAGCCGGGGCGCTCCTCGTCCCTGGAGGTCACCTGCCCCGGTCCGGAGGCCGCCCTGGCCCTGGTCGGCGCCGCCCGCCGGCTCTCCATCGCGGCGAAGGCCCGTGAGGTCCGCGGCGTGGACCGGGTCGTCGTACGGGACGGGGACGCCATCGGCGCCCTGCTGACCCGGCTCGGCGCCCACGACTCCGTGCTGGCCTGGGAGGAGCGGCGGATGCGGCGCGAGGTGCGCGCCACCGCGAACCGCCTCGCCAACTTCGACGACGCCAACCTGCGCCGCTCGGCGCGGGCCGCCGTGGCCGCCGGGGCCCGGGTCCAGCGTGCCCTGGAGATCCTCGCCGAGGAGGTCCCCGAGCACCTCGCGGCGGCCGGCCGGCTGCGCATGGAGCACAAGCAGGCCTCTCTGGAGGAGCTGGGCGCGCTCGCCGACCCGCCGCTGACCAAGGACGCGGTCGCGGGCCGGATCCGCCGCCTGCTGGCGATGGCCGACAAGCGGGCCCAGGACCTCGGGATCCCGGGCACCGAATCGAACCTCGACCTCAGCGACAGCGAGGAGCTGGCCGACAACATGGCCGGCTGAGCGGGAGAGCCGGGCGGGAAAGCCGAGCGGAAAGCCTCCGAAAGGGGCCCGCACGATCACTCGTGCGGGCCCCTTTCCGGTATGCCCCATTGACATGAGCATGGGCTGGTCGTGAGCCTGTCGTCCGAAGCTTTCGTGGCAGACGACAGCTTTCGTGGCAGACGACGCCCAGGGGGGCACATGAGGCACCGCGCGAGATCGATCCTCGCCGCAAGCGCATTCGTCTTCGGCACCACACTGGCCGCACTACCCGTGGCGGCCCAGGCCCAGCCGGGTCCGGCGGACAGGTCCGCCGCCGACGAGGTACGGGTCTACGACGCCGACATCACCAAGGAGCAGGTCCCGCTGGTCCTGGCGGCCGGCCAGGACGCACACGAGCTCTCCGAACGCGCCCCCGAGACCGGGACCGCCAAGGTCGAGCTCTTCCTCACCGGCGGACAGGCCAAGGAACTGGCGGCGAAGGGGATCAAGCTCGCCGAACGCAAGGTCGGGGCCAAGGCCGCGGCGCGCTCGCTGGCGGCCGGCGACGGCGTCTTCCGTCCCTACAGCGGCAAGGGCGGGCTCCAGGAGGAGATCCTGCGCACCGCCCAGGAGAATCCCGGCCTCACCAAGGTCGTCTCCATCGGCAAGACCGTCCAGGGCAAGGACATCCTCGCCCTCAAGGTCACCAAGAACGCCAAGAAGTCCCGGGACGGAGGCAAGCCCTCCACGCTGTTCATGTCGAACCAGCACGCCCGTGAGTGGATCACCCCCGAGATGACCCGGCGGCTGATGCACCACACCCTCGACAACTACGGCAAGGACCCGCGGATCACCAAGCTGGTGGACTCCACCGAGCTGTGGTTCCTGCTCTCCGCCAACCCCGACGGCTACGACTACACCTTCGCCCCCGACGGCCAGCGGCTGTGGCGCAAGAACCTGCGCGACAACAACGCCGACGGCAAGATCACCGCGATCGACGGCGTCGACCTCAACCGCAACTTCGCCTACAAGTGGGGCTACGACAACGAGGGATCCTCGCCCAACCAGGCGAGCGAGACCTACCGCGGCGCCAAGGCCGCCTCCGAGCCCGAGACGGTCGCCCTGGACAAGTTCCAGAAGCGCATCGGCTTCGACTACGCCGTCAACTACCACTCCGCCGCCGAGCTGATCCTGTACGGCGTGGGCTGGCAGGTGGCCACCCCCACCCCCGACGACGTCGCCTACAAGGCGCTCGCCGGCACGCCGGAGAACCCGGCCGTCCCCGGCTACTACCCGCAGGTCTCCTCCGAGCTCTACACCACCAACGGCGAAGCGGACAGCCAGGCCGCCAACGCCAACGGCATCATGATGTTCACGCCGGAGATGACCACCTGCCAGACGGCCTCCGCCATCGACCCGGACGACCAGTGGAAGCCCGAGGACTGCGCCTCCGGCTTCAACTTCCCGGACGACGAGAAGCTCATCCAGGCCGAGTTCGCCAAGAACATCCCCTTCGCGCTCTCCGTGGCCGAGAGCGCCGAGCGCCCGGACCGGCCGAAGTCCTCCCTGGGCCTGACCGCCGCGGACTTCACCCTCGACCCCTTCACCACCTCCTACGCGGCCCGCGGCGAGGACCAGAAGGTCGCCGTCACGGCCCGCAAGGCGCTGAAGGACAAGGAGCTGAACTACCGCATCAACGGGGGCCGCACCCACGACGAGGACCTCGAGGCCTGGAAGGGCGGTGAGGTCTACGGCGGCGACGACAACAACTGGTTCGACGAGTACCGCGCCGAAGTCGAGGGCGCCAGGCCCGGCGACAAGGTCGAGGTCTGGTTCACCGGCCGCGACCGCGGCAAGCAGGTCTCCAGCGAGCACTTCACGTACACGGTGGCCCAGCGCCCCCGCGCCGACGTGCTGGTGATCGCCGAGGAGGGGGCGCCGGCGCAGCACGCACAGACCTACGTCGACGCCCTGCGCGCCAACGGCAAGAGCGCGGCGGTCTGGGACGTGGCCGTCCAGGGCGCCCCGCACCACCTCGGAGCCCTCTCCCACTTCCGCACGGCCGTCCACTACACCGGCGCCAAGTCCCCGGGTGGCGACACCCAGCTCGCGGTACGCGACTTCCTCAACGAGGGCGGCAAGCTGATCGAGGCCGGCGAGCTGGCGGGCGGCAACGCCCAGGTCGGCCGCGCCGTCACCAACGACTTCAGCCAGTACTTCCTCGGCGCCTACGGCCGCGCGGGGGTCACCGGCCCCACCGGCTTCACCGGCGCGGGCTCCCTGACCGGGGCCAAGGGCGCCCTCGGCGACGCCGCGGGCAACCCGCTCGACCGCCCGGGCTCCTACACGGTCACCTCCGACACCCTGCCCGCGGCGCAGTTCCCGCAGTTCAAGAGCGCGCAGTCGGGCCAGTACGCCGGAGTCGTGAACCCGTACGCCCCGTACGCCGGAGCGTCCATGGCCTCGGCCACGCACGAGGACGACGACTGGAAGCGCCTCACCCGCACCATCGACCTCACCGGGGTCACCGCGGCCGACCAGCCGAAGCTCAAGATGGCGCTGAACTGGAACACCGAGGAGGGCTACGACCACGCGGTGCTGGAGTCCCGTACCGCGGGCGGCGACGACTGGACCACGCTGCCCGAGGCGAACGGCCTGACCACCACCACCGTTCCGGAGGAGTGCGGGGCCGGGTTCTTCATCAACGGCCACCCGTTCCTGCGCCGCTACCTCACCCTCGACGCCGGCGGCTGCACCCCGCAGGGCACCAGCGGCACGTGGAACTCCTTCACCGGGTCCTCCGGCGGCTGGAAGCAGGTCTCCTTCGACCTGAGCGCGTACGCGGGCAAGACCGTCGAGGTCTCCCTCGCCTACATCACCGACCCGGGCTCGGGCGGCCGCGGAGTCTTCGCGGACGAGGCCCGCGTCTCGACCGGCGGCACGGACCAGGCGGCCGAGGGCTTCGAGTCCTCGTTCGGTGTCTGGACCGCCCAGGGCGCACCTGCCGGAAGCCCTGATGTTCCGGGCGATTGGTCCCGGTCGGGCGAGCTGTTCAAGTCCTACGCCTCCGTCACTACGCGTGACACGGTGCTCCTCGGCTTCGGCCTGGAACACGTGCCGGCCGCGGCGGACCGTGCCGTACTCGTCGGTAAGGCGCTCCGCTCGCTGAACCACTGATCAGAGGCCCTGACTGCGCTCACCGTGAGTGACCGGGCACAAAGTCCCCGAGGTCCCGTACTCGTCCGAGAGTGCGGGGCTTCGGGGCGTGTCAGACGATGGTCGATGTCACTCCGAAGCTCACGGAGAGGTAGTGTCGTAAGCGGTCGGGGACATCCCATACAGCTCGCTGGCGGACAGGCCGGCGCACCAACGAGGAGATCGGTTCGTGACGATCCGCGTAGGCATCAATGGTTTTGGCCGAATTGGCCGCAACTACTTCCGGGCGCTCCTGGAGCAGGGAGCGGACATCGAGATCGTCGGTGTCAACGACCTGACTGACAACGCAACCCTGGTTCACCTCCTCAAGTACGACACGATCCTGGGCCGTCTCAAGGCCGAGGTCAGCCACACCGACGACACCATCACCGTCGGTGGCAACACCTTCAAGACCTTTGCCGAGCGCGACCCCGCGAACCTCCCCTGGGGCGAGCTGGGCGCCGACATCGTCATCGAGTCGACCGGCATCTTCACGAAGAAGGCCGACGCCGCCAAGCACATCGCGGCCGGCGCGAAGAAGGTCCTCATCTCGGCTCCGGCCAAGGACGAGGACATCACGATCGTGATGGGCGTCAACCAGGAGAAGTACGACGCGGCGAACCACCACGTCATCTCCAACGCCTCCTGCACCACCAACTGCGTGGCGCCGATGGCGAAGGTCCTCCTGGAGAACTTCGGCATCGTCAAGGGCATGATGACGACGGTCCACGCCTACACGAACGACCAGCGCATCCTGGACTTCCCGCACTCGGACCTGCGCCGCGCCCGCGCCGCCGCCGAGAACATCATCCCGACCACCACGGGTGCCGCCAAGGCCACCGCGCTGGTCATCCCGGAGCTGGCGGGCAAGCTCGACGGCATCGCGATGCGCGTCCCGGTCCCCACCGGTTCCGTGACCGACCTGGTCATCGAGCTGGAGCGCGAAGTCACCAAGGACGAGGTCAACTCGGCCTTCCAGAAGGCCTCTCAGGGCCAGCTCAAGGGCATCCTGGACTACACCGAGGACGCGATCGTCTCTTCCGACATCGTGAACTGGCCGTACTCCTGCACCTTCGACTCCTCCCTGACGATGGTCCAGGGCAAGAGCGTCAAGGTCATCGGCTGGTACGACAACGAGTGGGGCTACTCCAACCGCCTCGTCGACCTGACCGTGTTCGTCGGCGGTCAGCTCTAAGCACCAAGACAGGCACCACGATGTGAGCACCGGGGCTCGGGCAGCGCGATGAAGCGCTGTACGGGCCCTGTTGCTTGCCTCGTACCCCTCTCGCCCCGCACGGGTAAAGTCCTGGGCTGGGAAAAGGAGTAGAAAACAGCATGAAGACGATCGACGAACTTCTCGCCGAGGGCGTGTCCGGCAAGCGTGTCTTCGTACGCGCCGACCTGAACGTGCCGCTCTCGAACGGTGAGATCACCGATGACGGCCGCATCCGCGCCGTGCAGCCCACCATCGCGAAGCTCGCCGAGGCCGGCGCCCGCGTGGTCGTGGCTTCGCACCTGGGCCGCCCCAAGGGCGCCCCGGACCCGGCCTTCTCGCTGGCGCCCGCCGCCGCCCGCCTCGGCGAGCTGCTCGGTACGGACGTCGCGTTCGCCACCGACACCGTCGGCGCCTCCGCCAAGGAGACCGTCGCGGCCCTCGCGGACGGTCAGGTCGCCGTCATCGAGAACCTGCGCTTCAACGCCGGTGAGACCGCCAAGGACGACGCCGAGCGCGGCGCCTTCGCGGACCAGCTCGCCGAGCTGGCCGACATCTACGTCGGCGACGGCTTCGGCGCTGTCCACCGCAAGCACGCTTCGGTCTTCGACCTCCCCGCGCGCCTCCCGCACGCGGCCGGCTACCTCATCGCCACCGAGGTCGGCGTCCTGAAGAAGCTGACCGACGAGGTCAAGCGCCCGTACGTCGTCATCCTCGGCGGCGCCAAGGTCTCCGACAAGCTGGCCGTCATCGACCAGCTGCTCGGCAAGGCCGACCGTATCCTCATCGGCGGCGGCATGGCGTACACCTTCCTCTACGCCAAGGGCTACGAGGTCGGCATCTCCCTGCTCCAGAAGGACCAGGTGGACGTCGTCAAGGAGTACATGGCGCGCGCCGAGAAGAACGGTGTCGAGCTGGTCCTCCCCGTCGACATCCTCGCCTCCAAGGACTTCCCGGACCTGAAGACCAAGGCCCCGGCGGACTTCATCACCGTCGACGCGGACAAGATCCCCGCCGACCAGGAGGGTCTGGACATCGGTCCCAAGACCCGCGAGCTGTACGCCACGAAGATCGCCGACGCCGAGACCGTCTTCTGGAACGGCCCCGTGGGCGTCTTCGAGCACCCCGACTACGCCGGCGGCACCCGCGCCATCGCGCAGGCCCTCGTCGACAGCGACGCCTTCACCGTCGTCGGCGGTGGCGACTCGGCCGCCGCCGTGCGCACGCTCGGCTTCGACGAGAACGCTTTCGGCCACATTTCGACCGGTGGCGGCGCCTCCCTCGAGTACCTCGAGGGCAAGACGCTCCCCGGCCTCGCCGCACTGGAGGTCTGAACCCCGATGACTGAGAACACCGCCGGCCGTACCCCGCTGATGGCGGGCAACTGGAAGATGAACCTCAACCACCTCGAGGCCATCGCCCACGTCCAGAAGCTCGCCTTCGCCCTGGCCGACAAGGACTACGACTTCGTCGAGGTCGCGGTCCTGCCGCCCTTCGTCGATCTCCGTTCCGTCCAGACCCTGGTCGACGGCGACAAGCTGAAGATCAAGTACGGCGCCCAGGACATCTCGGCCCACGACTCCGGTGCCTACACCGGCGAGATCTCCGGCCCGATGCTCTCGAAGCTGAAGTGCACGTTCGTGGCCGTCGGCCACAGTGAGCGCCGCCAGTACCACGGCGAGAGCGACGAGATCTGCAACGCCAAGGTCAAGGCCGCCTACAAGCACGGGATCACCCCGATCCTGTGCGTCGGCGAGGGCCTGGACATCCGCAAGGCCGGCCAGCAGGTCCCGTACACGCTGAGCCAGCTCGACGGCGGGCTCAAGGACGTCCCGGCCGAGCAGGTCGAGTCCATCGTGATCGCGTACGAGCCCGTCTGGGCGATCGGGACCGGCGAGGTCGCCACCCCCGAGGACGCGCAGGAGGTCTGCGGTGCCATCCGCGTCCGTCTCGCGGAGCTGTACTCGCAGGAGCTGGCCGACAAGGTCCGCATCCAGTACGGCGGCTCGGTCAAGTCCGGCAACATCGCCGCGATCATGGCCCAGCCCGACGTCGACGGCGCCCTGATCGGCGGCGCGGCGCTGGACGCGGACGAGTTCGTGAAGATCGTCCGGTTCCGCGACCAGTGACGTTCATCGTGAGTATGCGGTAGGGCGGATCCGTCGTACCCTTGCGGGGGCCAGCAGGCTGAATCAGCCGCTGGCCCCCGTGCTCGTAACAGGCAATGCGGGAAAGCCGGAAAGCCAGTAAGCCCAGAAAGTAGGAATCAGCCGTGATTTTGGGGTTCGAGATCGCCTTGGTCGTCTTCAGCGCCCTGCTGATGCTGCTCGTGCTGATGCACAAGGGCAAGGGCGGCGGTCTTTCCGACATGTTCGGCGGCGGTATGCAGTCGTCGGTCGGCGGCTCCTCGGTCGCGGAGCGCAACCTCGACCGCATCACCGTGGTGATCGGTCTGCTCTGGTTCGCCTGCATCGTCGCGCTCGGCCTGCTCATGAAGACCGGCAGCTGAACCGTTCTGGCCATTCCGGCCGTCCGGTCGGCTCCCCCCGGCCTATCATGAGGTCCGGCGTCCTTGTCTGGAATGGGTAACTCCACTCCTGGACGGGCGCCCCGCCTTACGTAGACTTGGGCGCCCGCGACGGAATCCACTCACGCTTCGCGGCACCATCACGCAGGGAGTTACGACCGTGGCAAGTGGCAACGCGATCCGTGGTAGTCGGGTCGGAGCGGGGCCGATGGGCGAGGCCGAGCGCGGCGAGTCCGCGCCCCGCCTGCGCATCTCCTTCTGGTGCTCGAACGGGCACGAGACGCAGCCGAGCTTCGCCAGCGACGCGCAGGTGCCGGATACCTGGGACTGCCCGCGCTGCGGGTTCCCGGCCGGCCAGGACCGGGACAACCCGCCCGCGCCGCCGCGCACCGAGCCGTACAAGACGCACCTGGCGTACGTACGGGAGCGGCGCACGGACGCCGACGGCGAGGCGATCCTCGCCGAGGCGCTCGCGAAGCTGCGCGGCGAGATCTGACGCGTCCCCACCGAACAACCGAAGTGGCAACCGGCCCGGCCCGCAGGAGTCTTCTCTCCTGCGGGCCGGGCCGCTTTGTGTCGGTTGTGCCGCTTCCCATCCCTTAGGTTGGAACCGGCGGGGCACGACAGGACAGGAAGTGGGTTGATGTCCGAGATGAACGCAGACAGCCGTACGAGGCTCAACCGGACTGCCGAGTGGCACGCACTCGGCAAGCACCGGGACGAGTTGGGGCAGACGCATCTGCGGGAGCTGTTCGAGACGAATCCGGGCCGGGGCACCGGCTACACCCTGCAGGTCGGCGACCTGCACATCGACTACTCGAAGCACCTCGTGACCGACGAGACGCTGACGCTGCTGCGCGAACTGGCCGCGGCGACCGGCGTGGCCGGGCTGCGCGAGGCCATGTTCCGCGGCGAGAAGATCAACACGACCGAGGACCGGGCGGTCCTGCACACCGCGCTGCGCGCACCGGCCGACGCGGTCGTCGAGGTGGACGGGGAGAACGTCGTACCCGGCGTCCACGCGGTCCTCGACAAGATGGCGGCCTTCGCCGGCCGCATCCGGTCGGGGGAGTGGACCGGCTCCACCGGCAAGCGCATCAAGAACGTCGTCAACATCGGCATCGGCGGCTCCGACCTGGGTCCGGCGATGGCGTACGAGGCGCTGCGCGCCTTCTCCGACCGGGGCCTGACCCTGCGCTTCGTGTCCAACGTGGACGGCGCGGACCTGCACGAGGCCGTGCGGGACCTGGACCCGCAGGAGACGCTCTTCATCATCGCGTCGAAGACCTTCACGACGATCGAGACCATCACCAACGCCACCTCGGCGCGTGCGTGGCTGCTCGCGGGCGTGGGCGGCGACCAGGCGGCCGTGGCACGGCACTTCGTGGCGCTGTCGACCAACGAGGAGAAGGTCTCCGAGTTCGGCATCGACACGGCCAACATGTTCGAGTTCTGGGACTGGGTCGGCGGGCGCTACTCCTTCGACTCCGCGATCGGGCTGTCCCTGATGATCGCGATCGGCCCGGATGCCTTCCGGGAGCTGCTCGGTGGATTCCACGCCATGGACGTGCACTTCCGCACGGCGCCCGCCGAGGAGAACGCCCCGCTCCTGCTGGGCCTGTTGGGGATCTGGTACGGGGCGTTCTTCGACGCCCAGTCGCACGCGGTGCTCCCGTACAGCCACTACCTCTCCCGGTTCACCGCGTACTTGCAGCAGCTGGACATGGAGTCCAACGGCAAGTCCGTGGACCGCGAGGGCAACCCGGTGGACTGGCAGACCGGGCCGGTGGTGTGGGGCACGCCCGGCACCAACGGCCAGCACGCCTACTACCAGTTGATCCACCAGGGCACCCGGGTGATCCCGGCGGACTTCATCGGCTTCGCACGGCCGGTGGGCGAACTGTCGCCCGCGCTGGCGGCCCAGCACGACCTGCTGATGGCGAACTTCTTCGCGCAGACGCAGGCGCTGGCCTTCGGCAAGACGGCCGACGAGGTCCGGGCGGAGGGCGTCGCCGAACCGCTGGTCCCGCACAAGACCTTCGCGGGCAACCACCCGACGACCACGATCCTGGCGACCGAGCTGACTCCGTCCGTACTGGGCCAGCTCATCGCGCTCTACGAGCACAAGGTCTTCGTCCAGGGCGCGGTGTGGAACATCGACTCCTTCGACCAGTGGGGCGTGGAGCTCGGGAAGGTGCTGGCCAAGCGGATCGAGCCCGCGCTCACCGACGGCACGGAGGTACCGGGCCTGGACCAGTCGACGCGCGCGCTGGTGGCGACGTACCGCTCGCTGCGGGGCCGCTGACGGCAACCGCCGGCCAACGCCGACAGGGCCCGCTCTCCCCGGGGAGAGCGGGCCCTGTCGTGTCCTACGGGATCAGGCGGAGGCCGGGGGGTACATGGCCGGCGGGAGCTTCGCGGCCGCCGCGCGGTCGAGGAGCCACAGGGTGCGGGAGCGGCCGTACGCGGCGGCCGCCGGCGCCTGGACCTCGCCCGCTCCGCCCAGCGCGATCGCCACCGCTCCGGCCTTGTCCTCGCCGGCCGCCAGCAGCCAGACCTCGCGGGCCGCCCGGATCGCCGGGAGGGTGAGCGAGATCCGGGTCGGCGGCGGCTTGGGCGCGCCGTGGACGCCGACCACCGTGCGCTCGCTCTCGCGGGACGCGGGGTGCTCGGGGAACAGCGAGGCCACGTGCGTGTCGGGGCCCACGCCCAGCATCAGGACGTCGAAGCGGGGGACCGGACCGTGGTCCTCGGGGCCGGAGGCCTTCCGGAGCTCCGCCGCGTAGGAGGCGGCCGCCGCGTCCACGTCGACCCCGTAGGGGCCGTCGGAGGCGGGCATGGCGTGGACCCGCGCGGGGTCCACCGGGACGGCGTCCAGCAGGGCTTCACGGGCCTGGACGTGGTTCCGCTCGGGGTCGTCGGCGGGCACGTAGCGCTCGTCGCCCCACCACAGGTCGATCCGGGACCAGTCGATGGCGTCCCGGGCCGGGGCCGCGGCCAGCGCGGCGAGCAGGCCGTTGCCGTTGCGGCCGCCGGTGAGGACCACGGAAGCGGTGCCGCGGGCGGCCTGTGCGTCCACGATCTTCGTGATCAGCCGGGCGGCCGCGGCCTGGGCCATCAGCTCCTTGTCCCGGTGGACGACGACCTGGGGAGTCGTCATACCCATGTGCTGCCGCCTTGTCGGTAGTTCGGGGTTCTGTTCAGGATGCCGCTGCGCGGGGCTTCCCCCACCCCGCCCCTTCCCGAAACCGGGGCTCCGCCCCGGGCCCCGTGCGAGCGCTGCGCGCTCGTGCCCTCAAACGCCGGGCGGGCTGGATGGATCCAGCCTCGCCGGCGTTTGAGGCGCGGGATCCGGGGCGGAGCCCCGGGGAACGGTGGAAGGGCGGGTAGGGGACGGCTCCGCGCAGCGGGGCCGTTACTTCGCCGCGGCCTTCTTGGCCGGCTTCGCCGGAGCCGGCTTCGCCGCCGGGGCCTCCGCCTTGGCCGGGGTTTCCGCCTTGGCGGCGGCCGGCTTCGCGGCATGCTCCACCACGGGGGCCAGGCGGGCCACGCCGAACTTCAGCGAGGCCTCGTAGGTGTTGTCCGGGTCCAGGCGGCGGAGTTCCTCCGCCAGGAGCTCGGCCGTGTCGCGGCGCTTCAGCGCCACCGCACGGTCGGGCTGCCCCGGCATGCACAGCGTGGCCAGCGCCCCGTCCGCCCGGTCCAGGACGATCTCGCCGTCCTTGGTCTCCAGGCGCACCGCGGTGAGCCCGGGGCCCGCCGAGGAGGTGCGCTTGACGGGGACCCCGAGCCGGTCCGCGAGCCACATCGCCAGCAGCTCGCAGCTCGGGTTGTCGTCCTCGCCCTCGACCGTGGCCGAGGACACCGAGTGGGTCTGCTGGTCGAGCGCCGCCGCCAGCATGGAGCGCCACGGGGTGATCCGGGTCCAGGACAGGTCCGTGTCCCCGGGCGCGTAGGCCGCGGCCCGGCTGCCGAGCGCCTCGATCGGGTCCTCGGCGGAGTAGGTGTCCGTGATCCGGCGCTGGCCGAGCGCCCCCAGCGGGTCGCCCGCCAGGTCCTGCGGAGCGCCCTCGGGCCACCAGACGACGACGGGCGCGTCCGGGAGGAGCAGCGGGAGAACCACCGACTGGGCGTGGTCGACCAGTTCGCCGTGCAGGCGGAGCACGACCGTTTCGCCGGTGCCGGAGTCCGTCCCCACGCGGACTTCCGCGTCGAGACGGGCATCGCGGCGGCTGCGCGGCGAGCGGCTGACCCGCTTGATGACCACGACGATCCGCGAAGGGTGTTCGCGCGACGCGTCGTTCGCCGACTTGAGCGCGTCGTACGCGTTCTCCTCGTCGGTCACGATCACCAGCGTGAGCACCATCCCGATGGCAGGCGTGCCGATGTCCCGGCGCGCCTGCACCAACGAGGCGTTGATCTTGCTGGAGTTGGTCTCCGTGAGATCGATCTTCATGGCCGGCGCCAGCTCCGTCCGTCTCGTGCGAGCATCTCGTCCGCCTCGACCGGTCCCCAGGTGCCCGACGGGTACTGGGCGGGCTTGCCGTGCGTGTCCCAGTACTGCTCGATCGGGTCGAGGATGTTCCAGGACAGCTCGACCTCCTGGTGGCGCGGGAACAGGTTCGCGTCGCCGAGGAGCACGTCGAGGATGAGCCGCTCGTAGGCCTCGGGGCTCGACTCCGTGAAGGACTCGCCGTAGGCGAAGTCCATCGTCACGTCCCGGACCTCCATGGAGGTGCCGGGAACCTTGGAACCGAAGCGCACCGTCACGCCCTCGTCCGGCTGGACCCGGATGACCAGGGCGTTCTGCCCCAGCTCCTCGGTCGCGCCCGATTCGAACGGCAGGTACGGGGCCCGCTTGAAGACGACCGCGATCTCGGTCACCCGGCGGCCCAGGCGCTTGCCCGTCCGCAGGTAGAACGGGACGCCCGCCCAGCGGCGGTTGTTGATCTCCAGGCGGATGGCCGCGTAGGTGTCGGTCTTCGACTTGGGGTCGATGCCGTCCTCTTCGAGGTACCCGACGACCTTCTCGCCGCCCTGCCACGCCGCCGAGTACTGGCCGCGCACGGTGTGCTTGCCCAGGTCCTCGGGCAGCTCCACGGCGGTCAGCACCTTGAGCTTCTCGGCCACCAGCGCCTTGGGGTGGAAGGAGCCGGGCTCCTCCATCGCGGTCAGCGCCAGCAGCTGGAGCAGGTGGTTCTGGATGACGTCGCGGGCCGCGCCGATGCCGTCGTAGTAGCCGGCCCGGCCGCCGATGCCGATGTCCTCGGCCATGGTGATCTGTACGTGGTCGACGTACGACCGGTTCCAGATCGGCTCGAACATCGTGTTGGCGAAGCGGAGCGCCAGGATGTTCTGGACGGTCTCCTTGCCCAGGTAGTGGTCGATCCGGAAGACCTCGTTGGGCGGGAAGACGTCGTGCACGAGCTGGTTGAGCTCCTGCGCACTGGTCAGGTCGTGCCCGAACGGCTTCTCGATGACCGCGCGCCGCCAGGAGCCTTCCTTCTGCGCCAGCCCGTGTTTCTTGAGCTGGGCGACGACCTTGGGGAAGAACTTCGGCGGGACGGACAGGTAGAAGGCGAAGTTGCCGCCGGTGCCCTGCGCCTTGTCCAGCTCCTCGATCGTCGACTTCAGCGTCTCGAACGCCTGGTCGTCGTCGAAGTCGCCCTGGACGAAGCGGCAGCCCTGGACGAGCTGCTGCCAGACCTCTTCACGGAAGGGGGTGCGCGCGTGCTGCTTGACCGCGTCGTGAACCTCCTGCGCGAAGTCCTCGTCCTGCCATTCCCGTCGGGCGAAGCCGATCAGGGAGAAGCCCGGCGGGAGCAGGCCGCGGTTGGCGAGGTCGTAGACGGCAGGCATCAGCTTCTTGCGCGACAGGTCACCCGTAACGCCGAAAATGACCAGGCCGGACGGCCCCGCGATGCGCGGGAGCCGCCGGTCCTGTGCGTCACGAAGCGGGTTCGCTCCGTTTACAGACAAAGTGTTCAGGCCTCCGTGGGGGCGAGGCGCTCAAGCTCCGCCTCGGTCGACTTCAGCAGGTCGTTCCAGGACACCGCGAACTTCTCGACGCCCTCTTCCTCGAGCAGCTGCACCACATCGTCGTACGAAATGCCCAGCTTCGCGACCGCTGCGAGCTCGGCGCGCGACTCCTCGTACGTGCCGCGGATGGTGTCGCCCTCGACCACGCCGTGGTCGGCGGTGGCCTCGAGGGTGCCCTCGGGCATGGTGTTCACGGTGCCGGGGGCGACCAGGTCCACCACGTACAGGGTGTCCTTGTACGCCGGGTCCTTGACGCCGGTCGAGGCCCAGAGCGGACGCTGCTTGTTGGCGTGCGCCTTGTCCAGGGCGGCCCAGCGCTCGGTGGAGAAGACCTCTTCGTAGGCCTCGTAGGCCAGACGGGCGTTCGCGAGCGCCGCCTTGCCCTTGAGGGCCTTGGCCTCGTCGGTGCCCAGCGAGTCGAGGCGCTTGTCGATCTCGGAGTCCACGCGGGACACGAAGAAGGAGGCGACCGAGTGGATCTTGGAGAGGTCCAGGCCCGCGGCCTTCGCCTTCTCCAGGCCCGCCAGGTAAGCGTCCATGACCTCGCGGTAGCGCTCCAGCGAGAAGATCAGCGTGACGTTGACGCTGATGCCCTTGCCGATGACCTCGGTGATCGCCGGCAGGCCGGCCTTGGTCGCCGGGATCTTGATGAGCGTGTTCGGGCGGTCCACCAGCCACGCGAGCTGCTTGGCCTCGGCGATGGTCGCCGCGGTGTTGTGGGCCAGCCGCGGGTCGACCTCGATCGAGACGCGGCCGTCCTGGCCCTCGGTCGAGTCGTAGACCGGGCGCAGGATGTCGGCGGCGTCGCGGACGTCCGCCGTGGTGATCATGCGGATCGCCTCTTCGACGGTGACCTTGCGGGCGGCCAGGTCGGCGAGCTGCTGCCCGTACCCGTCGCCGCCGCTGATCGCCTTCTGGAAGATCGCCGGGTTGGTGGTGACACCGACCACGTGCTGCTGGTCGATGAGCTCGGCCAGGTTGCCGGACGTGATGCGCTTGCGGGACAGGTCGTCCAGCCAGATCGCCACGCCCTCGTCGGAAAGGCGCTTCAGTGCGTCTGTCATGGGAATTGCATCTCCTACTGGTCTGGGTGCGGGAGTCAGCGCGCGGCGGCGGCGAGCGACTCGCGTGCGGCGGCGGTCACGGCTTCGGCGGTCAGGCCGAACTCGCGGTACAGCACGGCGCCGTCGGCGGAGGCACCGAAGTGCTCCAGCGAGACGATCCGGCCCGCGTCGCCGACGTAGCGGTGCCAGGTCAGGCCGATGCCGGCCTCGACCGCGACACGCGCCTTGACCGAAGGCGGCAGGACGCTGTCCTTGTATTCCTGGGACTGCTCCTCGAACCACTCGACGGACGGCATCGAGACGACCCTGGCCGGGACGCCCTCCGCCTGCAGCGCCTCGCGCGCGGCGACGGCGAGCTGGACCTCGGAGCCGGTGCCGATGAGCACGACCTGGGCGGGGCCGCCCTCAGCCTCGAAGAGCACGTACCCGCCCTTGGCGGCGTCCTCGTTGCGCTCGTAGGTCGGCACGCCCTGGCGGGTCAGCGCCAGTCCGTGCGGGGCGCCTTTGCCGAAGACCTTGGTGTGGCGCTTGAGGATCTCGCGCCAGGCCACGGCGGTCTCGTTCGCGTCAGCCGGGCGGACCACGTTCAGGCCCGGGATGGCGCGCAGCGCGGCGACGTGCTCGACGGGCTGGTGGGTCGGGCCGTCCTCGCCGAGGCCGATGGAGTCGTGCGTCCACACGTAGGTGACCGGCACGTGCATCAGCGCGGAGAGGCGCACGGCGTTGCGCATGTAGTCGGAGAACACCAGGAAGGTGCCGCCGTAGATGCGGGTGTGGCCGTGCAGGGCGATGCCGTTCATGGCCGCGGCCATGGCGTGCTCGCGGATGCCGAAGTGGATGGTGCGGCCGTACGGGTCGGCCTCCGGCAGCGGGTTGCCCACCGGCAGGAACGAGGAGTTCTTGTCGATGGTGGTGTTGTTGGAACCGGCGAGGTCGGCCGAGCCGCCCCACAGCTCCGGGATGACCGCGCCGAGCGCCTCGAGGACCTTGCCCGAGGCGGCGCGGGTGGCGACGCCCTTGCCGGCCTCGAAGACGGGGAGCTTGTCCTCCCAGCCCGCGGGCAGCTCGTTGGCGTTGATGCGGTCGAACTCGGCGGCGCGCTCCGGGTTGGCGGTGCGCCAGGCGGAGAACTCCTTCTCCCAGGCGGCACGGGCCTCGCGGCCCCGGTCGCCGAGGGAGCGGGTGTGCGCGATGACCTCGTCGGAGACCTCGAAGGTCTGCTCCGGGTCGAAGCCGAGCACGCGCTTGGTCGCGGCGACCTCGTCGTTGCCGAGGGCCGAGCCGTGCGAGGCCTCGGTGCCCTGGGCGTGCGGGGCCGGCCAGGCGATGATCGAACGGGCCGCGATGAAGGAGGGGCGCTCCGTCTCGGCCTTGGCGGCCTGCAGCGCGGCGAACAGCGCCTTCGGGTCGAGGTCGCCGTTCTCCTGCTGCGCGACGCGCTGGACGTGCCAGCCGTACGCCTCGTAACGCTTCAGGGTGTCCTCGGAGACGGCCGTCTCCGTGTCGCCCTCGATGGAGATGTGGTTGTCGTCCCACAGCAGCACCAGGTTGCCGAGCTTCTGGTGGCCGGCCAGTGCGGACGCCTCGTGGGAGATGCCCTCCTGGAGGCAGCCGTCGCCCGCGATCGCGTAGATCATGTGGTCGAACGGCGAGGTGCCCGTGGGAGCCTCGGGGTCGAACAGGCCGCGCTCGTAGCGGGCGGCCATGGCCATGCCCACCGCGTTGGCGATGCCCTGGCCCAGCGGGCCGGTGGTGGTCTCGACGCCCGCGGTGTGGCCGTACTCCGGGTGGCCGGGGGTCTTGGAACCCCAGGTGCGGAAGGCCTTCAGGTCGTCCAGCTCGAGCCCGAACCCGCCGAGGTACAGCTGGGTGTAGAGGGTCAGCGAGGAGTGACCGGCGGAGAGCACGAAACGGTCGCGGCCGACCCACTCCGGGTCCGCCGGGTCGTGCCGCATCACCTTCTGGAAGAGGGTGTACGCGGCGGGGGCCAGGCTCATGGCCGTGCCGGGGTGGCCGTTACCGACCTTCTGGACCGCGTCGGCGGCCAGGATCCGGGCGGTGTCGACAGCACGCTGGTCCAGTTCGGTCCAGTCGAGCTCTGTGGTCGTCGGCTTGGTGCTCACCGTGGGTCAGGGCTCCTCTCCACATGTCTGGTTCCCGGTGACGAACGGTGCACCGGCGCGATTCCGAGCCTACCCCCGCCACAGCGTGCAGCTATTCGAGTACCCGCGGTCCGCTCGTGACGTCTGAGCGCCGATCGGACCAACACGGGGCGACCCCCGCGCGGGACGAGCCAATGGCTACGTCTAGAGTGGCGTGGTACGCGCAAGCCTTTACGGGACCTTCATGTTTAAAAGGTTCACGTCGGAGCTTGCTGGATTCTCTGTCAGGGGTGTGCGTGACGGCCGTCGAATCCCGTCCAGCGGGGGTGCTCGGGACGAGCCCCAACCACCGGCCGTTCGGGGCCCGGGCCATGGCTTTCGTGGCACTGACCAAGCCGCGGATCATCGAGCTTCTGCTCATCACGACCGTGCCGGTGATGTTCCTCGCCGAGCAGGGCGTGCCCTCGCTGTGGCTGGTCCTCGCCACCTGCTTCGGCGGGTACCTGTCCGCGGGCGGCGCCAACGCGCTGAACATGTACATCGACCGCGACATCGACGCGCTGATGGACCGGACCTCGGGACGCCCGCTGGTGACCGGCATGGTCAGCCCGCGCGAGTGCCTGGTCTTCGGCATCGGCCTCGGGATCGCCTCCACCCTGTTCTTCGGGCTGCTGATCAACTGGCTCTCGGCCGCGCTCGCGCTCGGCGCGCTCCTCTTCTATGTCGTCGTCTACACGATGCTGTTGAAGCGGCGCACCTCGCAGAACATCGTCTGGGGCGGCATCGCGGGCTGCATGCCGGTGCTCATCGGCTGGTCGGCCGTGAAGAACGAGGTCTCCTGGGCCGCCGTCATCCTCTTCCTCGTCATCTTCTTCTGGACGCCGCCGCACTACTGGCCGCTGTCGATGAAGGTGAAGGACGACTACGCGCGGGTCGGCGTGCCGATGCTGCCGGTCGTGGCGGGCAACAAGGCCGTGGCCAAGCAGATCGTCCTCTACAGCTGGGTGATGGTGGCGGTCTCACTCCTGCTGACCCCGCTGGGGTACACCGGCTGGTTCTACACCTCGGTCGCCCTGGTGGCCGGCGGCTGGTGGCTGTGGGAGGCGCACGGGCTGAACGCGCGCGCCAAGTCGGGCGTGACGGGCGCGAAGCTCAAGGAGATGCGGCTGTTCCACTGGTCGATCACCTACGTGTCGCTGCTCTTCGTCGCCGTCGCGGTGGATCCCTTCCTCCGCTGAGGCTCCGTCCGTCCGGGCTTCCCCCGTCGACGGCTCCTCCGTTCGTGCTTCCTCCGTTCGCTACTCGCCGGTAGCATGCTGCCCATGGCAGACACCGAGGAGACCGCCGCCACGGCGGACAAGAAGCAGGACCGTACGGCCGCGAAGCTGGCCAAGCAGATCGGCGCGTTCGCCAAGCAGCACGGCGGCGCCGAGGGCCACCTGGCGCACATCGGCCAGGCGGGAACCCGGATCGTCCTCGTCGGCACCGACGGAGGCTGGGGCGACCTGGTGGCCCCGGCGTACGACACCGCGCGGCTCGCGGCCGAGAAGGCCGGGCTGACCCTTCACGAGGAGTTCGACGGCGAGTTCGCCGCGCGGGTGCGGACCGGTCCGTACGAGTGGTCCCGGATGGCCGGCATCCAGCTCGGCGGAACCGCGAACCCGGCGGCCTGACCCGGCCGATCTTGGCCTGATCTTTGGCCTGATCATTGGCTTGAACGTTTCTGCTTCTTGATCACCTCTGCGTCACCCGCTCGGTCAACAGCGCGAGCAACACCTCACACCCCGCTCACCCGTTAGGACGTGTGGAAGCCCCTTCCTCACGTCCGCAACGGGATGCCCGGATGATCGAAACGCCGCCGCTGGTGGACCAGTACTGCCAGGGAGTGCTCCGCACGGAGCTCGGCCTCGCCACCTTCGAGGCCCAGCTCGTCCCCTCGGCCGGCCCGCCAGCCGCCGGCACCACCTTCTTCGACACCCAGACCGGCTTCGCGGTGCGCCGCTGGTGCCCGCCGCTGCTCGGGCTCGAAACGCACTGCGCCCCCGCCCTCTACCTCGCCCGGCGGCGCGAGCTGGGCGCCGCCGAGTCGGCCCGCCGGCTGCTGCGCGGCTGCGGGGTCGGCGCCCGGCTCGTCGACTCCGGGATGCCCGGCGACCTCACCGGGCCCAAGGAACTGGCCCTGGCCGGCGAGGCGGAGGCCTTCGAGCTGGTGCGGCCGGAGCTGCTGGCCGAGCAGGCGGCGGACGCCTCCGGGACCGTGGCCGCCTTCCTGGCCAACCTCGCGGGGGCGGTCCACCACGCCGCGGCCGGGGCCGTGGCCTTCACCTGCGGGGCGGGAGCCGGAGCCCGGCCCGGGGCGCAGAGCGCGGCCCGGGACTGGGGAGCGGCCCTCGAAGCGGCGCCCGAGCCGCCCGGTCCGGGCGAGGTGCGGGGCGCGGCCGGGCGCTGGCTGGCCGCGCGGGCCGAGGGCGGGGTCCTGCGGGATCCCGTACTCCTGCGGCACCTGGCGTGGAGCGCGGTGTCGGCCGGGCTGCCGCTCCAGCTGCACACGGGCGCGGAGCCGGGGGAGCCGGAGCGGCTGACCGGGTTCCTGCGGGCGACCGAGGGCCTGGGGGCGCGGCTGGTGCTGATCGGCGGGTACCCCCACCACCGGCAGGCCGCGCGGCTGGCCGCGGCCTTCCCGCACGTCCACGCCGACCTCGGCGCGGCGCTGGGGCCCGCGGGGGCACGGGCGGCCGCCGTACTGGCGGAGTGCCTGGAGACCGCGCCGTTCGGGAAGCTGATGTTCTCCGGCGGCGGTCGGCAGCTGCCCGAACTGCACGCGGTGGGCGCGCTGGTCTTCCGGGAAGCGCTCGGCCGGGTGCTCGGCGGCTGGGTCGCGGACGGCTCCTGGTCCTGGCGGGACGCGGAGCGCGTGGCGGCGATGGTCGCGGCGGGCAATGCCCGCCGCGTCTACCGGCTGGACGAACGGGGCTGACGAACGGTGCCGGCCGGCGGTCGGCCCCGCCGGGTCAGCGGCTCAGACCGCGGCGAGGCTGGCGTCGCCCCGGGCCGGGATCCCGGCCTCCTCGGACGGACGCTCGCGCAGGCTCAGGACCACCCGGACCACCGAGATCCACACCAGGCAGGAGCCGAGCATGTGGGCCGCCACGAGGGCCTCGGGCACCTCGGTGAAGTACTGGACGTAACCGATGGCGCCCTGCGAGAGCAGCACGACCAGCAGGTCGCGGGCGCGCGCCCGGGTGTCCACGGGGGCGTCGACCACGCGCAGCACCAGCCACATCGCGACGGCGAGCGCGCACACCACCCAGGCGGAAACGGCGTGCACGTGGGCGGTGGCCGACCAGTCGAACGGCATCCGCCTGATCTCGCTGCTGTCGCCGGCGTGCGGGCCGGAACCGGTGACGACCGTGCCCGCCGCGATCAGCACGGCGGTGGCCGCGAGCAGCGCCCAGGAGAGCTTGCGCACCGGAGAGGGCACCCGCGGCCGGGCCGGGCCGTCACCCTCGCGGGTGCGCTGCCAGGTGATCGTCGTCACGGTGATCAGCGAGGTGGCGAGCATGAAGTGCCCGGCAACGCTGTAGGGGTTGAGGCCCGTCAGCACGGTGATGCCGCCGAGGACCGCGTTGCCCATCACGATGGCGAACTGGAGCCAGCCGAGCCGGGTCAGCGAGCGGCGCCACGGCTTGGCGCAGCGGGCGGCGGTGATAGCCCAGCCAACGGCCGCGCAGAGCACGTACGTCAGCATGCGGTTGCCGAACTCGATGGCGCCGTGGAAGCCCTGTTCCTGGGTCACGATCAGGCTGTCGCTCGTGCACTTGGGCCAGGTGTCGCAGCCGAGACCGGATCCGGTCAGCCGCACGGCGCCGCCGGTGACGACGATGACGACGCTCATGACAACCGCTGCGAGCGCGGCTCGCCGGACGGTCCGGGGTGACGGCGTCCAGCGGCTGGCGAGATATGAGAGGGGGGTCAACACGGCCCTTATCGTACGCGGACACTTGTGCAAAGTTTCACGAGGGGGTGGCGGTGGCTCCCTCAGGGCCGATGACCAGCCGGAACCGGGCCCCGGCGGGGTCGCCTTCCGTGTGCCACCAGACGCGGATCCGCCAATGGGCGCCCTCGCCCGGGTAGTCGGCCGAGGTCGCGAAACCCCGCACCAATTCGGTCCCTACGTCCTCGGCCGTCCTATTTCTCACTTCCGCCCCGCTGTGCCATGGATGTGACTGTACGTTCCACAGTCCGTCGGGGCCGCGGACCTCGACGCGCCACACCGCGACCCAGGGGGTCACCTCCAGCATCGTGTGGACCTGGTCGGCCTCCAGGCCCAGCCCGGCGGCGATCTCCGCCTCGGGGACGCCCTGCACGCGGGCGGCCACCACGGCCTGGGGCAGCAGCCGTTCGGGCAACAGCCCGCGGGTGCGCAGGCCGGCCAGGGAGGCGAAGGACAGGAAGCGCAGCCGCAGTTCGAGCTGGCGGCCGATGTGGTCCAAGGCCTCCTCGGCCTCCTGCGACTCGTCGGAGCCGGGAGCGGCGAGCAGCAGCCGCCGGAAGGAGCCCTCCGCGTCGACCGCCCAGGCCACGGACTCCTCGGCCAGGCCCAGCTCCGCGAGCCGGTCGCCGAGGAACACCTTCGCCTGCGCGAGGCCCCGCTGATTGACCGGATCCTCCTGGTCCAGGGACGCCCAGACCTCGACCGCGCCGCGCGTCAGGTCCCGGGCCCGCTCGCCGGCGGCCCGTTCCATGGGGCTCGGGCCGCTCTCGGAGCCGGGGCCCAGCGGGTGCTTCGGCAGCCGCTCCCCGTCACTGAGCGGCCAGGACAGCCAGACGCCCTGGTTGATCAGTCCCCGGGCGTACCAGCGGGCGTACTCGGCCGCGTGCCCGGCCGCCTGCTGCGAGAACCGCAGCCCCTCCTCGATGGCGGCCAGCGCCCCGCCCCGGTCCCCGCCCGCGAACCGGCGGGCCGCCAGGTCGCCCAGGCGCAGACCCAGCCGGGCCGCGCACTCGGCGTCGGCGCGGGCCGGCTCGCGCAGGGCTCCGATCAGCTCGGCCAGCAGGGCGTCGGCCTCCGCGGGCTCCGCGTGCGCCGCGCCCGACCGGATCCGTGCCCACTGTTCGTCCAGCCGCAGAACGGCCTCCCGCTGCGCCATGCCGCCCCCCGGCGTCTGTGGTGCGCTCCCCTGTGGAGGCGACCATCCTCCTGCCGGGGCAACGCTCGGGGGAAGGGATTCACTCCCAGCGGAACCAGCGCGCCGCGGCCCCCAGGCCGAGTACGGCCCAGACCGCCAGGATCGCCGCGTCGCCCCAGGGCAGCGCGGTCCCGTGCTGCAGCACCTCGCGCAGCCCGTCGGAGAGCGCGGAGATCGGGAGCAGGCCGAGGACGGACTGGACCGCTCCGGGGAACTTGTCCATCGGCACGATCACCCCGCCGCCGACCAGGAGCAGCAGGAAGACCAGGTTGGCGGCGGCCAGGGTGGCCTCCGCCCGCAGGGTGCCCGCCATGAGCAGGCCGAGCCCGGAGAAGGCGGCGGTGCCGAGCAGGATCAGCAGGGCGGCGGACAGCGGGTCCCCGTGCGGGGACCAGCCCAGGGCGAAGGCGATCACCGTCAGCAGCGCGATCTGCAGCACCTCGGTGACCAGCACGGACAGCGTCTTGGCGGCCAACAGCGCCCAGCGCGGCAGCGGGGAGGCCCCGAGCCGCTTGAGGATCCCGTAGCGCCGATCGAAGCCGGTGGCGATGGCCTGGCCGGTGAAGGCGGTGGACATCACGGCCAGCGCCAGGATGCCGGGGGCGAGGAAGTCCACGGACTTGCCCGTGCCCACGTCGATGATGTCGACCGCCGAGAACAGCACCAGCAGCAGCGCCGGGATGATCACGGTCAGCAGCAGCTGCTCCCCGTTGCGCAGGAGCATCCGGGTCTCCAGAGCCGTCTGCGCCAGGATCATGCGGGACACGGGCGCGGCGCCCGGGCGGGGGGTGAACGTACCGGCACTCATGAACGCAGCTCCTTACCGGTGAGCTCCAGGCTGTGTCGTCCCGGGGGACGACCCCCGGACCCCCGGCGAGGGTGGGTGGCGATCGGCGTCATGAACGCAGCTCCTTACCGGTGAGCTCCAGAAAAACGTCTTCGAGGGTGTGCCGCTCCACCGAGAGGCTGGCGGGCATCACCCCGTGCTGCGCGCACCAGGAGGTGACGGTGGCCAGCAGCTGGGGGTCCACGTCGCCGGTGACCCGGTAGACGCCGGGGAGGAGCTCGGCGGCCTGGGTGCCGTCGGGCAGGGCCTTCAGCAGGGAGCCGACGTCGAGCGCGGGGCGGCCGGTGAAGCGCAGGGTGTTCTCGGCGCCGCCGCGGCACAGCGCGTCGGGGGTGCCGTGGGCGATGACCTTGCCCGCGTCGACGATGGCGACCTCGTCCGCGAGCTGCTCGGCCTCGTCCATGTGGTGCGTGGTGAGCACGACCGAAACCCCGTCGGCGCGCAGTTCCCGTACGAGTTCCCAGGTCGCGCGGCGGGCCTGCGGGTCGAGGCCCGCGGTCGGCTCGTCCAGGAAGACCAGCTCGGGGCGGCCGACGACGGCCATGGCGAGGGCGAGGCGCTGCTGCTGGCCGCCGGAGAGCCGGCGGTAGGGGGTGCGGCCGCAGCCGCCGAGGCCGAGGCGGTCCACCAGGGTGGGGACGTCCAGGGGGTCGGCGTGCAGCTTGGCCATGTGGCGCAGCATCTCGACGGCCCGGGCGCCGGAGTAGACCCCGCCGGACTGGAGCATCACGCCGATGCGCGGGCGCAGGGACCCGGCCTGGGTCACGGGGTCGAGGCCGAGGACGCGGACGGATCCGGCGTCGGGGCGGCGGTAGCCCTCGCAGGTTTCCACAGTGGTCGTTTTGCCCGCGCCGTTGGGACCAAGGACTGCGGTGACCGAGGCCCTCCGGACGGTGAGGTCCAGGCCGTCCACCGCCGTTTTGGGGCCGTACCGCTTCACCAGTCCGCGGATTTCCACGGCGGGGTCGTTGCTCATGGGGAGTGAGTCTACGGAGCCGCTGGAGGTGACCGGGGTGGGGTCGTAGGTCCCGCCCCCGCAGGGTCACGGACCTGCCCATTCGTGACTTTATCGTCCGCCTCGGGATGCGGCCGGACCCTAACGTCGAATGGTGAACAGCATCGCTCAGAACGTCGAAGCCACCTCGGGGCAGGCCGAGCACAAGGCCCATGACCTCGGGCATCCGCCGCGCTACTTCGTGTCGGCGATGCTCGCGGGCGCCTACATCGCCGTCGGCGAGGTGCTGCTCCTGGTCGCGATCTCGCCGTTCGTGGCCAAGGGCTCGCCGGCCGTGAAGCTGCTGGAGGGTGCGGTCTTCCCGATCGCCCTGACCATCGTGATGTTCGCCGGCGCCCAGCTCTTCACCAGCAACGTGATGGTCATGCTGGTCGGCGCCCTGTCCGGGCGGACCGGTCCGAGGGACCTGATCCTGTCCTGGACGCTCTCGCTGGCCGGGAACCTGGCCGGGGCCTTCGCCTTCGGGGCCATGGTGCACGCCTCCGGCGTGGTCTCCTCGCCCTCGGCGCGGTCCATGCTCACCGAGATGGTGCACGGGAAGATGGCGCTGAGCGGCGGGCAGCTGTTCTGGCGCGCGGTCCTCTGCAACATGCTGGTCTGCCTGGCCATCTGGATGTTCACCCGGGCCCGCGGCGATGCCGCCAAGATTTTCGTCCTGTGGCTGCCGGTGGCTGTTTTTGTCGCCGTCGGATTCGAACACTGTGTAGCGAACATGGCTGTTTTCAGCCTCGCGATCCTGGATGGCTCAGCCGGGTTCGGTGATCTTTTCCGGAATCTGATGTTCACCGTGCCGGGGAACATCGTGGGAGGGGGATTGCTGGTGGGGGCCGTTTACTGGTTCACCGGCGGGGCCCTGCGGGAAGCCGGAGAGTCGACTTCCGCTTAACGCTCCGTAGATAAATAAGGTAACCCTTAGTGATGGAGGCCACCAGAGGTGGTCTCCATCACGGCTTGTCGGGGCCCGACTAATTACGCAACAATGGCGTTGTGAAATACGGCGAACGGATGAGCGAGGCCCCCCAGGGCGAACTCGCGACCGGGGAGCGGTCAACCCGCAACCGGGTCGCGCGGTCGATCCTGGATCACGGTCCTTCCACCGTCGCCGACCTCGCCCAGCGCCTCGGCCTCACCCAGGCCGCCGTTCGCCGCCACCTCGACACGCTCGTCGCCGACGACGTCGTCGAACCCCGTGAGCAGCGCGTGTACGGCGCACGGACCCGAGGTCGGCCCGCCAAGGTCTTCGCCCTGACCGACTGCGGTCGGGACGCCTTCGACCAGTCCTACGACTCGCTCGCCGCCGACGCCATGCGCTGGATCGCGCAGGCCGCCGGGGGCGGGGAGCAGGGCGAGGCGGCCGTGGCCGCCTTCGCGAAGGCCAGGCTGACGGCGCAGGCGGAGACCTACCGCGAGGCCGTGGAAGCGGCCGACCCCGCGGAACGCACCGAGGCCCTTGCCAAGGCGTTGACCGGAGACGGGTACGCTGCTACGGCGAAGAGCGCTCCCGGTCCGCACAGCGGTGAACAGCTCTGCCAGCACCACTGCCCGGTCGCACACGTCGCCGAGCAGTTCCCGCAGCTCTGCGAGGCGGAGACCGAGGTCTTCTCCCGCCTGCTCGGGACGCACGTGCAGCGTCTCGCCACGATCGCCCACGGCGACGGGGTGTGCACGACGTTCATTCCACGCAGTGGGAGCGGCGTCCGTGCCGCAGGCGCCACACAGACCGACATTTCAGTATCTGCAAGTACGGCCGGGAGGAACCCCGCATGACCACGGAGACTGCTCACCCTGAGCTCGATGGCCTGGGCACCTACGAATACGGATGGGTCGACTCCGACGCGGCCGGCGCGGTCGCCAAGCGAGGCCTGTCCGAAGAGGTCGTCCGCGACATCTCGGCGAAGAAGTCCGAGCCGGAGTGGATGCTGAACCTCCGTCTCAAGGGCCTCAAGCTGTTCGGCAAGAAGCCCATGCCCAACTGGGGTTCCGACCTCTCGGGCATCGACTTCGACAACATCAAGTACTTCGTGCGTTCCACCGAGAAGCAGGCCGCTTCGTGGGAGGACCTGCCGGAGGACATCAAGAACACGTACGACAGGCTCGGCATCCCGGAGGCGGAGAAGCAGCGCCTCGTCGCCGGTGTCGCGGCCCAGTACGAGTCCGAGGTCGTCTACCACCAGATCCGTGAGGACCTGGAGGAGCAGGGCGTCATCTTCCTCGACACGGACACCGCGCTCAAGGAGCACCCGGAGCTCTTCCAGGAGTACTTCGGCACGGTCATCCCGGTCGGCGACAACAAGTTCGCCTCGCTGAACACCGCCGTGTGGTCGGGCGGCTCGTTCATCTACGTCCCCAAGGGCGTCAAGGTCGACATCCCGCTCCAGGCCTACTTCCGTATCAACACGGAGAACATGGGCCAGTTCGAGCGGACGCTGATCATCGTCGACGAGGACGCCTACGTCCACTACGTCGAGGGCTGTACCGCCCCGATCTACTCCTCGGACTCGCTGCACAGCGCCGTGGTCGAGATCATCGTGAAGAAGGGCGGCCGCTGCCGCTACACGACGATCCAGAACTGGTCGAACAACGTCTACAACCTGGTCACCAAGCGCGCCGTGGCGTACGAGGGCGCGACCATGGAGTGGATCGACGGCAACATCGGTTCCAAGGTCACCATGAAGTACCCGGCGGTCTACCTGATGGGCGAGCACGCCAAGGGCGAGACGCTCTCCATCGCCTTCGCGGGCGAGGGCCAGCACCAGGACGCCGGCTCCAAGATGGTCCACATGGCGCCGAACACCTCCTCCAACATCGTCTCGAAGTCGGTGGCCCGAGGCGGCGGCCGCACCTCGTACCGCGGTCTGGTCGAGATCGGCGAAGGGGCCCACGGCTCCAAGTCCAACGTGCTGTGCGACGCGCTCCTGGTCGACACCATCTCCCGCTCGGACACCTACCCCTACGTGGACGTCCGCGAGGACGACGTGTCCATGGGCCACGAGGCGACCGTGTCCAAGGTCTCCGACGACCAGCTCTTCTACCTGATGAGCCGCGGTCTGACGGAGTTCGAGGCCATGGCGATGATCGTGCGCGGCTTCGTCGAGCCGATCGCCCGTGAGCTGCCGATGGAGTACGCGCTGGAGCTGAACCGGCTGATCGAGCTGCAGATGGAAGGCTCGGTCGGTTAGTCCCGGCCCGCCCGACGTCCCGCAGCAGATTCTTTAAGGAAGAGAGCAACACGACAGCCATGGCTGAGGCTCAGAACATTCCGGCGGGTTCGACCACCGCCGGCGCGATCGCGGTGGCCGCCGAGTCCACCGTCGCCACCCGGATGAGTGCCCCCCCGTCCTTCGACGTGGCGGACTTCCCCGTGCCCACCGGACGCGAGGAGGAGTGGCGCTTCACGCCGCTCGCCCGCCTCAAGGGTCTGCACGACGGCACCGCGGTCGCCAACGGCACCATGAAGGCCCAGATCGACGCGCCGGAAGGCGTCACGATCGAATCCGTCGAGCGCGACGACGCCCGCGTCGGCAAGGCCGGCACCCCGGTGGACCGGGTCGCCGCCCAGGCGTTCTCGTCCTTCGCCAAGGCCACGGTCGTGACCGTGCCCAAGGAGGCGGTGCTCACCGAGCCCGTGCGCGTCACGCTGCACGGCGAGGGCGGCACCACCTTCGGCCACACCGTCTTCGACGTGAAGGCCTTCGCCGAGGCCGTCATCGTCATCGACCACACCGGTGACGGCGTGCGCGCGGCCAACGTGGACTTCCTCGTCGGCGACGGCGCCAAGCTCACCGTGGTCTCCGTGCAGGACTGGGACGACACCGCCGTCCACTGCTCCCAGCACAACGCCCTGGTCGGCCGCGACGCGACCTTCAAGTCGATCGTGGTCACCTTCGGCGGAGACCTCGTACGCCTCCACCCGCGCGTGAACTACGCCGGTCCCGGCGGCGAGGCCGAGCTCTTCGGCCTGTACTTCACGGACGCCGGCCAGCACCAGGAGCACCGCCTCCTGGTCGACCACAAGGCCCCGCACTGCAAGTCGAACGTGGTCTACAAGGGCGCGCTCCAGGGCCAGGACGCCCACGCCGTCTGGATCGGTGACGTGCTCATCGAGAAGACCGCCGAGGGCACCGACACCTACGAGATGAACCGCAACCTCGTCCTCACGGACGGCGCGCGGGTCGACTCGGTGCCGAACCTGGAGATCGAGACCGGCGAGATCGTCGGCGCCGGCCACGCCTCCGCGACCGGCCGCTTCGACGACGAGCAGCTCTTCTACCTGCAGTCCCGCGGCATCCCGGCCGACGAGGCCCGCCGTCTGGTCGTGCGCGGCTTCTTCGCCGAGCTCGTCCAGCAGATCGGTGTCGACGACATCGAAGAGCGCCTGCTCGCCAAGATCGAGACCGAGCTCCAGGGTTCCGTCTGATGACCTACATCAAGGCCTGTGCGCTGAGCGAGCTCGAGGAGAACGCCCCCAAGCGGGTCGAACTCGAGGGCACTGCGGTGTCCATCATCCGCGCCGAGGGCGAGGTGTTCGCGATCAACGACATCTGCTCGCACGCGAACGTCTCGCTCTCCGAGGGCGAGGTCGAAGACTGCATGATCGAGTGCTGGCTGCACGGATCGTCCTTCGACCTGCGCACCGGAAAGCCGTCCGGTCTGCCCGCGACGCGCCCTGTCCCCGTTTACCCCGTAAAGATCGAAGGGGACGACGTGCTCGTCTCCCTCACCCAGGAGTCCTGAGGTATCCATGGCAACGCTTGAAATCCACGACCTGCACGTCTCCGTCGAGGCCGAGCAGGGCGCCCGCGAGATCCTCAAGGGCGTCGACCTCACCATCAAGCAGGGTGAGACGCACGCCATCATGGGTCCGAACGGCTCCGGCAAGTCCACCCTGGCGTACTCGCTGGCCGGGCACCCGAAGTACACCATCACCGGTGGAACCGTGACCCTCGACGGCGAAGACGTCCTGGAGATGTCCGTCGACGAGCGCGCCCGCGCCGGCCTGTTCCTCGCGATGCAGTACCCGGTGGAGATCCCCGGCGTCTCGGTCTCCAACTTCCTGCGCACCTCGGCCACCGCCATCCGCGGCGAGGCGCCGAAGCTGCGCACCTGGGTGAAGGAGGTCAAGTCCGCGATGGAGCAGCTCCAGATGGACCCGGCCTTCGCCGAGCGCAACGTCAACGAGGGCTTCTCCGGCGGTGAGAAGAAGCGCCACGAGATCCTTCAGCTGGAGCTCCTCAAGCCGAAGATCGCGATCCTCGACGAGACCGACTCCGGCCTCGACGTGGACGCCCTGCGTCAGGTCTCCGAGGGCGTCAACCGCGTCCACGCGACCGGTGAGGTCGGCACCCTGCTGATCACGCACTACACGCGGATCCTCCGCTACATCAAGCCCGACTTCGTCCACGTCTTCTCCGAGGGCCGCATCGCCGAGTCCGGTGGCGCCGAGCTCGCCGACAAGCTGGAGGCCGAAGGCTACGAGTCGTACAGCACGAAGGGTGGCGCGACCGCGTGACACAGCTGCCTGGCCTCCTCGACATCGAGGCGATCCGCAAGGACTTCCCCCTTCTGGATCGTGTGGTCCACGACGGGAAGAAGATCGTTTACCTGGACAACGCGGCGACTTCGCAGAAGCCCCGCCAGGTACTCGACGCGCTCAACGAGTACTACGAGCAGCACAACGCCAACGTCCACCGCGGCGTGCACGTGCTCGCCGAGGAGGCCACGGCGCTGTACGAGGGCGCTCGCGACAAGGTCGCCGCCTTCATCAACGCTCCGAGCCGCAACGAGGTGATCTTCACCAAGAACGCCTCGGAGTCGCTCAACCTGGTCGCGAACATGCTCGGCTGGGCGGACGAGCCCTACCGGGTCGACCGCGAGACCGAGATCGCCATCACGGAGATGGAGCACCACTCCAACATCGTTCCGTGGCAGCTGCTCTCGCAGCGCACCGGCGCGAAGCTGAAGTGGTTCGGCCTCACCGACGACGGCCGGCTCGACCTGTCCAACATCGAAGAGGTCATCACGGAGAAGACGAAGATCGTCTCCTTCACGCTGGTCTCCAACATCATGGGCACGGTCAACCCGACCGAGGCGATCGTCCGGCGCGCGCAGGAGGTCGGCGCGCTGGTGCTGATCGACGCCTCGCAGGCCGCTCCGCACATGCCGCTCGACGTGCAGGCGCTCGGTGCCGACTTCGTGGCCTTCACCGGTCACAAGATGTGCGGCCCGACCGGCATCGGCGTCCTCTGGGGTCGCCAGGAGCTGCTCGAGGACCTGCCGCCCTTCCTGGGTGGCGGCGAGATGATCGAAACCGTCTCGATGCACTCCTCGACGTACGCCCCGGCGCCCCACAAGTTCGAGGCCGGTACGCCCCCGATCGCCCAGGCCGTCGGCCTCGGCGCGGCCGTGGACTACCTGACCGCGATCGGCATGGACAAGATCGCCGCGCACGAGCACGCGATCACGGAGTACGCGATCAAGCGCCTCGCGGAGGTCCCGGACCTGCGCATCATCGGCCCGACCACGGCCGAGGACCGCGGCGCCGCGATCTCCTTCGTGCTCGGTGACATCCACCCGCACGACGTCGGTCAGGTACTGGACGAGCAGGGCATCGCGGTCCGCGTGGGACACCACTGCGCCCGCCCGGTCTGCCTCCGGTACGGAATTCCGGCGACGACGCGAGCGTCTTTCTACCTGTACTCCTCTCCGGCCGAGGTAGACGCACTGATCGACGGGCTGGAGCACGTACGGAACTTCTTCGGATAAGACGAAGCGACGAAGGCGACGAGGGCGCAGTGAAGCTGGAATCCCTGTACCAGGAACTGATCCTGGACCACTACAAGCACCCGCGCGGGCGAGGCCTGCGCGACGGCGACGCCGAGGTGCACCACGTCAACCCGACGTGCGGTGACGAGATCACCCTGCGCGTGAAGTACGACGGCGAGACCCTCACGGACATCTCGTACGAGGGCCAGGGCTGCTCCATCAGCCAGGCCGGCGCGTCGATACTGAACGAGCTGCTCGTCGGCAAGGAGCTGGGCGAGGCGCGGAAGATCCAGGAAGTCTTCCTGGAGCTGATGCAGTCCAAGGGCAAGATCGAGCCCGACGAGGCCATGGAGGAGGTGCTGGAGGACGCGGTCGCGTTCGCCGGCGTCTCCAAGTATCCGGCCCGGGTGAAGTGTGCTCTGCTGAGCTGGATGGCCTGGAAGGACGCGACCGCCCAGGCACTGGGCGACGCCGAGAGGAAGACGGCATGACCGAGAACGCGACGCCCGAGGCGTCCATCAAGCCGGCCACCGAGGAAGAGGTCCGCGAGGCCCTCTACGACGTGGTCGACCCCGAGCTGGGCATCGACGTCGTCAACCTGGGCCTGATCTACGGCATCCACGTCGACGACGCGAACATCGCGACCCTCGACATGACCCTCACCTCGGCGGCCTGCCCGCTGACGGACGTCATCGAGGACCAGGCGAAGTCGGCTACGGACGGCATCGTCAGCGAACTGCGCATCAACTGGGTGTGGATGCCGCCGTGGGGCCCGGACAAGATCACCGACGACGGCCGCGAGCAGCTGCGCGCGCTCGGTTTCAACGTCTGATCGACGTCTGCCCCAGGCAGGACCCGCACGACGGCCGTCCGACGGCCGAGTGAACACACGACCCCCGGCACACCCGTGCCGGGGGTCGTCTGTTTTCCCGGAGGACGGGCCGCGTGCACCGGGAGTTGGCCACGGTGGCCGAATCTTCTCGACGGCCGTCACATCGTGACGGCGCAGACGAGAGGACCTCCGTTGACCGTTCGCCCTTCACCGGCACGCCGCCTCGGTGCCGTGGGAGCCGCCGGGGCCGCCGCCCTGCTCGCCGCCGGACTGAGCGCGCCCGCCCACGCCGCCCAGGAAACCGCCGCCGAACCGACCATCGCGCTCTCCGCCGGGTACCTGTCCGGGGCCGTCGGCGCGATCGGCGACCCGGGCGTCACCGTGGACATCGCGCAGGAGGGGATGCCCGCCGCCTTCCTCAAGGTCGACGTCCTCTCCTCCAGCAACCCGGCCGTCGCCGGGCCCGGCGACGTGCGCATCGGACGGACCGGTCACGGCGAGCGTGAGCTGACCGTCCGCCCGCGGGCCCGGGGCTACACCGACCTGACGCTCCGGGTGACCGGACGCGGCGGCAAGACGGCCACGGCCACCCTCTCCTACGCCGCTTCTGCGCGGGTGGGAACCGGCGCCTTCGCCACCCGCTACCTCACGGGCTCCGCCGACTCCTCGGCCGCCGTGGACGTCGGCGACGGCTACGCGGTGGTGGCCGACGACGAGACCAACGTGCTGCGCCTGTACGACCGTTCCCGCTCGGGCGCCCCCGTGAAGACCTGGGACCTCGGCCCCGCGCTCGGTATCAAGAAGGAAGCCGACATCGAGGCGGCCGCCCGGGTCGGCGACACCGTCTACTGGACGGGTTCGCTCGGCAACAACAAGGACGGCAAGTACAAGGCCGAGCGCAACACCGTCTTCACCACCCGGCTCACCGGGACGGGCGCAGACACCGAGATCGTCTTCGGCTCCGCGTACAAGACCCTGCGCGAGGACCTGATCGCCTGGGACACGGCGAACGGCAACCGCTACGGCTTCGCGGCGGGCACGGCGGCCGGCCGGATCCCGAAGAGCATCGACGGGTTCAACGTGGAGGGTCTGGAGTTCGCTCCCGGTTCGACCACCACCGCCTACCTGGGCTTCCGCGCCCCGCTGGCGCCCTCGGTGCCCGGTGGCAAGGCACTGGTCGTGCCCGTCACCAACATCGACCGGGTCGTGGCCGACGCGGCCAAGCCGGTCTTCGGCGAGCCGATCGAGATGGACCTCGGCGGGCTCGCCATCCGTGACATCCGCAAGAACGCCGCCGACCAGTACCTGGTCCTGGCCGGCTCCTGGGCGGCGGACGACAACTCCGACCCCTACGCCCTCTACCAGTGGGACGGCGTCCCGGGCCACGCCCCGGTCAAGCGGGCCGACCTGCCGACCACCGACCCCGGCGGCTGGGAAGCCGTGATCTCCGTACCCGACCTGCGGGTGCCCGGCGCCCGCGTCCAGCTGATCACCGACAGCGGCTCCGCCGACCTGTACGGGGACGGCACCGAAGCCAAGGACCTCGACCACCCGGAGTGGAAGAAGTCCCGGTCCGGATGGTTCATGCTCGGCCCGATCCGTGGAGGAACCCGATGAAGAAGCAGCAGCAGACGAAGACCTACCTCGGGGCCGCCGGCATCGCCGCGCTGCTCCTCGCCGCCACGACGATGCCCGCGCAGGCGGTGACGTACGGCACGCCCACCCTCTCGCTGTCCGCCTCCTACCTGTCCGGGGCCGTCGGCGCGACGGGCGACCCCACGGTGAACGTGACCGTGGCGCAGAGCGGTGCGGACGTGTCCGCGCTCACCGTCACCGCCTCCGCGTCCAGCAAGGCCTCGGTCGCCGGGACCGGGGACGTGAGCGTCACCGGCGCCGGTGCGGTACGGCAGCTGGCCGTGACCGCGCGCGGCCGCGGCTACACCAACCTCACCGTCAAGGTGACCGGCCTGGGCGGCAAGACCGCCACCAAGACGCTGTACTTCGCGGCTTCCTCAGCGGTGCAGAACCCGGCCGACGCGCGCTACTTCACCGGCGCCTCGGACTCCTCGGCCGCCGTGGACGTCGGCGGCGGGTACACGGTCGTCGCCGACGACGAGAGCAACGTGCTGCGCCTGTACGACCGGTCCAACTCGGCTGCCCCGGTCAGGACCTGGGACTTCAGCTCGCAGCTCGGCGTCACCAAGGAGGTGGACATCGAGGGCGCGACCCTGATCGGCGGCACCATCTACTGGACGGGCTCGCTCGGCAACAACAAGGACGGCGAGTACAAGGCGCCCCGCAACACGGTGTTCACCACCACGCTGAGCGGCTCCGGATCCACCGCGCAGCTCGCGTACGGGCGTTCGTACAAGAAGCTCCGCGAGGACCTCGTCGGCTGGGACACGGCGAACGGCAACCGCTACGGCTTCGCGGCCGGTACGGCCGCCGGTGAGGCGCCGAAGCAGATCGACGGGTTCAACGTGGAGGGTCTGGAGTTCGCTCCCGGTTCGACCACCACCGCCTACCTGGGCTTCCGGGCCCCGCTGGCCCCGGCGGTGATCGGCGGCAAGGCGCTGGTCGTGCCGGTGACCAACTTCGACAAGGTGATCTCCAGCGGGACCAAGGCCACGTTCGGCGCGGGCATCGAGCTCGACCTCGGCGGGCTCGCGATCCGCGACATCCGCAAGAACGCGGCCGACCAGTACCTGATCCTGGCCGGCTCCTGGGCGGCGGACGACAACTCCGACCCGTACGCCCTCTACCAGTGGGACGGGATCGCGGGACACGCCCCGGTCAAGCGCGCAGACCTGCCGACCACCGACCCCGGCGGCTGGGAGGCCATCGTGGCGGTGCCCGACCTGTCGGTCGCGGGCGCACGGGTGCAGCTGATCACCGACAGCGGCTCCGCCGACCTGTACGGGGACGGCACCGAGGCGAAGGACCTCACCCACCCGGAGTGGAAGAAGTCCCGCGCGGCCTGGTTCACGCTGAACTGAGCTCCCCGGACGGCCCGCACGGCCCGGACGGCCCGGACCGCCGGGTGAGCTCCACCGCCAGGTCCTCGCGGCGCAGCCGCCGGTCTGCGTAGAGCAGACCGGCGGTGAGCTGCGGGAAGCAGAGCAGCAGCGTCTGCGCGACCATCCCGCCCAGTGCGGTGAGGATCGCGTGCACGAAGCCGCCGTCCACCGCCGGGATCAGGCTGAGCGCCCCGGCGAAGGCGAAGGGCAGCTGGACGGCGTACGCCGCCGGGGCGGCGACCGAGGCGGCGAGGGCGGTGAGCCCGAGGGTGCGCCACCAGGCCCCGCGCACCAGACGGGCCGAGCGGCGCAGGGCGCCGAGCGGGCCCAGACCCTCGTGGACGGCGACCGTCGGCGCGAGCGCGAACAGGACCCCGAGGACGAGTGCGGCCGGCAGGGTCGCCGCCGCCGTCAGCGGGGGCAGCCCGGCGGCCAGGAGGGCGGCGCCCGGTCCGGTCACGGCGCCGAGGACCAGGAGCTGGGTGCCGAGGACGGCCGCGAAGCGGGGGCGGGCGGCGCGCAGCAGCGTACGGGCGGTGGCGGGGCGGCCGAGCAGCGCCGGGCGCAGCACGGCCCCCGTCAGAGCGGAGGCCAGGGCGCAGGTCAGCAGGGTGGCCAGGGCCGCGGCGGGAACGAGGGCGGCGACGGGCCGGGCGTTCAGGGCGAGGGCCGCCGCGGCGGCCGCGGCGACCAGCAGCAGTGCGCCGAGCTGGCCGAGCAACAGGGCGGTCGCGAGGCGGCCCCCGTACCGGGCGAGGGTGGCGCAGGCGCCGGCGAGTATCTCGCCGGGGGTCAGTGGCCGCAGGGATATCACCCCGGGCCGGGGAGGCTGCGGCGGCAGCCAGCCGCCGCCCCAAGGCGTCCACGGCCGGGTCGCGTGCTGCGTCGCGTGCCGGGTCCCTTGCTGCGCTTCGTGTCGCGTCCCGTCCTGGGTCATGCGCATCTCCCCGTCCCTCGTCCCCCGGCGCGCACGGCTGGGCGCCGCCGCGGGCGGACACCGTAACGGCCGGGGCCGGGGAAGTCCCGGGGACACACGGATATGTACGGTCGTCCATAACGATGTGTACAGTCGTACGCATGCCCTACGTACTGCTCGCCGCCGCCATCGCCGCGGAGGTCGCCGGCACGACCGCCATGAAGTTCAGCGAGGGCTTCACCAAGCTGTGGCCCTCGCTGATCACGCTGGTGGGCTACGTCATCGCCTTCACGCTGCTCGCGCAGACGCTGAAGTCGATGTCGGTCGGGACGGCGTACGCGATCTGGGCCGGCGTGGGCACGGCCGCGATCGCCGCGATCGGCATGATCTTCATGGGGGAGGCGGCGACGGCCGCGAAGATCGGCGGCATCGCCCTGGTGATCGCCGGGGTCGTGCTGCTGAACCTCGGGGGGACGGCGCACTGACCGCGGACCGGCCCGGCGGCCCGGACGCCCACAGGCGCGGGCTTCACGGTACCGTCGACGCTCGCGAAGTGATCAAGAGGCGGACGTGTCCGGTGGGCGGACGTTCGTACGGGGCGCAGGACGTCGCTGCGTGCCACCGCATCTCGCTGTGTACCGTGGTGCACATGCCGTACCTGCCGCTCCTCACCACGGGAGCAGCCCGCTGATGGCCGGATCGGTGCGCCGGTACGACCCGGACCGGCGGGACCGGATCATCGCCGCCGCGATCCGGGTGGTGGGGGCGCGCGGCATCGCGGGGCTCAGCCACCGCAGCGCGGCCGCGGAGGCCGACGTACCGCTCGGCTCGACCACGTACCACTTCAAGACCCTGGACGACCTGCTGGTCGCCGCGCTGCGGCAGGCCAACGAGGGCTTCGCCCGGGCGGTGGCGGATTCCGCGGCGCTGGCTGATCCGGGCGCGGACCTGGCCGGGGCCCTGGCCGTCCTGCTGGGAGGGTTCCTGGGGGCGGACCGCGCGCGGGCGGAGCTGGAGTACGAGCTCTACCTGGCCGCCCTGCGCCGCCCCGCGCTGCGCCCCGTGGCGGCGGAATGGTGCGAGGCCGTCTCCGAGGCGCTGTCGGTCCGGACGGATCCGGCGACGGCGCGGGCGCTGGTGGCGGTGATGGACGGGATCAGCCTCCAGGTCCTGCTGACGGGGGCGGAGTACGACGAGGCGTACGCCTGCGAGATCCTGCGGCGGGTGCTGCGGGCCTGACGACAGGCCCTAGGGCCTGTCGTCAAACTCCCGTCTGCCTCGCGACGCCTGGCACGCGCTCTCGCCGCACCGAACGGCAGCCAAGTACGTCCGGTACACGGGCTTCCGCCCGGCACGCCGAGAGCACGCACCAGACGCCGCGAGGCCGCCCTTCGGGCGACGACGGGAGTTTGACGACAGGCCCTAGGCGCCGCGGACCGCCGCGAGGGCGGCGGCCACGCTCGCCTCGATGTCCCGGACCGGGTAGAAGACCTCGCGGACGGTCCGGTCGCGGCCCACGACCAGCGTCAGGCGCTTCAGCCGGCTGATGCCGCCCGCCCGGAACGTCGGCAGCCGCAGCGCCGTCACGAGCCCGAGTTCCGCGTCGGAGAGCAGGGGGAAGCGGAGCCCCTCGGCCTCCGCGAACTCCCGCTGCTCGTCCGGCCGCTGGGTCGACACCCCGTGCACCGTCGCGCCCGCCTCCGTGAACTCCCCGAGCTGGTCCCGGTAGGTGCACGATTCGAGGGTGCACCCCCGCGCCCCGGGGATCCCGGCCCACCCCGGCGGGTAGGACTCGGACCGGGCGAACGCGCCCGGGAAGCAGTACAGGACGGTGAACGGGGTGTCCGCCACCGGGTCGCGGAGCTCGCCGAAACGGTCCGGCAGGGTCAGCTCCGGCAGCCGGGTGCCGCGCAGCGCGTGGACCCGTACCGCCTCGCGCGAGGTCTCGTGTGTCGTCGCCGTCATTTCGCCCTCTCCCAGAATCCAGGTGTCCCCCCAGTCCTGGAGGGCGACCAGCACCGGCAGCAGTCCGCGTCCGCGCGGGGTCAGCCGGTAGGCGTGGCGCACCGGGCGGTCCTGGTACGGCTCGCGGGTCAGTACGCCCGCTTCGACGAGCAGCTTCAGTCGTTCCGTCAGGACCTTGCGGGACATGCCCAGTTCGCGCTGGAACTCGTCGAAGCGGTGCACGCCGCGTGCGGCGTCTCGCACGATCAGCAGCGTCCACCAGTCGCCCACGACGTCGAGGGCCTGGGCGATGGAGCAGTCCGCGTCGTCGAGGTGCGTGCGCTGGGCCATGGGCACTCCTTTGTCCGTTGACCCGAGGCTGTCATGCTGACATGGTTAGTTCCCAAAGGGAACTCACTGGGGGGTCGGCTGGTGCTGCAAGGTTTCAAGGACGTCCCCAGGGCGGTGTGGCTGCTCTCCCCGGGCGTGTTCGTCAACGCCGTGTCCAGCTTCACCTTCGTCTTCGTCTTCGTGTACCTGACCGGAGAGCGCGGGCTCTCGGTCGCCGAGGCCGGCCTCATCACCGGAATCGGCGGCATCGGCCTGATCGCCGGCAACTTCACGGGCGGCGGATTCGGGGACCGTTACGGCCACCGCCGCGTCCTGCTCATCGCCTCCGCCCTCGCCGGCGGCGCCCTGGTCCTCCTGCCGGCGCTGCCCACCGCGGCGCTCTACGCCGCCCTGCCGCCGGCCCAGTACGCCATCGGGGCGATCCGCTCCGCCAACGCCGCCCTCGTCGCGGTGATCGTCCCCGAAGGGACGCGCCGCCAGTCCTTCGCCGTCGTCCGCTGCGTGTCCAACGGCGGCTTCACGCTCGGCGCGCCGCTCGGCGCGCTGATCGCGACGGGCCTCTCCTACGACTGGCTCTTCGTCGCCGACGGCATCGGCACGCTCGTCTTCGCCCTCTGGACCGCCCGGGTCGTTCCCGCGAGCGGCGCCGCGAACACCCCCGCCGCGGCCCCGGACGGGGGTCTGGGCCGCGGCGTGTGGGGGGAGCTCCGGGCCAGGCCCGCCGTCCTCGTCCTGCTGGCCGCGATCCTCGTCGTCGACGTGATCTACCGCCAGCAGTACTCGACCTTCCCGGTCTACCTCGCGGACCACGGCCTGGACACCGGCGTCTACGGGCTGATCATCGCCCTCAACGGAGCCGTGATCCTCCTCCTGGAACTCCCGGCCGCCGTCGCCCTGCGCGCCCGCCCGCCGCTGCGCGTCATCGGCGTCGGGCTGCTGCTCGTCGGCGCGGGGTACGGGGCGCTGCTGCTCGGGACCGGGATACCGGCCGCCGTGGCGATGATGCTGCTGCTGAGCCTCGGGGAGATCCTCTACAAGACTCCGGCCACCGCCTACGTCGCCGACCAGGCGCCCGCACACGCCATCGGGCTGTTCCAGAGCCTGTACGCCGGGGTCTCGGCCAGTGGCGTCGTACTCGGCGGACCGCTCGGCGGTGCCCTGTACTCCGCGGCGCCCGGGCTGCTGTGGCCGCTGTGCGCGGCGCTGGCGGCGGGGGCGGGCGGTGCGGTGCTGTGGATGGCGGTCCGGGTGGCGCGGGGTGCGGGGGATGCACGGGAGTCCGTGCCGGCTGCGCGGGAGCCGCGACCTGCGGGGGAGGGCGCCCGGGTGAGGGAGTCCGTGCCCGATGCCGCGCAGGACCCGGCGCGACACGACCCGCGCCCGGCACATGAGACCGGTTCGCGACCGCGGGCCGTCGCCGGTTAGGTTTCGGGCATGACTGCTACGCGTACCACCGGCGCCGTCGCCGCCGGACTTGCCACCATCACCGCCGACGGCACCGTCCTCGACACCTGGTTCCCCGCCCCCCAGCTGGTCGCCGAGCCCGGCCCGGCCGGCACCGAGCGCCTCACCGCCGAACAGGCCGTGGAACTGCTGGGCGCCACCGCGCCCAAGGCGATCCGCCAGGACGCGGTCCGCGGCGTCGAGGTCGTAGCCGTCCGCACCGTGATCGCCTCCCTGGAGGACAAGCCGCTGGACGCGCACGACGCGTACCTGCGCCTGCACCTGCTCAGCCACCGCCTGGTCAAGCCGCACGGCCAGAACCTGGACGGCGTCTTCGGCCTGCTGGCCAACGTCGCCTGGACCTCGCTGGGCCCGGTCGCGATCGACCAGGTCGAGACGGTCCGCCTGAACGCGCGCGCCGAGGGCCTGCACCTCCAGGTCACCTCGATCGACAAGTTCCCGCGGATGACGGACTACGTCGCCCCCAAGGGCGTGCGCATCGCCGACGCGGACCGGGTCCGCCTCGGCGCGCACCTCGCCGAGGGCACCACCGTCATGCACGAGGGCTTCGTCAACTTCAACGCCGGCACCCTGGGCACCTCCATGGTCGAGGGCCGGATCTCCGCGGGTGTCGTGGTCGGCGACGGCTCCGACATCGGCGGCGGCGCGTCCACCATGGGCACCCTGTCGGGCGGCGGCAAGCAGATCATCTCGATCGGCGAGCGCACCCTGATCGGCGCCGAGGCGGGCGTCGGCATCGCGCTGGGCGACGAGTGCGTCGTCGAGGCGGGCCTGTACGTGACCGCGGGCACCCGGGTCACCCTGCCGGACGGCCAGGTCGTCAAGGCCCTGGAGCTCTCGGGCGCCAACAACATCCTCTTCCGCCGCAACTCGGTCACCGGTGCCGTCGAGGCCCGCCCGTACAAGGCGGCCTGGGGCGGCCTGAACGAGGTCCTCCACAGCCACAACTGACCGACCCCGGTCCCGTCGCAACGCACGGCGCCCTCCCACCCGACGGGGTGGGAGGGCGCCGTGCGTGGTGAGCTCCCTCCCGCCCCGAGCGGGGGAGGGAGCTCTGCCGCGCGGATCCGCGCGGAGGGGTCAGCTCAGGGGGATGGTGCGGACCAGGCCGGCGAAGGCCTGCTGCTCCGCCTCGGTCAGTTCCACCGACTCCATCGGGTGGACGGAGGTGCCGCGCTGGGCCGGGATGACCGCGAGGCCTTCGAAGGCGCCTGGTTCCGGGTGGTGGAAACGGCTGTCCCACAGCATGTGGCCGAGGCCGATCAGCCAGACGGCGGCGGCCACGAGCAGGACGGCGATGCCGATTTCCTGAGCGAGGGAGATGGAGGGGAACACGCGGTCCTCCAAAGGAGTGCTGGAGTGCGGTACAAGATCGGGCGTGGGGACACTCAACACCAGAACCGCCCGAATGGGTAGGGATGTGCTGAGCGTCACGCCAGGGCCAAAGGTCCCTTCCTCGGCTCCCGACCGTCCGGTCCCGGCTCCGCCGCCCGTCCGGCCGCCCGGCCCCGCCGCCCGCCCCGGCTAGCGCAGCGGCAGCTTGAAGCCCTCGTGGCTCCGGGCGTAGCCCAGCCGCTCGTAGAAGCGGTGTGCGGCGGTCCGCCGCTTGTTGCTGGTGAGCTGCATCAGGCCGCAGCCGCGCTCGCGGGCCCGGTCCGCCGCCAGCTCCATCAGGCGGGCCCCGAGTCCCCCGCCCCGCCGGTCCGCGCGGATCCGTACGGCCTCCACGAGGGCCCGCTCCCGCCCGCCCTGGCCGAGACCCGGGACGTACGTCAGCTGCAGGCAGCCGACGAGGTCCCCGTCCTGCTCCAGGACCAGCATCTCGTTGCGCGGGTCCGCCTCGATCGCGGCGAAGGCCCGCTCGTGGGCCCCGGAGACCGGCTCGGGGGCCGGAGTCCCGGTGGTGGCCGCGGCCGCATCCGGGTTCTCGTCCTGGGCCAGCAGGGCAAGTACGGCGGGCAGGTCCTGACGGGTCGCGGTACGGAAGATCATGCCGGGATCATGCCAAAGGGGCCGGGCGGCGGTGCGGCCCGGCCCCTTCGGCGCCGCCGCTACGGGCGGAAGCGCACGACCTGCGGGTCGTGGTCGCTGTTCTGGTCCGAGAACTCGGCGTTGATGTGCACGCTGTCGTAGCTGAACTGCTTGATGCCCGGGCTCGTCAGGATCTGGTCCAGGACTTGTGCGTTGCCCTGGTAGACGTACGAGTAGCGCTCCGGCCTCGGCAGCGACTTGATCGCCGCGTACAGCGCCCCGCCGTCCTCCAGCGCCTTCGTGGTGTCCGAGAACTCGAAGTCGTTGATGTCGCCGACCACGAGGACCGCGGCCTTCTTCTCCACCGCCAGGATGTCCTTGACGAAGCCGTTCACGGCCTGCGCCTGGAGCAGACGCTTGGCCTCGGAGGAGCGCACCGGAGGCTGGGTCGAGGAGGTCAGGCCCTGGTCGCCGCCCTTCGAACCGAAGTGGTTGGCGATCACGAAGACCGTCTTGCCGCGGAAGACGAACTCTCCGGCCAGCGGCTTGCGGCTGTCCACCCACGCCGGGTTCGCGGGGTCGATCCGGCCCGGGGAGTGGGTCAGGGCGGCCTTGCCGTTCTCCTTGACCACACCGGTCGCCGTCACGGCGTCGCCCGGGGCGCGCTCGGTGAAGGAGACCCGCGCCGGGTTGAAGAGGAACACCTGGCGGATGTTGCCGCCGGGCTCGCCGCCGTCCTTCTTGTCCTCCGGGTTGACGGTCCGCCACTGGTAGGCCGGGCCGCCCGCGGCCGCGATGGCCGCGGTGAACTTGGTCAGCGTGGCCTCGGCCGAGACGGTGCCGTCGTTCTTGGCGCCGTTGTCGTCCTGGATCTCCTCCAGGGCGAGGACGTCGGGGGAGGCGAGGTTCTCGACGACGGCCTTCGCCAGGTTGTCGAACTTCTCCTGCGGGTCGGACGGGTCGAGGTTCTCCACGTTGTACGTGGCCACCGCGAGCTCGTTCGAGGCCTGCGCCTTGGTCTTCTCCGGGGCGAGGGTGCCCGCCTTGACCGTGCCGAGGGTGCGGGCCACCAGGGTGTAGCCGCCGAACTGGTTGAAGTCCAGCGGGCCTTCGGTGGGGCCGGTCAGCTTGTCGCCGACGTTGGCCACCGGGAAGGGCTGCTGCGCGAGGGGCGCGAGCTGCTGGACCTGGAGACGGCCGGTGTTCTGGGAGTCGTACGAACCGTAGACCGTGCCGCCGCGCTTGGCGGTGTTCTCCCAGCCCTTCACCGTGACCCACAGCTCGGCGTACGGGTCGGTGGCGCCGACCACGCGCGAGGTGCCGATGGCGATGTTCATGCCCTCGAGGGACTCGTAGTAGTCCAGGGCGTAGCGCGAGGGCTCCAGGGTCAGGCCGTTGATGCTGCCGGCGGCGGCCGGGTCGCCCTCCGGGGCGTACGCGCAGGGGACCGAGTACTCGTTGACGGCGGTGGCCGCGGGCAGCGCGTTGCCGGAGGAGACCACGGTCACGACGGGCTTGGAGATCTGGGTGACCGACTGGTTGCCGGAGGCGACGCCACCGGGGATGTACTCGCCGACCAGGCCGGAGACCGTGACGGCGTCGCCGACCGCGACGGTCGGGACCGAGCTGGTGAAGACGAACACGCCCTCGCTGGTGGCGTCGTCATCGTCCGTGTCCGGGTCCTGGATCCAGAAGCCGCGCGAACCGTACGTACGAACGCCCGTGACGACGCCCGCGACATCGGCGACCTGCTTGCCGGCCAGCGGGGATATCCGGGTGGTGCCCTGGATGTCGTGGATGCGTATCGGATCGGCGGACGCGGCGCCTTCGGCCGCGTCGGCGGTGCCCGCGAGCAGGCCGGTGGCCAGCGCGGTGGCGACGAGGGCCGCGACGGCGGCGGAACGGGGATGCGAGGAGCGCATGGGCGGGAACTCCGGTGTGTGGAGGAGGAAGCAGATATCTACGCGCGTCAATTTCCTTCGTGGCCGGCAAAGTTGTCAAGCCCTACAGGGAATACGGAGACTGACTGTGGGATGAACCAAAGGGGAGAGGCCGCCGGGAGCGCCCGAAATGCGTCTACTCTGGGGCGCCATAGACCCGTACCGAACGACCCGTACCCGAACGATCCGTGCCCGCGAGGAGAACCGCCCCATGTCCGCAGACTCGCACCCCACGCTGCCGCCGGTACGGCTGCTCCCCGACGCGGAACTGGCCCGCGACGCCCTGGCCGCCCCGCTGTTCGCCCGCGCCGTGCGCCTCGCCCGCTGGGCCGGACCGGACACCCGCGTGGACACCGGCGGCGAGCTCGTCCCCGGGCAACTGCCCGAGGCCGTGGCCCTGCTGGGCCTCGACCCCGCCGACGAGGACTCCGCCGCCCACGCGAGCCAGGCCTGGCGGGTGGCCGTCGACACCGGCCTGGTCGACGTCACCGAACCGGAGGAGGACGGCTCCGACTCCGGCGGAGCGGCCGAAGGGGAGCGGGAGTTCGGCACCGCCGAGCCCGGCGAGGACCTGGCGCTGGTGACCGGCGGAGCCCCCGGTGACGTGCTCGACCTGTGGCTGGCCGCCCTGGACACCGTCCTCGCGGACGCCGCGGTGCCTGCCCTGGACGACCTCGTCGACGCCCTCGACGCGGGTGGCGAGATCGACTTCGACCAGCTCGACTGGAACCCGCGCCGCGAGGCCGACTTCCTCGACGGGGTCCTCGCCAACCTCTACCTGCTCGCCGTCGCCGAAGGCGGCACGGCCGACGGCCCGGTCCCCCTTCCGGTGCTCGCCGCCTCGATGGTGGTGCCGGACGACATGGGCGAGCCCACCGACGCCGTACTGGAGCAGGTCTCGGACGCGATGATGCGCCTCGACGACCAGTTCCGGCAGCTGGAGCCGATCGGGCTGGTCGAGTTCCGCCCCGTCGACGAGGAGCTGATGGCGGAGGCCGAGGACGAGGAGTTCCTCGCGAGCGCGGGAGCGAGCGCGGGACCGGGCTCCGGCTCCGGCCCCGGCTCCGCTCCCGACGAGGAGGACGTCTCCCGGTACGGGCTGGTACGCCTGACCCCGCTCGGGCTGTACGGGATCCGGGCGCGCATGCTGGAGGCGGGCGTGGAGGCACCGGCCGTCGGCGAGCTGGCCGGCAAGGGCGCGGACGTACTGCTCGACGTGGTCTCCCACTACTCCGAGGCCGCCGCCCAGGCCGAGATCGAACAGTGGCTGGCCGCCCGCCCCGTACCCGAGGCCGCGGCGGAACTGCTCGCCGCGGCGCGCGGCTCCGACGCGGGCGGCCCGCTGCGCCGGCTGCGCTGCCAGCAGGCCCTCGCGCCGGCCGGAGCGGAGGCCGAACCGGCGGTCCGCGCGGTACTGGACGACGCGGAGCTCGGCGGGCTCGCCCGGGTCTGGCTGGCCGAGCGCGGGGTGGCCGACGTACCGGCGCCGGACGAGGAGATGGTGTTCTGGCTGACGGTCGACACGATCGCGGCGCAGCTCGCCACGGGCGGCGGGAGCGGCGGGGGAGCCGGGGGCGGGGAGGGTGCCGAGGCGGAGCTGCCGCTCCTGATCGAATCGCTGACCGCCCATCACGCCGGGTTCTTCGAGCAGGCCTGGCGGGTCGAGCACCCGGCGACGGCGCACGTGCTGGAGGCGATGGGGCGGCTGCACCCCGACAAGAAGGCCGCCAAAGAGGCCCGGAAGGCCGCGTTCAAGGCGCGTTCCCGGGGCGTGTGAGGCGTGGACAACCAGCCGTTCCCGAACGGGACTCGGCCAACGCGGACGCCGGACAAGGGGTCGATTCGTTTTCCCGGGTAGTTCAGTCGGCGTTCACGTGCGGGCGGGAGCGTGTGCGCCGACGACCGCACGACATGCGCACCACCTCCCCACCCCTGGAGACCCGATGCCGCTCAGCCGCAGAGATTTCACCACCCGCACCGCACTCGCGGGTGCGGGAGTCGCCCTCACCGGGACGGTCGGCGCACTGGCCACCGCCCCCGGGGCCCTCGCCGCGGACGACGGCGCACTGCAGGACGCCGACCGCGAGGGCCAGGGCGGCCACGGCCACGGCCACGGTCCCGGCTACGGCCCGCTCGTGCCCGACCCGGCCGGCATCCTGGCCCTCCCCGCCGGATTCACGTACCGCGTGATCACCCACAGCGGTGTCACGGCACTCGACTCGGGCGAGAGCACCCCGTCCAACCACGACGGCACGGCCGCCTTCGAGGGCCACCGGGGAGTCACCCTCCTCGTCAACAACCACGAGCTGAAGGGCCCGCGCACGAACTGGACGCACCCCGTCCCGCTCACCGAGGGGCTCGTCTACGACCCGGCCGCGGCCGGCGGCTGCACGGTCGTCGAGGTCCGGCGCGGCGGCGAGGTCGCCGAGTGGGTGGGCATCTCCGGCACGTCGACCAACTGTGCGGGCGGCTCCACCCCCTGGGACACCTGGCTGACCTGCGAGGAGAACTCGGACCTCGCCGGCAAGAACGGGATGACCAAGGACCACGGCTACGTCTTCGAGGTCGACCCGCACGACCGCCGCGCCAACCTCGACCCGAAGCCGGTCAAGGCGTTCGGGCGCTACGACCACGAGGCCGTGGTCATCGACCCGCGCCAGGGCCACGCCTACCTCACCGAGGACGCCTCCAACCCCAACGGGCTGCTCTTCCGCTGGACCCCGCCGGCAGGCTTCCGCCACGGGCGCGGCAAGCTCCGGCACCTCGCCGACGACGCCGGTGTGCTGGCGGCCGCCAAGTGCTTCGACAGCGCGGGGCGGTTCGTCGACGACCTCTCGCGGGCGACGAAGATCGGGACCACCTACGGGGTGGACTGGGTGCCGGTCCCGGACCGCGACGCGCGCACCGTGGCGGTGCGCAAGCAGTTCGGCGAGGCGGCCGTGACCCGCGCGCGCAAGCTGGAGGGCATGTGGTGGGCCGACGGCGGCGCGTACTTCGTCTCCTCCTACGCCCGTGAGGAGAGCCCGGGCGCGGCCCACGACGGCCAGGTGTGGTTCTACGACCCCAAGCGCCGCACGGTGCGGCTGCAGGTGCTGCTCGGGGTGAATGCCGACCCGTCGGTGGAAGGCGGGTACGACGGCCCGGACAACATCACGGTCTCCCCGTACGGCGGTCTGGTCATCGCGGAGGACGGCTCGGGGCTGCAGCACCTGTTCGGCGCGACCGACTCGGGGCGCACCTACCCGCTGGCCCGCAACGAGCTGAACATCGGGACGGCCGAGGAGCCGGAGTACTCGGAGTTCACGGGCGTCTGCTTCTCGCCGGACGGGCGGACGCTGTTCGCCAACATCCAGGACCCGGGCATCATGCTGGCCGTCACGGGACCGTGGCGGCGCGGACGCTGACCCGCCGGCCGCGGACATGAGAAGAGCCGCCGGGCCTTGGGGCCGGCGGCTCTTCTCGTTGCCTCATCTGTTCGTCTGTTCGTTTACTGAGCTTCGGCGCGGCTGGCCGCGGCCCACTCTTCGAGGAGGAACTCGTACGCCTCGGAGGGCCACTCGCCGTCCACCCGGCTCTCGACGAGCTGCCGGATCGCCTCGTTCGCCTCAGCGGCGGACGGGCGCGCGGGGCCCGCGGGCTGGAGTGTCTGGTGCATGCTTCCAAGGCTACGGGCGGGCACTGACAGCCACCTCCGTTTTAAAGGTGGAACAGATCACCCGGGGAGGGCGTCCGTCGCTCCATGTGCCCGCCCACCTGCTCAGAGTGCCTGTGCGGCCGGTTTGACCATGCCCCGCACTGTGCGCGACTTCACAAACTCGCCCATGGCCGTCATCTCCCATTCGCCGGAAAACTGCTTGATCAGCTTGGCCATCATCACGCCGGTCTGCGGCTCGGCGCTCGTGAGGTCGAAGCGGACCAGCTCCTCGTTGGTCGCGGCGTCGATGAGGCGGCAGTAGGCCTTGGCCACCTCGGTGAACTTCTGGCCGGAGAAGGAGTTGACCGTGAAGACGAGGCCCGTCGCATCCGCGGGCAGCCGGCCGAGGTCCACGACGATCACCTCGTCGTCGCCCGCGCCCTCGCCGGTGAGGTTGTCGCCCGAGTGCTTGATCGACCCGCCGAGGATGGAGAGCTTGCCGAAGTAGCAGCTGTCGATGTGGTTGCGCTGCGGGCCGTACGCGATGACCGAGGCGTCGAGGTCGATGTCCCGGCCGCGGAACGCGGGCTCCCAGCCGAGGCCCATCTTGACCTGGGAGAGCAGCGGGCGGCCGCCCTTGACCAGGGAAACGGTCTGGTTCTTCTGGAGGCTGACCCGGCCCTTGTCGAGGTTGATCTTCCCGGCGCCGGGTGCGGGGGCGGCGGCGACCGGCGCGGGTGCGACCGGCGCCGGGGCGACCGGGGCGGGTGCCGGGGTCGCCCCGGGCGCGCCGCTGGTGAGCCAGGGCGAGGCCGCGTAGGTGGGCGGCGCCGCCGGGGGGGCCGGGGGAGCGGGCGGTACGGGCGGGGCGACGGGGGCCGGGGCGGCTGCCACCGGAGCCGGCTCCTCGTCCACCGAGACGCCGAAGTCGGTCGCGATGCCGGCGAGGCCGTTCGCGTACCCCTGGCCGACCGCGCGCACCTTCCACACGCCGCCGCGCTGGTAGACCTCGACGACCACCAGGGCGGTCTCCGTGCCGAGCTGCGGCGGGGTGAAGGAGGAGATCACCGCGCTGGTGCCGGCGTCCCGGACGGTGGCGGTGGGCTCGATGCCCTGGAAGGACTGGCCCGCGGCGTCCGGGCTGGCGGTGATGACGATCCGCTCGATGCCGGGCGGGACCGCACCGGTGTCCACGGTGATCGAGTCCGGTGCCGTGCCGCCGCCCGAGCGGTAGGTGACGCCGGGGCCGGACGGCTGGTTGAAGAAGATGAAATCGGCGTCGGAACGCACCTTGCCGTCGGCGCCGAGGAGCAGCGCGGACACGTCGAGCCGCACCGGGGCAGCCACGTCGACCGTCACGCGGACGGCATTGAGCGGCAGGTTGGAACCAGGGGTCATAGCGGTCATGCCGGGAGAACGACCGAGGTGGCTTTGCCGTTCCCTTACTTTCACCCGGTTTCCCGGTTCTTCACTCCCGCCCCATGCCCGCCCCGCTCCCGCCCCACTCTGGTGCCCCCCGTGCCTCAGACGCGCCCCCGGTTTCGGGGGTGGTTCCTGGCGGTCCGCTCGTTGCCGAACTTGTAGGAGCCGGTCCAGCGCGCCATGACGAGCTGGGCGTCACCGGCTTCGACCTCGGCCAGGAAGGCGGCGGCCCGCCCGCCCCGGAGGGTGGCCGCGGACCGGCCCTGGTGGGTGATGACGACGCTCTGGTCGCCCCGCTGTTCGTACGAGAATCCGTGAGGTTTCGGCATGGGCCGAGGGTGCCCTCCCCGGCCGGTGGCCTGCAACGCAATTCCTCGACCCGGCTCACGGTGCGGTGTCAGCCCCGGCGCGTAAGACCCTTTTTTGCGGTGATTTCATGCGCTATCGAAGGGGTTTGTCATGCCTGGTCTCCGGCAGGATGCAGCGGGGCCGGGCCGAGCGCGGCGCGCAGCAGCAGGCGGCGGCGGACGCCGAGCAGCAGGCCCTCGTCAACCAGGCCGCGGCCCGGGCGGCCGCGCAGCAGCAGGCCTGGCAGCAGACTCGGCAGGCCCCGCCGCCGGCCGCCGCGGCTCCCGCGGCCGACCGGGTCGGCCAGCTCACCGCGCTGGCCGAACTGAAGGCCCAGGGCCTGCTCACCGACGAGGAGTTCGCGGCGGAGAAGGCCCGGGTCCTGGGCACCTGACCCCGCCGCGCCCCGCCGATGGTCCCTAGCCTCCCGTGACCCGTCGCGGGAGGTTCAGCGGGTTGGCCTCGCGGAGTTCCGCCGGGAGCAGGGCGTCCGGCACCGACTGGTAGGCCACCGGGCGCAGCCAGCGCTCGATCGCGGTGCCGCCGACCGAGGTGGAGTGGGAGGTCGCCGCCGGGTAGGGGCCGCCGTGGTGCTGGGCCGGGGCCACCGCCACACCGGTCGGCCAGCCGTTGACCACGACCCGGCCCGCCAGCGTCGTGACCTGGGAGATCAGCTCCGCCGCCGGACCCGGGCCGCCGTCCGCCTCGGCGGCCGACAGCTGGAGCGTCGCGGTGAGGTTCCCGGGGAGCCGCCCGAGCACGGCTGCGGCCTCGTCCTGGCCCGCGTATCGGGCCAGCACGGTGACGGGGCCGAAGCACTCCTCCAGGAGCACCTCGTAGGGACCGCCCTCGAGCAGGGTCCGTGCCGCCACGCTCAGGTAGCCCGCGCCGACGGTGTGCTCGCCGCCGGAGCCGGGGGTGACGGGCGCGTCGACCCCGGGCAGCGCCGCGCGCTCGCGGACCCCTGCGACGAAGTTCGCCCGCATCCGGTGGTCCAGGAGCACTCCGGGCTCGGTCTCCCCGATCGCCTTGGTCAGGGCGCCCGCGAGCCGGTCCCCGTCCGCACCCTCGGGTACGAGGACCAGGCCGGGCTTGACGCAGAACTGGCCGACGCCGAGCGTGACCGAGCCGGCCAGCCCGCCGCCGATCTCCTCGGCGCGCTCGGCGGCGGCCGCCGGGGTGACCACGACCGGGTTCAGGGAGCCCAGTTCCCCGTGGAAGGGGATCGGTACGGGCCGCGCCGCGGCGGCGTCGAACAGGGCCCGCCCGCCCCGGATGGACCCGGTGAACCCGGCGGCGCCGACCAGCGGGTGCCGGATCAGCTCCAGGCCCGCGTCGAACCCGTGGACCACGGCGACGACCTCGGCCGGCAGCCCGGCGGCGACGGCGGCCCGGCGCAGCAGCGAGGCGCACAGCTCGGAGGTGGCCGGGTGGTCGGGGTGCGCCTTGACCACGACCGGGCAGCCCGCCGCCAGCGCGCTGGCGGTGTCGCCGCCCGGCACGGAGAAGGCGAGGGGGAAGTTGGAGGCGGCGTACACCGCGACCACGCCCAGTGGCACCTTGTAGCGGCGCAGTTCGGGGCGGGGCGGGGTGGTGGTGGGATCGGCGTGGTCGATGCGGATGTCGAGGTGGGAGCCCTCGTCCACGGCGTCGGCGAAGGCCCGGAACTGGCCCGTGGTGCGGGCGAGCTCGCCGGTGAGCCGGCCGGGGCCGAGCGCCGTCTCGGCGTCGGCGGCCTCGATGACGTGAGGGCCCGCCTCGTCGAGCAGATCGGCGGCGGTCCGCAGGAAGGCGGCGCGCCTCCCGGCGTCGGCCAGCGAGCCGCGGGCGGCGTGGGCCGCGCGCACGGCTTCGTCCACCTCCCGGGGTGTGGCCTCCACCGCAACCTGCTCGCGGTGCTTCCCGGTGCGGGGGTCCACACTCCAGACTGGTGTTGCTGCCATGGCGAACTGCCTCCTGGATCTACGCTGCCCCGCGCGGATGCGTTCAGTATGGTGAACGCTGTTCCGTTGGATGAATGATCACATCCACCGTGGACTCTATTTCCGTGTCTTCCGGGTTGACAAGAGACAGCAAGAGACAGAGGGGCACGAAGGCGGATGACCACCACAGCTGAGTCGGGGGGCTCGGGAGCGCCGGCGGCCGTCAAGTCGGCGGTACGCACGGTCCAGTTGCTGGAACACTTCGCTTCCCGGCCGGGGCTGCACAGCCTGGCCGACATCCAGAGCGATCTCTCCCTTCCCAAATCCAGCCTGTACATGCTGCTGCGCACGCTGGTGAACCTGGGCTGGGTGGAGACGGACGCCACGGGCACGCGGTACGGCATCGGCGTGCGGGCGCTGCTCGTCGGCAGCTCGTACATCGACGGGGACGAGGTGGTCGCGGCGGCGCGGCCCACCCTGGACCGGCTCTCCGACGACACGACGGAGACGATCCACCTGGCCCGTCTGGACGGGACGAGCGTGGTCTACCTGGCGACCCGGCAGTCCCAGCACTACCTGCGGCCCTTCACCCGCGTCGGGCGGCGGCTGCCGGTGCACTCGACGGCGCTCGGCAAGGCGCTGCTGGCCACGCACACGGACGACGAGGTGCGCGCACTGCTGCCGCGGCGGCTCGAAGCCGTCACCGAGCACACCATCACCGACCGCGAGCGGCTCATCGAGGACCTGGCACTGGTACGGGAGCAGGGGTACGCGGTGGACCGGGAGGAGAACACGCTCGGACTGCGCTGCTTCGGGGTGGCGGTGCCGTACCGGACGCCGGCGCGGGACGCGGTGAGCTGTTCGGTGCCGGTGGCGCGGCTGACTCCGGGGCACGAACGGGGCATCAAGGCGGCGCTGTTCGCGGCCCGCGACCGGCTGTCGGTGGTGACGCGGCGGATGTAGCCGCGGGGGTGTGGCGGAGCGCGGGGCCTGGAGGGCGGGGTTCCTCCCCCGGGCGGGGGAGGTGGATCCCCTTCACGGGGGAGGTGGCGGGGGCGCGGACGCGGGACCGTTGATCCATGAGCACACGAGCCGTTCACACGTCGCGATCGACCAGCGGAGCCCGGCCGTCGTCCACCGGGCCGTCGTCCACCCGCCCGTCGTCCACCCGCCCGTCTTCCACCCGGCCGTCGGCCGGGCGCAGGTTCCTGCGGGCGGCGGCCATCGCCGCCACCGTTCCCTATCTGACGCTGAAGACCGCCTGGCTGGCCGGGAGCCACATCGGGATACCGGACGGCAGCGTGCTCCTGGAGCCGGGCAGCGCGTTCTTCACCGTGCTCAACGCCCTGTCGCTGGTCATGGACTCCAGCGTGGTCCTGCTCGTCCTGGTGCTCACCCGGCCCTGGGGGATGCGCGTGCCGTCCTGGCTGCTGATCTCCCCCGTCTTCATCGCCACCGGGCTCCTGACGCCGATCGTCCTCGGCTTCCCCGGTCAGCTCCTCCTGCGCGGCATGGGGCTGGGGCCGGACGAGGCCGCGAGAGCGGCCCAGCCGCCCTTCCTCGATCCATGGGTGTTCAACGTGGTCTACCCCGGCTTCATCATCCAAGCCATAGCCCTGGCAGGGCTGTTCGTGCCCTATGCGCGAGAGCGCTGGGGCGGGTGCTGGCAGGGCGTCCTCGGTCCGGTGGTCCCCCCGGACGGGGTCCGGGGCAGGTTCCCGTCACCCACGGGGGTGGTGGCGGGAGCCGCGGCGGCGGTGGCCTCGGTGGTGGCGACCGCGCACCTGTACTGGGCCTTCGGCGGCACGGCCGGGCACAACGCGGATCAGATCGCGCAGTACTCCTCCGATGCGGGCACGGTGTCCTTCATCCACGCGGTGTGTGCGCTGACGGCCGCGGCGGGGGCGGTGTTGCTGGCCAGGGGCGGGGACCGGCGGGCGTGGTGGCCGCTGGGCATGGCGTGGACCGGGTCGGCCGCGACCCTGTGCTGGGGCATGTGGATGATGACCGCGGTGGTGGGCGGGGACCCCGGCCCGGGCGAACGGACGACCACCGCGACCTATCTGATCTACGCTGGCCAGATGATCATCGGCCTCCTCGCGGCCGGTGTCACGGCGCGGTTCCTCGCCACGCGCCGAGCGGCCTGAAGGGGGCGGCGTGGAGAGGTGGTTGGGGAAGGGGGCCCGGCTGCGCTGGGTTCATCTGATCCTCGGCGGGGCCCTTCTGATGCCGTACTTCCTGCTCGCGGAGGTGGTGGTCGGTGTCCTCGCCGGCGGGACCAACGCACGCGACTCCCTGCCGCTCAGCCTCGCCGCCTACGCCACCGCCCTGCCGCTCGTCGCCGTGACCGGGCTGCTCCGACTGGTCCGGCCGATGTCGGTGGCCGCCGCGCGCGCCCTGTGCGGGGTTCCGGGGGAGCGGTTCGCCGGGGGGCCGGCCCGGAGCTGGGCGGCCCGGGGGCGGGCCTCGGCCTGGTGGACCCTGCACCTGGGGATCGGCGCACTGGTCAGCGGGATGAGCCTGGCGGTGCCGCCCATGGCGGTGGTGCTGCTCGCCCTGCCGTTCGTGAGCGCGCTGCGGGACTTCCCGGTCCGGCTCGGCTCGTTCGACGCACGGGCCGAGCCGTACGTGGCCCCCTTGCTCGGAATCGGGCTGCTGGCCGGGCTCGTGCTCTGCGCCGCCGCGGCGGGGGCGCTGCTGGCGCGGCTGGCGCCCGTACTGCTCGGGCCGACGGGGGCGGACCGGCTGGCGGCCGCCGAGGAGCGTGCCGCGGACCTGGCGGTCCGCAACCGGCTCGCGCGGGAGCTGCACGACGCCGTCGGGCACGCCCTGAGCGCGGTCACCCTCCAGGCGAGCGCCGCCCGGCGGGTGCTCGACAGCGACCCCGGCTTCGTCCGGGAGGCGCTCGCCGCGATCGAGGACACCACCCGGCGCACTGTGGGGGAGCTGGACGCCGTGCTCGGCCTGCTGCGCGAGGGCGAGGGCGAGGGCGGCGGAGCGGGCGCCGGCGGCACCGGGCTGCCCGCCGCTCCGACGCTCGCCGCCGACCTCGACGGGCTGCTGGCCCGCAGCCGGGCCTCCGGGACCCCGATCGCCGCCCGCCAGGACCCGGGACAGGCCGGTGACTGGGGGTGGCTTCCGGCGATCGCCTCCCGCGAGGCCTACCGGATCGTGCAGGAGGGGCTGAGCAACGCACTGCGGCACGGGACGGGCCCGGTCGACCTGCGGATCCGCGTACGGGTACGGGAGGGAGGGGGTGGACAGGGCGGACGGGGCGGACAGGGGGAGCGCGGTGGGCACGGGGAACCCGGTGGATACGGGGAACCCGGTCGATACGAGGAACTGGAGATCACCATGACGAACGATCCGGCGGCGGCGGCCGAGGCCGCTCCGCGGGCCCGGACCACCGGGGGCCGGGGGCTGCACGGCGCAGCCGAGCGTGCCGCGCTGCTCGGCGGGCAGGTCGAGGCCGGTCCGTACGAGGGCCGGTGGCGGCTGCTGGCCGTCCTTCCGCTGGGCGAGGCCGCCCGATGAGGCCGCCTTCGCCGTCCGAGGCCCCGCCCCCGGCTGCGTCGGCGCCCCCGGCCGCGGCCGCGGCCGCGAAGGTGGCCGCTCCCGCGACCCGGGAGACGACTCCGCCCGCGGCCCCGGTGGCATCCTTGCCGCCCCGCCCGCCGCTGCGCCTGGTCGTGGCCGACGACGAGCGGATGGTCCGTACCGCCCTGCGGGTCATCCTCGACGCCGAGCCCGACCTGGAGGTCGTCGGCGAGGCTGCCACCGGAGCCGAGGCCGTGGCCGTGGTCCGGGCGCTCGCCCCCGACGTGGTGCTGATGGACGTGCGGATGCCGGAGATCGACGGCATCCGGGCCACCGAGCGGATCCTCGCCACCATGACGGAGCCGCCCCGGATCGTGGTGGTCACCACCTTCGAGAACGACGCCTACGTGTACGAGGCGCTGCGCGCGGGAGCCGCCGGGTTCCTCCTCAAGCGGGCCGATCCCGATGAGCTGACCGCCGCGGTCCGGCTCGTGGCCCGAGGGGACTCGCTGCTCTTCCCGGCGGCCGTCCGCTCCCTGGCCGCCGCCCACACCGCGCCCGGGGCGGGACCGGCCGCCGCGCCCTGGGTCGCCCGGCTCACGGACCGGGAGGCCGACGTACTGCGGCTGATGGCCACCGGGCTCTCCAACCACGAGGTGAGCGAGCGGCTCGGGGTCGGCCCGCAGACGGTCAAGACGCACGTGGCCGCGGTCCTGGCCAAGACCGGGTCCCGGGACCGCACCCAGGCGGTCATCGCGGCGTACGAGGGGGGCTTCCTCATGAAGAAAGGCTGAGAACTCCGCCACAATCGGGGCAGAGCGGAACGGCTGGGGCGGGCGGGACGTCCTTCTGGGGGATGAACAAGACGATCAGGCGTGCGTCGGTCTTCTGTCTGCTTCTGGTGCTGGCCCTTTTGGTGCGGGTCACCTGGGTGCAGGCATATCAAGGCCAGGCCCTCGCAGACGACACCAACAACCGGCGCAACCTCATCGGGAAGTACGAGAACCCGTTGGGGAACATCATCGTGGGCGGTGAGGCGATCACCGGTTCCAAGGACACCGGCGGCAAGGACTTCCGGTACAAGCGGACCTATACGGACGGACCGCTGTACGCGCCGATCACCGGCTACAGCTCCCAGGCCTTCGGGTCGAGCATGCTGGAGGGCGTCTACAAGAACATCCTCAACGGCACCGACAACCGGCTCAAGACGATCATGGACACGCTCACCAACAAGCGGGCCGCCCCGGGCAACGTCCTCACCACGATCGACAAGGACGTCCAGAAGGCGGGCTACGACGCGCTCCAGGGCAAGCAGGGCTCGGCCGTGGCGATCGACCCGGCGACGGGCGAGATCCTGGCCGTCGTGAACAACCCGTCCTTCGACCCCGGCAGCATCTCCGGCGCCGGAGAGGCGGAGCAGAAGGCGTGGGCGGCGCTCAGTGCCGACCAGGGCAAGGCCATGGAGAACACCGCCCTGCGCAAGCCGCAGGCGCCGGGCTCCACCTTCAAGCTGGTCACCCTCGCCGCGGCCATCGAGAACGACCTGGTCACGAACATCGACACGCCGACCGGTATCCCCGGCGACTACACGATCCCCGGGACGCGGACCAAGCTGCGCAGCGAGGTGGACGACTCGCTCTGCAACAACGTCTCCCCCCGGACCGCGCTGAAGCTGTCCTGCAACAACGTCTTCGCGGAGTTCGCCCACAGGCTCGGCCAGGACAAGATGCGCGCCATGGCGGAGAAGCTCGGCTTCAACGTGGTGCAGAAGACCCCCGTCTGGACCAGCCCGTCCAGCAAGTACCCGACGAAGAAGATGTCGGTCGACCAGGTCGCGCAGACCGGTATCGGCCAGTTCGACGTCCAGGCCACCCCGCTGCAGATGGCGATGGTGACGGCCGCGATCGAGAACGGCGGCAAGCTGGTCTCCCCGCACGAGGTCTCCGAGGTCACCGACTCCGACGGCAACGTGCTCGAGAGCTTCAAGGACCCGAAGTCCGCGCAGGTGATGAGCGGGAAGACCGCCTCGATGCTCCAGGACGCCATGCGGACGGTCGCCACCGAAGGCGGCGGCAAGAACGTCCAGATCCCGGGCGTCGAGTCGGGAGCCAAGACCGGTACCGCTCAGCGCGGCGTGAACAACAGCCTGCCGCCGCTGGCCTGGTACACCACGTACGGAAAGATGAACGGCAAGCAGATCGCGATCACCGTCGTGATCGAGAACTCGGACACGGACCGCTCCGAGATCGGCGGCGGCAAGCTGGCCGCCCCGGTGGCGCAGAAGATGATGAAGGCCTGGCTGAAGAAGTAGCCCGTGGAGTGCGCCGGGAACCGGCAGGATTCCCGGCGCGTTCTCCTTCCCGTGATCAGGACCGCGCAGCCGGAAGACCTCGACGCCATCGCCGCCCTCCACACCCGGGCCCGGGCCACCTACTACCGGGGCCGGGTACCCGAGGAGACCTACGGCGGCACCGCCGAACTGGCGCGCACCCGTGAGGGCTGGTCCCGTGCGGTGGCCCGGTCCGCGGCCGACGGCGGGGTGCTCTGCGCCGAGAGCGGCGGCGAACTCACCGGGGTGGCGGCCTTCCGCACCGCCGACGGCGAGACCACCCTCACCCAGCTGCACGTGGACCCCGTCCACTGGCGCCGCGGCACCGGGGCGGCCCTGCACGCCGCCTGCCTCGACACCTGGCGCCGGGCGGGCGTCCGCAGGGTCCGCCTGGAGGTCTACGAGCACAACCTCCGCGCCCAGGCCTTCTACGCCACCCACGGCTGGCTCCCGGATCCCGTCGGCGCCCGGGCCGCGGGCTCCCACCGCATCCTGTGGCTCACGGTGGGGGACCCGTCCGGGGAATGAGACACGGGGGCAGATGGTTGAACACGGAACAGTTGATTCCGTGGAGGGAAGAAGGAACATGCGCGTCGAGATCTGGAGCGACATCGCCTGCCCGTGGTGCTACATCGGCAAGGCCCGGTTCGCCAAGGGGCTGGCCGGCTTCGCACACCGCGAGGAGGTCGAGGTGGTCTACCGCTCCTTCGAGCTCGACCCGAACGGCCCCAAGGGTCAGGTGGCGCCGGTCGTGGAGATGCTGGCCAAGAAGTACGGCCGCACCCTCGACGAGGCCCGCGGCATGGAGGAGCACGTCGCCGCGAGCGCCCGTGCCGAGGGGCTGACGTACCGCACCGAGGGCCGTGACCACGGCAACACCTTCGACATCCACCGCCTGCTGCACCTGGCCGCCGACCGCGGCCGCCAGGAGGAGCTGCTCGACCTCGCCTACCGCGCCAACTTCGGCGAGGAGCGCTCCGTCTTCGACCCCGAGGTGCTGGTCGCCCTCGCGGTGGAGGCCGGACTGGGCGAGGCCGAGGCCCGCTCGGTGCTGGCCGACGAGTCCGCGTACGCCGCCGAGGTGCGGGCCGACGAGCGCGAGGCGTCCGAGCTGGGCGCGAACGCCGTACCGTTCTTCGTGCTCGACCGCCGCTTCGGGATCTCCGGGGGTCAGCCCGCCGAGGTGTTCACGCAGGCGCTGGAGCAGGCCTGGGCCGGCCGCGAGGTCCTCGCGCCCGCCGCCCCCGAGGGCGAGGCGTGCGAGCCCGACGGCGCGTGCGCGGTACCGCGCCCGTAAGGGATCTTCATAAGTAATCCTTTGGTGTGGCACGCTGAACTCGTCAATAGACTTTGTGATGGTCCTGGCGCAGAGTGAAGGGCATGGATCTATCTGCGCCCGGGGCCGTCCGCGACGAGTTCGCGCACTCCGTCACCTACCTCAACACCGCCACCTGCGGGATCCTCCCGCGAGCCGCCGTCGCCGAGGTGCGGCGGCTCGCGGAGGCGGCAGGGGCCGGACTCCCGGAAGGCTTCGGTGACTTCGGCCGCGTCGAACGGGTCCGCGGGTCGTTCGCCCGCCTCGTCGGGGTCCGTGCGGACCGCGTGGCCGTCGGCTCGGCCGTCTCCACCCACGTCGGCCTGGTCTCCGCCTCCCTCCCGGCCGGATCCGAAGTCCTTTGCCCCGAGGGGGAGTTCGCCTCGGTCATCAACCCCTTCGTGGTCCGCGACGACCTCAAGGTCCGCTTCGCCCCGCTGGAGTCCCTCGCCGAAGCCGTCGGCCCGGACACCGCACTGGTGGCGCTGAGCGCCGTACAGTCCGCCGACGGGCGTACGGCGGACCTGGCGGCCGTCCGCGCGGCGACCGCCGGGCACGGGGCGCGGATGCTGGTCGACGCCTCCCAGGCGGCGGGCTGGCTGCCCTTCGACGCGAGCCCCTACGACTACACGGTCACCGCGGGGTACAAGTGGCTGCTCGCCTCGCGCGGTGTCTCCTACCTCACGGTCTCGGAGGAGGCCCAGGACTCCCTGACCCCGCTGCACGCCGGCTGGGTGGCGCTCGCCGACATGTGGGACGCCATCTACGGCCCGCTGCGGGAACTGGCGCACGGAGCCCGGCGCTTCGACGAGTCCCCGGCCTTCTTGGCCTACCACGCCGCCGAGCCCTCACTGGCCCTGCTGGAGCGGATCGGCATCGACGCCGTCCACGCCCACGACACCGCCCTGGCCGCCCGCTACCGCGACGGCCTCGCCCGCCTCGGCCACGAGCCCGTCCCGGGCCGGTCCCCGATCGTCTCGGTACCGGGCCTGGCCGGCCGTCAGAGCGCCCTGCTGGCCGCGGGCATCTCCACGTCCGCCCGCGCGGGAAGCCTGCGGGCCTCCTTCCACCTCTACAACACCGAGGCGGACGTGGACCGGCTGCTGAACCTCCTGGACGGCTGATCCCGGACGGCTGATCCCTGGCGGCTGATCCCGGGCGGACGGGCGGACGGGCGGTTGGGGGCGGACGGGCGGTTGGGCGGCGCGGCGGCGGGCCGGCCGTCCGGCTCAGGCCGAGGGCAGGGCCGCCGACCAGGCCGAGCCCGCCGCGGCGAGGGCCCCAGTCGGGTCCAGCGACAGTGCCGCGGCCAGGGCCGTCAGGCCGGCGCCGACGGCGTCCGGGGAGGCCGCCGTGCCGTAGTGGTTGACCCGGACCATTTCCCCGGCCAGCGCGCCGCCGCCCGCCGCGAGGGGGGCCGACGGATCCGCCGCCAGGGCCTTCGCCACCACCAGGGAGGCCTCCGGGACCCGCAGGGTGGTCGCCACCGGGGCTGCCGCCGCCTCGCGGCCGACGTACGGGGCGATGCCCAGCGCCACCGCGCCCGCGCGGGTCGCCGCGGCCGCGGCCGCGTGACGGGCCGTCACCGCCGGCAGGCCCTCGGCCGCGATGCGGTCCAGGCAGGCCTCCAGCGCCAGCATCTCCAGCTGCGCCGGCGCGTGCGGCAGGGCCTTGCGCCCGCCGTCGATCCAGCGCTCCTTCCAGTCCAGCAGGGAGAGGTAGGAGCGGCGCGGCGCCGAGGGGTTGTCCGCGAAGCGGGCCCAGGCACGGTCGGAGACCGAAACCGCGGAGACGCCCGCCGGTCCGCCCATCGCCTTCTGCGCGCCGATCACGCACAGGTCCACGCCCCACGCGTCCGGCAGCAGCGGCTCCGCGCCCACCGAGGCCACCGCGTCCAGCATGAACAGCGCCCCGTGGGCCCGTACGGCCTCGCCGATCTCCGCCACCGGGTTGGTGTTCCCGGTGGCCGCCTCCGCGTGGATCAGGGAGACGAAGTCGATCTCCGGGTGCTCCGACAGGGCCCGGTCCACCTGGGAGGCGGACACGGCCGTGTCGAAGGGGACCTCCAGGTCCACGACGCTCGCCCCGCAGTCGCGCAGCCAGTTGCCGAAGGTGGTCCCGTAAGGGCCGGTCACCACGTTCAGCGCGGTCGAACCGGGCCGGGCGCCCGACCGGATGCACCCCTCCAGCGGCAGCAGGGCCTCGCCCTGGGTGATCACCACGTCGGCCCGGGTCCCGAGCAGCTCCGCGACCCCCCGCTCGATCGACGCGAAGCGCGCGGCGGTCAGGGGCGGAAGGTCCAGGAGGGGGTGGTTCACGGCGCCGCTCTCTTCGTTCTCTCGGTCTGGGATCGTGCTCCCGGGCGGACCGCCCATGCGGTCCCGGGGCGTTCGTCCGGAAAAGTCCGGACCGACCTGGAGAGCCTACCGAGCCCGCGCATAGAGTGCCGCCATGAGCGACGAGGTCAAGGGTGACAGCGCGAGTTCGGGGCCGCTGCACGTCAAGGGGCGGGTGCTGGTCGGACCCGAGGAGGTCCGCGACGAGCTCTGGGTGGTGGGCGGCCGGATCTCCTACGAGCGTCCGCGCGGCGCCCGGGAGGTCACCGAGGTCACCGGGTGGGTGCTGCCCGGACTGGTCGACGCGCACTGCCACGTGGGGCTCGACGCCCACGGGCCGGTGGACGCGGACACCGCCGAACGGCAGGCCCTGACGGACCGGGACGCCGGCACCCTGCTCATCCGCGATGCCGGATCCCCGTCCGACACCCGCTGGATCGACGGCCGCGAGGACCTGCCGAAGATCATCAGAGCGGGCCGGCACATCGCCCGCACCCGCCGCTACATCCGCAACTTCGCCCACGAGATCGAGCCCGCCGATCTCGTCGAGTACGTCGGCCGCGAGGCCCGGCGCGGCGACGGCTGGGTCAAGCTGGTCGGCGACTGGATCGACCGCGAGGCCGGGGACCTGGCTGCCTGCTGGCCGCGCGCCGAGGTCGAGGCCGCCATCGCCGAGGCCCACCGGCTCGGGGCGCGGGTCACCGCGCACTGCTTCGCCGAGGACTCCCTGCGCGATCTCGTCGAGGCGGGCATCGACTGCATCGAGCACGCCACGGGGCTGACCGAGGACACCATCCCGCTGTTCGCGGAGCGCGGGGTGGCCATCGTCCCGACCCTCGTGAACATCGCGACCTTCCCGAAGATGGCCGCGGGCGGCGAGGCCAAGTTCCCGCGGTGGTCGGCGCACATGCGCAGGCTGCACGAGCGCCGCTACGACACCGTCCGCTCCGCCTACGACGCGGGCATCGGGGTCTACGTCGGCACGGACGCGGGGGGTTCCCTGCCGCACGGCCTGGTCGCGGCCGAGGTCGGCGAGCTCGTCAAGGCCGGGATCCCGCCGCTGGAGGCCCTCTCGGCGACGGCCTGGGGTGCGCGCGAGTGGCTCGGCAGGCCCGGCCTGACCGAGGGCGCGCCGGCCGACCTCGTGGTCTACGAGGCCGATCCGCGGGCCGACGTACGGGCGCTGGCGCAGCCGCTGCGGGTGGTGGTGAACGGCAGGGTGGTGGCCTGAGGGCTGTAGGCGTCCGGGAGTTGACGCGGCGTGACGTCGGTGGCCGCACGGTCGTTGTGTACGCCCGGTGCGGATCCCGGCGGCCGGGATCCCCGGGGCGGGAGGGAACTCCCGTTCCGGATGGGGCGTGTTTATTCGAACCTATGCCTGGAAACCACCCTTTGGGGTGAACTCACGCCGGGTTCACCCCCGTTCACTCTCAGTGCGTAAAGATTCCGGGGTCGAGGCCGTCGGCGCGCGCAATGTCCCCCATTGGCGGCGCGGCGGCTCCCATCTCCCTGGGGGTTCCACCACCTTGAACAGCAACACCTTCCGCATGCCCGCGGCCGCGCTCGTCGCCACGGGAGCGGTTGCCCTGCTCACCGCCCCGCCCGCCCTCGCCACCGGCTCCCACCCGGCCCAAGGCAAGGCGAGCGCCGTCGTCCTGCGCACGACGCTGGACGTGGGCCTGCTCAACAAGACCGTGCACGTCCCGCTGAAGGCGACCCTCAACGAGGTCAGCGCCCCGGCGGACGCCGAGAAGACGGCGCTGACCGTCACCCTCGACGGGGTCGAGGGCGGGAGGCCGGTGAGCATCCTGCGCGCCGACGTCGCCACCTCCAAGGCCACCGCCGACTCCGGCCGCGCCGTGGCGGAGGCCAACCTCGCCAAGGCCCGGGTCCACGTACCGGGCCTGCCCCTCCTGTCCCTGATCCAGGTCGAGAAGGTCAGCTCCAAGGCCGTCTGCGAGGCGGGCGAGAAGCCGGTCGCCACCTCCAACGTCCTGGGCACCGTGACCGTCCTGGGCAAGAAGGTCACCCTCTCGGCGGGCGGCCCCACCAAGGTCGAGGTCCCCAAGGTCGGTCTGGTGAGCCTGGAGCTCTCCGCCGCCGAGACCACCTCCACCACGGCCGCCGCGGCCGCGCTGCGGCTCAAGGTGTCGGTGAACCCGCTCGATCTGAACGTCGCCCAGGTCGAGGGCGAGATCGTGCTCGCCGAGGCCCGCTGCCAGTCCCCGGCCGCCCCCGCCCCCAGCGCCAGCGCTTCGAAGCTGCCCGACGTCAAGCCCCAGACGGGAACAGCGGGCGGCAGCCAGGCCGGCCTCGCCGAGACGGGAGGCGGCTCGCTCACCCCGTTCGTGACGGGCGGTGCGCTGCTCCTGCTCGGCTTCGGCGCCGCCGCGCTGGTCGTGACCCGGCGCGGCAGGGCCTCGTAGGCCGGGGCGGCCACTGCGGGTCCCTCGGGCCGGACCGGGCCCGCACCGCCCGCCGCCGCGGCCTACTCCGTCGCGCGCGTCAGCCCCTGCTCCCCGGCGCCGCGTGACATCACGGCCTTCGTCACCTCGCGGTCGGCGGCGGCGTACGTGCTGTCGGCAGGAGAGGCGGCCCCCTCGCAGGAGGTGCAGACGACCCGGAACGGCGGCCGCATGTCCGAGAACTGAGTGAGGTACTCGGCCTTCACCACCTCCCAGCGGCCCGGATGCGCGGCCGCCGGGGCGAAGGTGAAGCGGGGGATCGAGGACATGTTGCCGCGGGCCTTCTCGGCCTCGTAGAAGCTGGCCACCTGGTCGCCCATGCCGTACACCACCCAGGTGCCGTTGACCTTCTCGTACGGCTGCGGCACGTGGTTGTGGGTGCCGAGGATCAGGTCGATGTCGGGGAGGCCGTCCGCCCCGCGCGAGGCGGTCAGCGCCCGGGCCAGGTCCAGTTGCTGCTTGTCCGGGGCCGTCTGCCACTCGGAGCCCCAGTGGACGCTGAGGACGACGACGTTCGCGCCGGCCGCGCGCGCGGCGCGGGCGTCGGCGACGATCCGGGCCGGGTCGATCAGGTTCACGGCCCAGGGCTTGCCGTCGGGGAGCGGGATGCCGTTCGTCCCATACGTGTAGTCCAGTTGCGCGACCTTGGCCCCGCCGGCCTCGAGCAGGGCCGGAGCCTTGGCCTCCTCGGCGCCGCGGGCCGAGCCGACGTGGCGGATGCCGACGCGGTCGAGGTGGTCGAGGACGCGGACGAGGCCGTCGTACCCGTCGTCCAGGGTGTGGTTCGAGGCGGTCGAGCAGCTGTCGTAGCCGGTGTCCTTGAGGGCGTCGGCCAGTTGGTGCGGTGCCTTGAAGAGGGGGTATCCGGTGTAGGGGCCGCCGGGCCGGCCGTACGGTATCTCGTGGTGGCATATCGCCAGGTCGGCGGCGGAGACGATGGGCTTGACCCCGGCGAGTATCTTCCGGAAGTCGTAGCCGCCCTTCTCCGCGGCGTCGTCGGCGGCCCTCTGGATGATCGACGGGTACGGGATGATGTCGCCGGTGCCGACGAGGGTGAACGGCTTCCCTCCGGGCACGGCCGATGCCGGCGCCGTCGCTCCGGCCGCGGCCTCGCGGCTCGGACTCGCCGCCCCCGGCTTCGCCCCCAGCCGCTGTCCGGCCGACGCGCCGCCGTCCCGGCCGGTCAGGTGCGTCACGCCGTAGGCGGCGCCCCCCACCACGGCCAGCCCGGCCACGGCCGCACCTATCTTGCCGGCTGTCTTCATCCCCGTACCCCCCGGTGTCGCATGGTTGCGCCTGCGGAAATGGTCGCGCACCGCTGGGGGCGCCGCCATGCGCGACCCGCCGAAACGCGCCGTCGGGGTGACGTGTCCGGCGCATGGCCGGGTGCGCGGCCGGGTGGGTGGTCGGCGCGAGCTCAGTGCGAGCTCAGGGTGCCGGCGAGTGCCAGGTCGAGGGCCTGGAGGAGACGGCCCGTCGTCGCGCGGTCGCGGACCGCCAGCCGCAGCCAGGAGCGGTCCAGCCCCGGGAAGGTGTCGCCGCGGCGCACGGCGAAGCCCAGCGCGCGCAGGCGGGTGCGGATCTCCGCCGCGCCCTCCACCCGGATCAGCACGAACGGTCCCGCCGCCGTCCCCGCCACCGAGATCTCCTCGAACTCCGCGAGCCCCGCGAGCAGGTGCTCCCGGTCCACCGCGATCTGCCGGGCCGCGGCCTCCGCCTCGGCCAGCGCCGCGGGGGAGACGCACGCCTCGGCCGCCACCAGGGCCGGCGTGGACACCGGCCACAGCGGCTGCGCCGCCGCCAGCTTCGCGATCACCCCGGGCTCGGCCAGTACGTAACCGATGCGCAGCCCGGCCAGGCCCCAGGTCTTGGTCAGGCTCCGCAGCACCACCAGGCCCGGTACGTCCGTCCGTCCGGCCAGCGCCTCGCGTTCGCCGGGGACCGCGTCTATGAAGGCCTCGTCGACCACCAGGATCCGCCCGGGCCGGGCCAGCGCGGCGAGGGTTGCCGCGGGGTGCAGCACCGAGGTCGGGTTGGTCGGGTTCCCGACCACCACGAGGTCGGCCTCCTCGGGTACCGCCGCCGGGTCCAGCCGGAAGCCGTCCGCGGCCCGCAGCACCACCCGCTCCACCCGGTGCCCCGCGTCGCGCAGGGCCGCCTCCGGCTCGGTGAACTGCGGATGCACCACCACGGGCCGTACGGCGCCCAGCGCCCGCGCGATCAGTACGAACGCCTCCGCGGCGCCCGCGGTCAGCAGCACCCGCTCGACCGGCAGCCCGTGGCGAAGGGCCACGGCCGCGCGGGCGGCGCGGCCGTCGGGGTACGCGGACAGGACGTCGAGCGAAGCCGCGATCCGGTCCTTCAGCCACTGCGGCGGGGTGTGGGACCGCACGTTCACCGCGAGGTCGACCAGCCCCGCACCCCCGTCCGAGACCTCCGCGTCCCCGTGGTGGCGCAGGTCGTGCGTGTGGGCCGTGGCGACGGCGCAGGTGGCCGCCACCGACCGCCGCTTGGGCACGAGGAGTTCCCCGCCCCCGGCGAGCGCGGCGGCCTCCGCCACCGACGCGGTGCCGGCGGCCTCGCGGGCGGCGTCCGAGGGGTGCGGTACCGGGATCGCCGCCAGCCGCTCGGCGGGGTAGCTCAGCAGGGGCACGCCGAAACGTTCCGCCGCACCCGCGATCCCCGCCTCCAGGACCTTGCCCTCCACGGTGGCCAGGGCCGTCACCGACTCCGACGCCAGCCCGGCGCCGCGCAAGGTCTCCTCCACCAGCGCGCACACCTCCGCCACGGACACGCCCGCGCGGCCACCGACCCCGACGACCAGTTGCGTCGCGTACTCGCCCAACAGGTTCACCCGTTCTCCGTCGTCGTGCTCGTCGTGCTCGTCGTGCGGATCGCGCACTCGTTCGCGCTCGTGTTCGCGCTCGTTTTCATGTGCCTGTTCGTGCATGGTGCCGTACGCGTGCGCGAATCCCCCGCGCGCGGGGACTTCGGGTGCGGCCCGCCCGTCAACCACCCGTGCTCCGCCACCCGGGCGCGGAAGTGCGCGGGCGGCGCGGAGTCGGTATGCAGGGGCACATGGCCGTGATCGTGGCGTTGGGCGCGTTCCTGATGACCCTGGCAGGCGGATGGACGGCGCAGCGCGTCACCGACCGCCGCCACCTCGTGCTGGGCCTGGCCGGCGGGCTGATGCTCGGCGTCGTGGGCCTCGACCTGCTCCCGGAGGCCATGCACGCGGCCGGCGACGAACTGTTCGGAGTCCCGCTCGCCCTGCTGCTCTTCGTCGGCGGGTTCCTCGCCGCGCACTGCGTGGAACGGCTCCTGGCCGTCCGCCAGGCTTCCCACGGGGCCACGAACGGCGACGGGCAGCCGGACCCCGGGAAACGGGTCCCCCAGGTCGGCCTGACGGCGGCGGCCGCCATGGTCGGCCACAGCCTCGCCGACGGGGTGGCACTCGGCGCCGCGTTCCAGGTGGGCGGGGGGATGGGCGTGGCCGTGGCGCTGGCCGTCATCACCCATGACTTCGCCGACGGGTTCAACACGTACACCCTCACCCGGCTGTACGGGAACGCCCGCCGCAAGGCCCTGCTCATGCTCTTCGCGGACGCGGCGGCCCCCGTCGTGGGCGCCGCGTCCACCTTGCTGTTCACCCTTCCGGAGGAACCGCTCGGGGCCTACCTCGGCTTCTTCGGCGGGGTCCTGCTGTACCTGGCCGCCGCCGAGATCCTGCCCGAGGCCCACCACAAGCACCCCGCCCTGTCCACCCTGATGTGCACCGTGGGCGGGGTGGCGGGGATCTGGCTGGTCGTGGGCCTGGCGGAGTGACCGGACAGGCCCCGGGCGTCTCCGGTTCACCGATGCGCTGCCGCGGCCTCGGCGAAGCGCAGGGCCACGGAGGGCTCCGCCGCCCAGTGCGTGTGCAGGTAGCTGGCGTGCACCCCGTCCGCCACGAAGCCCTCGACCCGGCGTTCCGGATGCGTGAAGCCCCATGCCGGTGAGCTGCCGGCGCCCGGCTCGATCACCGTCCGGTGGAACTCGTGCCCGCGCAGCCGCGTCCCGGCCGCCGCGAGGACGCTGTCGGAGACGGCCACCGCCTCGCGGTAGCCGAGCGTGAGCCGCTCCGACATCCGCGCATCGGCGTCGAGCACCCCGCACATGGGCTTGCCGTCCAGCGACCGGGCCAGGTACAGCAGCCCCGCGCACTCCGCCGCCACCGGGCCGCCGGCCGCGGCGAAGGCCGCGACCGCCTTGCGGAGCGGCTCGTTCGCGGACAGCTCCGGGGCGTACACCTCGGGGAACCCGCCGCCTATCACCAGGCCGGTGGTGTGGGCGGGGAGCTTTTCGTCCCGGAGGGGGTCGAAGGTGACGACCTCCGCTCCGGCAGCGGTGAGCAGCTCCGCGTGTTCGGCGTACGAGAACGTGAAGGCGGCCCCTCCGGCAACGGCGATGACGGGTGCGGCGCCGCCGCCGGGGCTCCGCCCCGGACCCCGCGCCTCAAACGCCGGCGAGGCTGGATTTGCCTGATGCCGCCCGCCGGGCTGGAGGTTGCCCCGCGGAGGGATTTCCAGCCCGTCCGGCGTTCGAGGACCCGGTCCGGGCAGAGCCCGGCTTCGGGAAGGGGCGGGGTGGGGGAGCAAAGCCTCGTCCGGAGCCCAGGCCTCGCAAGCCAAGGGCGGGGCCGTCCTGGCCAGGGCCATCAAGGCTTCCAGGTCGCAGCCCTGGCGGACCTGTTCGGCCAGGGCCGTCACGGAGTCGAGGGCATCCCGCCGCCGCTCGGCCACCGGCACCAGTCCCAGGTGCCGCGAGGGCGCGGCCACCTGCGGAGCCCGCCGCAGGACACCGAGCACCGGCATCCCCGCTTCCTCCAGCGCCTCCCGCAGCATCACCTCGTGCCGGTCGGAGCCGACCTTGTTGAGGATCACGCCGCCGAGGCGGACCTGCGGGTCGAAGGAGGCGAAGCCGTGCACCAGCGCCGCCACCGACCGCGACTGCGAGGACGCGTCGACGACCAGCACCACCGGCGCCCGGAGCAGCTTCGCGACCTGCGCCGTCGACGCCAGTTCGCCCCGCCCCGCGGCACCGTCGTAGAGGCCCATCACGCCTTCGATGACGGCCAGATCGCATCCGGCGGCCCCGTGCGCGAACAGCGGGGCCACCAGACCCGGCCCGCACATGAAGGCGTCCAGGTTGCGTCCCGGCCGGCCCGTGGCCAGCGCGTGATAGCCCGGGTCGATGTAGTCGGGCCCGGCCTTGTGCGGGGACACGGCGAGGCCGCGCTCCGAGAAGGCCGCCATCAGGCCCGTCGCGACGGTGGTCTTGCCGCTGCCGGAGGAGGGCGCGGCGATGACCAGTCTCGGTACGTTGAACGAGGTCACCACTCGATGCCCTTCTGGCCCTTCTGGCCGGCGTCCATCGGGTGCTTGACCTTGGTCATCTCGGTGACGAGGTCCGCGAACTCCACCAGCTTCTCCGGTGCGTTGCGCCCGGTGATCACCACGTGCTGGGTGCCGGGGCGGTTGCGCAGCACCTCGACGACCTCGTCGACGTCGATCCAGCCCCAGTGCATCGGGTACGCGAACTCGTCCAGCACGTACAGCTTGTGCGTCTCGGCGGCCAGATCGCGCTTGACCTGCTCCCAGCCCTCCTTGGCCGCCTGCTCGTTGTCGAGCTGCGCGTCGCGCTGGACCCAGGACCAGCCCTCGCCCATCTTGTGCCAGACGACGGAGCCGCCCTCGCCGGAGGCGCCGAGCACCTTCAGCGCGTTCTCCTCGCCGACCTTCCACTTCGCCGACTTGACGAACTGGAACACCCCGATGGACCAGCCCTGGTTCCAGGCGCGCAGCGCCAGACCGAAGGCGGCCGTCGACTTGCCCTTGCCCGGTCCGGTGTGGACGAAGACGAGCGGGCGGTTGCGGCGCTGACGCGTCGTGAGTCCGTCGTCCGGAACGACGGACGGCTGTCCCTGCGGCATTACGCGGCCCTCCTGAGGGTCGGGGATGGGGTACGTACGTTCTTGACGAGCCCGGCGAGCGAATCGGCCCGCAGCCCGTCGAGGGTGACGGCCAGGCCGCCCAGATCGGCGGCCAGCACTCCGGCCAGCCCGAGCCGGACCGGCCCCGACTCGCAGTCCACGACCACGGAGGCGACCCCGCCGGCCGCGAGCAGCCGGGCACTGCGCGCCGAGAGGGCGCGGGGATCGCCGCCCACGGAGCCGGCCGAGGTGGCCCGCCCGTCGGTGACGACCACGAGCAGCGGGCGCCGGCTCGGGTCCCGCAGCCGCTCGATCCGCAGGACTTCGTGGGCCTTGAGCAGCCCGGCGCCGAGCGGGGTGCGGCCGCCGGTCGGCAGGTTCTCCAGCCGGGCCGCGGCGGCGTCGACGGAGGAGGTGGGCGGCAGGGCCAGTTCGGCCGAGGCGCCCCGGAAGGTGATCAGGCCGACCTTGTCCCGGCGCTGGTAGGCGTCGAGCAGCAGGGACAGCACCGCCCCCTTGACCGCGCTCATGCGCTGCCGGGCGGCCATGGAGCCGGAGGCGTCGACGAGGAACAGGACGAGGTTGCCCTCGCGGCCCTCGCGGGTCGCCTGCCGCAGATCGTCCTTGCGGACGACCAGCCCGCGCCCGGAGCGCCCGCGGGCCTTCTGGTGCGGGGCGGCGGCGTGGACGGTGGCCGACAGGTGCAGTTTGGTCAACTGGCCGCGGGGGCGCTGGGCTCCGGTGGTGCGGCCGTGCGCGGTGCGGGCGCGCGAACGCCTGCCGGACGCGCCCTCGCCGAGGCCCGGCACGCTGAGCATCTTGGTGCGGAACGGCTCGGCGGCCCGTACGGGTGCCTGCTCGGCCGGACCGGCCGCCTCGGTCTTCTCCTGGGCGGAGGGCTGCGCCTCGGGCCGCTGCTCGGGCGCGTCCGGGGCCTCCGGCTCGGCCTCGGGGGCCTCCGGTCCGGAGCCCTGCGGGGGTACGCCGCCCCCGCCGTCGGGGCCGCCGCCGTCGGGGCCGCCGTCCTCCGGTCCCTCGCCCGGACCCTCCGGCTCCGGCTCCGGGTCCGGCTCCTCGTCGGGGAACCCGTCCAGGATCCGGTCCAGCTTCTCCTCGTCGAGACCGGGCGCGTCGAAGGGGTTGCGGCGGCGCCGGTGGGGGAGCGCCAGCAGGGCGGCCTGCCGCACGTCCTCCTTGCGCACCTCGGTCCGCCCGGCCCAGGCCGCGAGAGCGGTCGCGGTACGGGCCATCACGATGTCTGCGCGCATGCCGTCGACCTCGAAACCGGCGCAGGTCGCGGCGATCTGCAGCAGCGAGGTGTCGCCGAGCCGCACCTTCGGGAGCAGGGCCCGCGCGGCCACCACCCGGGAGCGGACCTCGTCCTCGTCCCCGGACCAGCGGCCCGCGAAGCCCGCGGGGTCGTCCTCGTAGGCGAGCCGGCGACGCACCACCTCGACCCGCTGGAGGGGCTCCCGGGAGGCGGCGACCTCGACGGTCAGCCCGAACCGGTCGAGCAACTGCGGGCGGAGCTCGCCCTCCTCGGGGTTCATCGTGCCGACGAGGAGGAAGCGGGCGGCGTGCCGTACGGAGACGCCCTCGCGCTCGACGTAGGAGGCGCCCATCGCGGCGGCGTCGAGGAGCAGGTCGATGAGGTGGTCGTGGAGCAGGTTGACCTCGTCGACGTACAGGATCCCGCGGTGCGCGTCGGCCAGCAGGCCGGGCTCGAAGGCCTTCACGCCTTCGGAGAGGGCGCGTTCGATGTCGAGGGCGCCGACGAGGCGGTCCTCGGAGGCGCCGACGGGCAGCTCCACCATCCGGGCGGGCCGCGCGGCGGCCGGTCCCGGCTCGTGGGGGCCGTCGGGGCAGGCGGGGTCCGGGGCGGTGGGCGCGCAGCTGAACCGGCAGCCGGTGACCACGTCGACCTGCGGCAGCAGGGTCGACAGGGCGCGGACGGCGGTGGACTTGGCGGTTCCCTTCTCGCCGCGCACGAGGACACCGCCGACCGCTGGGCTCACGGCGTTGAGCAGCAGTGCGAGGCGCAGGTCGCTCTGGCCGACCAGTGCGGTGAACGGGTAGGGCGTGCTCATGCGGTGGCCCCTTCTCGGGCGTGTGTACGGATACGCGTGCGCGGGCGGGCATGGACGGCGGGGCCGGGCTGCGGGTGCGCCGCTGCGCGGGGCGGAGCTCCCCTACCCGCCCTTCCACCGTTCCCCGGGCTCCGCCCGGACCCGGTCCTCAAACGCCGGACGGGCTGGAATTGGCCGGCGTCGGCCCGCACGTGACCGCGGGGGGTCGGAAAATCCAGCCCCTCCGGCGTTTGAGGAGCGGGGGTCCGGGGGCTGGCCCCCGAGGGGTCCGGGGCGGAGCCCCGGGGAACGGTGGAAGGGCGGGTAGGGGACAGCCCCCGCAGGGACGGGGACGTCATGGCGCGCCCGGCGGGAGGAAGGGGAGGCCCGAGGGGGCGCCGCCCTCGATCAGGCTCAGCAGCGCCGCGGTGTCCGCGTGTTCCTCGATCAGGTCGCCGAGCAGGTCCAGCTGCTCCTCCCGCAGGGAGGCGAAGGAGGTGTCCGGGGACGGGACGAAGCGGCGGCCGGCCGCGGAGGCGACCTCGCGGAGGAAGGCCCGGCGGAAGCCGTCCGACTCCAGTGAGCCGTGCCAGTGCGTGCCCCACACTTCCCCGACCCGGCAACCGTCCAGGAAGGGGGTTCCGCCGAGGACTTCGGCCACCCCGTGGTGGATCTCGTAGCCCTCGACGGGCTCGCCCAGCGCCGAACCGACGGGCCGGGCCAGGGTCTTCTCCCGCTCGAAGCGGACCCGTACGGGAAGCAGCCCGAGCCCCGGCACGGAGCCGGCCTTCGACTCGACCTCGTCCTCGATGTGTTCGCCCAGGACCTGGAACCCGCCGCAGATGCCCAGGACCGGCCGGCCCTCGGCGGCCCGCCGGACCAGTGCGTCCGCCAGGCCCCGTTCGCGCAGCCAGGCCAGGGCCTTGACCGTGCCACGGGTGCCGGGGACGACGACCAGGTCCGCGTAGGCCAGCTCCTCGGCCCGGTCCACGAACCGCACCACCACACCCGGCTCCGCCGCCAGCGCGTCGACGTCCGTGAAGTTGGACATCAGCGGCACCGCGCAGACCGCGACCCGCAGCACGTCCTCGCCCACGGGCGGGGCGACCACGGATTCCCGTACCGCGCCCCGCAGGGAGACCCGCAGCCCGTCCTCCTCGTCGATGCCCAGCCCGTGCTGGAAGGGAAGCACGCCGTACGTGGCCCGCCCGGTCAGGCCGCGCAGCATCTCCATGCCCGGTTCCAGCAGGGTGACGTCGCCGCGGAACTTGTTGACCAGGTAGCCCGCGATCAGCGACTGGTCCTCGGGGGAGAGCAGGGCCGTCGTACCGAAGAAGGACGCGAAGACCCCGCCCCGGTCGATGTCGCCGACGACGACCACCGGGAACCGCGCGGCCCGCGCGATGCCCATGTTCACGATGTCGGTCCGGCGCAGGTTGATCTCGGCCGGGCTGCCCGCCCCCTCGCAGATCACGGCGTCATACGTGCCCCGCAACTGCTCCAGGCAGTCCGTGACGATGCCGAGGAGCTGTTCCTGCCGCCCCCCGTGGTAGCCGCGTGCGCTCATCTCACCCACCGGCTTGCCCAGCAGCACCACCTGGCTGCTGCGGTCACTGCCGGGCTTGAGCAGCACCGGGTTCATCAGCGCGGTCGGTTCCACGCGGGCCGCCTGGGCCTGCATGGCCTGTGCGCGGCCGATCTCGGCGCCCTCCCTCGTCACGAAGGAGTTCAGCGACATGTTCTGCGCCTTGAACGGGGCCACCTTCACGCCCTGCCGGGCCAGCCACCGGCAGATGCCCGCCGTGACCACGCTCTTGCCCGCGTCCGAGGTCGTACCGGCGACGAGGAGACCCCCACCGCGCTTCGCGCCGCCGCTCATGCGCGCCGCCCCTTCTTCGTAGTTCGGACGACCGGAGTGCGGGCGGCCAGAGTGCGGGAAACCAGCGTCCGGGCGGCCACACAGGCCCCCAGCGCCACCCACGTCACCTGGCGCGACAGCCGCACCGCGCGTTCGATGTCGGCGACATCCACGGGCCGCCCGGCCGCTCCGTTGAGCACGGCCCGGTGTTCGACCCGGCCCGCGTACGCCAGGGTGCCGCCCAGCCGTACGCCGAGCGCCCCGGCGAAGGAGGACTCCACGGGCCCCGCGTTGGGGCTCGGGTGCTTGGCGGCGTCCGCGCGCCAGGCCCGTACGGCGCCCCGCCGGTCGGGCCCGGCCAGTACGGCGGCCAGGGCCGTCAGCCGGGCGCCCGGCCAGCCGGCCACGTCGTCGAGCCGGGCCGAGGCCCAGCCGTAGCGCAGGTGGCGGGGGGACTTGTGGCCGACCATCGCGTCCAGGGTGTTCACGGCGCGGAAGGCCAGCAGCCCGGGGACGCCCGCGACGGCGCCCCACACGAGGGCGCCGACCACGGCGTCGGAGGTGTTCTCGGCGACCGATTCGACGACCGCGCGGGCCATCTGCTGCTCGTCCAGTGCCTGCGGGTCGCGCCCGCAGAGGTGGGGCAGCCGCTCGCGGGCCACCTCGGCGTCCCCGGCGGCGAGTGCTCCGCCGATGGCGCGGGCCTCCCGGCCCAGCGAGGTGCCGCCCACGACGGCCCAGGTGGCGGCGGCGGTGAGGGCGATGCGGGCGGCCGCGGGCCGGGAGCGCACGGCGCGGGCGCCCAGTGCGCCGACGGCGGCCGCGCCTCCGGCGCACAGCAGGGTGTGCAGGACGCCGCGGGCGCGGTCGTCGCGCCACAGGGCGCGTTCGACGGCGGCGGCGGCTCGTCCGAAGGCGGCCACGGGGTGCCCTCGGCGCGGATCCCCGAGGATCCGGTCGCCGATCAGGCCCGCCGTGACGCCGTACGCGAAGACGCGATCGGCACGCATGGTGGCAGGTATGTCCTCACTCAGGGTCCGCGCCCTGGTTCGACGTGTCCGGCGGCGAGAGTTCCTGGCTCCCGGCCGCACACGGCCAGAGGTCCGCGTGCGCCGGTGACAGTGGCGGGACCGCGCCGGATTCGCACCGGACTTCCTCTCCATGCCGCCGTAATGGCTCGCGCAGTCCACCACGCAGCGCGAAGGCCCGTCAACTCGCCGTTGACCTGCGGCGGGGTGGCGGGAGAGGGGGCGGGGTCAGGCCCGCGCCAGGGGGCCGGGGCGAGTCCGGGGCGGGTCCGGGGCATGCGAAAGCTCCCTCCGGTACGAACCCGGAGGGAGCCTTCGGAGGTGCCGTCCCGCGCCTCAGGCGACGATCAGGTAGATCCCGTAGGCCACGGCCGCCGCGCAGAGCGCGAAGCAGGCGTACGCACCGCTGCGGGCCAGGGTGGCGGCGCCGCCCTGTTCGGTGGCGGCCTCGTGCTTGGAGAGCCCCATCAGACCCAGGGTGAACAGGGTCACCAGGACGACGGTGGCGGAGAGGCTGACCCCGAAGACGGAGCCGAGTGCTTCCCAGTCGATCTTCATACCGCTGAATCCTCTGTCGTTCTCGGGTCAGACCGCTGCGGCCGGAGCCGCGGGGGTCGTCGTCGCGGAGGCCGGGATGGTGGCCTTGAGCTCCTCGTCCGTCACCGCGGCGGTGCTGCCGGCGAAGGCCGCGGCCGGCGGGACGCTGACGGCCGCGATGGCCGTGGTGACGACACCCGGTGCCTCGGCGCCGGCCGGCTCGACCTCGTTGACGTTGGTGTGGTCGACGACCTGGCGGCGGGAGATCAGCCAGATGGCGACGCAGGAGCCGATCAGGAAGACCGTGACGCCGGCGACGCCGATGTCCCCGGTGCGCATGACCAGCTCGGCACCGGCGGCGACCAGGGCCGCGGCCGGGAGGGTCAGGCCCCAGGCGATGAACATGCGGGAGGCGGTGGACCAGCGGACCACGCCGCCCTTGCGTCCCAGACCCGAACCCATGACGGCGCCGGAGCACGCGTGGGTGGTGGAGAGGGAGAAGCCGAGGGAGGAGGAGGCCAGGATGACGCTGGCGGCCGAGGTCTGGGCGGCGAAGCCCTGCTGCGGCTGCAGGTCGGTCAGGCCACTGCCCATGGTGCGGATGATGCGCCAGCCACCCAGGTAGGTGCCCATCGCGATGGCCATGCCGGCGGAGACGATGACCCAGACCGGCGGGTTGGAGCCGGGAGCGAGGGCGCCACCGGCAACGAGCGCCAGGGTGATGATGCCCATCGTCTTCTGCGCGTCGTTGGTGCCGTGCGCGAGGGAGACGAGACCGGCCGAAGCGATCTGACCGGCGCGGTAGCCCTTGGCCGAGGTCTTCTCGCCCATGCCCTTGCCGACCTTGTACGTGACCTTCGTGGCCAGGTACGCGGCGAAGCCGGCGACCAGCGGGGCGGCGATCGCGGGGATCAGCACCTTGGTGACGACGACGCTGCCGTTGACGGCGCCCATGCCGGCGGAGGCCACGGCCGCACCGATCAGGCCGCCCATCAGGGCGTGCGAGGAGCTGGAGGGCAGTCCGACCAGCCAGGTGACGAGGTTCCAGAGGATCGCGCCGACCAAGGCGGCGAAGATGACCTCCGGCTGGATGCCTTCCTCGTTGACCAGGCCCTTGGAGATCGTCTTGGCGACCTCCACGGACATGAAAGCGCCGACGAGGTTGAGCACGGCGGACATCGCCACCGCGGTCTTGGGCTTGAGGGCGCCGGTCGAGATGGTGGTGGCCATCGCGTTGGCCGTGTCGTGAAAACCGTTCGTGAAATCGAACACGAGAGCGGTGATGATCACGATCCCGAGGAGAAGCGTTATGTGCTCCATTTACCCAGGCTTCTGTTTGACGTCAGTGGTTCGTGGACCGTAGGCAACCTGGATGAACGGAAGGTGAACTGACAGGGGTCATGTGGTGTATCGATACGGCACCCCATCGGGACCTTCGTCCCGGGAAGGGTGTTGATATGTCGATTGATGCACGTCACGGCGGGGTGTCCGGACGTTTCGGGGAGGGACTTCCGGTAGGGCCTTCCGTTCACACGGGACCCCCGAAGAGACCTAGATCACCCTCCCTGTCACCCTGCCGGGGTGCCGGTCGGAACGATTCCCTCCGGTGGCCCGCCGGCCCGTCCGCCTCGACACTGGAGCGGTGCGTACCGCTACAGCGACGGCAGCGGCCGTCACCACGACCCTGCTCGGCGCCGGCGCGGCCGCCGCGGCGGCCGTCGCCGCCGCCGCGCTCGCCGGCCGGTACGCCGCCGACGCGGCCCTGCGGGCCGAGCCCGGCCGCCCGCTCCCCGGCAGCCCCCGGCTCAGCGTCCACTCCACCGCGGCCGGCCGGGTCGAGCTGACCCGCTCGCTCGCCTCCCTGCGCCCCGGCACCTACGGGCTCACGGCGCCCGGGGTGCACGCCGTGGTCGGCCCCGTCCTCCCGGACGCCCCGCACGGCCCCGACACCGTGGTGCGCCGGCTCGTCGCCGTCACCCACGGCAGCCTCGACCCCGGAACCCGCGTCACCCTCACGCCCCAGGTCCACCTCGGCAACCCGGGCACCGCCCTCGGGCTGGAGCACGCCGACGTGGACGTCCCCGGGGAGCTCGGCGCGCTGCCCGCCTGGTTCGTGCCCGCGGCCCGCGACACCTGGGTGATCACCGTCCACGGGCTCGGCGCCACCCGCGAGCACCCGATGGTGGTCATGCCCTTCCTCCACCGCAACAAGCTCCCCGTCCTGGACCTGGGCTACCGGGGCGACCTCGGCGCCCCCGAGTCACCGGACGGCCTCGGCCACCTCGGCGAGTCCGAATGGCGCGATCTCGACGCCGCCATCCGCTACGCCCTGCGCTACGGGGCCCGCCGCGTGGTCCTGCACGGCTGGTCGACCGGCGCCACGATGGCCCTGCACGCCGCCGAACGCTCGGCGCTGGCCGACCGGATCTCCGGACTGGTCCTCGACTCGCCCGTACTGGACTGGCACGCCACCCTGCGGGCCCTCGCCGCAGCGCGCCGCACCCCGGCCCCCCTGCTCCCGTTCGCGGTGAAGGCCGCCGAGGGCCGCGCGGGCCTGCGCGCCGACCGGCGGCCCCCGGGGTCGGATCCGGCCGCGCTGAAGGTGCCCATCCTGATCTTCCACGGCCCCGACGACGCGCTCGCCCCCTGGGAGCCCTCCCGCCGGCTCGCCGCGGCCCGCCCCGACCTCGTCACGCTGCACTCCGTTTCCGGGGCCGCCCACGGAGCGATGTGGAACGCCGACCCGGCCGCGTACGAAGAGGCGCTGCGACGCTTCCTGACCCCTCTCATGTGAAGGGCCGGTTGACGGACCGTCGGACGAGTTGTCCGAAGACGGCGGGGCGGACGGGTCAGGGAGGGAGGGTTGTCCCGTTCTGTCCCCTCGGGGCCTTGTGGCAATGGCTGGTTCCGTTTGGGCTTTCGGCCAGTGACGGGCGAGACTGCTCACGTGACGTCCCGAAAGCCTGATGAGCAGTTGGCTCGCGACTCCAGACTCCGACTCGTCGCCCCGCGGTCCGTGGCCACGGCCCGCAAGGCGGTGACCGACCGGCGCACCCGGACCGCCCCGCGGCCTCCGGCGGGCACGCCCGCCACGGCCGACCTGGCGAACAGGGCCCGCGCCTCCCTCGCCGACGCGGTACGGCTCGCCCGCTGGGCCGAGCTCCACCTCGGCGTGGCGGACGGCGCCGGGCCCGCCCCGGCGGGCGCCCTGCCCGCCGCCGAAGCCGAACGCGCCGCCGCCCAGCTGAGCCTGACGTCGGGCCAGATCCGGGTCGGCTGGGACCGGGCCCGGCTCGCAGGCCTGATCGAGATGCACGGGGGACACGCCCGCCCGGGCTGGCGCCTGCGCGCATGGAACCGGGACGACACCGCCGTCCTGCGCGGCTGGGTCGCCCTCTTCGACGCCTGGTCGCTGGTCCACCCGGCCCCCGCCGACATCGCCCCCGCGGCCGTTGCCGAGGTGGTCGAGGCCATGCCCCAGCTGCTCTCCCTGCTCCAGCTCTCCGCCGGTCCCGTCACCGTCCCCGATCTGCTGGACCTGCTCGGGCAGCGCGTGGCCGAACTGCGCGACGAGCGGTGCGAGGTCCCCTACGAGTCCACGGCGCAGGCCGCCGGGACCCCGCAGGCCGGTCCCGCGCCGGCCGCGCCGCCCGTCCCGCTCGCCCGGCTGCTGCGCTGGGCGCTCGGCGGGCTCGCCGCCGTGGACGCCGTCACCCTCGGCCCCGCCCGGGCCACCCTCACCCCGCTCGGGAGCTGGGCCGTCTGGGTCAAGCTGGAGCAGATCTGCGTCGCGGCGCAGAGCCCCGCCGGGAACATCGAACAGTCCGCCGCCGCCATGCTCCACGGCTGCGCGCGGCTCACCCCCGGCCCGGCCCGCGCCGAGTACCAGGCCTGGCTCGCCGCCCGGCCCGTCGGCCACGCGGTCTCCGAGCTGCTGCACGCCGCCCGCGGCGAGGACGCCCTGCTGCGCGGGCTCGCCTTCGAAGCCCTGCGCGTGGTCGGAGCCCCCGCCGAACCGGAGGTGCGCAAGGCCTCCAGGGAGGCCGCGCTGCGCCCCTACGCCCTGCTCTGGCTCGCCGAGCACGACGGGGTCGACCCCGACGAGGCGCAGGACGTGCTCACCGCCGAGGAGCAGACCTGGCTCTGGGTGGACACCGCGGCCGCCATCGCCGACCACGGCGAGGCCGAGCTGCTGGCCCGCCACCTGGACTCGGCGGTGCGGACCACGGTCCCGCGGCTGCTCGACGAGGTCCGCGCGGTCGGGCACCCCCGCACGGTGCAGGTGCTCGTCGCGCTGGCCGCCGCCCATCCGGACCCGGCCCTGGCCAAGGCGGTGCGCCGGGCCGCGTTCCAGGTGCACACCGGCGGCGTGTAGCGCCGCCCGCGACGGGAGCGCGTGCGCGCCGCGGGTCTCAGACCTGCGGCGCGTACGTCCCGAAGCTCCACACGTTGCCCTCGGCGTCGCGGGCCATGTAGTCCCGCGAGCCGTAGTCCTGGTCGGTCGGCTCCATCAGGATCTCCACACCGTGCTCGACGGCCCGGCGGTGGTGGGCGTCCACGTCGTCGACGCGCACGTAGACCCCGGTCGGGCCGGCCGTCGCCATCGCCTTGTCGAAGGCGCTGCCGGTGCCCTTGCTGCCGAGCATCACCATGCCGTTCCCGTAGGACAGCTCGGCGTGCACCACCGCGCCGTCCTCGCCCTCGTACGCCGCGACCTGGGTGAAGCCGAAGGCTTCCGTGAGCAGGTGGATGGCGGCCTTGGCATCGGTGTACAGCAGGGTCGGGCAGATGGACGGAACGCCTGCCATGACGACCACTCCCTCTCGTACCGCGGATGGACGGTGAGCCACGTCACAGCATGGCAGGCGCCGGGAGAAGTCAGCGGAAGGTGTTGCACTGGGCCATGTCGCCCGTGCGGTAGCCCTGGTAGAACCACTGCTGGCGCTGCTCGGCCGAACCGTGCGTCCAGGACTCCGGGGTCACCCGGCCCTGGAACTTCTCCTGGATCCGGTCGTCGCCGACCGCGGCCGCCGCGTCCAGGCCGTCCTTGATGTCCTCGTCGGTGAGGCTGGTGATCAGGGGCTTGCCCGTGGACTCGTCCGGGGTCTTCGTCGCGTTGTGGGCCCAGACCCCGGCGTAGCAGTCGGCCTGCAGCTCGACCCGTACCGCGTTGCTGGTCGCGCCCTGCCGGCCGTCCTGGGCCTTCTGCAGGGTGCCGGTCAGGTTCTGGATGTGGTGGCCGTACTCGTGGGCCACCACGTACGCCTGGGCGAAGGGGCCGCCGCTCGCGCCGAACTTGGTCCGGAGCTCGTTGAAGAAGCCCAGGTCCAGATAGACCTGCCGGTCGCCGGGGCAGTAGAACGGGCCGACCGCCGAGGTGGCCGCCCCGCAGGCGGTGCCCACCTTGCCGGTGAAGAACACCGTCTGCGCCGGGGTGTACTGGGCGCCGCGCCTGGCGAACTCCTGCTTCCAGAAGTCCTGGGTGCTGTTGATCACCGCCACCAGCCGGCAGTCCTCCTTGGCGTTCGCGTCCGCGCCCGTCTTGCAGCTCTGCTGCACCTGGGCGGCGGAGGAGGAGGTCGACGCGGGCTCGGGGCTTCCGTCGGACAGGCCCAGCTGCTCCGGACCCACCCCGAACAGCAGGCCCATGATCAGCGCGATGAAACCGATGATGCCGCCACCGATCGTGGCCTTCCCGCCCGGGATGCGGCTGCCGCGTACGTCCTTGACCTCGGAAGTGTCCAGATTGGCGTTGTCGTCGAACTGCATCCCGCACCGCCCTCCATTCCTACCAAGGGGGGTACGAGTACGCCCCTGCGGCGAGTATCAACCCGTTCATCCTCATACGCCCCCGGGCCGGGAGGCGTGTTCCCTGGGCCGAACGGGGGACGCGCGGGTGAGGGCGGGGCCGGTCCCCGGAGGGGCGGGCGGGCCCGAAAGTAGTTGCGCACCCCCGGTAGAATGACTCCCATGGCAAATCTCCTCGCGGATTAGCGGCGTAGAAGCTTCGCGTCCTGCCCCCCTTCCGCCGTCCCGACCCGCCCTGGAGTATTTCCGTGATCACCGCCACCGGCATCGAGCTGCGCGCCGGCGCCCGCATCCTCATCGAGAACGCCTCCTTCCGCGTCGCCAAGGGCGACCGCATCGGCCTCGTCGGCCGCAACGGAGCCGGCAAGACCACCCTCACCAAGTGCCTCGCGGGCGAGGGGACCCCGGCCGGCGGCAGCATCGCCCGCTCGGGCGAGGTCGGCTACCTCCCGCAGGACCCGCGCACCGGCGACCTCGACGTGCTGGCCAGCGACCGGATCCTGTCCGCGCGCGGACTCGACGTGCTGCTCAAGAAGATGCGGATGAACGAGGAGCGCATCTCCTCCGGCTCCGGCGCCACCCGCGAGAAGGCGATGCGCCAGTACGAGCGCCAGGAGACCGAGTTCCTCACCAAGGGCGGTTACGCGGCCGAGTCCGAGGCCGCGACCATCTCCGCCGCCCTCGGCCTGCCCGACCGGGTGCTCGGCCAGCCGCTGCACACCCTCTCCGGTGGCCAGCGCCGCCGCGTCGAACTCGCCCGGATCCTCTTCTCGGACGCCGACACCCTCCTGCTCGACGAGCCGACCAACCACCTCGACGCCGACTCGATCGTCTGGCTGCGCGACTACCTGAAGACCTACCGCGGCGGCTTCATCGTCATCTCCCACGACGTGGACCTGGTCGAGACGGTCGTCAACAAGGTGTTCTACCTGGACGCCAACCGCTCCCAGATCGACGTCTACAACATGGGCTGGAAGCTCTACCAGCAGCAGCGCGAGGCCGACGAGAAGCGCCGCAAGCGCGAGCGCCAGAACGCCGAGAAGAAGGCCGCGGCGCTGAACTCGCAGGCCGACAAGATGCGCGCCAAGGCCACCAAGACCGTCGCCGCCCAGAACATGGCCAAGCGCGCCGACCGCCTGCTGGCGGGCCTCGACGCCGTCCGCGTCTCCGACAAGGTCGCCAAGCTGCGCTTCCCGGACCCGGCGCCCTGCGGCAAGACCCCGCTGACCGCCGAGGGCCTGTCGAAGTCCTACGGCTCGCTGGAGATCTTCACCGACGTCGACCTGGCCATCGACAAGGGCTCCCGCGTGGTCATCCTCGGCCTCAACGGCGCCGGCAAGACCACGCTCCTGCGCCTGCTGTCGGGCACCGAGAAGCCCGACACCGGCACGGTCATCCCCGGCCACGGCCTCAAGCTCGGCTACTACGCCCAGGAGCACGAGACCCTGGACCCCGAGCGCTCGGTCCTGGAGAACATGCGCTCCTCGGCGCCGGACCTGGACCTGGTCTCCGTACGCAAGACGCTCGGCTCGTTCCTCTTCTCCGGCGACGACGTCGACAAGCCCGCGGGCGTCCTGTCCGGCGGCGAGAAGACCCGCCTGGCCCTGGCGACGCTGGTCGTCTCCTCGGCCAACGTGCTGCTGCTCGACGAGCCCACCAACAACCTCGACCCGGCCAGCCGCGAGGAGATCCTGGGAGCCCTGCGCACCTACAAGGGCGCCGTCATCCTCGTCACCCACGACGAGGGCGCGGTCGAGGCGCTGGAGCCGGAGCGGATCATCCTGCTCCCGGACGGCGTCGAGGACCTGTGGGGTCCGGACTACCGGGACCTGGTGGCGCTCGCCTGAGGCGCTTCCGCTTCCGTGATCCTTTGCTTATGGATCATTCGGCTCAGACGTGATCCATCATCTGAGTGAGACGGTCTCATACCGTTCCGTGCTCGACGAAGGCCCCGGCTGCGCATCCCCACCGATGCGGCCGGGGCCTTCCGTTTTCCCGTTCCGGCCCCTGACCTGGTGATTCATACCGGGCGGGCGGAAATGTGACGGAGGTCATGCAGCGGAAGAGAAGATTCCGTTCTGCTCGGGTGTCCACGGCTGAAGAAATGCCGTCCCACCGACCTTGCTGAATGGGTGGCCAGGAAGCCGGGGAGGGGTGATCATGAGAAGTCCAGAGCGCACTTCCCATGAGGAGGCACGGGTGGCCGAAACTCTGAAGAAGGGCAGCCGGGTAACCGGCGCCGCGCGCGACAAGCTCGCGGCAGACCTGAAGAAGCAGTACGACTCCGGTGCGAGTATCCGGGCGCTGGCCGAATCGACTGGCCGGTCCTACGGATTCGTCCATCGGATGCTCAGCGAGTCCGGAGTCACGCTGCGTGGTCGCGGAGGCGCGACGCGCGGCAAGAAGGCGGCTACGGCCTGACCACTTGGTTCCCCTTGGTTCCAACGGTTCTTCCGTATTCAGCTTCACGGTTCCAGTTCCAGTTCCACCGTCCTTCGGTGACCCCCCGGTCGGCTCCATGGCCGGCTGGGTGGTTACTGTGCAGTCACTTAGGCCGAGATCGCGGCCGAACGACGGCACAACCACCGGAGGCACACAGATGGCTCTGCTCGACAAGGACGGCGTACGGCTCACCGTCGACGACACGGTCGCCACGGTGACACTGACCAATCCTGCCAAACGAAACGCTCAATCCCCCGCGCTCTGGCGGGCGTTGACGGAGGCTGGAAGGTCGTTGCCGGGCACCGTCCGGGTCGTCGTGCTGCGCGGCGAAGGGCAGTCCTTCTCCGCAGGGCTCGACCGGCAGGCGTTCACCCCCGAAGGCTTCGAGGGCGAGCCGTCCTTCCTTGACCTGGCGCGCGGTTCGGAGGAACTGCTCGACTCCACCATCGCCGAGTACCAGGAGGCGTTCACCTGGTGGCGGCGCAACGACATCATCTCCGTCGCCGCCGTTCAGGGGCACGCGATCGGTGCCGGTTTCCAGCTTGCCCTCGCGTGCGATCTGCGCGTCGTCGCGGACGACGTGCAGTTCGCCATGCGCGAGACCGGGCTGGGCCTGGTGCCCGACCTCGGCGGCACCCAGCCGCTGACCTCGGCGGTCGGCTATGCCCGCGCGCTCGAAATCTGCGCGACGGGCCGCTTCGTCCAAGCCGAGGAGGCGGAACGGATCGGCCTCGCGAACCTGGTCGTCCCCGCGGGCGAGCTCGACGCGGCCGTCCAGGACCTCACCACCGCGCTGCTGGCTCCGCCGCGCGATGCGGTGATCGAGACGAAGGCGCTGCTTCGCGGTGCGACGACCCGGGCGTACGACGACCAGCGCGTCGCCGAGCGCGCCGCCCAGGCCCGCCGCCTGCGGGACCTGGCGGGCCTCTCGGACTAGCAGCGCCGCCGCTGCACGGGGGCCGGCCCCCGGACCCCCGCTCCCCAAACGCCGGATTTTGGCCGGCCCCGGCCTGCGATTCCAGCCCCTCCGGCGTTTGAGGAGCGGGGGTCCGGGGCGGGTCCGGGCGGAGCCCGGGGAACGGGCGAAGGGCGGGTAGGGGACTTCGCCCCGCAGGGCCGGCCGCCCGCAGCCGCGTCGGGACGGGCAGCGGAACCGGTCCCGACTTACCGTGGTCGGGAGCCCACCGTGCGAAGGGACCCGCCATGACCGAATCCGCCCCGGGCGGCGGCAGCACCGCCAAGCCCCCCGCCGACCGCGGAAGGACGAGCATCGCGGACGGGGTCGTCGAGAAGATCGCCGGCCTGGCCGCCCGCGAGGTGGTCGGCGTCCACGCCATGGGCAGCGGCAGCGGCCTCTCCCGTACCTTCGGCGCCGTCCGCGACCGCGTCCCCGGCGGGGCCAAGTCCACCGTCAGCCGGGGCGTGAAGGCGGAGGTCGGCGAGGTGCAGACCGCCCTCGACCTGGAGATCGTCGTGGATTACGGCGTGTCGATCAGGGACGTGGCCCGGGCCGTCCGTGAGAACGTCGTCTCGGCGGTGGAGCGGATGACCGGCCTCGAGGTCGTGGAGGTCAACATCGCGGTCAGCGACGTCAAGCTGCCGGACGAGGACGACGAGGAGCCGGAGTCCCGACTGCAGTAGAGGAGTCCGCATGAGCATGGCGGTCGTCGGCCTGGTGGCCGGCATGGCACTGGGGTTCGCCGGGTACTTCGGCGGCTTCGGGGCCTTCCTGCTGGTGGCCGCCCTCGGCGCCATCGGCTTCGTCGTGGGGCGGTTCTTCGACGGGGACCTGGAACCGGGGGACTTCTTCCGCCCCCGGGGCCGCCCCGGGGACCGGGATCGCGACCGGGACCGGGACCGCGACCGGGACCGGGACCGGGACCGATGAGCTCCCCCCGCCCCGCCCCGCCCCGGGTGCCCGCCGCCGAGCGGGGAGCCACCCGGATCGCCGACCGGGTCGTGGCGAAGATCGCCGCCCAGGCCGCCCGGGAGGCGCTGACCCGGCCCGCTCCGGACGCGGCCCCGCCGCACGCCACCGTGACCGTGCACCACGACATCGCCCGCGTGCGGGTGGTCCTGGAGCTGGGCTACCCCTCCGACCTCGCCGCCCAGTGTGCGGCCGTACGCCGCCAGGTCGCCCAGCGCGTCGAGGAGTACGCGGAGATGGCCGTACCCGAGGTGGACGTGGACATCGAGCACCTGCGCCCCGCGCGGCCCGCCGCGGGGCGGGACCGGCGGGTCCGGTGAGCGCCCGCTTCCGGTCGCCCCGGCGGTTCCCGGCCGCGGTGGGGGCGTTCGCCGTGCTCGGGGTCGTGGGGCTGTTCCTGTACGACCTGGCGGCGGTACGGGCCCACCGCCCGGGCATGCGCTGGCGCGACGAGCTCTCCCGGGCCCTGGAGCGGCACACCCCGGCCGACCCCGGTGTGCTGATCGGCGGCGGAGTGCTGGCCGCGGCCGGGGCCGCGCTGCTCCTGTACGCACTCGCCCCGGGCCTGCGCGGGATCCTCCCGATGGACTCGCGGCACCCGGAGGTCCGGGGCGGACTGGAACGCAAGGCCGCCGCGCAGGTGCTGCGCGACCGGGTCATGGAGGTGGCCGGGGTGCGGTCGGTGCGGGTCAGCGTGGGCCGGGCCCGGATCGGGGTCCGGGCCGTGTCCCACTTCCGCGAACTGGACGACGTACGGGCCGATCTGGACGCGGTGCTGGCCGTCGGCGTCGACGAGCTGGGGCTGGCCCACGAGGTACGGCCGAGAGTACGGGTGAACCGCCGGTGACGCTGGGGACGGTGAACCGGGTCCTGCTCGCGCTGCTCGGAACGGTCCTGCTGGCGGCGGGGGCTTCGGTGCTGACCGCGTCGGGGCCCTTCGAGGGCCGCCACGACCCCCTGCTGGCCCCGCACGGGCCGGGCTGGCCGGCGCCCTGGTGGGCGGTGCTCGCCGTCCTCGGGGTCTGCGTACTGCTGGCGCTGTGGTGGCTGCTCTCCCAACTGCGGCGGGACCGGCTCGCGGAGGTGCTCGTGGACACCGGGGACGGGGCGTTCGCGGTGCTGCGCGGGCGGGCGCTGGAGGAGGCCGTCGCGTCCGATGTCCAGGAGGCCGTGGAGGGCGTCGCCCGGTGCCGGGTCACGCTGCGGGGCCGGCGCGGGGCCCCGGCCCTGCGGGTCGCGCTGGAGCTGGAGCCGCACGCGGTTCCGGCCGACGTCCTGGCGGCCCTCGCCGGCCCGGTGCTGGGCCGGGCCCGCACCTCGGCGGCGCTCCCGGCCCTCCCGACGGAGGCCCGCCTGTACGTCACCCCCCGCCGGGCGCGGCGGGTGACGTGAGGCGGAGCCGTGGCGGACGGCTCAGAAGCCGTGCCGGGAGCCGCCGTCCACCGGGAGCATGAGCCCGGTCAGGTAGGAGGCCGCCGGGGACAGCAGGAACGCCGCCGAGCGGCCGAACTCCTCCGGGGTGCCGTACCGCCGCAGCGGGATCCCCGCCTCGTTGCGGGCGCGGGCGAGCTCCGCGTCCCCGGACAGGGCGTCGAGCTCGCGGACCCGGTCGGTGTCGATGCGGGCGGGCAGCAGGCCGACCACCCGGATGCCGCGCGGGCCCAGCTCCACGGAGAGGGACTTCGCGAAGCCGGCCAGGCCGGGGCGCAGGCCGTTGGAGATGGTGAGTCCCGGGATCGGCTCGTGCACGGAGCCCGACAGGACGAAGCCGATGACCCCGCCGTCGGAGAGCTCGGCGGCCGCCGCCCGCGCGAGGCGGACCGCGCCGAGGAAGACCGAATCGAAGGCCGCCGTCCACTGCTCGTCGGTGTTGTCCGCCGCCGAACCGGGCGCCGGGCCGCCGACGCTGATGAGGATGCCGTCGAGGCGGCCGAAGTGCTCCCGGGCCGCGGCGACGAGCCGGGAGGCGGCCTCGGGGTCGGAGTTGTCGGCGGCCACGCCGACCGCGTTGGGCCCCAGCGCCTTGGCGGCGGCCTCGGCGCGCCCCGCGTCCCGGCCGGTCAGCACGACCTTGGCGCCGTCGGCGGTCAGTTCGCGGGCGGAGGCGTAGCCGAGGCCCCTGGTGGCGCCGGTGACGACGTAGACACGGTCCTTCAGTCCAAGATCCATGCCCGACACGCTACGCGGTCGCCACGGGCTCCCGCTCGGCAGCGGCGGTCCCGGCGGCGGCCGCCGCCTCGCGGTCGCGCTTCTCGCGCCGTACGAGCACGATCCAGCCCACCGGCACCGCGAAGGTGAACAGCCACCACTGGATGGCGTACGCCATGTGCGGGCCGATCGAGTCGTGATCGGGCTCGGCGACCACCTCGGGCTTGCCGTCGGCCGGGACCGGGGCGGTGAGTTCCAGGTAGCCGCCGAGGACGGGCTTGCCCAGGTTCTTCGCCTGCTGGGCGCTGTTGATCAGCATCACCTGGCGGTCCGGCAGGCCCTTGCGGTCCTTGATGCCGCTGCCGCCGCTGGTCTCGTCGGCCTTCAGCCGCCCGGTGACCGTGACCTCGCCGGTGGGCGGGGCCGGCACCGGCGGGTAGGCGCGCGGGTCGTCGCCGCCCGCGACCCAGCCGCGGTTGACGAGCACGACCCGGCCGTCGGCCAGGACCAGCGGGGTGAGGACGTGGAAGCCCACCTTGTCGTCGTTGTCGGTGCGCATGCGCACGACGACCTCGTGCGCGGAGTCGTACGTACCGGTGGCGGTCACGGCCCGCCAGTAGTCGGCGCGCGGGACCACGTGGCCGGGGGATGTGACCTCGGTCATGGGGACCGGCTTCGCCCGCAGGTTCGCGTCGATCAGCTGGTTCTGCGCGACACGGTGCTCATGACGGTGGAACTGCCAGAACCCCAGCTTGATCATCGCTGGGATCAGGGCGAGGCCGATGAGGGTGAGGCACACCCACTGCCGGGTCAGCACAAAGCGGTACACGCCCACGACGGTACCCCCAGCGGCGAGGACCCCGGCGGCCGGGTGGCCGTCCGGGGTCGTGGCGGAGGGGGAGTGGGGGGAAGCCGGGGAGGACGGGACGGGAGTCAGACGCGGTCGGTGATGCCCACCTTCCCCTCCGCGCGGGCGCAGTGCCCTCCGCAGAACCACTGTCCCTCGACCTCGACGCCCTGCCCGATGATCTGGACGCGGCAGTGCTCGCAGATGGGCGCCATGCGGTGAATGGCGCAGGAGAAGCAGTCGAAGACGTGCACAGCACCCTGTGCGTGGACTTCGAAGGACATGCCGTAATCGTTCCCGCAGACTTCGCAACGTGCCATGCGCGGCATGCTGCGCAGGGCGGCCCGCCGGAACAAGATCCACCGGGGTGAGTCGCCGAGCGTGCACCCGGCCGGCCCAACGGGCGGCCCCCGAACGTCCCCGCGGTCAGTCCCCCGCCGGAGCCACGTCCCGCAGCAGCTGGGTGAAGGCCGCCTCGTCGACGACTGGGGTCCCGTAGGACTTCGCCTTCACCGTCTTGGAGGTCGAGGAGTCCGGGTCGTTCGTCACGAGCAGGCTCGTGAGCCGGGACAGGCTCGTCGCGACGTGCAGGCCCGCCTCCACCGCGCGGTCCTCCAGCAGCTCCCGGTCCACCGAGGTGTCACCGGAGAACGCGATCCGCATGCCCTGCTTCAGCGGGGTGCCGTCCGCCCACCGCCCCGGGTTCGGGTACGGGCACGGCGGCCGCTTGCGCGAGGCCCGCCAACCGGACCCGGCATTCCCGCCCGCCCCGTACGAGGCCTGGTACCCGACGCGCGGCGTGGCGGGGGTGTCCGACCACTCCGTCAGCGGCCGGCATTCCAGCAGGGGTAGCCGTACGTTGTCCCGCGCGGCCGCGTGCAGGGACGGGCGGAACGCCTCCGCCAGGACCCGGGCGTCGTCGAGCGCGTGGTGGGCGCGCTGCTGGACCACGCCGAAGTGCGCGGCGAGCGACTCCAGCTTGTGGTTGGGCAGCGGGAGGTTCAGTTCCTTCGACAGGGCGATGGTGCACAGCCGCTGGCGCACCGGGGCGGTGGCCTCGGCCCGCGCGTACTCACGGGCGATCATCTGCCAGTCGAAGATCGCGTTGTGCGCCACCAGCACCCGGTCGGCGAGCCGGCCCGCGAACTCCTCGGCGATGTCCTTGAAGAGCGGCGCGTCCTGGAGCATGTCGCTGGTCAGACCGTGGATCCACACGGGCCCGGGGTCCCGGAGCGGGTTGACCAGCGTGTACCAGTGGTCCTCGACGTTGCCCTGAGCGTCGAGCCGGTAGACGGCGGCGGAGATTATCCGGTCGTCGCGAGCGAGCCCGGTGGTCTCCACGTCGACGACCGCGTACCCCTGTGGGTACGCGGTCGGCCACATCGTCTCTGCGGTCGTACGGTCGGCGAGCATGGTCACAGAGGATATCGGCCCGCGCCGACACTCGAAGCCCTACGGCCTGTCAGCCCAGCTCCGCCACGAGGTCCCCGGCCGTCACCCGGGCGAAGGACCCGGGCACTTCGGCCGGCCCGGGGAAGAGCCGGTAGGCCGTCCCCGAACCGCCTTCCGGTGCCACGCTCGCGCAGGTCAGCGCCAGGAACGCACGCTTCCCGGCGGCCAGTTCGGCGGCCTCCGCGTCCGCGTCCGCGCCGGGACGGCGCTCCTCGGGCGGCTCCAGGGCGGCGATCCGCGCGGCGAATCCGGCCGGTTCCTCACCGGCCGCGGCCCGATACAGCCACACCTCGCCGGTGGCCGAACTCTCGGTGGCCCGCCGGATCACGGCCACCTCCCGGGTGCGGGCCGCGGCCCGCCACACCGCGAGGTCCCACAGGGTCGTACGGGACCCGGAGGCGAAGTGCGCCCACACGTCCGAGGCCACGGCCGCGAGCCGGTCGCCGTGCGAGGCGACGCTCTGGAAGCCGCCCGACGGGGGCAGGTGGACGTCCGCCCACAGCGCCCGCCGTGCCGCCAGGTCCACGACCATCGGCATGCAGGCCCGCGAGGCGCCGCTCAGGTCGAATCGCTGGCGGACCGTGCGCGGATCGTACGAGGAGTCGCGCGGGCCGTCCGCCGGCAGGGTCATGAACCCGGCGAAGGCGTCCTCCAGCTCCTCGAACGGCACGTTGTTGAAGCTGAACACCAGTGGGACCGCGTACGCGTCCCCCTGATGGGCGAGCTGCGCCAGGTCCAGGTCCACGTACTCGGTGGCCCCCTCAGGAGCCGGCGCCGAGGTGAGGTCGCCCGAGTGCACGGCGGCCCGGCCCGCCCCGTACACCAGACGGGTGTAGTCGCACAGGCCCGTGAACTTCCAGCCGGCGTCGAAGAAGGCCACCGACAGGTCCAGGTCGGTCACCTGGTCGGAGGGCTCGGTCCAGTGCAGGAACAGCCGCAGCACCTCGCCTCCGGGCAGCGCCATGACGCTGCCCCGGGGGACCGAGACCAGCGACTTCGCGGAGGAGCGCTCCCCGAAGGGCACGGGCAGCTCCGCGAGCCCGGAGTCCAGGACGGCCAGCTCGTACGGGTCCCCCTCGGCCCGGGCGAAGCGGCGCTGCACCTCCGCCTCCAGCATGGCCACGGCCGCCCGGGCGAGCGGTGCGGGCAGCGGCGGGCGGTCCTCCGTCACGGACTGGGCCCGGGTGACCCGGCCCTTCGGGAAGAACACGCGCCGGGAGCCGGTCCGGTCCGTGGAGCGCACCCGCAGGGCTCCGAGCGCCGACAGCAGCGGGCCCGCGCCGACGGCGGGAAGCCCGTGTGCCAGCGCCTTCGCCAGCTCCGGCACCAGGACGTCGCCGGCGTGCAGGCGCAGCAGGTGGTCGAGGCGGCGCACGAGTTCACCCGGGCGCTCGGCGGCGGTCGCGGCGGCGGCCGCCGGGTCCCCCTCGGCCAGGGCCCGTTCCATGCGCCCGGCCCAGGTCACGGGCAGGATCCGGTCGCCGTCCACGCGTACGGCGTCCGGATGCGCGGCGGCGGTCTCCCGCAGGGCCGAGCCCAGGGCGCCGGACAGGACGGTGCCCCGCAGCGCGGCGAAGGCCAGGGCGGCCCGCGGGTGGCGGGCGTGCCCCTCGAAGGGGTGCAGGGTCTCGGCCGCCCGCTTCCAGGCGGTCGGATGCCGCAGCAGGTCCTCGACGAGGTACGCCGTGGGCAACGCGTCGAGCACGCCGAGCAGTTCGCGGCGCAGTGGCCGGGACAGGGACCGCAAGCGCGACGCCGGCGGCAGCTCCGCGTCCCCGCCGGACAGCGCGCCGAGGAGCCGCAGCACGTCGGTGGCGGTGGTCAGCCGCCCGGCGAGCCGTGGCCGTACGGCCTCGTGCGTGGCGGGGCCGCTGAGCAGGGCGGCCAGGACCAGCGCCTTGGTCTCCCGTACGGGGATCTCCCCGGGGAGCCAATCGAGTCCGGCCGGGGCCAGCCGGACCAGCAGGTGCAGGTCTTCGCGGTCCTCCGGGGAGAGGGGGGTCGGCCGGGCGAGCAGCGAGGCCAGCAGCCGGGCCGAGTCCGCCGCCGGGTCGGTGCCGAGCCGGAGCAGCCGCAGCGGCCCGGGCGGGTTCCCGGCCTTGGCCTTGCCGGCCTTCCCGGGCGCGTGGTCCTCCGTGCGCAGGAAGGGGTCGGCCGGGTCGACGCGGCGGTGGCAGACCGGGCAGCCGGTGTAGTCGGCGCCGTCCCAGCAGGAGCGGCAGACCAGATGGGCGCACGGCGAGACCGGGTGCACGGAGCCGGTCTCGGCACAGAGCACGCACGGCTGGCCGGGCTCCTGGAGCAGCAGCGAGAAGACGCGGTCGACGTACCAGCGCTCGGTGTCGCGGGGGATGGAGAAGGGGAAGCGGCGGAAGAGCGGCCTGTGCACCCGGTCGGAGCCCATGAGCTCGTCCACGAGTGCCAGCAGGCGCGAGCGTTCGACGGCGAGATCGGTCGGCGCGAGCACGGCCAGGGCGGCGTACAGCTCCCGGCTCATGGCGTGGCCGCGTTCCAGCAGCTCGCCCTCCAGGGGGCGGACCCCTTCGGTGCCGGGCGAGGCGGCGGCCGGCGGCTGGTCGACGTAGACGGTCCGGAGCCGGCGCAGCATGAGCGAGTCGACGGGGCGGATGGCAGGCACGGTCGGCACGGTTGTGGGGTTCCCTCCGCAAATGAAAACGGGGGCGGAGAGTGGGCGCGCGGGTTCTTTGCAAAAGGAGGAGAAGGATGCACGCCGGGGAGCCGCCCCCGTACGCCCGATCCCATCACGGAGGGCCGTGAGGCGGCAAACCGATTACCTGCCGGGCGTGAGCAGGGCCTGTACCAGCGCCCGTACGGACACCAGGAACAGCCGTTCCGGATCCACCGGCCGGGCCAGCGCGCGGGCCAGCGGCGGGTCGTGCGGGGCGTCGGCCGGATCCCAGAGCTCGCTCTCGGCGGGGGACTGGGCGGGGGAGCGTTCGCGATTGCGCTCGACCAGGACGAAGCCGATGATCTGGAACTGGATCGCGCGCACCGCATCCGCGGCCCGGCTCCCGCGCAGGCCGGCCGCGTGCACCTCGTGGACCAGGGCCTGCTGGGCGGGCAGGAACATCCGGTCGGTGAGGCCGCGCTCGTGGACCATCGCGATCAGGTGCGGGCGCTCGCGCAGCTCGCGGCGCAGGGTCCGGGCGACCGAGGCGATGCGGTCGCCGGGGTTGCGGCCGACCGGCCGGATGGCTCCCACTTCCTCCACGGTCCGCTCCACGAGGGCGTCGAGCAGTGATTCGCGGTTGCCGACGTGCCAGTAGATGGAGGTCACCGCGGTGCCCAGCTCGGCGGCGAGCTTGCGCATGGTGAGGGCGGCCGGGCCGTGCTGTTTGACCAGGGACGCGGCGGCGTCCAGTACCTCCGCGCGGGTCAGCGTGGTTCTGGCCATCGTGTCCGTCCAACTTTCTGTCGATCCGTCAGATCGGTTACGTGCAAGGGTCTTTACCCTTCATCGGTCCCGGTGTAACTGTGTTACAGAACCAGCTGCGTCAGAACCGACTGCGTCCCAGACGAAGGATGGTGCGATAGATGGCACGCGTACGGTACGGAGCGCGCACCGAGGCCGAGATCGCCGCTTCGCGCGAGAAGAGTTCCAAGCTCCCCGACATCTGGTCCACCGGTGTGGTGGCCGTCTGGGAGACCGACCCGGACGTGGTGGCGGCGGTCCTCCCGCCGCCGCTGAAGCCCACTGAGCGGCCCCTGGTGCGGGCCAACATCAGCAAGGTGGACCTGCCCGGCTACCCGCTCGGCGCCGGCTCGGTGGCCGTCGCCGCCCAGCACGACGGGGTCGAGGGCTGGTACCCGCTGGTCATGCCGATGAGCATGGAGCGCGCCCTGATCGGGGGCCGCGAGGTCTTCGGCGAGCCGAAGAAGCTCGGCGAGATCACCGTCGAGCGCGAGGGCCTGGTCGTCCGGGCCTCCCTCGCCCGGCACGGGATCGCCTTCGTGGAGGTGCGCGGGGCGGTGGACCGCGTGCTGCCGCTGCCGGAGCCCACCGTGAAGACCGACTTCTACTTCAAGTTCCTCCCCGCGGTGGACGGTTCGGGATTCGACGCCGATCCGGTACTGGTGCACTGCACCCGCAACGAGAAGGTCCGCAAGCTGGAGCACGTCACCGGCGACGTGGTGCTCCGCGAGTCGATGTTCGACCCGGTGGCCGACCTTCCCGTACGCCGCCTCGTCGAGCTCACCATCGGCGAGAAGACCACCGACCAGCGGGGCAGGGTCGTCGAGCGGGTCAGCGCCCAGGCCCTGCTCCCGTACATCCACCAGCGCTACGACGACCCGATGCAGATCCTCGACGGACCGCCCGAGGGGAGCGTCTGATGCGACTCGAACCGGGACAGGTGGCCGTGGTCACCGGGGCCGCGAGCGGCATCGGCCTCGCCATGGCCCGCCGCTTCGCCGCCGAGGGGCTGAAGGTGGTCCTCGCCGACGTGGAGGAGGGCGCCCTGCGCAAGGCCGCCGACGAGCTCGCCGCCGACGGCGCCGAGGTCCTCGCCAAGATCGTCGACGTCAGCGACCGGGACTCCGTGATCTCCCTCGCGGACGCCGCGTACGAGACCTTCGGCGCCGTGCACGTGCTCTGCAACAACGCGGGCGTCGGCTCCGGAGCCGAGGGCCGCATGTGGGAGCACGAGCCCAACGACTGGAAATGGGCCTTCTCCGTCAACGTCTGGGGTGTCTTCCACGGCATCCAGGCCTTCGTCCCCCGCATGATCGCGGCCGGCGGCCCTGGCCACATCGTCAACACCTCCTCCGGAGACGGCGGCATCGCCCCGCTGCCCACCGCCTCCGTCTACGCGGTCACCAAGGCGGCCGTGGTCACCATGACCGAGTCGCTCTACGCCCACCTCAAGGCGGAGGGGGCGGCCATCGGCGCCTCCGTGCTCTTCCCCGGACCGCACATGCTGCGCACCGGCCTGTGGGAGTCGCACCGCAACCGGCCCGACCGGTACGCCAAGGAGCGCCCGCGCAAGTCCCCGTACCGCAGTCTCGACCAGTACGAGGCCGCCATGAAGCAGGCCGGCCACGAGGTGAACTTCACCCCGGTCGAAGACGTCGCGGACCACGTCGTGGACGGCATCCGCGCCGACCGCTTCTGGATGCTGCCCGACAGCGAGCACAGCGACCGGCAGATCCGCGCCCGGTCGCAGTCGATGCTCGACCGCGCCAACCCCGCCTACCTGGAAAGTTTCATCCTCGACTGAGGAGCCTCAATCGTGAGTGCGTACGAAGACCCGTACCTGATCATCTCCTCCGACTGCCACGCCGGGCTGCCCACCGAGCAGTACCGCCCTTACCTGGACCGTGCCTTCCACCCGCAGTTCGACGAGTTCCTCGGCGAGCGCGACGCCCGCCGCGCCGAGGCCACCAAGCTGGGCGTGCGCAACGAGGCCTTCGCCGAGAAGTGGTTCCACGACCACGAGGAGGGCCTCAAGGGCGGCTGGGACGTCACGCAGCGGCTGAAGGAACTCGACGGCGACGGCGTGGCCGCCGAAGTCGTCTTCCCGGACGCCGACGCGGTGGACAGCCAGACCGCCGCCCCCTTCGGGGTGGGCCTCGGCCTCTCCGGCGACCAGGACCCCGAGCTCGGCATGGCCGGCGCCCAGGCGCACAACCGGTGGCTGGCCGAGTTCGTGTCGGAGAACCCCGAACGGCACTGCGGGGTCGCCCTGCTGCCCATCACCGGCGAACCGGACAAGGTCGTCGCCGAGGTATACCGGGCCAAGGCATCCGGGCTCGGCGCCCTGATGATCCCGGCGATGTGGGTGGACAAGGCCCCGTACCACGACCGCCGTTACGACCCGGTGTGGGCGGCGGCGGCCGAGACGCAGATGCCGATCGTCACCCACTCGGGATCCTCACCGCGCCACGAGTACGGGGACCACCTGGGCATCTTCGTCTCCGAGGTCACCTGGTGGCCGGCCCGCCCGCTGTGGTTCCTGCTCTGGTCCGGGGTCTTCGAGCGGCACCCGGGGTTGAAGTTCGGCGTCGCCGAGTCGGGCTGCTGGTGGCTGCCGAACCAGCTCTGGTTCATGGACCGGCTCTACCTCGGCGCGCACGGCGGCAAGAAGCTGTCGCCGTTCGAGGAGCTGAAACGGCCGCCGAGCGAGTACCTGGACCGGCAGGTGTTCATCTGCGCCACCAACACCAAACGGCGCGAGCTGGCCCAGCGCTACGAGATCGGCGTGGACAACATCCTGTGGGGCTCGGACTTCCCGCACCCCGAGGGGACCTGGCCCAACACCCGGAACTGGCTGAAGAACACCTTCCACGACATCCCCGTCGAGGAGACCCGCCGGATGCTGGGCCTGGCCGCGGCCGACGTCTTCGGCTTCGACACCGAGAAGCTGGCGCCGATCGCCCGCCGCATCGGCCCCACCCCCGCCGAGCTCGGCCAGAGCGCGGACCAGGCGGCCGTCGAAGCGTCCTGGTCGCGCTCGCGCGACGTGGGCCGGCACTGGCTGACCGACAACGACTTCCCGGTCCTGGGGGTGAACTCGTGAGCTCCGAGACACCGGCCACCGGGGAGGACCGCTACACGGTCATCTCGGCCGACTGCCACGCGGGCGCCGACCTGCTGGACTACAAGCCGTACCTGGAGAAGCGCCACCACGAGGAGTTCGACGCCTGGGCCTCGACCTACGTCAACCCGTACGAGGACCTCCTCGCGGACACGGCCGACCGCAACTGGAACTCGGCCCGGCGCCTGGCCGAGCTCGAAGCCGACGGGATCGTCGCGGAGGTGCTCTTCCCGAACACCATCCCGCCGTTCTTCCCCAAGGCCTCGCTGATGGCCCAGCCCCCGACGGCGGCCGAGTACGAGATGCGCTGGGCCGGACTCCAGGCCCACAACCGGTGGCTGGCGGACTTCTGCGCGGACGCGCCGGGGCGCCGGGCGGGCGTGGTCCAGATCCTGCTGAACGACGTGGACGCGGCGGTCGCCGAGATCCGCCGCACCCGCAGCGCGGGCCTGACCGGCGGCATCCTGCTGCCCGGAGTCCCGCCCGGCTCCACCGTCCCCGAGCTCTACTCGCAGGTCTACGACCCGATCTGGGCCGTCTGCGACGAGCTGGACGTCCCGGTCAACCACCACGGGGGCTCCGCCTCGCCGCCGCTGGGCGACGAGCCTGCGGCGCGGGCCGTCTTCATGGTGGAGACCACCTGGTTCTCCCACCGGGCCCTGTGGCACCTCATCTTCGGCGGGGCCTTCCGCCGCAACCCCGGGCTGAAACTGGTCCTGACGGAGCAGGGCTCCGGCTGGATCCCGGGCGTGATCGAGATGCTGGACTACTACCACGGCCGCCTGGTCGCGGCCTCGGCCACCGCCGAGGCCAAGTTCGGGGCCGGTCTGGCGGAGTCCATGGGCAAGGGGCCCAGCGAGGTCTGGCGGGAGAACTGCTTCGTCGGAGCGAGCTTCATGCGCCCCCACGAGGTCCCGCTGCGGGACCGGATCGGCCTGGACAAGATCATGTGGGGCAGCGACTACCCCCACGACGAGGGCACCACGCCCTACTCCCGGGAGGGCCTGCGCATCGCCTACGCGGGCCTGCCCCGTGAGGAGGTCGCCGCCATGGTCGGCGGCAACGCCGCCCGGGTGTACGGCTTCGACCTCGCCCTCCTCGACGCGGTGGCCGCCAAGCACGGCCCCCTCGTCTCGGAGATCGCACAGCCCCTGACGGAGGTCCCGGCGGGCGCCACCAGCCCGGCCTTCGCCCGCGGGGGCTCGGTCAGGGTCTGGTGACGGGGAGCGCACGAACGCCCCGTAGCGCCTCCGCGGCCGCCTGACCCGGCGATCCCGGCGGCCCCGGCACCCCACCCCGCCGGAGCGGTTCAGTCCCTGCGGACGAGCCGCTCCGGCGGGATCAGCTCCGCCCCGGTGACGTGCGTGCCCCGGCGCAGCTCGATCACGAGCTCCTCCAAGGGGGCGAGCGGCGACAGGTCCACGGTCCCCAGGCATTCGCTCAGCACCAGCCGGCGCAGCGCCGGGACATCGCGCAGCGCCTCCAGGGTGCCCTCCAGCGCGCACCGGATCAGCACGAGGCGGCCGAGGCGTTCGTACGGCAGGAGCGCCCCCGCCGAAATGGGCGCGGCGTGCCGGATCTGCAGGGCGGTCAGGCCCCTGAGCGGCAGCGAGCGCACCAGCTGCCGGTACTGGCTGCTCCCGGCGACCGTCAGCTTCTCCACCCGCGGCCAGCGCTCGATCCCGTCGAGGGTCATCCGGCGGGCGCCCTGCCACAGGTGCAGCGCGGTCAGCGAGTCCGCGGCCGGGACGTCCCCGATCCGCCGCTGCTCCGGTTCGAAACCGATGACCAGCGAGCGCAGGCCGGCCGCCCCCGCCAGCGGTGCGAGCGAGAGGTCGTCGCGCAGGTAGCCGAAGGCGAGGCTGTCGGCCCGCAGTTCGGACACCACCTCGATCCCGGTGACCTTCGGGCAGTCCAGGACGCCCAGGTGTCGCAGCTCCGTCCGCCCGGCCAGCGGCGACAGGTCGGCGAGGCGCGCGTTGCGGTGCAGGATCAGCGACTCCAGGTCCCGCCGCCCGGTGATCTCCCTCGGCACCGGCCCGTCCCACGTGACGTGCAGCCGGCGGACGTGCGGGAGCCGGTCCAGGGCCCGCAGCTGTCCGGCGGTGCGCACGTGCAGGTGGGCCGCGCGCATGGGGGCGTCGGCGAGCACCGTGTCCACGTAGGCGTCCACGGGGAACCGCCCCCAGGCGTCGGACAGTTCGCGCCCCACCTCGTAGCGGTCGTCGGTCCGGAAACCCGCGATGACCTGGAGGGCCCGGTCGCCGCCGACCAGGGCCGCGGTACGGATCGTCGCGGCGGCCTCCTCCTCGGTGAGCCCGGCCGGCTCCGGCAGCAGCTCCAGGACCAGCTCGCCCGCCTTGGCCAGCTCCCCGGCCTGGCTCGGGGAGCGCGGCGGCAGCAGCCGGGCCGTACGGGCCTCCACCTCGCGCCAGACCTCCGGGTCCAGCTCCGGCGCGTGCTCCAGACAGGCGGCCGCGAGCAGTACCAGGCGGCTGCGGTCGGCTTCGACCTGGTCGGCGCGGTGCAGCAACTGCCGCAGCAGTGCGGCGCGTTCGTCGGGGCGGGCGTGGCCCACGGCCATCCGGACCACGTTGTCCCAGGTGTCCTCGTGGGCATTGCGCACCAGGACGCCGAAGTCCCGTGCCTCCACGGCCGCCTTGGCGCCGAGGTAGTCCTGGAAGGTGCGGTGGACGAACAGCACCGAGCCCGGCACCGGCTCCCGGAGCAGCCCGCTGCGGATCAGCAGGTGCCGGAACACGGTCTGCGCGCTGCCCTGCGCCTTGACCTGCGGCATGGCGTCGAGCGATTCGGCGATCATCCTGATCGCCTCCTCGGCGGAGGCCTCCACCTGCCCGTTGCGGATCAGCCAGTACGCGAGCCGCTGGAGCAGCAGGGTCTGTTCGTCCCGGCTGAGGTAGACGCCCTCGACACCGGAGATGTCCCGCTCGCTGTCGCGGCGGATCAGGAGCATGTCCAGCGCCGCGTCGTAGAGCTCCTTGCGGGCCCGGGGCAGGTGCATCCTGCGGTCCCGGTTCAGGGCGCAGAGCAGGGCGCACATCAGCGGGTTCGTCGCGAGCCGGCCCAGGTCCCGGCGGGTGGCGACGGCCTGCAGGAGTGCCTTCTCGTACCGGTCGAGCAGCTCGCGCTCCCGCTCCATGCCGGAGCCCTCGCCGTCGGCTTCGGCGCGGGCGGAGTCGTGCCAGTGCGTGATGAAGGCGCCGACGTCGTCGCGTTCCATCGGCAGCAGGGCGAGCGAGGAGAAGCCCTGGGCGGTGAGCCAGTCCTCCGGCACGGCCGAGGGGCGGGTGGTGACCACGAAACGGGCCGCCGGATACGCGGTGAGCAGCTCCCGGAGCCAGGACTCGGTCCGGCTGCGCAACCGCGGCGGCACCTCGTCGACCCCGTCGACCAGGACCAGCGCCCGACCGGCGGAGAGGAGCCGCTCGACCCAGCCCTCCGGGGCCGTCAGCGGGACCCCGGTCGCGGTCAGCCAGTCCCCGGGCCGCGGGAGCCCGGCGGGGGAGTTGAAGGAGCGCAGCGGCAGGACGAAGGGGACCAGGGTGTTCCAGTCGCGCAGCTGGGGCCCGAAACTGCTGCGGGCGGCGTTCAGGGCCAGCCACTGGACGAGGGTGCTCTTGCCCGAGCCGGCCGGGCCGCGCAGCAGGACCCGCTCCGCGGAGTTCAGGGCCACCTCGGCCTTGACCGGGGTCTGCGGGCCGGGTTCCTCCAGGAGCTGCGCGCCGCTGACGGCGAGGCTGATGTAGGCGAGGTCCAGGGGCCAGTCGCGGCGGTCCTGGCTGAAGGTCAGCCCGAACAGCTGGACCCGCGCCTGGGCCCGGGCCACGTGGTGCGCGTACTCCTCCTCGAACCGTGCCGCCCGGTCGTCGGCGCTCCCGTTTCCCGCACCCCCGTTTCCCGCACCCCCGCTTCCCGAGTTCCCGTTTCCCGTGGTCCCGCTCCTGCCCGCCGGGTCCTGCGGGCCGCTCCTGCCCGCCGCGCGGCACAGGGCGAACAGCTCCCGGTAGGCGGCCGCCGCCGCACGGCTCAGGGAGGCGTCGCCCGGGGGGTCGTCCGCGGGCCCCGGGCCGGGGTCCGCCGCGAAGAGGGCCCGGGCCTCCCTCGGGCCCAGGGCGGCGAACACCTCGCCGACGGCGGTCACCGCCGCCAGCCGGTCGGGCTCCGACAGTTCCGTGCGTTCCGCGACCGCCCCGGCCAGCCGGCCCGCCAGCTCGTGCGCGAGGCGCCGTACCGCGGGATCGCCCGCCTTCGCCGGCCTGAGCCGGCGCGCCGGCCCCGGCCGGGACTTCGCCAGGGCCAGCGCCACCGCCTCGGCCGCCCTTAAGGCCGCGGCCCCGAAACCCGCACCTGAGTCCGTCATCCCCATGTCCTCCCCCTGCCCGGACACCCTCACCCGGAAGCATCTCGTGAACCGTCGGTAACACCGATGGATACCGATCGGTAACAACCACTAGCCGAGCCCCCGAACCCGCCTCTATGGTGCGGACATGCCGAACCTGCCCGATGTCGTGCTGTGGTCCATACCCGCCTTCGTCCTGCTCACCGTGATAGAGCTCGTGAGCTACCGCATCCATCCCGACGAGGACGCCGCCGGGTACGAGACCAAGGACGCCGTCACCAGCCTCGGCATGGGGATCGGCAGCCTCGGCTTCGACTTCCTCTGGAAGATCCCGATCGTCGCGATCTACACCGCGGTCTACGAGCTCACCCCGCTGCGCGTGCCCGTCCTGTGGTGGACCATCCCGCTGATGCTGCTCGCCCAGGACTTCCTCTACTACTGGCAGCACCGCGGCCACCACGTCATCCGCATCCTGTGGGCCTGCCACGTCGTCCATCACAGCAGCCGCAAGTTCAACCTCACCACCGCCCTGCGCCAGCCCTGGACCAGCGCCACCTCCTGGCCGTTCTACCTCCCGATGATCGCCCTGGGCGTGCACCCGGCCGCCATCGCCTTCTGCTACTCGGTCAACCTCGTCTACCAGTTCTGGATCCACACCGAGCGCATCGACAAACTGCCCCGGCCGATCGAGTACGTCTTCAACTCCCCGTCCCACCACCGCGTCCACCACGCCTCCCAGGGCGGCTACCTGGACCGCAACTTCGGCGGCATCCTGATCGTCTGGGACCGGATGTTCGGCTCCTGGGTCGGTGAGACCGACAAGCCCGTCTTCGGTCTCACCAAGAACATCGGCACCTTCAACCCGCTGCGCGTCGCCACCCACGAGTACGCGTCCATCGCCCGGGACGTGCGCGGGGCCACCACCTGGCGCGAGCGCGCCGGACGCGTGTTCCGCGGCCCCGGCTGGCAGCCCGCACAGGCACAGGCATCGGCAGCGCAGGCAGCGCAGGCCGCCCCCGCCGAGGCGCCCGCCCCCGCCCCGGAGCACGCCGCGTGAGCGCCACCGGATCCACCGAACGGGCGGGGTCCCGTACGCCCGCCTGGGCGCGCCCCGCCCTCCCCCCGGGCGCCGGCTTCGCCACCAGGGCGCTGCTCGTCGCCTTCGCCGCCGCCACCGCCCTGGACCTGGGGTCGCTGCTGGCGGGCTGGCACACCGGGCACCTCATCGCCAAGCCGCTGCTGATGCCGCTGCTCGTCGCCTACGTCATCACCCTGCGCGCGCCCCGGCTGCTGATCGCGGCCCTGCTCTTCGGCTGGGGCGGGGACCTGGCCCTGCTCTTCGACGCCGACGCCGCGTTCCTGATCGGGATGGGCTCCTTCGCCGCCGGGCACGTCTGCTACCTCGTGCTCTTCGGCCACCGCCGGACGGGCCCCCTGCTCGGGGCCGCGTACGCCGCCGCGCTGCTGTCCACCGTCACCCTGCTCTGGGGCGACCTGCCCGCGGAGCTGCGGATCCCGGTCGCCGGGTACAGCCTGCTGCTCACCGCCATGGCCTACCGCTCCAGCGCCCTGGGGCCGCGGGCCGGGCTCGGCGGGGCGCTGTTCCTGCTCTCCGACACGCTCATCGCCACCGGGGTCGCCGAGTGGCCCCAGCTGCCCCGCGCGGACTTCTGGGTGATGGCCACCTACGTGGCGGCCCAGTACCTGCTGGCCACGGGAGCACTCGCGCCGCGGCGGGCGTACGGTAGGGAGGCCCTACAGGGCTCCACCACTTCCTAACCGGAGGACTGCACCACCATGCGCGCCACCGTCATCCACGCCCCGCACGACATCCGCGTGGAGGAGGTGCCCGACGCTGCGATCCAGCGCCCCGAGGACGCCGTCGTCCGCGTCCTGCGTGCCTGCATCTGCGGCAGCGACCTGTGGGCCTACCGCGGCGAAGCCAAGCGCCAGCCGGGCCAGCGGATCGGGCACGAGTTCCTCGGCATCGTCGAGGAGACCGGCTCCGCCGTCTCGGACCTGCGCGCCGGAGACCTCGTCGTCGCCCCCTTCATGTGGTCCGACGGCACCTGCGCCTACTGCTCCGAGGGCCTCTACACCTCCTGCGAGCACGGCGGCTTCTGGGGCTCGGTCGGCCACGACGGCGGCCAGGGCGAGGCCGTCCGGGTCCCGCACGCCGACGGCACGCTGGTGAAGCTGCCCGCCGACGCCGCCTCCGACGACCACCTGCTGACCGCGCTGCTCGCGCTGTCCGACGTCATGGGCACCGGCCACCACGCCGCACTCGGCGCGGGGGTCCGCAAGGGCTCGACGGTCGCCGTCGTCGGCGACGGCGCGGTCGGCCTGTGCGGGGTCCTCGCGGCCAAGCGCCTGGGCGCCGACCGGATCATCGCACTGGGCCGGCACGCGGTCCGTACGGACATCGCCAAGCTCTTCGGGGCCACCGACGTGGTCGCCGAGCGCGGCGAGGCCGCCGAGGCGGCCGTGCGCGAGCTCACCGGCGGCCAGGGCGCCCACTCGGTCATCGAGGCGGTCGGCACCGAGCAGTCCATGCGCACCGCGGTGAACATCGCCCGCGACGGCGGAGCCATCGGCTACGTCGGCGTGCCGCACGGCAGCGGCACCGGCCTCGACCTCGGTGTCATGTTCGACCGCAACCTCACCCTGCGGGGCGGGGTCGCGCCGGTCCGCGCGTACATCCCCGAGCTCCTCGCGGACGTGCTCAGCGGTGCGATCGACCCGTCGCCGGTCTTCGACCGGGCCGTCACCCTGGACGAGGTCCCGGAGGGCTACCGGGCGATGGACGACCGCAGCGCGCTGAAGGTCATGATCAAGCCCTGACGGCAGGGCTGAGCGCGGAGGAACGCGGCAACGCAAGGAAGGGCCGTGCGGGATGTTCCCCGCCCGGCCCTTCCTCATGTCAGCGTGTCAGCGGATCCAGCCGCTTACTTGACGGCCTTCAGAGCGTCGACCACGCCGTAGCCGTCGTAGCTGTTCTGGCCCCACTTGCTGTTGCAGGTGGCGGCGTCGACCAGCACGCCCGTGGCGTCGTAGACCTTCTCGGGGCAGGCCGTCTTCGTGGCCTGGGCCTTGAGGAGCAGCTGGAGCTGCGCCGGGCTCGCCCACGGGTGCGCGCTCTTGAGCAGGGCGGCGACACCGGCGACGTGCGGGCCGGCCATCGAAGTGCCCTGCTTGTAGCCGTAACCGCCGCCCGGGAGGGTGGACAGCACGCGGCCGTTGGCGTCCGGGGTGGCGGGTATCTGCCACTTGTCGCCGCCGGGGGCCGCGACGTCGACGACGCCCAGGCCGTAGCTGGAGTAGTACGACTTGAATCCCTGGTCACCGGTCGCGCTCACCGTGACCACGCCCGGGAGCTGGGTGGGGATGTCCAGGCAGACGTGGGGGTCGATGGTGCGGGGCACCGGGGTGGTGTCGTTCGGGCTGGTGTCGTCCATGATGGCGTTGGACGCCAGGTCGTGGTTCGAGTTGCCCGCCGAGGCCACGCTGAGCACGCCCTTGCGCTCGGAGTACTTCGTCGCCCGGCCGAGGGCCTCCACCAGCGCCTTCTGGTCGTCGTCCGACTTGCAGTTGTAGAGCCAGGGGTCGACGTAGTAGCTGTTGTTGGTCACCTCGATCCCCTTCTCGGCGGCGAACATGAACGCGCAGACGACGGCCTCGGTGTAGAAGAGGCTGGTCGAGGGCTCGCTCACCTTGATGGCGGCCACCTGGACGCCGGGCGCCACGCCGCTGATGCCGACTCCGTTGCGCGGGGCCGCGATGGTGCCCGCCACGTGGGTGCCGTGGTCGCTGCCGTCGGCGTACGGGCGCCAGGAGCCCTCGGTGGTGTCGGCGACGCCGCCGACGCAGTTGGCGGACTGGCCCTTGGAGAAGTTCGGGGCGAGATCCGGGTGAGTGTCGTCGACACCCGTGTCGATGACGCCCACCGTCACGTTCCGGCTGCCATCGTTGATCTTGTGAGCCTGATCGGCCTTGATCGCGCGCAGGTCCCACTGGTTGGACTCCAGGGGCTCCTGTCCGGGCTCGGCCTGCGCCGCCGCCTTCGCGGCGTCCGCGTCGCTCAGCCGCTGCGTCGATCCCTCCTCATCGGTCTGCACGACCGACAGGGGAGCCGTACGGGTGGCGCCGACCGACGCGAACAGGCTCCGCTGACCGCGGAGCTGCTTGGCGAAGTCCGGGTTCTGCGAGTGGGCTACGACCACTCCGATTTGCTCATATGCGATCACCACGGTGCCACCGGCACGCTCGATCGACTTCTTCGCCTGCTTCACGCTTCCGTACGAGGTCAAGTTCGCCACGTAGGACAGCTTGGGGCCGGAGGTGTCGGGCGTGGCGGTGACCGAGGCGTCCGCAGTCAGGCCGAGCGGAGCGGCGGAGGCCGCGACCGAGGGCAGGAAAGCGAGCGAGGCGGTGAGCGCCAGGCCGACCGGAACGGCGAGAGCGCGCCGCCGGTTACCGGTTCCCAGATGAGCCATGGGTTCTCCACATCATCGTGAAAAAGCCGTCCGGGCGCGGTCGCGACGGACGGGTTCATGACAGGCGAACTTAGCGTTTCCGTTCCCTCCTGCGCCATGAGTTCGAGGAATCAGTTCCCAAAGAAACAAGCAGGTGTTGAACCACCCCGACGCGCCGGACGTGCCGTTGACAGGGGGGATCGGCACCACCGTCCCCCCACGGAGGTTGTTTTGTCCGTCATCCCCACCGCACCCGCGTCACAAGGAGAGTCCCCCGTGACAGCCGAAACAGCGCCGCCCCCGGGCAGCACGGGAACGCCGCCGGCGAGCCCCGGGCCCCAGGAGTTCGTACGCGTCCAGCAGAGCGAGGAGTTCGCCGAACTGCGCCGCGCCCACCGCTCCTTCGCCTTCCCGCTCACCGTGGCGTTCATCGCCTGGTACCTGCTCTACGTCCTGCTCTCCAACTACGCGGGCGACTTCATGGGGACGAAGCTCTTCGGCAACATCAACGTGGCCCTGGTCCTGGGCCTCGGCCAGTTCGCGACGACCTTCCTCATCGCCTGGCTGTACTCGCGCCACGCGGCGTCCCAGCTCGACCCCAAGGCCTCGGCCATCAAGGCAAGGATGGAGGCGGGCGAATGAGCGCCCCGCTGTACGTGGCGGTCGCCGGGGCGGCCACGGCGGGTACGACCACCGCCGCCGGTGCCTCCGAGCACCGCCCGCTGATCATCACCCTGTTCGGGCTGTTCGTCGTCGCCACCCTGGCCATCACGATCTGGGCCGGGCGCCAGACCAAGGACGCCGCCGACTTCTACGCGGGCGGCCGCCAGTTCACCGGATTCCAGAACGGTCTGGCCATCTCCGGCGACTACATGTCCGCCGCGTCCTTCCTCGGCATCGCCGGAGCCATCGCGCTCTTCGGCTACGACGGCTTCCTCTACTCGATCGGCTTCCTCGTCGCCTGGCTGGTGGCCCTGCTCCTGGTCGCCGAGCCGCTGCGCAACTCCGGCCGCTACACGATGGGCGACGTGCTCGCGTACCGGATGCGCCAGCGCCCCGTACGGACCGCCGCAGGCACCTCCACCATCGTGGTCTCGATCTTCTACCTGCTCGCCCAGATGGCCGGCGCGGGCGTGCTCGTCTCGCTGCTCCTCGGCATCACCAGCGACTTCGGCAAGGTCGTGATCGTCTCGCTGGTCGGCGTCCTGATGATCCTCTACGTCACCATCGGCGGGATGAAGGGCACCACCTGGGTGCAGATGATCAAGGCCGTGCTGCTGATCGCGGGCACGCTGCTGATCACCTTCCTGGTGCTGCTCAAGTTCAACTTCAACGTCTCGGACCTGCTGGGCCAGGCCGCCGACAACAGCGGTCAGGGAGTGAAGTTCCTGGAGCCGGGCCTGAAGTACGGCAAGGACTCGCTCTCGAAGCTGGACTTCCTCTCGCTGGGCCTCGCCCTGGTGCTGGGCACCGCCGGCCTGCCCCACATCCTGATCCGCTTCTACACGGTCCCGACGGCCAAGGCCGCCCGCAAGTCCGTGAACTGGGCCATCGGCATCATCGGCGCCTTCTACCTGATGACGATCGTCCTCGGCTTCGGCGCCGCGGCCCTGCTCAAGCGGGCCGACATCATCGCCTCCAACAAGGCGGGCACCACCGCGGCCCCGCTGCTCGCCCAGGAGATCGGCGGCGGTCCGGGCTCCACCGGCGGTGCGGTCCTGCTCGCCGTGATCTCGGCGGTGGCCTTCGCCACGATCCTCGCGGTCGTCGCGGGCCTGACCCTGGCCTCCTCCTCGTCCTTCGCGCACGACATCTACGTGAACGTGATCCGCAAGGGCAAGGCCACCGAGAAGGAAGAGGTACGGGCGGCGCGCTGGTCCACCGTGGTCATCGGAGCCGTCGCCATCGGCCTCGGCGCCCTCGCCCGCGACCTCAACGTCGCCGGACTCGTCGCCCTGGCCTTCGCGGTGGCCGCCTCCGCCAACCTGCCGACGATCCTCTACAGCCTCTTCTGGAAGCGCTTCACCACCCAGGGCGCCCTGTGGTCCATCTACGGCGGCCTGGTCTCCTCGGTCGTCCTGGTGCTCTTCTCCCCGGTCGTCTCGGGCAAGCCCACCTCGATGTTCAAGGGCGCCGACTTCTACTGGTTCCCGCTGGAGAACCCCGGCATCATCTCCATCCCGCTCGGCTTCCTGCTGGGGTGGCTGGGAACCGTCCTCTCCAAGGAGAAGGCCGACCCGCAGAAGTTCGCCGAGCTCGAGGTCCGGTCGCTCACCGGAACCGGCGCGCACTGACACGCTGCGCCTCAGCGAGATGCTCCGAACACCGAGCGTGGCCGTGTCGTATGTCCCTACGACACGGCCACGCCTCGTCTCGTTCATTCGGGCACCCCTACATGTCACGCGTGTCGCGTAGGCTCGTTGATAGCGCTCGTACTCTCATCCATCACGGCGCAAACCTCTATAAACCGGACAGGGGAGGGGGCTTACAGTGCTTCTCGACACCTACGGCCGCGTAGCCACTGACCTGCGCGTCTCGCTCACCGACCGGTGCAACCTGCGCTGTACCTACTGCATGCCCGAAGAGGGCCTGCAGTGGCTCGGCAAATCGGATCTGCTCAGCGACGACGAGATCGTCCGCCTGATCCGCATCGCGGTCACCCAGCTCGGGATCAAGGAAGTCCGCTTCACCGGCGGCGAGCCGCTGCTGCGCCCCGGCCTCGTCGGGATCGTCGAGCAGTGCGCGGCCCTGGAGCCCCGCCCCAAGATGTCGCTGACCACCAACGGCATCGGCCTCAAGCGCACCGCACAGGCGCTCAAGGCCGCCGGCCTGGACCGGGTGAACGTTTCCCTGGACACGCTGCGGCCCGAGGTCTTCAAGACCCTGACCCGGCGCGACCGCCACAAGGACGTCATCGAGGGCATGGCCGCCGCCCGCGACGCCGGCCTCACCCCCGTCAAGGTCAACGCGGTGCTGATGCCCGGACTCAACGACGACGAGGCCCCCGACCTGCTGGCCTGGGCCGTGGAGAACGAGTACGAACTCCGCTTCATCGAGCAGATGCCGCTCGACGCCCAGCACGGCTGGAAGCGCGACGGCATGATCACCGCCGGTGACATCCTGGAATCCCTGCGCACCCGCTTCACGCTCACCGAAGAAGGGTCCGAGGAGCGCGGCTCCGCCCCGGCCGAGCGATGGGTCGTCGACGGCGGCCCCGCCACCGTCGGCGTCATCGCCTCGGTCACCCGCCCGTTCTGCGGCGCCTGCGACCGTACGCGCCTCACGGCCGACGGCCAGATCCGTACGTGCCTCTTCGCCACCGAGGAGTCCGACCTGCGCGCCGCCCTGCGCTCGGGCGCCCCGGACGAGGAGATCGCCCGACTGTGGAAGGTGGCGATGTGGGGCAAGAAGGCCGGGTCCGGCCTCGACGACCCGACCTTCCTGCAGCCCGACCGCCCGATGTCGGCGATCGGCGGCTGACCTCCACCGTCACCCCCGCCGTCACCGGCGGATCCGAGCGACCCCGAGGGCTCGCAGTGGCTACGGCCGCTGCGAGCCCTCGGGCGCTTCCCACTCGTCGAGCTTCACGACGTCCTTGAGGAAACCGCGGACCCCCAGGAACTGGGACAGGTGCTCGCGGTGCTCCTCGCACGCCAGCCAGGTCTTGCGGCGCTCGGGGGTGTGCAGCTTCGGGTTGTTCCACGCCAGGACCCAGACGGCCGTCTCGCGGCATGCCTTGGCGGAACAGGTGGGTACCTCGGTGGCGGAAGCTTCGTTCACAAATGCGTCAAGGGGAGTCACGGCTCAACCCTAAGACGGAATGGCGACGCCGAGCAGCCACGGGGGGAGCTGCCCGGCGTCGGTCCGTCGCTCCGACGGGGGATGCGGAGCGCGTAGGCAGTATGTCACGCAGGACCCGGTGCGGTGCACTGGAACTTCATGATTGATCTGAGCTTTTCTTGAGGTTCCCGTCACCCAGAACGGGGCGTACGGGCGCCGGCACGAAGTGCGACGGCAGGGAGGGCGTCGATTCGCGTCCCGCGTTCGCGATGACCACCGCGATGTACGGCAGCAGCGCCCCCGCGACGAGCGTCACGATGGCCACGGGCCGCTGCACGTTCCACAGGACGATCGTCGCGATGACCGACAGGGTGCGGACCAGCATCGAGATCACGTACCGGCGCTGGCGTCCCCGTACGTCCTCGGCGAGGCTCATCCGCGCCCCCGTGATCCGGAAGACCTCGGACCCGTTCCGCTTCGTCCGCTCCACAACCCACCACCCGATCGATCGCCGGACACTCCCCGGCCCGGACGCCTCCACCGTACGCCGCCCGCCTCGAGCCGGGCAGAGGGGGTGTCCCCCGAATGGAGCCGCCCGAAATGCGCGCTGGGCCGGACGGGTCGAGACTGGGCCCACATGCGCACAACGCGCCAGGAGGAGGCTCGACATGGGTTGGTTGTGGGCGATCATCGTCGGCTTTGTACTGGGACTGATAGCCCGGGCGATCCTGCCGGGCAAGCAGCACCAGCCCCTTTGGCTGACCACCGTCTTCGGCATCATCGGCGCGGTCCTCGGCAACGCCGTGGCCACCTGGATCGGCGTCAACGAAACGCGCGGCATCGACTGGATCCGGCACTTGCTGCAGCTTGCCGGAGCCGTCGTGGTGGTCGGCCTCGGTGACCTGATCTACAGCTCGCTGCGCGGCGGCAAGAAGCAGATGACCTGAGGGCTCGGGCCCGCCGCGCGGCGCGGCGGCGGAGCACGACGGAGGGGCCGGTCCGGACAGTGCGTCCGGACCGGCCCCTCCGTCGTGCCGCGGCGGCGACTAGCCGGTGACCTCGACCGCCGCCAGGTTCTTCTTGCCGCGGCGCAGCACCAGCCAGCGCCCGTGCAGCAGGTCCTCCTTGGCGGGGACCGCGTCCTCGGAGGCGACCTTCACGTTGTTCACGTAGGCGCCGCCCTCCTTGACGGTCCGGCGCGCGGCCGACTTGCTCGCGACCAGCCCGGTCTCCGCCAGCAGATCGACGACCGGACCCGGCTCCGCCACCTTCGCGTGCGGCAGTTCGGACAGGGCCGCCGCCAGGGTGGCCTCGTCCAGGTCCGCCAGCTCGCCCTGGCCGAACAGCGCCTTGGACGCCGCGATCACGGCGGCGCACTGGTCCGCGCCGTGCACCAGCGTGGTCAGCTCCTCCGCCAGCGCGCGCTGCGCGGCACGCGCCTGCGGCCGCTCGGCGGTCTGCGCCTCCAGCGCTTCCAGCTCCTCACGGGTCTGGAAGGACAGGATGCGCATGTAGGTGGAGACGTCCCGGTCGTCCACGTTCAGCCAGAACTGGTAGAACGCGTACGGGGTGGTCATCTCCGGGTCGAGCCAGACGGCGCCGCTCTCGGACTTGCCGAACTTGGTGCCGTCCGCCTTGACCATCAGCGGGGTCGCGATGGCGTGGACGTGCGCGTCCGGCTCCACCCGGTGGATCAGGTCGAGACCGGCCGTCAGGTTGCCCCACTGGTCGGACCCGCCCTGCTGGAGCACGCAGCCGTGCCGGCGGTACAGCTCCAGGAAGTCCATGCCCTGGAGCAGCTGGTAGCTGAACTCCGTGTAGCTGATGCCCTGGTCGGAGTCCAGCCGCTTGGCGACCGAGTCCTTCGTCAGCATCTTGTTCACGCGGAAGTGCTTGCCGATGTCCCGGAGGAACTCGATGGCGGACATGCCCGCCGTCCAGTCCAGGTTGTTGACCATGACCGCCGCGTTCTCGCCCTCGAAGGACAGGAACGGCTCGATCTGGGTGCGCAGGCGCGTCACCCAGTTCGCGACGGTCTCCGGGTCGTTCAGGGTGCGCTCGGCGGTCGGACGCGGGTCGCCGATCTGCCCCGTGGCCCCGCCGACCAGCGCCAGCGGACGGTTGCCCGCCTGCTGCAGCCGGCGCACGGTGAGGACCTGCACCAGGTGACCCACGTGCAGCGAGGCCGCCGTCGGGTCGAAGCCGCAATAGAACGTGACGGGACCGTCCGCGAACGCCTTGCGCAGCGCTTCTTCGTCGGTGGACTGGGCGAAGAGCCCGCGCCACTTCAGTTCGTCGACGATGTCCGTCACGGTTCTGGGTCTCCTTGAACGAGGTGGAACAGAAAGCTGGGGGATTCCCCGCCAGTCTAGGCGGGGAAGCCCCGCACCTCTCACGCTTTGTTGATCCATCCCGTTGGGCGGACGCCGTTGATCAGACGCCCTTGCTGACCGAGCTCATGTTGAAGTCCGGGATGCGCAGCGCCGGCATCGCGGTCCTGGTGAACCAGTCGTTCCATTCGCGCGGCAGGGTCTTCTCGGTCCGGCCGGCCTCGGAGGCCCGCGACAGCAGGTCCACGGGGGACTCGTTGAACCGGAAGTTGTTGACCTCGCCGACGACCTGGCCGTCCTCCACCAGGTAGACGCCGTCCCGGGTCAGCCCGGTGAGCAGCAGAGTGGCCGGGTCCACCTCGCGGATGTACCAGAGGCAGGTCAGCAGCAGCCCGCGACTGGTGGAGGCCACCATCTCCTCCAGGGACTTCTCCCCGCCGGCCTCCAGGATCAGGTTCCCGAAGGAGGGGGAGACCGGCAGCCCGGTCAGTTCCGCGGTGTGCCGGGTCGTGGTCAGCCGGGACAGCTCTCCGTCCTTGATCCACTCGGTCGCCGGCACCGGCAGGCCGTTGTCGAAGACGGAGGCGCTGTCGCCGGAGCTGTGCGCGATCACGAACGGCGCGGACTCCAGGCCCGGCGCGTTCGGATCGCTGCGCAGGTTCAGCGGCAGCGGGGAGAGCCGCTCGCCGAGCCGGGTGCCGCCGCCGGGCTTGGAGAAGACCGTCCGGCCCTCCACCGCGTCCCGGGCCGACGCCGACCACATCTGGTAGATCAGCAGGTCGGCCACGGCCGTGGCGGGCAGCAGCGTCTCGTACCGCCCGGCCGGAAGGTCGATCTTCCGCTCCGCCCAGCCGAGGCGCACGGCCAGCTCCGCGTCCAGCGCGGTCGGGTCCACGTCCTTGAAGTCCCGGGTCGCGCGGCCGGCCCAGGCCGAGCGCTGGCGGTCCGGGGACTTGGCGTTGAGCTCCAGGGTGCCGTTGGGCTGGTCGTGGCGCAGGCGCAGCCCCGTGGAGGTGCCCACGTACGTGGACACCAGCTCGTGGTTGGCGAAGCCGTACAACTCGCGGCCGCCCGCGCGGGCCCGGGCGAAGGCCTCGCCCAGGGCCGGGGCGAAGTCCGCGAACACCGCCGAGGAGGTCTCGGCAGGGGCGTCCGCGAAGTCCGGCGAGGACGGGGTGCCGGTGACCAGCGCCCGCGCGTCCTCCGCCGGGCCGGCACCGCGGGCGGCCGCCTCGGCGGCCCGGACCAGCGGCTCCAGCTCCGCGGCCGTGACGGCGGAGCGCGAGACGACCCCCGAGGCCGTGCCCTCCTTGCCGTCGACGGTGGCGATGACCGTGAGGGTCCGGCCGCGGGTGACCCCGTTGGTGGTCAGGGCGTTGCCCGCCCAGCGCAGGTTCGCGCTCGACTCCTCGTCGGCGATGACGACGCAGCCGTCCGCGGTGGACAGCTCCAGTGCCCGCTCGACGATCTCGTGGGGCTTGGTGGTGCGACTCGACGAGGTCATCGTCCGGCCTCCTGCGTGGTGTTCAAGATGTTCACGTCACGGAACAGCGCGGACGGGCAGCCGTGCGAGACCGCCGCGACCTGGCCCGGCTGGGCCTTGCCGCAGTTGAAGGCGCCGCCCAGGACGTAGGTCTGCGGACCGCCGACCTTCTCCATCGAGCCCCAGAACTCGGTGGTCGTGGCCTGGTAGGCCACGTCGCGGAGCTGCCCGGCGAGCTTTCCGTTCTCGATGCGGAAGAAGCGCTGCCCGGTGAACTGGAAGTTGTAGCGCTGCATGTCGATGGACCAGGAGCGGTCGCCGACCACGTAGATCCCGCGCTCCACCCCGCCGATCAGGTCCTCGGTGGAGAGCCCGCCCGGATCCGGCTGGAGCGAGACGTTCGCCATGCGCTGGACGGGCACGTGCCCGGGGGAGTCGGCGTAGGCGCAGCCGTTGGAGCGGCCGAGGCCGGTCAGCTTCGCGATCCGCCGGTCCGTCTGGTAGCCGGCCAGGGTGCCGTCCTTGACCAGGTCCCAGCTCTGCGCCTCGACGCCCTCGTCGTCGTAGCCGATGGTGGCCAGCCCGTGCTCGGCCGTCCGGTCGCCCGTCACGTTCATGACGGGGGAGCCGTAGGCGAGCTTGCCCAGCTGGTCGAAGGTGGCGAAGGAGGTCCCGGCGTACGCGGCCTCGTAGCCCAGCGCCCGGTCCAGCTCGGTGGCGTGGCCGATGGACTCGTGGATGGTGAGCCACAGGTTCGAGGGGTCCACGACCAGGTCGTAGCGCCCGGCCTCGACGCTCGGCGCCCGCATCTTCTCGGCGAGCAGGCCGGGGATCGCCTCCAGTTCGGCGTGCCAGTCCCAGCCGGTGCCGGTCAGGTACTCCCAGCCGCGCCCGGCCGGCGGGGCGATGGTGCGCATCGAGTCGAACTCGCCGGTTGCGGCGTTGACGGCGACGGCGGTGAGCTCCGGGTGGATGCGCACCCGCTGCTGGGTGGTGGAGGTGCCCGCGGTGTCGGCGTAGAACTTGTTCTCGTGGACCGCGAGCAGTGAGGCGTCCACGTGGGCCACCCCGTCGGCCGCCAGGAGGCGCGCGCTGAAGTCGGCGAGCAGCGCGGCCTTCTCCGTGTCCGGCACCTCGAAGGGGTTCACGTCGTAGGCGGAGATCCAGGTCTTGTCGGCGTGCACGGGCTCGTCGGCGAGCTCGACCCGCTCGTCCGATCCGGCCGCCTTGATGATCTTGGCGGACAGCTTCGCCATGGCCACGGCCTGCGAGGCGACCTTGGCGGCGGCGTCCATGGTCAGGTCCACACCGGAGGCGAAGCCCCAGCTGCCGCCGTGCACCACGCGGACCGCGTAGCCGAGGTCGGTGGTGTCGGAACCGCCCGAGGGCTTGGTGTCGCGCAGCCGCCAAGAGGCGCTGCGGATCCGTTCCAGACGGAAATCGGCATGATCGGCGCCCAGCGCGCGGGCCCGCGCGAGCGCCGCGTCGGCCAGCGCCCGCAAGGGCAGCGCGGTGAAGGCCGCGTCGATGGAATGGGGCACGGAGGTCCTCCCGGGGGTCTGGGCAGCAGACCCGATCATGTCGCGTCGGCGCTTGCCGTGCCTACATCTTTCTGTAGGGACTCGACAGAGCGCGTACCGAGGCCCTGTCGGAGCCGGATTCTCCGGAAGGGGTACTTGACCTATAGGTTTTTGGTATTCAGACCGCTAGTCGAAAGGGTGATCCGTTGAGCCGCTCGGTTCTCGTCACCGGAGGTAACCGGGGCATCGGCCTCGCCATCGCCCGAGCTTTCGCGGAAGCGGGGGACAAGGTCGCGATCACGTACCGGTCGGGCGAGCCCCCGGCCGAGCTCACGGCCCTGGGCGTGCTGGCGGTCCGCTGCGACATCACCGACTCCGACCAGGTCGACCTGGCGTACAAGCAGGTCGAGGACGCGCACGGCGCGGTCGAGGTCCTCGTGGCCAATGCCGGCATCACCAAGGACACGCTGCTGATGCGCATGTCCGAGGACGATTTCGCCTCGGTCGTCGACACCAACCTCACCGGCACCTTCCGCGTGGTCAAGCGCGCGAACCGCGGCATGCTCCGCGCCAAGAAGGGCCGCGTCGTCCTGATCTCCTCGGTCGTCGGCCTGCTCGGCTCGGCCGGCCAGGCCAACTACGCCGCCTCCAAGGCGGCGCTGGTCGGCTTCGCCCGCTCCCTCGCCCGTGAGCTGGGCTCCCGCAACATCACCTTCAACGTCGTCGCCCCGGGCTTCGTGGACACCGACATGACGAAGGTGCTCACGGACGAGCAGCGGGCCGGCATCGTCGGCCAGGTGCCCCTGGGCCGCTACGCGCAGCCCGAGGAGATCGCGGCCGCGGTCAGCTTCCTGGCGTCCGACAACGCCGCGTACATCACTGGTGCCGTCATTCCCGTTGACGGCGGATTGGGCATGGGTCACTGATCACCATGAGCGGAATTCTCGACGGCAAGCGCATCCTCGTCTCCGGGGTGCTGATGGAGTCGTCCATCGCCTTCCACGTCGCCAAGCTGGCCCAGGAGCAGGGCGCCGAGGTCATCCTCACCGCGTTCCCGCGTCCGACGCTGACCGAGCGCATCGCCAAGAAGCTGCCCAAGCCGGTCAAGGTGATCGAGCTCGACGTCACCAACGACGAGCACCTGGCCCGCCTGGAGGGCCTCGTCCGCGCGGAGCTCGGCGGCCTCGACGGCGTCGTCCACTCCATCGGCTTCGCGCCGCAGGACGCGCTCGGCGGCAACTTCCTGAACACCCCGTTCGAGTCGGTCGCCACCGCCATGCACGTCTCGGCGTTCTCGCTGAAGTCGCTGACCATGGCCTGCAAGCCGCTCTTCCCGGAGAACGAGGGCGGCTCGGTCGTCGGCCTGACCTTCGACGCGCAGTTCGCCTGGCCGCAGTACGACTGGATGGGTCCGGCCAAGGCGGCGCTGGAGGCCACCAGCCGCTACCTCGCCCGTGACCTGGGCAAGGAGAAGGTCCGCTGCAACCTGATCTCGGCCGGTCCGCTCGGCTCGATGGCCGCGAAGTCCATCCCCGGCTTCTCCGAGCTGGCGGACGTCTGGAACCACCGCTCCCCGATGGAGTGGGACATGTCGGACCCGGAGCCGGCGGGCAAGGGCGTCGTCGCCCTGCTGTCGGACTGGTTCCCCAAGACCACCGGCGAGATCATCCACGTCGACGGCGGTCTGCACGCGATGGGTGCCTGACCTCCCCGGTCGGGACCCCGTTCCATCCGTACGGCGGCGGCCGCGTCTTCCCTTCCGGGAGGCGCGGCCGCTGCCGTTTCGGCGGGCGGGGCCGGGACCGTACGGGGTGACTCGATCAGATGTCCGCCCCCGGGTCTGATCTTCCCGAGTCGAGAATCCGGACATTTCCCTGCAAACTGGGCCCGTCGGGATCTTCCCGGCTCCTGCGGGGAGGAGGTACGGGAGTGCGCGCGAGGCGGAGCCGAGCGGTATCCCTGCTGATCACCTCGGTGGTCCTGACCGGGTTCCTGCTCCCCGGAGCCGTCGCGCAGGACGAGGTGTCCGCCCCGGCCTCCGGTACGGACGTCCAGGCCCCGGCCGTGGTCGACCTGGCCCAGATCCCCGCCGAACCCCCCGTACAGCCCGCGCGGCCCCCCGCCCGGGAGCTCTTCGGAGCCGACTGCGACACCGAGATCAACGGCTCGCAGGTGGTGGCGTTCTGCCACAACGGCTATCCGCAGACCGACCTGGTCCGCCTGCACGTGGAGTGCGACCGCTGGTGGGACGTGGACGGGGACGGCGCCGCCGTGGCCGTCGGCCCGGCCGGCCGCGTGGAGCTCTCCGGCCGCTGCTGGAAGGAAGTCCGCTCCGCCTGGGTCAGCCACCAGCGGCAGTGAACCCCGCGGCGCGCCCCTCCTCGGCCAGGCAGACGAACGGATAGCCGGCCGCCTCCGAAGCCGCCGCGTCCCCGTCCCCGCGCCGGATCGCCTCGATCAGCCGCGCGTGGTCCAGGTGGGAGGCGGGATCGAGCTCCGTGCCCACGTCGGTGCGCAGCCAGTCGGCCACCAGATCGCCGAGGTCCGCGTACAGCTCGATGAGCACGTCGTTGTGGGAGGCCGCCACCACCGCCATGTGCAGGGCCACGTCCGCCGCGATGAACGGCTCCGCGTCCCCGCCCGACCAGGCCTCCTCGCGCCGCGCCAGCAGCGCGTCCAGCTGTACGAGGTCCCGCGCGGTCCGCCGCTCCGCCGCGAGGCGGGCCGCCGAGGACTCCAGCGTCGAGCGCAGCTCCGCGATGTGCCGGGGGTCGGCGCCGGCGAAGCGGCGGTGCATGACCCCGGCCAGCTCGCTGGTGGCGATCACGTAGGTCCCCGAGCCCTGGCGGATGTCGAGGAGGCCGTTGTGCGCGAGGGCCCGCACGGCCTCCCGCACGGTGTTGCGGGCGACGCCCATCAGCTCCACGAGCTCCGGCTCGGTGGGGATGCGGGATCCCACGGGCCATTCGCCGGTGGTGATCTGGTTCCGGAGCTGGGCGATCACCTGGTCGACGAGTGCGGATCGCCGGGGCGAGGTCAGCGGCATGCGGTCGGGGTTCCTCTCGGGGCGGGCGCGGTCGGGCAGACGGGAACGGTCCGTGGGGCGGGAACGGGTCCGTGGGGCGGGAACGGTCGGGTGACGGGAACGATACGGCTGCGGGGTGGACAACCAATCATCCCATGATTCTATGATGGTCGAATGTCCGACGAAGAAGTCCAGATCCTGAACCGGCCCCAGGCCGCTCACACGGCCGCGCCGCAGCCCCTCCCCACGCCCGCCGCCACCCCGCAGCCGGCGTGGCTCGGCCCCGTGCTCCTCGTCGGCATCGTGCTGGCCGCCCTCAACCTGCGGCCCGCCATCACCAGCCTCGGCGCCCTGTTCGAGGAGACCCGCGAGGGCCTCGGCATGAGCGGCACCGTCGCCGGACTCATCACCTCCGTACCCGCCCTGTGCTTCGCCGTCTTCGGCGTCACCGCGCCCCGGCTCTCCCGCCGCTTCGGGCCGGCCGCCGTCGTCTGCGCCGGTATGGTCGCGGTCGCCGCGGGCCTGCTGATCCGGCCGTTCGCCTCCAACGCCGCCGGGTTCCTCGCGGCCAGCGCCCTGACCCTGGCGGGCATAGCCCTGACCAACGTGCTCCTGCCGGTGATCGTCAAGCGCTGGTTCCCCGACCGGGTCGGCACCATGACGGGGCTCTACTCCATGGCCCTGGCCGCCGGTACCTCGCTCGCCGCGGCGGCGACCGTCCCGATGACCCAGGCCCTCGGCGGCAGCTGGCGCACCGGCCTGCTGATCTGGGCCGTCCTCGCCGCGGCGGCCGTCCTGCCCTGGCTGGCCATCGCCGCGGCGGCCCGCAAGGAGAAGGCCGCGGCGGCGGGCGTACCCGCCGCCCGCCCCGACGCCGGGCCGAGCGTGGTGCGCAGCCGTACCGCGTGGGCCCTCGCCTGCTACTTCGGACTCCAGGCCACGGGCGCGTACATCACGATGGGCTGGCTCCCGCAGATCTTCCGCGACGCGGGGGTCTCCGCCTCCACGGCGGGCATCCTGCTCGCCGTCACCATGGTCATGGGCGTCCCGCTCGCCTTCGTCATCCCGGGCCTGGCCGGCCGGATGAGGAACCAGGGCCCCATCGCCGTCGTACTCGGCCTCTTCGGCCTCGTCGGCTACCTCGGCCTCTCCTTCGCCCCCGCCGCCGGCGCGTGGGCCTGGGCCATCCTTCTCGGCGTCTCCAACTGCGCCTTCCCGCTCGTCATCACCATGATCGGACTGCGGGCCAAGTCCCCCGCCGGCGTCGTCAAACTGTCGGCCTTCGCCCAGAGCACCGGCTACCTCATCTCCATCCCCGGGCCGCTCCTCATCGGCACCCTCTACCAGCACACCGGCGGCTGGGACCTGCCCCTCGCCCTGATGGCCGGTCTGCTCGTCCCGCAGATCGCGCTCGGCATCCTGGCGGGCCGGGACCGCACGATCGAGGACGAATGCGGCATGCGAGACTGATCGGCATGTCGCCCGTACTTGAACCGAACCCCCAGAACGGCCACCGGAAGCTCGGCCTCGTGCTGGGCGCGATGCTGCTGGTGACCGTCGTCATCGCCGTCGTCGCCACCCTCGCCTCGCCGTAGGGGGTGGGGTTAACCCCCCAACCCCTAGGGGGTCAGGCTCAGGGGCATCTGGGGTGCGTCCCGGATGGGAACCGCCTGCTCGAATCCTTAGATTCGAAGAGCAAGAGCGAGCCCGTCCGACCACCCCACGGAGGCGGCCATGTCGGCCCCCACGCACCTGGCCCCAGGCCGCCCGTCCGCTCCCCGCACCGCCGGGGCCGACGCCCGGCTGCCCTGGTGGGCGCTCGCCCTGCCCGCCCTCGCCTTCGGCCTCCTGCTCATACTCCTGGCCGGATCCGGCCAGGCACACGCCGCCTCCGGCGACGGCTCCACCCTCGTCCAGGTCACCGAACGGCTGCTGAGCGCCGTCGGCTGACGGGGCGCCAGCCACCGGGAGCCCACCCGCGCCGCCGTGCGCCGGGGCGCTCCCCACGCCCCACACCTGGGGGTGATGACCCCCTCAACGCCCTGCGCCCCGTGGCTCGATTCATGCGAAGCTGGGAGTCATGAGCGCCGACACACCCCGCAGGATCGTCCTCCTCCGGCACGCCAAGGCCGAATGGTCGGACGGCACGGACCACGACCGCCCCCTGGCGGACCGCGGCCGTCACGACGCCCCGGCCGCGGGCCAGAAACTGGCCCAGACCGGCATCACCTTCGACCTGGCCCTCTGCTCCAGCGCGGCCCGGACCAGGGAGACCTGGAAGCTGGCCGTCCAGGAGCTGCCGCACCGGCCGAGGACCACGTACGAGGAACGGCTCTACGAGGCTTCGCTGGGCGAGCTCATCGCCCTGGTCAACGAGACCTCCGACGAGGTGAAGAACCTCCTGGTCATCGGCCACAACCCCGGCATGCACGCGCTGGCCGACGCCCTCTCCGGGAGCGCGCAGGGCGACGTGCTCGCCCGGATGAACCGCAGCGGCTTCCCGACCTCCGGAATCGCCGTCGTCTCCTTCACCGGCTCGTGGAAGTCCGTGGAACACGGAGTGGGCACCCTGCTGGACTTCTGGACCCCGCACAGCTGACGCGCACGCACGCACGCCTCGACGACTACGACGACCGAGCGGGCCCCCGCACTTGCACAGTGCCGGGGCCCGCTCCGTCGTCGTGGTCGTGGCGTGGGGGTTCCGCCGTGTCCGTCACGCCAGGTCGGCGGCCTCGACCTCTTCGCGGGTGATTCCGAGCAGGTACAGCACGGCGTCCAGGAAGGGCACGTTCACCGCGGTGTGCGCGGCTTGGCGGACCACCGGCTTGGCGCAGAAGGCGACGCCCAGCCCGGCCGCGTTCAGCATGTCCAGGTCGTTGGCACCATCGCCGATGGCCACCGTCTGGGCCAGCGGTACACCGGCCTCCGCGGCGAAGCGGCGCAGCAGCCGGGCCTTGCCGGCCCGGTCCACGATCTCGCCGGTGACCTTGCCCGTCAGCTTGCCGTCGACGATCTCCAGGGTGTTGGCGGAGGCGAAGTCCAGCCCGAGCCGCTCCCGCAGATCATCCGTCACCTGCGTGAACCCGCCGGAGACGACGCCCACCTGGTAGCCGAGCCGCTTGAGGGTGCGGATCAGCGTCCGGGCGCCCGGGGTGAGGCGCACTTCGGAGCGGACCTTGTCCACCACGGAGGCGTCCAGCCCGGCCAGCAGCGCGACCCGGGCGTGCAACGACTGCTCGAAGTCCAGCTCCCCGCGCATGGCACGCTCGGTCACCTCGGCGACCTCGGCCTCGCAGCCGGCGTGCGCGGCGAAGAGCTCGATGACCTCGTCCTGGATCAGGGTCGAGTCCACGTCCATGACGACGAGGCGCTGGGCCCGCCGGTGCAGCCCGGCCGAGACCACGGCCACGTCGACGCCGATCTGGGCGGCGGCGGTGGCCAGCGCGGTGCGCAGCGGCTCGGTCGCGGTGCCGGAGACGGCGAATTCCACGGCCGTCACCGGATACTTCGCGAGCCGGAAGATGCGGTCGATGTTGCCGCCGGTCGCGGTGATCCGCGCGGCGATGGCGGCCGTGGACTCGGCGGTGAGCGGGTGCCCGAGCACGGTGACGTGCGAACGGCCACTGCCGCGCGGCCGGTTGTCACCGGTGCCGGAGAGGATCTCGGCCTGCAGCTTGAGGGACTCGGCCCAGCTGTGGACGGTCGCCCGCAGCTCGCCCTCGGTGCCGGCGGTCGGGTGGGTGACGAGGGCGCACAGGACGATGCGGCCCCGGGTGACGACCTGCTCGATGTCGACGACGTCGACGGAGTAGGCGGCGAGGGTGTCGAACAGCCCGGCGGTGATCCCGGGACGGTCCTTGCCGAAGATCTTGACGAGGAGGGTGGGGACGTCGGAGGTCTGCGAAGCGCTCATGGTGCCTTCACCGTATCTCCCCGGCCTGCGCGCACGGAGCCCCGTCCCACCTGGCGGAACCGTTTCGCTCCGTACGGACGTGCGGGGGCCACTCCGTGGACGTGTGGAGGTCGTGCGGCGGCCATGGGCGGGCCCTGGAGCGGGCGCGTGGAGATCCGGCGACGGGGGGCGCCGGACGGCCGGAGGTCAGGCACGGCAGGGGAGGGCGAGGGCCGGGAAGGAGCCCGCCCGACGGGCCGATGCGTCCCCCGGCCCGGCCGGGGGGACGCCGGAGCGTCCCGAAACGCACCTTCCGGGGCGCTTTCGACCCCCTCGGCGGGCCTCCCGGGGCGCTGCCACGTGGCCCGGATTCCCCTTGTGGCCCTGCGCCTGAAATAGTTCCCCCGGATGTTCGCCATCCCTAGACTCCCTGACGTCATGGGGGATTCTCGGGGGACTTAAGTGGGGCTGGAGTGCCGGAACTCGTACTGGAATTGAATGGAAGGACCTGGACGCTCGATCCGTCCAGGTCGTACTCGCTGGGGCGCGACCCCCAGGGAGACGTGGTGATCGATGACGCCCGGGTGTCGTGGCGGCACGCCACCATCGCCTGGAACGGGCGAGGTTGGGGAATCGAGGACCACGGCAGCACCAACGGCACGTACGTGCACGGGGCGAGGGTCCAGCAGGCCGAGCTCGTACCGGGTACGCCGGTGCACCTGGGCAACGCCACCGACGGGCCGCGACTGAATCCCGTCGCGGGCGCGGCCGCGGCCGCCCCGGCGCCGCAGCCGGCCGTGGCGCAGCAGGCACCGGCCCAGGCCTACGCGCAGCAGCCGCAGGCACAGCAGCCCTGGGAGCAGCAGGTCCAGCAGGCCCCGCCGTTCCCGCAGCAGCAGGCCCAGCAGCCGCACCAGGCACAGCCCTTCCCGCAGCAGCACCAGCAGCAGCCGGGCGGCGGCGGTACCCCGGGCTACGGCGACCACCGCAGCCCGACGACGTTCCACCAGCTCGCGCTGGGCCACGTCATGCGCATCGGCCGTGCGCTGGAGAACGAGCTGGTGGTCTCCGACCTCCAGGTCTCCCGCCACCACGCGGAGTTCCACTCGATGCCGGGCGGCCGCTTCGAGATCCGCGACCTCGGCAGCCACAACGGCACCTACGTCAACGGTCAGCCGCTGGCGAAGTCGGGCACGGCGCTGCTCGGCCCGAACGACATCGTCGGCGTCGGCCACTCGACCTTCCGGATCGTCGGCGACCGCCTCGAGGAGTTCGTCGACACCGGTGACGTCTCCTTCTCGGCCCGCCACCTCACGGTCACGGTCGACGGCGGCAAGCAGATCCTCAAGGACGTCACCTTCGGCGTCCCGGAGAAGTCGCTGATCGGCGTCATCGGCCCCTCCGGCTCCGGCAAGTCGACGCTCCTCAAGGCGCTGACCGGTTACCGCCCGGCCAACGAGGGCGACGTCCTCTACGACAACCGCAACCTGTACAAGCAGTTCGCGGAGCTCCGCCAGCGCATCGGCCTGGTCCCGCAGGACGACATCCTGCACAAGGAGCTGAAGGTCAGCACCGCCCTCAAGTACGCGGCCAAGCTCCGCTTCCCGGGCGACACCGCCGAGTCCGAGCGCGCCGCCCGCATCAACGAGGTGCTGCGCGAGCTCAAGCTCGACATCCACAAGGACAAGAAGATCACCTCGCTCTCAGGCGGCCAGCGCAAGCGCGTGTCCGTGGCCCTGGAGCTGCTGACCAAGCCCTCGCTGATCTTCCTGGACGAGCCCACCTCGGGCCTCGACCCGGGCATGGACCGCGACGTCATGCAGCTGCTGCGCGGCCTCGCCGACGACGGCCGCACGGTCCTCGTCGTCACGCACTCGGTCGCCGAGCTGGCCATCTGCGACAAGCTGCTGGTCATGGCCCCGGGCGGCTCGGTCGCGTACTTCGGCCCGCCGGACGAGGCGCTGAACTTCTTCGGCTACACCACCTGGGCCGACGTGTTCTCCGCCTTCGAGAGCTACCGCGACTACGACTGGGCCGGCCGCTGGAAGGGCTCGCAGCACTACCAGCTCTACGCCGCCGACATCGACGCGGTCGCCCCGCAGTCGGTGCAGCCCGCCGTGCAGCAGACCCGGCCGCCGAAGCCGCAGGGCTGGGGTTCCCAGCTCTGGACCCTGATGCGCCGCTACATGTCGGTCATCGCGTCCGACAGGGGATTCATCGCACTGATGCTGATCCTCCCGGCGGTCCTCGGCGTGGTCTCCGTCGTCATCCCCGCGAAGTTCGGACTCGCGCCGCCCGTGGCGCCGTCCCGCTTCAACGGCGACGCCGGCACGATCATGCTGATCCTCGCGGTCGGCATGTGCTTCTCCGGCGCGGCGAACTCGGTCCGCGAACTGATCAAGGAACGCGTGATCTACGAGCGCGAGCGCGCGACCGGCCTGTCCCGGTCGGCGTACCTCGTGTCGAAGGTGATCGTCCTCGGGGTCATCACGGCCATCCAGGGCGTGATCATCTGCGGGATCGGCTTCTACCCGCGCGACCTGCCCGCCGAGGGTCTGCTGATGCCGCCGGCCGTGGAGATCTGCCTGTCGGTCATCGCGCTCGGCTTCACCTCCATGATGTTCGGCCTGGTGATCTCCTCGCTGGTCAAGACCGCCGAGAAGACCATGCCGCTCCTGGTCATGTTCGCGATCGTCCAGGTCGTCTTCACCGGCATCCTCTTCCAGGTCTACGATTCTCCGGGCCTGGAGCAGTTCGCCTGGCTCATGCCCTCCCGCTGGGCGATCGCCGCCGCCGGCACCACGCTGAACCTCGGCGTGCTCATGCCGCCGTGGGACGCCGAGAACCCGACCAACACCGACCCGCTCTGGGACGCCACGGTCGGCCAGTGGAGCCTGAACATCACGGTCCTGCTGCTCCTCGGCGTCGCGTGCGGCTTCGCCGTGCAGCGCCTGCTGCGCCGCCACGAGCCCGAGGTCATGCGCGCGGGCAAGTAAGCGCCGCGCCCGTGTACGCACGCGGGCACGCACGAACGCCTCAGGGCGGCTCCGGAACACCGGGGCCGCCCTGAGGCGCATGGGGGGCTGGGGAGGACGCCAGGGGCCTAGTAGGCGCTGTTGACGTTGTCCATGGAGCCGTAGCGGTCGGCCGCGTAGTTGCAGGCCGCGACGATGTTGGCGACCGGGTCGTACTGGTCGAACTTGGTGCCCTTGACGTGGTACGCCTTGAACGTCGGGGCGATGACCTGGAGCAGACCCTTGCTGGGGATGCCGTTCTGGGCGTTGATGTCCCAGTTGTTGATCGCCATCGGGTTGCCGCTGGACTCGCGCATGATGTTCTTGTGGATCCCGGCGTAGGTGCCCGGAATGCCCTCCTTCTTCATGATGAAGAGGGCTTCCTTGATCCAGCCGTCCAGGTTGTTGGCGAAGACCGGCGCGCGGTTGGCGGAACGGCTGGCGGCCGCCTTCTGCTCGCGGTCCTTCTTCGCGTCCGCCTCGGCCTTGGCCTTGGCGGCGGCGGCCTTGGCCGCCTTGGCGTCCTTCGCGACCTTGGCCTGCTGGTCCGCGACGACCTGCTGAACGGTGAGGTGCTGCTGCACGGCCTGCGTCTGCGCGCCGTCGACGACCTTCGACCAGGCGACGGGAGCAGCGGCGACGGCCGTCTGCGTCTCGGTGGCGTTGGCCGGTACGAGGGAGAAGGCGAGGGCGGCGGCGCCCAGGGTGGCTACACCGGCGATGGAAAGCTTGTGCGCCTTCGTCATCGTCAGACGACGACTGTGGCCGGGAGTGCTGGTCTCGGTCATGCGTAGCAACCTCTTCGAATAGCGGGGGCCGCAGGAAAGCGCCTGCCGGATCCGAGATCCGCGGCGCTGTGCGGCGAGAGCAATTCTTAGCGGTGGCAAAATCCTGTGGCAAAGGTGTGACGTACGATCCCGCTTAGTGGATCAGGGCCCGGAGCCGAGCCCCGAATTCGGCGCCTGAAGCGCGTGAGCCAGCGCTCACAGCGTCTTTATTCGTCCACTAGGGAGCTTCGTAAGTGATGTGCGTCCTATGTGCGGGCTCACATCGGCTACGTACCAATCTCACCAACCGTTGCGTCAGCAATCCACTCAGTGACCGTTCTCATCCCTGAGTAGGAGAAGGGTGTCCCGGAACTCCTGCCAAAGGCACAGCTTCGCTACGGCTGAGCGGTACCCGCGGGGTACGCCGCCGTGTGCGACGGCGCCGGCCGGCCTCCCGCCCGGCGAGGGGCCGGGCCGCAAGGCCCGGCGGAATGTCCCTTATATACAGTCCCTTCTCCCGTACTCCCCGAGCGCCCGCCCGCTCCGCCCAGCCGAGCGGCGCCCCCCGTACCGGCCGCCCGGGAGCCGTCCGAGGCCCGGGACCTACGCCGGGACCTACGCCGCCACCGGCGCGAGGCCTACGCCTCCGGCCCGATCCGCCCGCCCGGCCGCCGCGAGTACCGTGAGGCCATGCACTCCGGACCCCGAGGCCCCCGCGGCGGCGGCCTGGCCGCCGTGAGTACCGCGCTGCTCGCCATGAGCCGGCGGCTGGAGGTCCGCGACGTGCTGCGCACGATCGTCGCCTCGGCCCGCGAACTGCTCGACGCCGATTACGCGGCCCTGGGCGTCCCGGACGACCACGGCGGCTTCGCCCAGTTCGTCGTGGACGGCATCAGCGAGGAGCAGTGGCGGGCCATCGGCCCGCTGCCCCGCCAGCACGGGATCCTCGCCGCGATGCTCCACCAGGACGGCCCCGAACGGCTGGCCGACGTACGCCGGGACCCCCGTTTCGAGGGCTGGCCGGCCGCCCACCCCGACATGTCCGACTTCCTCGGGCTGCCCATCCGGGACGGGGAGGAGACCCTCGGTGCCCTCTTCCTCGCGAACCATCGGAGCGTCCCGGGCGGCAGGCGGGGCTTCACCGACGAGGACGAGGAGCTCCTCTCCCTCCTCGCCCAGCACGCGGCGATCGCCCTCACCAACGCACGCCTCTACGAGCGCAGCCGCGAGCTGACCATCGCGGAGGAGCGCTCCCGCCTGGCCCACGAGCTGCACGACGCGGTCAGCCAGAAGCTCTTCTCGCTCCGCCTGACCGCACAGGCCGCAGCCGCCCTGGTGGACCGCGACCCTGCCCGGGCCAAGGACGAGCTCCAGCAGGTCGCCACCCTGGCGGCCGAGGCCGCCGACGAACTGCGCGCGGCGGTCACCGAGCTCCGCCCCGCCGCCCTGGACGAGGACGGCCTCGTCGCCACCCTCCGCAACCAGGTCCGCGTCCTGGACCGGGCCCACACCGCGCAGGTCACCTTCACCTGCGACGGCGTACGGGCCCTGCCCGCGGCCCAGGAGGAGGCGGTCCTGCGCGTGGCCCAGGAAGCCCTGCACAACGCCCTGCGGCACTCCGCCGGCGACCGGATCGACGTCACCCTCACCCGCCGGGAGACCGGCGGAGCCCTGCTCCGGGTGACCGACGACGGAACCGGCTTCTCCCCTCCCACCGTCCGCCGGGCGGGCCGGCACCTCGGCCTGGTCTCCATGCGGGACCGGGCCGCGGGCGTCGGCGGCCGGCTCACCGTGCGGTCCGAGCCCGGCACCGGCACCACGATCGAACTGGAGGTACCCGGTGGCTGACACGCCGGGCCGTAGCGGCCGCGTCAGGGTCTTGCTCGTGGACGACCACCAGGTCGTCCGACGGGGCCTGCGCACCTTCCTGGAGGTCCAGGACGACATCGAGGTGGTCGGCGAAGCCGCCGACGGCGAGGAGGGCATCGACCGCGCGGAGGAGCTGCGCCCCGACGTCATCCTGATGGACATCAAGATGCCGGGCACCGACGGCATCGAGGCACTGCGCAGGCTGCGCACACTGGCGAACCCCGCGCGCGTGCTGATCGTCACCAGCTTCACCGAGCAGCGCACGGTGGTCCCCGCCCTGCGCGCGGGCGCGGCCGGCTACGTGTACAAGGACATCGACCCCGACGCCCTGGCCGCAGCCATCCGCTCCGTGCACGCGGGCCACGTCCTCCTCCAGCCGGAGGTCGCCGGGGCCCTGCTGGCCGAAGAGGGCCCCGGGCCGTCATCCGGCCGCGGCGGCAACCTGACGGACCGCGAGCGCGAGGTGCTCCACCACATAGCGGACGGACGTTCGAACCGGGAGATCGCCCGTGCGCTCGTCCTGTCGGAGAAGACGGTGAAGACGCACGTCTCGAACATCCTGATGAAGCTGGACGTCGCGGACCGTACGCAGGCGGCGCTGTGGGCGGTCAGGCACGGCATCGCGCAGTGACTCGTAGGGGCAGTGATTCATACGGTCGGGTGTATGTAGCCCACATGGCGCATCCCGTTCGTCGGATGAGCGTTCTTCATGACGTGCCGCGGCGGCTGGCCGCGGCAGACGCACTGGAGGACGAGAACGTGAAGAACTTCAAGAAGGCCACCGCCGTCACCATGATCGCGGGCGGCCTCCTCGCCGCCGGCGCGGGTGTCTCGTCGGCGCACGGCGGTGCGTCGGCGGAGGGCGAGGCCCTGAACTCGCCCGGCGTGGCCGCGGGGAACCAGCTCCAGCTCCCCGTGCACATCCCCGCGAACGTCGTGGGCAACTCGGTCAACGTGATCGGCCTGCTCAACGGCGCCTGGGGCAACACGGGCGTCAACAACTGACCCCCTTCTCAACGCGGTGCTCGCACTGCCCGCCTTCTTGACGGCGGCGCTCGCACTGCTCCGCAGGCTTCGCCCCGCCGCGCCGGCCTCCGGCCGACGGGGCGGTCGGTCCCGCCCAGCGGGGCCACACACCTCGGCCCCGCTTCCCCCCTCTCCCTGGGAAGCGGGGCCGAAGCCTTTCCACCACGGCCGGACCGCTCCGCCCCCGCCGGGAGACCGCACGCCTTGCCGGTCCGGCGCAGCCGGGCGACATCAGCCTCGCCGGCGTTTGAGGCGCGGGGTCCGGGGCCGCGCCCCGGAAGACCCGGCGCAACCGGGGAGGCTCGCGCAACGGCGCCGCACTCGATCCCCGCACCCCGCACTCCGCGGCTAGCGGAGCCGCTCCTCAACGGCCGAGTTGTACGCAGCGACCAGCGCCCGCCGAGCGACCCGCTCCACCGGCCGCAAGGCCTCCGCCCGCGCGGCCATCTCCGACGCGGCCACCGCCGCCCCGTGTCCCCGCTCGGTCGCCAGCGACACCATCAGGTCCACCCGCTGCGCCAGCGACAGGACCCGTACCGCCCGCGCCGGATACCCCGGCGCCAGCGCGTCCCGCCCGGCCTCCGTCCGCGCCCGGTACGCGGACAGCGCCGCCTCCGCGACCGGCCCGGATCCCGCCACGTCCAGCCGGGTCAGCACCACCGTGGCCTCGCGCAGCGCCTCCGCCAGTTCCCGTTCCGCCTCGCCGAGCGACGGTACGTCCGCCGGCGGGGCCTCCCGTACCGGCAGGCAGTGCCAGGTCACCGACACGTGCACGTCACCCGCGGGCCCTGCCTCCCGGACCTCCGGCACCAGCCCGACCGCCGCACCCACCGCGACGACCGCCTCCTCCGCGTCCAGCGCCCTCGCGTTGAACTCCGGCGGCCCGCTCAGCCCCAGCGGATGCCCCGGCGCCGGGAGCGCGATCCGCAGCCCGGTCACCCCCAGCACCCGCAGCCGGCCCAGCGCCAGGGTGAGCCCCACCGGCCCGGATTCCCCCGGCAGCCCCTCCACCCGGTGCACGGAGTCCTCGCCCACGATCGACAACACGGCCTCGTCGGGCGAGACGAGACCGGCCAGCAGAGCGTTCCCCCAGGCGGCCAGCCGCCCGGAACGCGGTTCGAAAAGCATCCCCCTACTTTACGGACGGCCTTCTGGACCCGGGCCCGCGCCCGGACCCCTCCCCGAGTGGCGTAGGTTTTCCCCTGGGGCCGCGCCCACGGACGGGCGGCGCACAGACGAACCAAGACTGCAAGGGGAGACAACACGCTCATGAGCGATGTTCTGGAGCTGGTGGACGTATCCGTGGTCCGCGAGGGCCGGGCTCTGGTGGACCAGGTCTCCTGGTCGGTCAAGGAGGGGGAGCGCTGGGTGATCCTCGGCCCCAACGGCGCCGGCAAGACCACGCTGCTGAACCTCGCCTCCAGCTACCTCTTCCCCACCAAGGGCTCCGCCACCATCCTCGGCAGCACCCTCGGCAAGGTGGACGTCTTCGAGCTGCGCCCCCGCATCGGCATGGCCGGCATCGCGATGGCCGACAAGCTGCCCAGGCGCCAGACCGTCTTGGAGACCGTCCTCACCGCCGCGTACGGGATGACGGCCACCTGGCAGGAGGAGTACGAGGAGATCGACGAGCAGCGCGCCCGCGCCTTCCTCGACCGCCTCGGCATGACGCCCTACCTCGACCGGAAGTTCGGCACGCTCTCCGAGGGCGAGCGCAAGCGCACCCTGATCGCCCGCGCGCTGATGACCGACCCCGAGCTGCTGCTGCTCGACGAGCCCGCCGCCGGTCTCGACCTCGGCGGCCGCGAGGACCTCGTACGGCGCCTCGGCCGGCTCGCCCGCGATCCGCTCGCCCCGTCGATGATCATGGTCACGCACCACGTCGAGGAGATCGCCCCCGGCTTCACCCACGTGCTGATGATCCGTCAGGGCAAGGTGGTCGCGGCCGGCCCCATCGACCTCGAACTGACCTCCCGCAACCTTTCGCTCTGCTTCGGCCTGCCGCTCGTCGTCGAGCGCAGCGACGGCGACCGCTGGACCGCCCAGGGCCTGCCCCTGCGGTAGTCCGCGCACCAGCCGGGCCTCCCGCACCCTGTCCGGACCGCGCCCACCCGACCTACCATGACCATGTGGACATCGACGCGTGGGTGTGGTGGCTCATCGGCGCGGTCGGACTGGGCATTCCCCTGGTCCTGACCGCGATGCCCGAGTTCGGCATGTTCGCCGCCGGAGCGGTGGCGGCCGCCGTGACGGCGGCCCTCGGCGGGGGAGTGGTCGCCCAAGTCCTGGTCTTCGTGGTCGTGTCGGTCGCGCTCATCGCGGTCGTCCGCCCGATCGCCAACCGGCACCGCAATCAGAAGCCCCAACACCGCAGCGGAATCGATGCGTTGAGGGGTCGCAGTGCCGTCGTCCTGGAACGCGTGGACGCGGGCGGCGGCGGCCGGATCAAACTCGCCGGGGAGATCTGGTCGGCGCGCTCCCTGGACGCGGACATCACCTTCGAACCGGGCCAGTCCGTCGACGTGGTGGAGATCGACGGGGCGACCGCCGTCGTCATGTGACGAACCGGCACTATGTGACGGACCAGCACATGAGCAACTCGCCTGTGTGCGAGCACATGTGAGCAAGCAGCCGACCCGCGGCCCCGGGGTCTGCGAGACTCCGCTGAACGGGGCAGCACAGACAGCCGGAAGGGCACGGGGAACCGCATGCAACCGATCATCATCGTTCTGATCATTCTGGTGGTTCTGGTCTTCATCGCACTGGTCAAGACGATCCAGGTGATCCCGCAGGCCAGCGCCGCCATCGTCGAGCGATTCGGCCGCTACACCCGCACCCTCAACGCGGGCCTCAACATCGTCGTCCCGTTCATCGACTCGATCCGCAACCGGATCGACCTCCGCGAGCAGGTCGTCCCGTTCCCGCCGCAGCCCGTCATCACCCAGGACAACCTCGTCGTCAACATCGACACGGTCATCTACTACCAGGTGACCGACGCCCGCGCCGCGACGTACGAGGTGGCCAGCTACATCCAGGCCATCGAGCAGCTCACCGTCACCACGCTGCGCAACATCATCGGCGGCATGGACCTGGAGCGGACCCTGACCTCCCGCGAGGAGATCAACGCGGCCCTGCGCGGAGTCCTCGACGAAGCCACCGGCAAGTGGGGCATCCGCGTCAACCGTGTCGAGCTGAAGGCCATCGAGCCGCCGACCTCCATTCAGGACTCGATGGAGAAGCAGATGCGCGCCGACCGCGACAAGCGCGCCGCGATCCTCCAGGCCGAAGGTGTCCGACAGTCCGAGATCCTGCGCGCCGAGGGCGAGAAGCAGTCCTCCATCCTGCGCGCCGAAGGTGACGCCAAGGCCGCCGCCCTGCGCGCCGAGGGCGAGGCGCAGGCCATCCGTACGGTCTTCGAGTCCATCCACGCAGGCGACGCCGACCAGAAGCTGCTCGCCTACCAGTACCTCCAGATGCTGCCGAAGCTCGCCGAAGGCGACGCCAACAAGCTCTGGATCGTCCCGAGCGAGATCGGCGACGCCCTCAAGGGCCTCTCCGGAGCCATGGGCAACTTCGGCCCGATGGGCGCCGCCTCCGGCTTCAACCCGCAGCCCGCGGGCAGGGACGGCGCCAAGGACGGCGGCGGCATCCCGGCCGCCCGCGACAAGGACGCCGCGGAGCGCCGCGAGCAGCCCCCCATCGACTGAACGGGCCGTCCCCTCCGGCATGATCAGTGAGGCCCCCCGACCTTCACGGCGGGGAGGCGACTCACTCATGCAAAGGGGACGACCCCGCCCATGTCCATCTGGGAATCACTCGCGGTCTTCGCGGCCGGCATCGGCGCCGGCACCATCAACACCATCGTCGGTTCCGGAACCCTCCTCACCTTCCCGGTGCTGCTGGCCACCGGCCTGCCGCCGGTCACGGCCAACGTCTCCAACACCCTGGGCCTCGTGCCCGGTGCCATCAGCGGAGCCATCGGCTACCGCAAGGAGCTCCAGGGCCAGCGCGCCCGCATCATCAGGCTCGGCGCCGTCTCCCTCGTCGGCGGACTCGCCGGCGCGATCCTGCTCCTCATCCTGCCGTCGGACTCCTTCGACACGATCGTGCCGGTCCTGATCGGCCTGGCCCTCGTCCTCGTCGTCTTCCAACCCAGGCTCGCCGCCGCACTGCGCAAGCGCCAGGAGGCCGCGGGAGGCGACACCGGCCACCCCGACGGCGGCCCCCTGCTGCTGTCGGGCATGCTGCTCTCCAGCGCGTACGGGGGGTACTTCGGCGCCGCCCAAGGCGTGCTCTACCTCGGCCTGATGGGCCTGTTGCTCCACGAGGACCTTCAGCGGATCAACGCGGTGAAGAACGTCCTCGCGGCGATGGTGAACGGCATCGCGGCGGTCTTCTTCCTCTTCGTCGCCGAGTTCGACTGGACGGCCGTCCTGCTCATCGCCGTCGGCTCCACCATCGGCGGCCAGCTGGGCGCCAAGGTCGGGCGCCGCCTGCCGCCCACCGTGCTGCGCGCCGTGATCGTGACCGTCGGGATCATCGCGATCGTCCAGCTGCTGCTCCGCTGAGCGACGTAGAAAACGTACGTCGCCCAGCGCAGCCGTCTATCCGGCGGGACGATCCCGCCCTACGAGATCACCGGCAGCCCTACGCGGAACGCTCCAGCCACTCCGGCAGGGCCTCCCGCCCGCCCACCCCCAGCGCGAGCAGCATGGCGTCGGCCGGCGAGGGAACGAAGGGCTTCCGGAGGAGCGGCATCCCCGCCTCCTCCGGAGTCCGGGCCGCCTTGCGGTGGTTGTCCTCGGAGCAGGAGGCCACCGTGTTCAACCAGGTGTCCCCACCGCCCTGAGCCCGCGGAAGCACGTGGTCCACGGTCGTCGCGCGCTTCCCGCAGTACGCGCACCGGTGTTGGTCCCGGATCAACACCCCCCTCCGTGACCAGGGAGCATGTCTCCGGAAAGGCACCCGTACGTACCTGCAGAGTCTGATCACCCGCGGCAGCGGAAGATCCATCGTGGCCGCGCGCACACGGAACTCGGGATGCGCCTGTTCGACCACGGCCTTGTCCTGGAGCACCAGGACCACCGCCCGGTTCAGCGTCACCGTCGACAGCGGCTCGAAGCTCGCGTTCAGCACCAGCGTGTCCCGCATCTCGCCCACCTCCCGTGTGCAGGCCCGCGACCACCCTGGCGGCAAGGCCCACGACCACTCTGGTCGCGCGCGCCACGCGGGACAACGCAATAAAAATGCCCGGTCCTGGTCGTCTTTAGACCAGGACCGGGCTAACGCTCGGAGAACGAAGGGCGGAACGATCAGCCCGCGGGAGCCTCGTACTCACCGATGAGCTGCGCACGCCCCAGCGTGTGGAACCGCAGATTGAACCCGACCACGGCCGGCGACACGTCCGCGCCGGGACCGAGCTTCTCCTCGTCCACCGCGTACACGGTGAACACGTAGCGGTGCCGCTCCCCGGCCGGGGGAGCCGCCCCGCCGAAGTCCTGCGTGCCGTAGTCGTTGCGCACGTGCACGGCCCCGGCGGGCAGCCCCGCGAACTTTCCGGAGCCCGCCCCGGCCGGCAGCTCGGTGACCGAGACCGGCAGGTCGAAGAGCACCCAGTGCCAGAACCCGCTCCCCGTCGGCGCGTCCGGGTCGAAGCAGGTCACGGCGAAGGACTTCGTCGCCTCCGGGTACCCCTCCCACCGCAGGTGCGGCGATACGTTCCCACCGGCCAGCACCTGCGCGGATCCCAGATCGGCCCCGGGCTCCAGGTCCGCACTGCTCACGGTGAAAGCGTGCACCGCCGGATGGAAATCGTGGGGGAGCGGCGCCCTGCTCTGCTCGGCCACTGCGGAACCTCCTACTGGATCGAGTCGACGCTGACCGGTACCTGTACAGGCACCGAGCCTAGATCCGCTCAGAGCCAGTTGCGCTGCGAACCCACCGACGAGATCCACTGGTTCAGGTAGGCCGCCCAGTCGGTGCCCTGGTAGGACTGCAGCCCCACTTGGAAGCAGCGGAAGGTGTCGCTGCCCTCGCTGAACAGACCCGGCTTCTTGTCCATCTCCAGGACGACGTCCATCTCGCGCCCGTCGGAGACGAAGGTCAGCTCGACCTGGTTCAGCCCCCGGTACTGGGACGGAGGCAGGAACTCGATCTCCTGGTAGAACGGCAGCGTCTGCCGCGTTCCCCGGATGTGCCCGCGCTCCATGTCCGCACTGCGGAAGGAGAAGCCCAGCTGCGTGAACGCGTCGAGGATCGCCTGCTGCGCCGGCACCGGGTGCACGTTGATCGCGTCGAGGTCGCCGGCGTCCACCGCGCGCGCGATCTCCAGCTCGGTGCTGACCCCGATGTTCATCCCGGGCAGCTGACGCCCCCCGAAGTGGGTGATCGGCGTCTCCCAGGGGATCTCCAGGCCGAACGGCACCACGTGCAGGGCGCCCGGCTGCACCTGGAAGGCACCGCCGAGACGCTGCTTGGTGAAGACCACGTCCTGCTTGTACTCCTGGTCGTTGCCCTCCACCTCCACCCGCGCCTGGAGCCCGACGGACAGCCCCTCGATCTGCTGCTCCACGGATCCGCCCTGGATCCGGACCTCGCCCTGGACGATCCCGCCCGGCACGACGTTCGGCTCGGTGATGACCGTGTCGACCGAAGCACCACCGGCACCCAGGCTCGCGAACAGCTTCCTGAACCCCATGCTCTGACTCCCCTATACGACGTGCTCGAAAAAAGTCCTGCTCGAAAGCCCCGCGCGACCAGGCGCGGCACTACCTCTACAAACGCGGAACCTTAGGCCCCGGTTGCAGGAGTACGCAGTCCACTACGCTCGACTGGATGAGCGCGCGCCCCGACCGTACGCCCCTGCCCCGGTCCTTCTTCGACCGCCCGGTCCTCACCGTGGCCCCGGACCTCCTCGGCCGCACCCTGGTCCGCCGTACCCCGGACGGTCCGCTGGAACTGCGCATCACGGAGGTGGAGGCGTACGAGGGGGAAGCCGACCCGGGCTCCCACGCGTACCGCGGCCGGACGGCGCGCAACGCGTCGATGTTCGGTCCACCCGGACACGCGTACGTCTACTTCATCTACGGCATGTGGTTCAGCCTCAACCTGGTCTGCGGCCCCCCGGGCCACGCGAGCGGTGTCCTGCTGCGGGCGGGGGAGGTAACCGTGGGCGCCGAGCTGGCCCGTAAACGTCGCGTTTCAGCCAGAACCGACCGAGAACTGGCCAAAGGTCCGGCCCGCCTGGCCACCGCCCTGGCCGTGGACCGATCCCTCGACGGCACGGACCTCTGCACCGGCCCGGATTCCCCCTTGTCCCTGCTGACGGGCACGCCCGCCCCGCCCGACCTGGTGAGCAAGGGCCCCCGCACCGGGGTGGGCGGCGCCGGCGCCACCCACCCGTACCGCTACTGGATCACCCACGACCCGACGGTGAGCCCGTACCGGGCCCACGCGCCACGCCGCCGCTCAACTTGACTCGGCCTCGGCGGACGCCTAACGTAGCCCGAGCCGCTTGAACGGGGCACTGCTATCAGCAGACCCCCAGAGCGGCCAACCCACTACCTACGACTTACCCCTGGCGGGGTCTTATTCGGCATGTCCGAATTCGATTCCGAACGGCCGATTATGAGCCGCACGGGATAAGCGCTAATGTGGTGGAGCGCCGAAAGGCACAGACCCCCAACGGTCACCGAATTCAAATCCAAACCGGAAACGGCGCGGAAATGATCTGGTAGAGTTGGAAACGAAGGAAGCGCCCGGAGGGCCTGGAAACAGGAACGAAGGAAGCGTCCGTTCCTTGAGAACTCAACAGCGTGCCAAAAATCAACGCCAAAAAGTTGATACCCCGTCCATTTCGGTGGATGAGGTTCCTTTG